>JAUJOM010000011.1:13464-81598 GCA_030447645.1 Longimicrobiaceae bacterium | reverse complement strand
CCCATCAGCGCAAGCCGCATGAACTCTTCGTCCTTGTAGCCGTTGCAGATGATCAGGTGGTCGGTTCGCTCGGTGAGCGCGAGCACCGCCTGCAGCTCCGGTTTGCTCCCCACCTCCAGTCCTACACCATGCGACTGGCCGAAAGCGACGATCTCCTCCACCACGTGTCGCTGCTGATTTACTTTGATGGGGTACACGGTGGTGTATCCGCCCGTGTAGCCGAACTCCCGGATCGCGTTGTCAAAGCGTTCGGAAAGCATCTCGATCCGCGTGCGCAGGATGTCCGAAAAGCGCAGCAAGAGCGGAAGCTGCACTCGCTGCGCGTTGAGATCCATCGCCAGCTCAAAAAGGTCAAGGCTCCGGCCGGGCTCACGGGTAGGATGCACGGTCACATGACCCCGCGCATTGACCCCGAAGTAGCCGACGCCCCACCCCGCCACGTTGTACAGGTCGAGGGCATCCTGGGTCGTCCACCCTGCCTGGGCGGGCGTGTCGATGTGCGGCGTTTCAGCGGCAATGGTGCTAATGGCGCCCTCCTTTTGCGTAAATGCCCGCGGCAGCTTGTATGGTCGGGTGCGGACTTGTACTTTCAGCCCCCCTGAAAGTTCAATCTCGTCTGGTCCCGATGAGCCAGTTTCGCCACCCGGATTTTTCCCAGTCGCGCTTTGCCGCCGCACCGGACGCCAGATTCGAGCCGGCACCGGCCGATGGGGTGCTGCCCGAAGGCTTTTTTTCCACCACCAACTTGCCCACCTACGTGCGGGTCGAGGGTGCATGGAAGCTTCCCAGGGAGCCGCGCATGGATTCGGCCATCGTGCTGGACCCCGACGGCGTGCCCCGAGTGCTGGAGGGACGCTACGTCCGGGCCCTGCAGCCGGTCGCGGTCGGGCTGGCGGAAGACGGCTCCGCAGGCATCTACGTGCACGCGGCGGGTTTCTGGGGTGAGGCCGAAGCAGGTCCGGAGGGCGAGTTCAAGTTCATGTCCTCCGAGGTTTCGCGGGAAAAGCCAACCGACTACCAGGCCATGGCCCGGGTGCTGGTGGAGGAGCGTGCGCGCGGCGGGCACGTCGTGTGGGTGGTGGGTCCGGCGGTGCTGCATTCCAGGGGGCGGGACACCCTGGCCTGGTTCATCGAGCAGGGATACGTCAGCGTGCTCTTTGGCGGGAATGCCGTTGCCGTACACGACGTGGAGTCGGCGATCATGGGGACGACTCTGGGGATGAACGGGCGGGGAGTCCCGGTGGAGGGCGGGCACGCCTTCCACATGCGGGCCATCAACCGCGTCCGGGCGGCCGGGGGCATCCGCCAGGCGGTAGCATCCGGTGTGGTGACCCGCGGCATCATGCACGCGCTGGTCACTCAGGAGGTGCCCTTCATTCTTGCAGGCTCCATTCGAGACGACGGGCCGCTCCCGGATACGATCACCGACGTGCTTGCATGTCAGGAGGCGATGAAGCAGCACACCCGCAGGGCCACGGCGGTTATCATGATCGCCACCGCGCTGCATTCCATCGCCACCGGAAACATGCTCCCGTCATACGTATACGATGAAAATTCCGGCGAAGTCCGCCCCATCACCACCATCTGCGTGGACTCCTCCGAATTCGTGGTGAGCAAGCTCAAGGACCGCGGTACGCACCAGGCCTTTGGAGTCATCACCAACGCCCAGGACTTCCTGCACGTGCTGCGCGCGTACGTCGAAGCGGAGTCTTCCGAAGCGGCTTGACGGCGGTTCTGGAGAATCATTATCGTTTGGCCATGTCCCCGTTCATCCCGCTTTTCCGGCGCTACCTGCGCGAGCAGGGACTCCCGGTCACTCCGCAGCGGGAAGCAGTCGCGGACACGGTATTTGAAAGCTCTGGCCACCTGTCGGTGGAAGATATCGAACTGGCGCTCCGCGCCCGGGGGGAGCGTATCGGCAAGGCGACGGTCTACCGCACCATGGAGCTTCTGGTGCGTAGCGGGCTGGTGGAGGAGCACGACTTCGGAGAAGGCTTCAAGCGGTACGAGCACCGCTTCACCCGGCAGCCGGTCCACGAGCACCTGATCTGCACCACCTGCGGCAAGGTTGTCGAGTTCCAGAGCCCGGAGGTGCTGCGGGCGCAGGACTGCATCTCGCTGCTCTATGGTTTCGTCCCGCACCGGCACCGGCTCGAGATCTACGGCACCTGTTCAGAGTGCCAGGCGCTCGGCGTAGCCAGCCCGGCCGCGGGACTTACCTGTCCAGTCTCTCAACTCAACTAGCCGCGTGCACTCCGAGATTCCGTCCGTGCTCCGGGATCTCCCCTGGGAGGCGCCGCGCAACTTTCTGGGTCTGGAGCCGGAGCAGGCCGCCTGGGAGGGGGCAGATGTGGTGATCCTCCCCGTTCCCTATGAAGCCACGGTTTCCTACCAGGGTGGCACCAAGCGCGGTCCGGCGGCCATTCTGGAGGCTTCCCGCTACATCGAACTGTACGACCAGGAGCTCGACGCGGAGCCCGCGGATGTAGGCGTCGCGACGCTCCCGGCGCTGCACCTGTCGTCGGCCGGGCCCGAGAGGGCGGTCGCGGAACTGCGCGCCGCCTACGAGCGGATCTTGTCCGTCGCGGAACACCGCCTGGTTATCGCCCTCGGCGGCGAGCACTCTCTTTCGAGCGCGCCGATCCTTGCGCACGCGGCGCGGATGCCGGAGAGACAGCGCCTTTCGGTGCTGCAGTTCGACGCGCATGGAGATCTGCGGGCCGAGTACGAGGGAAGCCCGTACTCACACGCGGCGGTGATGGCGCGTAGCGTGGAAGCAGCCGACGTCGTGGCAGTCGGTATCCGAGCCATCACTTCGGAAGAGCGGGAGCTGATCCGGACCGATCGCCGCATCACCACCATCTTCGCCGAGGAGATGTGGGACAACGAGGCGTGGATCGAACGCGTGGTGCAGGCGCTTGGCCCCACGGTGTACATCACCTTCGACGTGGACTACTTCGATCCCGCCTTGATGCCGGCAACGGGTACACCGGAGCCGGGCGGGCCGCCCTGGTATCCTACACTGAAGCTGCTCCGGCGTGTGTTCGCGGAGCGGAGCGTAGTCGGCGTCGACATCGTGGAGCTGGCACCGCTCGGCGGCAACGCCGCACCGGATTTCGTGGTGGCAAAGCTGATCTACAAGATGATCGGGTACCGGCGAGCCGCGCAGGGGGTAGACCAAAACAGCACCTGAGGTTAGCTTAAAGGGCTTCGCTAACGCACGGGCTTCCACGCAGAAGCCCGTTTTTCATTTAGGGGACCGTACGTATGCCGATCCGCAACATCGAGCCCGTTTTTCATTTAGGGGACAGCCTAGGCATGCCGATCCGCAACATCGCCATCATTGCACACGTAGACCACGGCAAGACGACGCTCGTCGATCACATGCTGCGACAGGCGGGCACCTTCCGCGAAAATCAGCAGGTGGAAGAGCGGGTGATGGACTCCAACCCGCTGGAGCGCGAGCGTGGGATCACCATCCTCGCCAAGAACCTTTCGGTGCGCTGGGGCTCCACCAAGATCAACATCGTGGACACGCCGGGCCACTCCGACTTCGGCGGCGAAGTCGAGCGTATCCTTCGTATGGTGGATGGCGTGATCCTGCTGGTGGACGCCGCCGAGGGACCGATGCCGCAAACGCGCTTCGTCACGCGCAAGGCGCTGGAGCTGGGACTGCAGCCGATCGTGGTGGTGAACAAGATCGACCGCTCGGACGCCGATCCGCTTCGCGTGCACGACGAGGTGCTGGAGCTTTTCATGGAGCTGGACGCGGAGGCGCACCAGCTCGATGCGCCCTTTCTATACGCGGTCGGACGCGAGGGCGTGGCCATCCGGGAGCTGGAGGACGAGCGCCGGGACTTGAGCCCGCTCTTTGAAACCATTCTGAAGACCATTCCGGCGCCGCGGCAGCAGCAAGGCCCGCTGCAAATGCTGATCTCCACCATCGACTACTCGCCCTACCTGGGCCGTTTAGCGATCGGCAGGATCGAGCGTGGCGCCGCCCGTGTGGGTGAGCCCATCGTGCTCGTGGAACATGGCAACGATCAAGTGGCTGAGCGCGCCCGTGTCGCGAAGCTTTTCGTTTTCGCCGGCCTGGCGCGGGTCGAAGTGGAGGAGGGCGGTGCAGGGGACATCGTGGCGCTTGCCGGGTTGAGCAACGTGGAGATCGGCGCCACCGTTTGCGACCCGAGCGCCCCCGAGCCGCTGGAGGGCATCCGCGTCGAGGAGCCGACGGTTTCCGTGGACATGATGGTGAACAACTCCCCGTTTTCGGGCAGGGAGGGGAAGTTCGTCACCAGCCGCCAAATTCGGGAGCGGCTCATGCGGGAGCTGGAAAGCAACGTGGCGCTCCGGGTGGAAGACACCGACTCCCCGGACACGCTCACGGTGTCGGGGCGTGGCGAGCTGCACCTTGGCATCTTGATGGAAACCATGCGGCGCGAAGGATATGAGTTCGCGGTTTCCCGGCCGCGGGTCATCCTTCGCAAGGGCCCGGGTGGGGAGCTCCTGGAGCCGTACGAGGAGGTATCGGTGGACGTCCCGGAAACGCTGATGGGGCCTGTCATCGAAAAGCTCGGGCAGCGCCGCGGCGAAATGACGGAAATGCGCAATCCCGGCGGCGGGCTCGTGCGCCTGGTGTACCGAATGCCGTCGCGAAGCTTGTTCGGTTACCGCTCCGAGTTCCTGAGCGATACACGCGGCGAGGGCACGCTCCATCACCAGTTCCTGGACTACGGTCCATATGCCGGCCCGATGTCTACACGGAGCCGGGGCGTGCTGGTTTCCATGATGGACGGGGACAGCGTTGCCTTCGCTCTGGGGGGGTTGCAGGAGCGCGCGACGCTCTTCATCGCCCCCGGCGTACCTACATACGAAGGCATGATCGTGGGTGAAAACTCGCGGCCTGGCGACATGGAGGTGAACGTTGCCAAGGGCAAGAAGCTCACCAACATGCGCGCGTCCGGCTCCGACGACAACATCCTGCTGGAGCCGCCGCGACAAATCACTCTGGAAGATGCGCTCGGCTACATCGCGGACGACGAGCTGATCGAGGTTACCCCCAAGTCGCTGCGGCTGCGAAAGCGCCTGCTCAACGCCAGCGACCGGAAGAAAGCTTCCCGCGCCTCAGCCTAGTGGGACTTGACAGCCGGGGAGCGTGGTGTACTTTCGCCGGACATCCATCGGAAGACACGCCGAAAATCCTCGCGAAGAAGGAGACCCGTAGATGTTGGTTCAGATTGAAGGGCGCGCTGTTGCTCGTTTCGAGGACGAAGAAGAAGAGGACGGCTGGGTCAGTGACGCGGAGGATAGTTGGGAGGATGATGACTCGGATGACGAAGAGGACGAGTGGGACGACGACCTCGACGAAGACGAGCTGGATGAGGACGAGGATGGATGGAGCGCCAACGAGGAGGATCTATAGGGTGCGGGACTTGCTTGCGTCCACCGACAGGACTAAATTAAGGATTCGCTCGGGCCTGTAGCTCAGGTGGTTAGAGCGCACGCCTGATAAGCGTGAGGTCGGAGGTTCGACTCCTCCCAGGCCCATCGAGCTAACCGAAAGCCCTGCCGCAGTTTGCGGCGGGGTTTTTCTTTCGTGAGCCGGCGGGGGCGTCCTCCCCGCCGGAACTGCCCGGCTTAAAGCGCCGTAGCCAGAGCAAGCACGCCGATCACCACCAGAGCGATAATCAGAATGGTGCCTAAGCTCATCTGCTGGACAGTTGCAGCCTTGGCACTGCGAGCTTCGCACGTGCGGGCGCCACCACGATATCCGTGCGAATGCTGGGTGCGGCAACCTCAACGGCGCGTAGCTCCGGCTTCACATCCGGCAAGACTTCCGTCGCATGGGCCAACGGCGCTGTGGCGAGCAGCAGTGCAACTGCGAGAGTGGAACGGCGCATGGATAGTTCTCCGAAAGGGGTGGGTACTGCGAGAGTTCACATCCCTCAGCAAGGAGTGTGTGCTAGTTCGTCACCCTTCGAGTCACACCATGGCGTCAGAGTGCGACACCATGGCAGACTGCGGCGAATAGCGCCTACACGCTGCCCGGCACGCCAGGCGGCCTCCGCACCAGAGCTGCGGCGCGGGTCCAGCCCGCTACCCTGGCGCACGGGGTTACGGCTCCGGCGGCTCGCTCAGCATGGTCTTGCGGACCGGCTTGGCGTTACGCATCAGTGCGAACAACTCGGATTCGGAGCAGGTCTCCCAACCTCGCGGTATTGGGTTTATCCTGCACTTGTGCGTGTCCGACTCAAAACCAGCCATCCGTTTTCCAGCCCCGGGGTCACCAAGCGGGGAGTGGACGCGGGCTCAACGTTGTACACGTGCCAGAGAATGCCGTCTGGGGCGGTGAAGGTGCGCAGTGCCATAAGGGCGGGACCGGTCGCAAGCCACGCACAAACATCGCACTCCCGCAACAATGCACTTTGCCGAAGGCTGCAAAGTTGCACAACTCATGACCTTACGGTGAGAGCTGTCACGCTCGTTACCCCGATACGGACTCCGCCACCGCGCCCTTCATGCGCGTGGCTTGCCGGAAGCTCACCCGCAGTTGCGGAAATGCATGTCCTCGGGATTAACCCGGGCTTCGCCTGCCTCCCCGCTGTCCTACCCGGATCCAACCTGCAATGTCACCGAACGAAGTCGTGCCGGGTGCTTCGGCCGAACGCGAAAGCGCATCTGGTCACACTCTACTTTGAACGCCGTGCAGGAGTTCATGCGTGATGGCTGTCCGCGCATGGCAGCCGCGCTCGCTTTCACATCGGTTTTTCCTTCCGCCACTGCTCGTTCTCCTGGTTCTGATCACCGGCACTGTGATGGAGACCAGTACGGTCGAGAAAGTGCTTCAGGGGCAGATTGGCGGACCTTCGGGCCGGAAGGGGCGGCGCAGGTACAAGGTATGATCCGCAACGTGGAGCGCCCCGGCGCAGGTGGACCCGTGGCAACGGTACTCGGTACGCTGGCCTTCCTGTTTGGGGCGACGGCGTCGTTCGCGCAGCTGCAGGCGGCGTTGAACGCAACCTGGAAGGTGGAGCCCGACCCCACCCGTGGCGACGTCAAGAACTACTTCCTGAAGCGTGTCCTCTCCTTCGCAATGATCTTGAGCATTGATTTCTGCTCATGGTATCGCTGGTTGTGAGCGCGCTTCTGGCAGCCTTTACCGACATCCTGACGCAACTCGCACCCGCTGGCTTGTCCGGGCCGCTGCTACAGGCGATCAATATCGGCATCGCATTCGGCGTGATCGGGCTGCTCTTCGCGGCCATGTTCAAGGTGCTTCCGGACGCGGTGGTGACCTGGCGGGACGCCGCCGTCGGCGCGGCTTTGACCGCGATCCTCTTCACTGCGGGAAAGTTCGGTATTGGCGTGTATCTGGGAAGAAGCAACCCGGGCAGCGTCTTCGGAGCCGCTGGCTCGCTGGCGATCGTCTTCTTGTGGATTTATTACACGTCCATGATCCTGCTTTTCGGCGCCGAATTCACCTGGATCCGGGCGGCGAGCCGGGGACGCCCGATTCAGCCGCAGCCCGGAGCCGTGCGGGTGATCTGGATCAAACAGCGGATCGCTCCGAAGGCGAGGCGGGCGCGCCGAGACTTGCTGCAGCGCTGGCGCCCACGGTGCAAGCCGCGGGACGGCGACGACGCGGTAACCTGAAGAATGGCAGAGTCAAGGCACGCCTGGACAACCTGGCACGCCGGGTTTACTCATGGACTTAGTGATCCGCTGGGGCTTACCCACCGGAATCGGATCCGCAGCCACCCGATGGTCGAGACCAGCAGGAGGAGCAGGAGCCCGGGCCACTGCGCGGCGAAAAAGCGCGAAATTTGTTGCTCTCCGCTGGCTTCGACGTGTACATCCTTTTGCACGCCACCAATGCTCGCAATTCGCTCTTCGCCCTCGCGGTAATGCACGACAGCTACTTCGGCGGCGAGGCGCGCGCGGCCTGGTGCGCCGGGCGTAACCATCCATCGCCAGACCGTAGACGCCGCCGAGTCGGCAAGCCGGAGCGCCGAGGTGCGTGGGGCCACCACCACGTTGTCTCCCGCGAGCGTCGCGTGTCGGATGGGTGAGATTCCGTTCCGCCGGGAACGTGCTCGCGCCCCGTCATCCGAGGCCCCGAGGGTTGGCAAGGGAGTGCGAAAGGGCGGAAGCGACAGCCGAACCTCGTAGCGCTGGCCCAGCCGCATCGTGTCCGGTGCTTGGATCAGAATGCCCACGGCAGCCTGGGCGAGCGCCGGTCCGTCCTCGGTATCGGCAAGCGCCAGCTCGGCTGCAGCAGCGCCCAACGAGTCACCCTGCGCGATCGGGCTTGCGGCGCCGCCGGCCGCGACTCGCGCGCCTGAGCGCGCCTGAGCCGCCGGTGCGTCCAGCGCAGCCGCTGCGGAGTCGGCGCCGTCAACAGCGCCTGACATGTAAATGGCCGCGCCAACGGCTGCGTGAACCAGAAGAGCGACCAGCAGGCCGTGCCCACTCGCCAGCGATGGGCGCCCGGATGTCGAAGGCAGGTTTCTCAGCATCTCACTCCATTCAGCGGGGAAACGTGCCGGCCAGCTGTACCCACCCTGCACACCGGGCGCCAGCAGTGGGGAGTAGCCGTTCTTTCGTACAACGCTCCGGCACTTGTAAGATCCGGCGGAGGTGCTATCATGAGAAAGGTGGGCGGCGTGCAGGAAGCGCGGTCCATTCGTCTCGCATGGCGCTGGCTTTCGACCGAATGAATGCTTCCCAGATTGTAATTTTTACGACCGATCGCGGATCGGACCGCGCACCGAGCGGTCGCGTGCTCCGGGATGCCGGCTATGAGGTTACGGAGACGAACAGCAGCGAGGAGATGAGTGGGCTCGCGAGTGAGGATCCGGATCTCATCGTCCTGGACACAGGTCGCTCGGCGCAGGCGGGAGTACGGATGTGTCAGCAGATCAAGGCGGGGCCCGCCACTGCATCGATTCCCGTACTGCTGCTGTCAGCGGCTGGGCACGAGTCCGCCGTCCGGGTGCAGGGCCTTGAGGTCGGCGCGGATGCCTATCTGGCCGAACCGGTGGAGGCCCGTGAACTGATCGCCACCGTGAACGCGTTGCTACGCCGTCGGCACGTAGACGATGCCGTGCGGCGCAGCGAGGAGCGTTTCCGAACGTTGATTGGCGCGACCGCCGAGGTGGTATGGTCGACGGATGCGGAGGGACAGCCTCAAGGAGACCTCG
Organism: Longimicrobiaceae bacterium; assembly: GCA_030447645.1. Classification (GTDB taxonomy): domain Bacteria; phylum Gemmatimonadota; class Gemmatimonadetes; order Longimicrobiales; family Longimicrobiaceae; genus JAUJOM01. Next base: position 72,398 of record JAUJOM010000011.1, on the reverse strand, counting down.
CGCAGTGGCGCGAACTTACCGGGCAGACAGCGGAGGAGATGCAAGGCGCGGGCTGGCTCGATGCCATTCATCCCGACGACCAGCGTAGAACCGCCCGATTATGGAAGAAGGCACTCCAGACGGGTGGCGACTACAACACGGAGTACAGGCTGCGGCTGCGGAACGGCAGCTACCGTACCTTCGTCGCGCGCGCTGTCCCGGTTCTGGACAACGAAGGGGAGGTCCGGGAATGGGTCGGGGTCTGCATCGATGTGGACGAGCGCAGGCGCGCGGAAGAAGCACAGCGCTTCCTGGCTCACGCAGGCGCGGTGCTCGCCTCCTCCCTCAACTCCGAGGAAACTCTCGCCCGCGTGGCGGAACTTGCCATTCCGACGCTCGGGGACTGGTGCGGAGTCTACCTTGCCGGAGACGAGGGGCCGGTGCGTCCCGTAGCGACTGCACACACCGACCCGAATCAGGCTGAAATTGCACGACAGCTGGAGCGCTGTTATCCGGTTGACCTGCGGGAGGGAATTCGTGGAATTGCGCGAGTGATCCGCACCGGGGAATCCAACCTGATTGCTGAGGTGGTCGACAGAGACCTCCAGCGGGCTGCGGACGACGCCGAGCATCTGCGTCTGCTGCGAACCCTCCGTATCGCGTCCGTGTTGACGGTGCCGATGACGGCTCGCGGTCTGATCATCGGGGCGCTCGCTTTTGTCGCAAGCAGCCCGGAGCGTCGCTTCGGCCCGGCGGACGTGGCGCTCGCGCGAGAGCTCGCCGGGCGCGCGGCGCTCGCCATCGACAATGCCCGCCTGTACGAAAAGGCCCTGGTGGCGGGCCGGGCCAAATCCAATTTCATGGCGGTGATGTCGCACGAGCTCCGCACGCCAATGAACGCGATCATCGGGTACTCCGAGCTGCTCGGGGACGAGCTGACGGGACCGCTGCTGCCCCGTCAAAAGGAGCAGGTGGAGCGCATCCAGGCAAGTTCGAGGCATCTCCTCCAGCTCATCAACGAGGTCCTCGCCTTTGTCCGAATCGACGCCGGTCGCGAGGAAGTAGAGATCGGCACGGTGGACCTGTACCAGCTTGTCCGGGACACCGCGGCTGTGGCGCTGCCCTTGGCCGAGCTGAAGCACCTCGCCTTTCGGGTGGATGTACCCCGCGGTAGTACCCTGGTGCACACGGACGCGCCCAAGGTGCGGCAGATCCTGCTTAATCTGCTCAGCAACGCCGTCAAGTTTACCGAGAGCGGCGAGGTCACGCTCCGCGCCCGCGTAGAGGGGGGATTGATCCAGCTCGAGGTGCGTGACACCGGGATCGGCATCCCTGCCGACCAGATGCAAAACATCTTCGATCCTTTCTGGCAGGCGGAGCAGTCAACCAACCGCCGGGCCGAGGGTACCGGCCTCGGACTCAGTGTCATGCGGCAGCTGGTCCGAGTACTGCAGGGGGAGGTGCTTCTGGATAGCCTCGAGGGTCAGGGGACCAGCTTCATCGTGCGGCTCCCCGCCATTCCCGGGGCGGCCGCAACGTAGGAGCCCGGGCCCCGGTGCTGGCAGCAATGGACCCACTACCGGCTGCGCGCTACGCTGGATGCGCGTGGCTAGCGTGTGGATGGCACGGCGCAGCTCACCTACCACAATCGCTCGCCCGACACGCTTGCCGTGGTATTCCTGCACCTGCACCAGAATCTTCACGCGCCCGGCGCAATGCGGAACCAGCCGCAGGAGGTCACGGGCGGCCGTAACCCTGCGCCGCATCGCGGCTGCCGGGCAGACACTCGCGGCGGAGATTGCCGACGGGCCGAGCCGGCCACGGGTTGATCAGCCGGTACCCCACCCGGCACGCCCTACCAGTAACGCAAAACGGCCCTCCCGGAGCGGGAGGGCCGTTTTGGTCACCCGCGCCGTAGTTTAGGAAACCGCCCAGAAGCCTTCCAGTGCGGCACCGTCAGCGCTTTCGCGCAGCTTTTCAAAGGCACGATTGCGAATCTGGCGGATGCGCTCGCGGGTGACGCCGAGCAGCATGCCGATCTCTTCCAGCGTGCGCTCTTCGCCCTCGTCCAGGCCGTAGTACAGATAGAGGATCTTGCGCTCACGCTCGGTCAGGTACTTGTCGAACATGCGTTCCAGGAACTCGCGCCGTGCCTGCGCCTCCACTTCCTCCTCGATCTGCTCGGCCTCGGAGCCGGCGAAGCGCTCACCGAAGGAAGCGCTGTCCCGGTCACCACGATCCAGCGGCGCATCCAGCGACAATTCGCTCGCGGCAACGCGGCGCAGAGCACGAACGGTTTCGACGGGCTCGCCCATCTCCGCGGCGATTTCCTCGTCGGTCGGTGTACGGCCGAAGCTCTGCGTGAGCGCGGTGTCCACGCGGGACAGGCGCACCAGATTGGAGTTTTGATTGAGCGGGATGCGGACTGATCGAGTCTGTTCCGCAAGCGCCTGGAGAACCGTCTGACGAATCCACCACACCGCGTAGGAGATGAACTTGACGCCCTTGTCCGGATCGAACTTTTTTACCGCCTTCAGAAGCCCTTCGTTGCCGATACACACGAGCTCTCCCAGGCCCAGGCCGCGGCCCTGATACTTCTTCACGTAGGAGATGACGAAGCGCAGGTTGGCCGTGACTAACCTTTCCGCTGCCTGCTTGTCCCCGCTTCGGGCCCGGTGCGCGAGCGCACGCTCCTCGGCGGGATCATCGATCAGCGGGTACTTTTCAACGTCGTGGAGGTACTGGTCAAAGCTGTCGAGGGCACGGGAGCTCAGGAACATGATTCCGGTGGTTGGGAAGCGGAAAAAACAAGAGCAGCGAGCCCCGGGGGTATACGAGGCTCGCTGCTCTCAGGATCACTGTGTCCAGCAAAGAATGGTAGCTGAGTATCAAGTCTGCCGGTCATAACCGGGCAATGTACTCCCCACCAGGCAGAAAGTCAACAGTCATGCTGTTTTACGCATTCCCGAACACCAGGGCGGCGTTGATACCGCCGAAGCCGAACGAGTTCGAAACCGCCCGTCGAACCGTCCGGGTTGCTCCCGCCCCTTCGGCGAGGTTCAGGTCGCACTCCGCGGCTGGCTCTTCCAAATTCAGCGTCGGGGGAATCCAGCCGCGCTGGACGACTAGGGCGGAGATAGCTGCCTCAATGGCACCGGTAGCTCCGAGGGAATGCGCGTGATACCCCTTGGTGCCGCTGACCACCACCTCCGGTGTGTGGTCGCCCAGCACTGCCCGGATGACGCGGGACTCCGTGCTGTCATTGAGCGGGGTGGACGAACCGTGGGCGTTCACGTAGTCCACCTCGTCCGGTGCCACCTCGGCCACGCGTAGCGCCTGGCGCATGGCACGGGCAGCCTGGACCCCGTCGGGCCGCGGAGCCGTCATGTGGTGACCATCGGTGGTTGTGCTGTAGCCGCGAAGCTCCGCGTAAATCCGCGCCCCCCGCGCGCGAGCCCGTTCCATCTCTTCGAGAAGCAGTATCGCCGAGCCTTCGCCCATCACAAAGCCGTCCCGGTTCGCGTCGAACGGACGGGAGGCCCGTGCCGGATCATGGTTGCGCGTCGACATCGCCCGGATGATGGCGAAGGCACCAAAACACAGCGGGGCCAGCGGGGCTTCGACCCCACCTGCGACCACCACGTCGGCTTCACCGCTGCGGATGAGGCGCCACCCCTCACCAATCGCCATTGCTCCCGACGCACAGCTCATCCCGTTGGTCGAGTTGGGCCCCGTGAAGCCGAACTCGATCGACACGTTGCAGGAGGCTGAACCGCCGAACACCGCGAGCGCGAGCAGCGGGTCCACAGCGCGTACTCCCCCCTGGATGAAGTTGCCGAGCTGCCCCTCCGCGTAGCCAATGCCGCCAAGCGCACTGCCGATCTGCACACCGACACGGTCCGGGTCTTCTCCCGCAGGGTCCACTCCCGCGTCCTCGAGAGCCATTCGCGCAGCCGCAACGGAAAAGTGCCCGAACCGATCAAGCCGCCGGGCCCGCTTGCGGTCCATGTAGGCTTCCGGTGCGAAATCGTCCACCTGCGCCCCGATATGGGTGCGAAACGGAGACGGATCGAAACGGTCGATGCGCTTGACGGCGGACTCGCGGCGCTGGAGACCTTCCCAAAGGCCTTCTACCCCGGTGCCGATCGGAGTGACACAGCCGATCCCGGTGATCGCCACCCGGCGTGTAGATTCGTTCATGGAGGCTGCTACACCGCTTCCCCGCAGAAGAGCCGGGCTACCCGCCTTCGACGTGGCGGCGGATGCCCGCCAGTGTTCGGGACGCGACGTGGTGGATGAATACGGGGCCGATGATCCCGCCCGCGATAGCACGGCGCGCCGGCTGGGGGAGGGGCCATGCAGGTCCGGTATTCCAGTCGTGCACGATGCGGACAAGAGTGCCGTCTCCCGCGGGCTCGAACGTCCAGATCACGTCCATGCCGGTGGTGATTCCGGCCACGTGACGGTAGTGCACGGCCGGGCGCTCCCGGGCCAGGTGCATCTCGGACACCCACCACACCGGGTAGGAGAGGGGGCCGAAGGAGCGCCGTGCGGCCATTTCCACGCGCCCGGTGCCGAAACCTTCCTTGCGTTGAAAGCGTACCCAGCGGTAGTGGGGAAGGCGCTCGGGCCAGCGCTCCACGTCCGCACCCGCCTGGAAGCATGCGTCCACCGAAGCGTGCATGTGAATCTCGTCCACGGTGTACATGTCGCTAGCCGCGGGTGAAGTCCACATCGGGCGACAGGCCCCTGCAGAACGCGGCGATCAATTGCACCGTAGCGTCCAGATCATCCAGCGAAACAACCTCGTTGGGCGAGTGCATGTAGCGATTGGGGACCGAAATATTCGCCGTCGCCACGCCGCTGCGCACCACGTGAATCGCGTCCGCATCGGTGGAGGTTTGCTTTGGGCGCGCCTCGATCGTGTACGGAATGCCCTCGGCCTCTGCGGTTTCCGCCAGGCGCTCGAAGACGCCCGGGTGGCTGGCCGAACCGCGCCCGAGCACCGGACCGCCGCCAAGCTTGTGCTCGCCCAGCTGTTTTTTTTCGATCCCCGGAACGTCGGTGGCGAACGTCACGTCCACCACAATGGCGACATCGGGCTCGAGTGCGAAGGCGCTGGTTCGCGCTCCGCCGCCCTGGTAGCCGATTTCTTCCTGTGTCGTCGCCACGGCGCTCACCTGCGCCGCGAGCGCGTCGCCTGCTTCCGCGAGCATGCGCAGTGCTTCGAGCACGACCCAGGCGCCGATCCGGTTATCAATGGAGCGCGAAGCGATGCGTCGACCGCCCAGTTCCACCAGCCGCGCGTCGATTACCGCCGGGTCGCCCACCCGTAGTCCCAAGCCTCTGGCTGCTTCCCGGTTTTCGGCTCCGACGTCGATCCACAGGTCCGTCAGCTTGGAGGCTTTTTCCCGTTCATCCGGCTTGATCAGGTGGATCGGCTTCTTGCCAATGACTCCCATTACCTCACCGGCGCGTCCCAGTACGCGGATGCGCTGCCCGACGAGCACCTGCGGGTCCCATCCGCCGATGCCGTCCAGGTACAGCAGTCCGTCGTCATCGATGTGGGTGACCATGAGGCCGATCTCGTCCACATGACCCGCAAGCATGAGACGCGGCGAGCCCCCCGAGTTGAGCGTGGCTATCGCGTTGCCCAGCACATCCACATAAGTACCTTGCACAAACTCTTCCGCCTCCGCGCGCCACAGGCGGACCGGGACCGTCTCGAAGCCCGACGGGCCAGGGGCGTCCAGCAGTCGTTTCAGGAACTCAAAGGAGGTGTTCCGCATGCTAGCAAGTCAGGGTTCGGACGTTGTGCCTGTGCGCGACGGGCCATTTCGGGTGTGTAGCTGTGATACAGGTGCTTGGCCAGGACCTCCGCCGCATACACCTCCGGTGGCAGCTCTTCAAGGTCCGCCAGGCGCGGAGCGCCTCCGCCTGGCGGGGAGGCAAACGCAGGGTGAAGTTTTCGTGCGCCACGGTCAGGTAATCTTGTATGCGAGAAGCTCCAGGAGGATGCGGTATGTCATCCCCAAATGGTGAGGCCGTTCACCCGAAACGCTGGAAACACCAGGTGCGAGCCGTTCGGCAGCTCGTACGGGTGCTCGGCAGCGGAATCGGGCTCCGCCAGCGCCAGGGAAATCCAGGTTGCGGCCTGCACCTCCAGATTGGGTGTCGCGAGCGTACCTTCCGGCACCGCGAATACCCAGGGAGCCACCAGCATCCCGCTCGCATCGGATCGGGCTCCACAGGCTGGAGCCCGCCCAGCAGCACGCCGCGGGCGCCAAGGTCGATTCCTACCTCCTCGCGCGTTTCCCGCACGGCTGTAGCCAGGTCGTCCGCGTCGTCGGCCTCACGCCTCCCACCCGGCAGCGCTACGTGCCCGGACCAGGGATCGCCCGAGCGCTCCGCGCGCAGAATGAGCAGCACTTCGATCTGGTCTTCTCGCGGCGAAGGGCGAGGGCAACCGCAGCGTGCGCGCCGCCAGGCGCACGGAGCGGCAGCTGGCGCCGCAGCGCGTCGAGTTCGGGGTGAAGCGATGCTTGCATGACGCGCGCCGGGAGCTTACAACATTCTGTCCAGCCCGGCAATCCGGGAAAGCCACGGGAAAGCCTATGATCCAACTAGCGGATATCCGACAGGCGCGGGAACGTATCGCGGGGCAGGTGGTGCTCACACCCTGCACTCCCTCGGAAGGGTTCGGAGAGGAATTCGGGGGACACGCCTGGTTCAAGTTCGAAAACTTCAGCGGACGGGCTCCTTCAAGGAGCGCGGCGCGCTGAACCGGATGCTGAGTTTGAGTCCGGAGGAGCGCGAGCGCGGGGTGATTGCGGCGAGCGCCGGCAACCACGCGCAGGGAGTAGCGTTCCACGCCGCTCGCCTCGGTATTCCTGCCACGATCGTGATGCCGGAGCGGAGCCCACTGATCAAGGTCGCCAACACGCGCCGGTATGGTGCGACCGTAGTGCTGCACGGCGGCAGCTACGACGAGGCCATGGAAGAAGCGCTGCGCCGGCAGGGCGAAAGCGGTGCCACGCTTATTCATCCCTTTGACGATCCGGAGGTGATCGCGGGCCAGGGCACCATCGGCCTTGAGCTGCTGGAGCAATGCCCGGAGATGGACGTGCTGGTGTGCTCGGTGGGCGGCGGGGGGTGATCTCCGGGATCGCCGCTGCGATAAAGGCGCTGAAGCCATCCGTCCGAATCGTCGGGACCGAAGCAGCGGCGCTCCCTGCGGCGCTCCGCTCCCGGGAGGCCGGTCGGGTGGTCACCCTCGGCCCGGCGGACACCATCGCAGACGGCATTGCGGTGCGGCGGATCGCCGACTCGACCTTCGCGATGATCGAGCGGTACGTGGATGACCTCGTGGCGGTGAGCGAAGAAGACATCGCTGCTGCGGTGCTCCTGCTGCTGGAGCGCGAAAAGACCGTTGCGGAAGCTGCCTGTGCCACGACCCTCGCGGCAGTGCGCTGTAGCCTGGTGGGCGAGCTCGCGGGCAAGCACGTGGTGATGGTCCTGTCCGGCGGAAACATCGACGTGAACCTGCTTTCCCGCATCATCGACCGCGGCTTGATCCGGGACGGGCGCCTGGCCCACCTGCGGGTAAGGGTGCAGGACCGGCCGGGCGCCCTGGCGGGAATCACCGCGCTGCTGGCTGAACGCGGGGCGAACGTCCTGTCGCTGGACCACCGGCGCGGCACGAGGGGTCTGTGGGTCACCGAGGCCGAAGTCGCGTTGACGCTGGAAACGCGAGGGCAGGAGCATGTGGAGGAATTGATCGCCGCGTTCGCCGACCAGGGTTATGCGGTCGCGCCCGGTGAGCGCCGAGCTTCGGGAACGCCTCTTCCGCCGCGACGGCATGCGTTGCGTTTATTGCGGCAACGTGTTTCCGGCGGAACAGCTGACCCTGGACCACGTGGAGCCACGGGTGCGTGGCGGCGACAATTCCGACGGGAACCTGGTCACCGCCTGCCGCGGCTGCAACACTCGCAAGGGTGGCGCACCCGCCTGGGCTTTCCTGGCGGAGAACCCGGAAGATCGGGCCAACTTCTGCGACTGGCGACCGGAGTGTGGTCTCGGCTACGTCGCGCGGTCGAAGAAGCTGCGCGTTAACCCCCGCAAAGGAGAACGACCATGGCCCATTGCGCAGCGTGTCGCTGATGCCGGCCGTTCGCAGCAGGGTCGCTCAGGTGGAACGTACTCTGCACCAGGCGGTCCGTTTTCTGGAGGAGATGCGCGAGGATATGGAGCGGGCGGCGATGGACGGCCTGGACACCCCGCCACGCATCCGCAGCGTTCACGAGCGCACCGGCCACGCGACTCCCGAGTACCGACCCTCAACATTCCCATTCCCGAGGGCGCGGGCGGCGCTTCGCCTACGCTTCTCGCCGGCGCCATCGCGAGCTACGCACGACAATCCCCGCAGTGCCTGCTTCTCGGGATGGACATCGTGATGGCGACGGCCGAGGGGCCGCGCCCGGTGCTGATCGCGGAAGCTCGCGACCGGGCAGGGACGCGGCTTTTCTGGATGCAGCCGTACTGGGTTGAGGCGGACTCGATCAGCTGGGGGAGCCGGATGAGGGCGGATGGCGCGATCCCGGCGAGGAAGAGCTTATCCTGGATGCGGCCTTTCCTCGCGGCCGCTGAACCGGGCACTCAACTCATTCCAGACCTCGCTCAGCGGCAGCCGTCGGGCGCGCAGCAGCACCAGAAGGTGATAAAGCAGGTCCGCGGTCTCGGCGCGCAGTTCAGCGGCGTCGGCATTCTTGGCGGCGATCACCACCTCCGTGGTTTCTTCCCCTACCTTTTTCAGAATTTTGTCGATACCCCGGTCGAACAGGTACGTGCTGTATGCACCTGCCGGGCGCTGCTCGTCGCGCTCGCGTACCACCTGCTCGATCCGGGTGAGAACGTGGCGCGGGTCTGGCGCGGCGCCCCATGTCTGGTCTTCCAATCTTTCCGCGAAGCAGGAGCGTGCGCCGGTGTGGCACGCGGGACCGCTCTGCTGGACGCGGTAAAGCACCGCATCCCCGTCGCAGTCGAGACGAATGTCGACGACGCTCTGCACGTTTCCGCTGGTGGCCCCTTTTCGCCAAGGCTCTCGCGCGAGCGGCTGAAGTAATGCGCCACCCCGCTGGCCGCGGTGCGGGCGAGCGCGTCCCGGTCCGCGTACGCAAGCATCAACACCTCCCCCGTATCGGCCTCCTGCGCGACAACGGGGACGAGCCCGCGCTCGTCGAACTTCACGTGCTCCATCCACGACATGGCAATAGCTGGCAAGGGTGAAACAACGGCGGCGAATGTACCCGCGGAGCCGCAAGCAGGTCAACGCCTGGTGCACGCCGCGGAAAGACTTTCGCATGGCTGGAGGCATGGAGGCGGGCGGGGCGCCTGGTGCTGCTGCTCGACTTCGACGGCACACTTGCGCCCATCGCCCCGCTGCCGGAGCAGGCGGAGCTCCCCGTGGCTTCAAGACGGGCACTCGAGCAGCTCCGGGCCCGCGGCGACGTGCACCTGGCGGTGCTCAGCGGCCGGGCGCTGTCCGACGTTCGCGGCCGGATCGGGATCACGGGGATCACCTACGCGGGCAACCACGGCATGGAGATCGAAGGTCCCGGCATCTCCCGGCTGCACACCGAGGCAGCCGCTGCGCCCGCGGCTCGCGCAGGCCGTGCGCGAGGCGCAGCCGCTACTCCCGGTTTGCCGGGTGCCTGGCTGGAGGACAAAGGTTTGACGCTCGGCCTCCATTACCGGGAGCTTGCAGACGAGGATGTGCCCGCGCTCACCGCGGCAGTTCTGGCGCGAGTTTCGTCGATTCCGGGGTTGCGCCTTACCCACAGCAAAAAGGTCCTTGAGGTGCGGCCAAAGGCCGACTGGCACAAGGGACGTGCCGTCCTCTTTCTGCTCGAACAGCTCCGCCCACCGACCGACACGCCGGTGCTGTACTTCGGCGACGACAGCACGGACGAGGACGCGTTTGTTGCGATCCGCGACGTGCACGGCGGAGCAGGAGAGGGAATTCTGGTCGCGGATCCCCCGGTGCTCGCTTCCGCCGCGAATGCTTACCTGCGCTCGCCCGGGGAGGTGGGAGAGCAGCTTGCCGCGCTTGCGGCCGCACCCGAATTGCCAGGAGACATCCCGACCGGGTAAGTTGCCGTGATGTATCGGAGCATCGCCGAAGTTCCACCGGGTTCGCAGGATCTGCTCGCCGACGACGTACGCCGCAGGCGCCGGGTGCAGGCGGCCTGGTTTTCATTGGCTGAGCAGTTCGGCTATTCCGAGGTTGTTCCGCCCACCTTCGAGTATGAGGAAGTCTTCACCCGGGGTGCCGGTCCCGGGCTGGCGGACCGGCTGATCCGTTTCGTCGACCGGGATGGGCGCCGGGTGGCGCTCCGCGCGGATTTTACCTCCGCCATCGCCCGTATGGCCGCGACCAAGCTGCGCGACGCCCATCTCCCCATTCGCCTGTGCTATGCCGGCAAGGTGTACCGGCAGGAGAGCGAGGGTGGCGCGCGCCGACGCGAAACCTTTCAGCTCGGCGCGGAATTGATCGGGGATGCCTCGCCCGTGGCCGACGTCGAGATCCTCCGCCTGGCCATCCGGGTGCTACACGATCTGGGTATTCGTGACTTTCAAATCAACGTGGGCGACGTTCGTTTCGTGCGCCCCCTGCTGGATGAACTCTCTCCCCTTGCCGCGGAACGGCTGCGAGAGGCGATCGACCGCAAGGACCGGGCGACACTGGCAGCGCACGCGCGCGAGGCCGGCACCTCCGAAGCCGTCCAGCGGGTGCTCGCCGAGCTGCCGACTTTGATCGGACGTAGCGTCGTGCTTCTCCGGGCCGCCGCGGTTGCTGCCGACGCGGGGGCGGACGAAGCGATACGCTCGCTCCAGGATTGCGACGCGCTGCTGACGGAGCAGGAAAAGGCACATGTGGTTTACGATCTCGGGGAGGTGCGTGGGCTGGGCTACTACACGGGCGCTCAGTGGGAGGTGTTTGTCGCCGGGGTGGGCAGGGCGGTGGGTTTCGGCGGGCGCTACGATGGTCTGCTCGGCCTTTATGGCGCCGATCGCCCGGCGGTGGGATTCGCGCTGGAAACCGATGCGCTCGCGGACGCACTCCCCGCATGAGCCGCCCACTGCGAATCGCGCTTCCCAAGGGTCGCATGATGGATCAGGCGCTGCAGCTCTTCGAGCAGCTCGGCCACGGCATAGCTCCGGAAGATTTCGCGAGCCGTCGGCTGGTACTCCCCTCTACGGATGGCAATTTTGAATTTCTGCCGGTAAAGAGTGCCGACGTCCCGGTATATGTGGAATCCGGGGTGGCGGACGCGGGTGTGGCCGGTTTCGACGTTCTCGGGGAGCACGGATCTGACGTTCTGCACCCGCTGGACCTGCGCTTCGGCGCATGCGTACTCGCCGTCGCTGCCCGGGAGGACGCGGCGTACCCGATTCTCCCCGGAGGCGGGACGCCGCGCGTGGCTACCAAATACACCGCCACCTCCCGCCGCTTCTTCGCCGCTCGTGGCCTGCAGGTCGATCTGATCCGCATCACCGGGTCGGTGGAGATCGCTCCGCTGGTGGGACTTTCCCACTGGATCGTGGACCTGGTGCAGACCGGTCGCACCCTCGCCGATAACGGGCTGGTGGTAGTGGATACGGTGCTCGAATCTTCCGCGCGCTGGATCGTCAATCGGGCCAGCCACAAGCTCCGCCTGCGGGAGCATGAGCGCATGATCGGCCTGCTGGAGGCTGCGATCTCGTGAAGCTGCGCACCATCCACAGCGCGCCACCCTTCGCGGAGCTTGCGGTCCTGGCGCAGACTGCGCCCCACAATGAGCCGGAGCTTCGCGACACGGTTGCCAGGATCATCAGCGAGGTGGCTTCACGGGGCGATGCCGCACTGCTGGAGTATACCTCCCGCTTCGATGGCCTGCACGTCGCCAGTGCCGCCGACCTGCGCCTCCCCGCCGACGCTCTTGCCGAAGCGGCGGCTGGACTGGATTCTGCGCTCCTGGACGCGCTTCGCCGCGCGGCTGACAACATCCGGCGTTTTCACGAGCGCCAGCGGGAAAGCGGCTTTCTCGATCTACTTCCCGATGGCTCAGTGCTCGGTCAGCGAGTGGCGCCGCTCCGGCGGGTGGGCATCTACGTGCCCGGGGGGCGGGCTGCATACCCATCCTCGGTGCTGATGAACGCGCTTCCGGCGAGCGTTGCGGGTGTGGAAGAGATTGCCATGGTCACGCCTGCCCGGGAAGGGCAGGTGGAGCAGGTCGTGCTTGCCGCCGCGCACGTCGCTGGAGTGACGGTGGTAGTTCGCGTCGGGGGCGCACAGGCGGTAGCCGCGCTCGCATACGGAACCGAGACCGTTCCAGGCGGTGGACAAGATCGTGGGCCCAGGCAACCGCTGGGTGGCGGAAGCCAAGCGGCAGGTCTTTGGCCGCGTCGACATCGACATGGTCGCCGGGCCGTCGGAAATCTTGATCATCGCCGATGACACAGCCGATGCCCGGCACGTGGCGGCGGACCTGATCGGCCAGGCTGAGCACGACCCGGATGCGGTGGCATGGCTGGTCACCACGTCTCCCGCGCTCGCTGACGCGGTGCCGCGGCACCTGGAGGCGCTGCTCGAAACCAACCCCCGGCGGGAGATCGCGCGGGCTGCGCTGGAGGCGAATGGTCTGGTCGTGATCGTTCCGGACCTGAAGCCGCCGCGGCGGTGGCGGATCTGCGGGCACCGGAGCACCTGGAGCTGCTCGTCGCCGAACCGCTCCTCCTTGCCGGGCGCATCCGCAATGCGGGGGCGATCTTCCTTGGAAGCTGGACGCCCGAGCCGCTGGGCGACTACTACGCCGGCCCCAACCATGTGCTGCCCACCGGGGGAACGGCGCGCTGGGCTTCGCCACTGGGTGTGTACGACTTCCTCAAACGCACGAGCCTGCTGGGGTACTCGCCGAGCGGTTCCGGGCTCAGGCGGAGGACGTGATCCGATTGGCCGAAGCTGAACACCTGTACGGGCACGCCGCGGCCGTGCGGGTGCGACTGGAGAACGGATGAAAGTGCTGTATTCGCTGGTGTGTGAGCACGCGAGTGCCCGGGCTGATGGGCGTATAGACGTACATGGCGTTTTTCACCAGCTCTACGCGCCGGGGTTTCCGGCGCAGCAGGATCATCTAACGCTAGTCGTGGTGCTGGAGTGGGAGCGGGCGAAAGCGGCACCCAGCGGTTCAGCATCGACCTGCTCGATCCGTCGGCAAGTCCGTGCGGTGTCCATCAACGTGGAAACCGATGTATCATTTCCTGCTGAAAATGGTGCACCACCGCAAACGCCACTCGTCTTGCCCCTCGAAAATGCGGTATTTCCCGCGCCGGGCACCTACGAGTTCATACTTCGAGGTGCGGCACAAGTCGTGTAGAGCTCACCGGGCTTCATCTGATTCACGAGCCGAGCTTACGTCCCAAACCCGGAGATATCCCATGGCAATGATCGACGAGCTGGTACAGCATGTTGCGGCGCGGCCAACCTTCCGCCTGAGCAGGCGCGGCAAGGCGGTGGACGCGGCGGTGGAGTTTCTGGATTCGCGCGTGCCGGCCCCTTTTCGCGGCAAGCTGATGCAGATGGTGCAGGGCGGCGGTGGGGGAGGGCTCGGTGCGCTCGGAGGTCTTTTCGGCGGCAGGAAGTAGCCGCCAAGGAGCTTTCAAACGCTGCTAAGCGCCCGGTGAAGCAGCCGGGCGAAGCGAACGGTTTCCCGGGCGTATGCGGCCCGGCGGAGAGCGCTGCTCCCGCCGGAGTGCTCAAAAAGGCCGGTGATCGTAGCCGAGGCGTGCGTTTCCGGCGGCAGCATGGCCCGCAGACGCAGCGTTTCCGTATACGGGATCAGGCGGTCCTCACGTCCATGGGCGAGTACGACGCGGCGGCGTATCCGGGGAAGGCAGGGCCTGGGATCGAGCAACGGCTCGGTTCCTACTCCCGCAGCGGCTAGCCGGCCGGCGAACTCTGCGGCCGCGGCTGAGTCCACCCGGTCCTCACCGGCCAGCGGCGCAAGCAGATCCCAGACCTGCTGCTCGTTTGCATCCAAACTCGCCCGAAGGCGGGCGTTGACCCCGTTCAGGGCGGGATCTCCGGCGAATACCCTCATCCGGCCCGCCTCTTTAGCGAGCTCCCGTAGACCCGCCGCGACCGACCTCATCCCGGAGTACTCGGCGATGCGGGTGAGATAGTTCGCCGCCACGATCCACCGGCCATACGGGTCCGGGTGTAGCTGGTGGTGCACTCCCGCCCATTCGTGCTCACCCGTGAGCATGCAGGTCAGTGTGCGGCGGACATCACAATATGCCCCGAATCCCAGCACTGCGCGTATGGAGTCTTGCAGCGTCGGGTCCCCAGCCGCGATCAGCGCCTGTGTCGCACCGAAGGAAAAGCCGATCAGGCCGACACCCCCCGGCTGCACGCCCGGATGCGCTGCCAGGTAGCGGGTGGAGGTGCGAATGATCTCCTGTGCTTCTACTGGCGCGATCCACAGCTCGCGCCACGCCGGGATATCGGGAACCAGCACCGGCGCTCCCGATGCAGCGAGCGCCCGTGCGAACCGGATCAGTGCGGGATGCGCGCGACCTGGAACTGTAATTCCATGCAAAACCACCCACCCGGGCGCGCCGCGGCGCGTGGTGCCGCGATACAGCGTCGCCTGCGTTCCGTCCAAGCTGATTTCGTCGGTCGCAATGGGTCGGTTCGGAACAAAGTTGGCGAGAAAGCGACCCACGCGTATCATCCGGTCACAGCCCGCAACCCACTGCGTCCTGAAGGTGCCGGAATCCCGCACGGTCCAGGTGCTCCGCCAGGCCCAGATTGATGCGTCGCGGCGTCAGCGGACCTCCGTATACGAAGCCGGTCCAGATCTGCACCAAGCTCGCTCCCGCCCGGACAAACGCCCATGCTTGATCCGCGTTGAAGATCCCGCCAACGCCGATGACCGGCAACGCACCCTCGGTCCGCCGGTATATGCGAGCTACGACTTGCAGCGCACGACCGTGTACTGGTGCGCCGCTAATGCCCCCGGAGCCCAGTGCATTCAGCTGGTTCGCGGGTGTGCGGAGTCTCTCGCGGGCGACTGTCGTGTTGGTGGCTATGAGCCCGGATACGCCCTCCTCCCCTGCGATGTCGGCAACTTCGTCAACTTGGCTGTCCGACAGATCCGGCGCGATCTTGAGCAGGAGCGGGCGTGTTGCGCGGGCAAGCAGGGCGCGGAGTAGCTGCCGCAGCGGCCCCGCATCCTGGAGCTGTCGCAACCCTGGGGTGTTCGGCGAGCTGACGTTCACTATCAGATAGTCGGCGTAGCGCTCCAGCAGCTCCATGCTGCGAAGATAGTCGTCGGTCGCCTGCTCAAGCGGAGTGACCTTGCTCTTTCCGAGGTTGATCCCGAGCACCGGCTCGATTCGGGTGTGGGCAAGCCGCTCGGTCATCGCCTCGGCTCCCGGATTGTTGAACCCCATCCGGTTCAACAGGGCCCGGTCCACCGGGAGCCGGAACATCCGGGGCCGGGGGTTTCCCGGCTGTGCCACGGCCGTCACCGTACCGATCTCCACGAACCCGAACCCCAGCGCGCCGAGTGCGTTGAGGTGCGTGCCTGACTTGTCGAACCCGGCGGCAAGTCCCACGGGATTCGGGAACTGAATGCCCCAGCGCTCGATGCGCAGCGCCGGCCGGTCCACTGCCAGAGCGCGACGCGCCGCCGCGCGAGCGGCGGCTGTGCCGAGTGCCCCCTGAAGCAAACGGCTCCCGAACTCGTGTGCGGTTTCGGCCGGCAGGCGGAAGAAAATGGGGCGCAGGAGCCGGTAGGGCATGGCGCCAAGGTACCCGCCTCGTCTTGCGCCAGCAAGCCGGAGCGGAGCATATTCGGAGGTTTCTCACTCGGCATTTCACACGCGAGGAAGTAGGCCATGACCACGCACGCAACCGACAAAGACGTAGTTTTTCTCTCCGCTGTGCGCACCGGGATGGGCACCTTCGGCGGAGCCCTCAAAGACGTTTCCGCCACCGATCTCGGCGCGACCGTTGCGCGATGCGCGGTGGAGCGGGCCGGCATCTCGGCGGACGAAGTAGATAGCGTCGTGTTCGGCAACGTGCTTCACACCTCTGCGGACGCGATCTACCTCGCCCGCCATGTCGGCCTCAAGGCCGGTCTGCCCGTCACCACCCCTGCCCTCACCGTTAATCGGCTTTGTGGCTCCGGCTTCCAGGCAATCGTGAACGCTGCCCACGAGATCATGCTCGGCGAAACCCAGGTGGCGCTGTGCGGCGGCGCGGAATCGATGAGCCAGGCACCGCACGTAATCCGCGGAGCACGTTGGGGTGACCAGCGTCTCGGCCCGAGCGGCAAGTTCTACGAGGACATGCTGTGGGAGTCCCTCACCGATACCTTCGCGGGGTGCTCCATGGCGGTGACCGCAGAAAACCTGGCGGAACATTACGGCATCACCCGGGAAGAGGTCGACGAGTACGCCCTGCGCTCGCAGCAGCTTGCGAAGCAGTCCTGGGATGCCAAGCACTACGACGCTTCTATCGTTCCCGTGCGGATCAAGACCCGCAAGGGCGAGCAGGAATTCGCCCACGACGAGCACATGAAGCCGGAGACCACGGCGGAGATGCTTGCCAAGCTGAAGCCGTACTTCAAGGAGGGCGGCACGGTTACCGCCGGCAATGCCTCGGGGATCGGGGATGGGGCCGCGGCGATGATGATCTCGTCGGCGGGATATGCCGACCGGAACGGATTGAAGCCCATCGGGCGCTTTGTGTCGTACGGCATTGCCGGTGTCGAACCGCGGCACATGGGCATCGGACCGGCGCCGGCGTCGCGCATGGCTTTGAAGAAAGCCGGAATGACACTCGGACAGATGGATCTGATCGAAGTCAACGAAGCGTTTGCATCGCAATACTGCGCGGTGGAAAAAGAGCTGGGCCTTGACCGGGAGCGCACCAATGTCTCGGGTGGCGCGATTGCTCTGTCCCACCCGCTGGGCGCGTCCGGCGCGCGGATCACGGTGCAGCTTCTTCACGAGCTCCGCCGGCAGGGCAAGCGCTTTGGCCTTGGAACCGCGTGCATCGGCGGGGGGCAGGGGATCGCCGTGGTAGTCGAGGCATTTCCCGCCTGATCGAGACACCGCGGGCCGGTGTTGGCCTTAACATGAGTGACGCCCGCGGCAGCGAAGGCGGGAGCAACCTTCCCGCGCATCGCCTGTCCAGCCAGGAGCTGGAGGCGGTGATCCGGCGCGCGATGGAGCTGCAAAGTGCCGCCGGTGGCGCGGACGAAGGAATTTCGGAGGCCGAGGTGGTGCGCATCGGCCATGAGCTGGGTCTGGAGCCGGCGCACGTACGCCGCGCGATCGGCGACGTCCGGAGCCAGGCGCCGGAGGAGCAGGGGCTGGTGGCGAGCATGATGGGCCCGGGCCGTATCAGGGCCGCAAGGACGGTCCGCGGCTCCGCGGACGAGATCCGGCGGGTGGTGGAAGAATACCTGCTTCGCTGCGAGTACATGATGGTGCAGCGGCGCTTTCCCGATCGCACGCGCTATCTGCGCGACAGCAGCATCGCTGCCGGGTTTGGCCGGGTGGCGCGGCAGTTCGGCCACCGCGAGCCGCGGCTGGACATCAAGGAGCTGGACGTCGCGGTCCTCGCGGTGGATGCCGAAACGGCGCTTGTGGAGCTGTCGGTGAACCTTTCCGGCGATCGCACGGGATACGTAGCAGGTGGTGCCGTCGCAGGCACGGTGATGGGCGTACCGCCCGCCGTGTTTGCCCTCTTCACGGCAGCACCAGATCTGCTGGCTCTGGCCGCCATTCCTATAGCAGGCGCCTGGATGCTGGGCATGCGCGCGGGCTACCGCTACACCACGCGCCAGACGCAGGAAAAGCTTGAGGGCTTTCTGGACCGGCTGGAGCACCGCGAGCTTCGCAGTCCGGCAGGCTCGGAATGGGGTGAGGTGTTGAAGCGCATCAAGCCGCCCCGTTTCTGATGGGTGCTGGGGAACACGCAGGATCAAATCACCTCTGGAGACCAAACTGATGCCGGAAATCAAGCGGGTGGGCGTGCTGGGAGCGGGCTTGATGGGGAGTGGTATCGCACAGGTATCGGCGCAGGCCGGCTACGACACCGTGGTCCGCGAAGTAAGCGACGCGCTGCACGAGCGCGCAGTCGCGGGCATCGGCAAGCAGCTCGGCAAGGCGGTGGACAAGGGAAAACTCGCTGCGGAAGATCGGGACTCCACGCTGGGGCGGCTACGGGGCACCACCAGTCTGGAGGAGCTGGCGGAGTGCGACATCATCATCGAGGCTGTGGTAGAAGACCTGGAGATCAAGAACGAGATGTGGCGGACTTTGGACGGCATCTGCGGCCCCGAGGCGATCTTCGCCTCCAATACCTCCTCGCTCACCATCGCCGACATGGCAGCCGCCACCAGGCGCCCGGAGCGAATGGTGGGGCTGCACTTCTTCAACCCCGTCCCGGTGATGAAGCTGGTAGAGGTGGTGAAAACCATCGCCACCGACCCGGAGGTATTCGAAACGGCTTTCGAGTTCGCTCGTTCCCTGGGCAAAGAGCCCATCGTTTGCAAAGACAACTCGGGGTTTGTGGTGAACCTGTTGCTCGTGCCGTACATGATGGACGCCATCCGCGCAGTCGAGCAGGGAGTAGCCTCGGTGGAAGACATCGACAAGGGAATGCGGCTGGGCACCGGGTATCCCATGGGTCCCTTCACGCTCAGCGACTTCGTCGGGCTGGATACGCTCGACAAGATCGGGGACATCATGTACAACGAGTACAAGGATAAGCGCTACGCATCACCCCCGCTTCTTCGCCGCATGGTTTCGCTCGGCTACCAGGGTCGCAAGTCGGGCAAGGGCTTTTACGACTACGCGCAGGACCCGCCGCGCGTGGTGGATTTCGGGATCTGAGATGCTGCTAACGCCGGTTTCACCGGGAACCGTCCTGCCGCTGCGGGACGAGGACGCGCGGGCGCCGCAGGGCAGCCCGCGCGGGGATGTGCTGGACGAGCAGCTGGGAAAATTGCTCAGCGATCTTGAGGAGCTTGGGGCAGCGCTCCACGCTGAATCCAAGCGCGCGCTGCTGGTGGTGCTGCAGGCACGCGACGCGGGCGGCAAGGACGGAACGATCCGCAAGGTTTTCGGCGCCCTTAATCCACAAAACCTGCGGCTTGCGGACTTCGCCGCGCCTTCGCGAGAAGAGCTAGCGCACGATTTCCTTTGGCGCGTGCACCGGGCGGTGCCGCCATTCGGCAGGGTGGGCGTCTTCAACCGCAGCCACTACGAGGACGTGCTGGTCGCGCGGGTGCGGGGGCTTGTGCCGGAGGAGGTGTGGTCCAAGCGATACGCCCAGATCAATGCCTTCGAGCATATCCTGGTGGAGAACGGGGTCACCATTCTGAAGTTCTTCCTCCACATATCGCGGGAGGAACAGAAGGAGCGCCTGCGAAAGCGGCTCCATGACCCCGGCAAGAACTGGAAGTTTCAGGAGGGAGACCTGGAAGATCGTCTGCTCTGGGACGAATACACCGCGGCGTACCAGGATGTGCTTTACCGGTGCAGCACCGCGCACGCGCCCTGGTACGTCGTTCCCGCGGACAAGAAGCCGGTGCGCAACCTGCTCGTAGCGCGAGTCGTGGTCGACACACTGCAGCGGATGGCCCCGAGCTTTCCGGCCGCGGAGCCGGAAGTGCTCCGCCGGATTGAGGAGATCGTTTAACCCAGCGTTGCGAACTCCGCCGAATCGACCGATTCGGGTGCCATCGTGTCCATGAAAGAGCTGACGGAAAACACGGCGTTCCCCGGTCCCGGAGGCCCGTACCCGGGAGGCGGCTGAAGGCCGTACCTGTCGAGCGTGGCGCGGTATGCTTCGAGCAGCCGGATGTGGTACTCCAGCGGCGCTCCCTCGGGATTGTCCCTGCCGACAGGGGTGGCCGGTTCCGGGCACCAGGTGGTGAAGCGGGGAGTCACTCCCCTGGACATGAAGTAGTCGAGCCCCTCCGAGGTGGACGCGATCGCCTCGTCCACGGTCGCGAACCCGAACGGCTTCGCCATCTCCACACCCGCTACGAAGTTGGGAATCACGTACCGGGGTCCGAAAACCTCCGCCGCGTCCAGGATGCGCCGGTGCCATTCCTCCCGTCCCACGTAGCGCTCCTTGCCGGGGCAGATGATCTCGAAGAGTCGCTTGTCCCACACCTCGTAGTTCGGATGGTAGATCCGGATCCCGTAGTCATGGAAGCGCTGTACGTCCGCCCTGGGTAGCGCCTGCGCCACCACTTTGCCTATCCAGCGGCCGGGGAAACGCTCCTCGATCGCCTGCGCGTAGCGGCCGTAAAAGTCTGCCTCCGCGAACCCATCAACCCTGGAAGTGACGCTTCCGCCCGTAAGTGTGTAGGCGCGCGACGCGTGCTCAAGGTCGTGCGCGTCAATGATCGCCAACGCTTCAAGGACTTCATCGATCGGTTTGACGCCCGTGTAGGGACGCCCTTCCTGCTTGTGCTGGCGCCAGTTGTGGTTGATGTCGCAGTACTGGCACTCCTCCTTTGCACCGAAGTACTGGCACAACCGGAGCACGGTCAGGTAGATCAGGTATCCCCACTGGATGGTGGGTGCGATCTCCATGACCGATTTCCCGTTTGCAAGCGCGTGGCGGTAGTACGGGGGCATCGGGGGGAGTGCAACGTCTGCGATCGGTGCAGCATCCAGCGAAAGCCGCAGCCCATCCTCGCCGGCGGAGACACGGTAGGGCGAGTCCGGATTGACCCGCACCGATACGATGGTGCGACGCAGCTCCCACGGGCCGCCGGTCAGCGCGATTTCTTCGGGCGGGCGGCGCACCGCGGCTTCCCCGAGCTCGCGCAGGGGCTTGTGATCGAACGAAAAGATAAAGTACGACTTCGGCTTCACCTCGCCTGCGTCGTTGTCTGTGAGCGCCGAGCTATCGAACGCAATCCCGGAGCGGAGGAGATCCTCCTTGAGGACCGCCTCGGCGGGAATGTGCGGAAAGCGAGCGATCAGATCTTCAAGAAGCGCCCTGCGCGTATCCATACATGTACTTGCAAAAGTGAACGGAAACACAATTTAGCCAGTCGCCCCGTGCAGCGGAACGGCTAGCCCCGGCGCGCCGCCCGCTCGAGTCGGTCGCGTACTCCCGCCCATTCGGGTGTGTCGGCTACGCGCTCTACCAGTATCAGGTCACAGCCAGCGTCGTCCAGGCGGTGAAGCTCCGCATACAGGCGCTGTGCGTAGCCGTCCGGGTCGGCTGGCATTCGTACCGGAAATTGAGCCATCACCTGCGTCGTGAGCAGCAGTGCTCCGACGGTGTAGTCAGGCCGGACGTCCAAAACTCCGCAGGGCGTGAACAGCCTGAGCTCGGCTCGTGGGGCGTAATGCCGGTCCAGCATGCCGGGGGACGGACGAGCCTCGCCGGGTTTCCCTGCCGACCCTGGGAGGGAAACCGGTCCGAGAACGCGCTCCAGCGCCATCTGCGGAATGGAACCCGGGCGCAGAAGGATGGGAGCGGAGCCGGACAGGTCAATCACCGTGGATTCGATGCCGACCGAGGCGGGGCCCGCGTCCAGGATCAGGTCCACCGCAGCTTCTAAGCTTTTTTCTACGTGCCGCGCCAGGGTGGGCGAAAGCTCACTCGAGCGGTTTGCGCTGGGCGCAGCGACCGGCAGCTCGGCTGCTCTGAGTAGCGCCTGGGCCACCGGGTGAGCGGGCACGCGAAGCGCGACTCTGGACAGCCCTGCTGTGACCGCGTCCGGTACACGCGCGTGCTTCGCGACCACCAGCGTCAGCGGGCCCGGCCAAAAGGCCGCCGCGCAAGCCGCCGCGTGGGCTGGCCAGTCCGCCGCCAGCGCTTGGGCCGCCGCGGCATCGGGTACGTGCACGATCAACGGGTTGTAACTGGGCCGCCGCTTGGCGGCATAGATGCGCGCGACTGCTTCCGGATCTAGGGCGTTTGCGCCGAGACCGTAAACCGTTTCCGTGGGGAAAGCCACCAGGCCGCCGGCCCGAAGCAGTGCGGCGGCTTGCTGAATCGCGGCGGGATCCGGCCGTCCCGGATCGACCTGGATGGTCTTCATGTCGGGCTAATTGGTCGGTGCGCTTTTTGCGCTACGCCTGGGGGGGTTACCACAGCGCAGGAGGGCACCATGTTTTGGCTATTCGCGATGGCGATCTGGGTCGCCATGCTTATTCTTCCCCTGATGTTACTCATAGCACTTCTCCCCGTCGGTCGTGAATGCCCGCGGTGTAGCAGTGAAACGCTCCCGATCCGTTTTGTGCCGCTGCAACCATTTCGCCGCCTGGTGAGCCGCCGCTGGTGCGTTGCCTGCGGATGGGAGGGGCTCAGCCGCCGCGCGAACTGGGCGTGCGCAGCGGGCAAGCTGGCGCCTGTGGTGCAGAAACGGAGCGAGCCGGAAGACGACGCCGCCTGGAACCGCGGCCTTTGAGCCCGAGTCACACGTCCTTTTCACGCCAGCCGCCCCGTGCATACGCGGCGGCATTGAGCGCTGCATAAACCATCGTCGAGGCAGCCAGCGACCACCAGATGGCGCTGGTTCCACCTTCGCGAACGATGCCGAAGTAGTACGCTGCCGGCACTGCCAGCACGAGTTGGGTGAATAGGTTGGACACCATCGGGGTTTTCGTGGCCCCTGCGCCCTGTAGCGCTCCCGCAACTGTAAGCGCCACCGCCAGCGCAGGAAAGGAGAGTGCCAGGGTGCGGAGGTAATCGGCACCGATTCGTACGGTCGTCGGGTCGTCGTTGAAGATCCGCACCAGCGTGGGCGCCCCGAACCCGATGAATAGTGCGATCCCCACCAGGAGGGCCACGGCGCTTCCGGTGGCCGTCCAGCCGGCCCGTGCTGCCCGGTCCGGCTGTCGAGCGCCCAGGTTCTGCCCCACCATCGCCGATGCCGCTGCCCCAAAGGACTGCGCAACCCAGACTGCTACGTTCCTCACCTGTACGCCGATCGCGTATGCTGCCACCGCAAGCGTATGATCGGCCGTCGCCGACACCAGCCGGTAGACCAGAATTCCCGACAGGTTGAGCATGAAGTACTGAAATCCTGTCGGAGCCCCGATGCTCAGCACACGCCGCGCGTGACCGCGAGTGAGGATCGGGCGCTCGTTCCAGTCGATCTGCAGGCCGTGCCTTCCGCTGGCGAGCGCCCGCTGGTACAGCAGGAACGACAGCAGGCCGGCGAGCACGTTGCCCGCCGCGGCGCCGAGCGCGTTCAGCCGGGGCAGGGGACCCACCCCGTAGATGAGCATGTACGAGATCCCGATGTTGAACACGTTGGCGACGACGAGCACACGAAGCGGAGTACGCGTGTCGCCCGCACCGCGCAGTGCCATCGCCGCGACGAAGTTCATCGCCACCAGGGGCATGCCCACAAAGGACAGACGCAGAAAGGGAACGCCGATCTCCAGTACCTGACCGGTGGCGCCGAGCGTCCGGAGAAGCCCGGGCGCGATCAGCACCCCTACCGGAACGATGAACCCCAGCCCAAAGAGCGCCGCGAGCACCATGGACTGCCGCGCGATGGTGTTCGCCTCCGCGCGCGCGCCAGCCCCGACCATGCGCGCAACCAGCGCTGTGGTGCCGACGCTGACGCCGGAGAGCAGCACGACGACCATGATGATCGCCTGGATGGACATCCCCAGCGCGGCGAGAGAATCAGTGGCAAGCGTGGGCGGGAGGCCGCCGATCAGGAACAGATCGGCAATGTTGATCGAGGACTGCAGGACATTGGTGAGCAGCGTCGGCCAGGCGAGCCACCAGAGTGTCGGGAGAAGCGGCCCATCCAGGATGCGGGTGCGGCGCTCCGGTACCGCCTCGGGGGTGACGCTGGCGGGTGCGCTCAGGCCCCCTCTCCAGTGTGACCGACCACCACCGATACAAGCCGCTCGGGTGCGAAGTGCTCAGCGGCGATCTGCTGGACGTCGTCCGCGGAGACGGCTTCGATCCGGGCGGGAAGTCGCTCCCAATAGTCCTGCGGGAGAGCGTGGACCTCCAGGGTGGCAAGCCGACTTGCTACCCCTCCAGGCGTTTCAAACGCACGCGGAAGCGACAGAATCAGGGCGTCCTTGGCGCGCCGAAGCTCCTCCGGCCGGACGAGCTCCTGCGTCACCCTCAGCAACTCGCGGTGGATCTCGTCGAGCGCGTCGTCCGCCACCTCGATGTCCACCGACGTCTCGACACCCCATCCGGCGGGCTGGAAGCCGTCCGCGAAGCTGGAGTGTATCCCGTACGTCCAGCCTTTTTCTTCCCGCAGGTTGGCTCCGAGGCGACTGGTGATGGTGCTCCCCCCGAGGATGTAGTTGGCGACCGCGGCGGGAATCCAGTCCGGTGACTTCCGCGCGAGCCCCACGCCGGCAACCCGGATCTCCGCCTGTGTCGCGTCTCCCCAGGCAAGCGACACCCGCCGGCCGGCGGCGCGCGGGAGCGAATCGGGCACGGGCACTGCCGGCCTTGAGGCCGTGCCGTGCCATCCGGCGAACTCCCGCTTGAGGATCCGGGCGAGCTCGCCGGGGTCGAACTCCCCTGAAGCGACCAGAAAGCTCCCCTCCGGGCGGTAGTGCACCTGGTGGAACTGACGCAGCACTTCCGCTGAGACCGCGGTCACCGCTTCCGCTGATCCCCAGACAGGCTGCCCATAGGGATGCACCGGGCCGAAAATCTCCTCCGCGGCTCGGTCATCGGCGACGTTGGCCGGCTCGTCCGCGCGCGCCAGGATTCCGTCCAGCGTTTCAGCGCGGACACGCTCCGTTTCCCCGGCGCGGAAAGCGGGGTAGACCATCGCGTCCGCGAGCAGCTCCAGCCCCGGCGCCAGAGTGTCGGCGAGTAGCACCATCTCCACGGCAGCCAGGTCATGGCCTACGTGCGCACCAATACAGGCGCCGAGCCGGTCGATCTGCGTGCTGAAGGCATCTGCCTGCCGGCTGCGGGTGCCTTCCGTTAGCAGTGATCCGACCAGCGATGCGGTTCCGGGGAACTCCGCGGGGTCCGCACTGCTGCCGGCGGGAATCACCAGTCGGAGGACCACCTGCGGGAGTCCCGCGCGAGGGGCAGCAAGCACTCGCAGGCCGTTGGACAGCGTCCATCGCTCCGGACGAGGGGCGCGGGGCGGGGGAGGCGGACCGAGGCGCGGCCGCGGTAGCAGCTCAGGCGGCATGCTGTGCCCTCTGCCGTTCGGCCGGAACCACGATTAGCGTGACGCTCCGCTTCGCAACCAGATACTCACCCAGCACACGCCGCACCCCCTCCGGCGTGACTGCGGTGTACAGCTCGAGCATTTCGGCCAGCGCGCCGGCGCTTCCCAGCACCAGCGTCGCGTACGCGAGTTCCTCCGCCCGGCTTTCCACCGTGGCCAGCTCCGCGATCTGGTCCCGCTGGGCGCGGCGAACGGCGCCTGCCAATTCCGCGGAATCGACCCCCTTTTCAAGAACCTCCACCAGCACGGCGTCGAGGGCGGCTTCCAGCATTTCGGGCGACACTCCGGATCGAGCCGTCGCCACGATCCCGAAGACCGCGGCCCGCTCGGTGGGGTACAGGTAGCTGTCTACATCCTGCGCGAGCCTCCCTTCGCGCACCAGCGCCCGCTGCAGGCGCGAGCTTTCGCCATCCGCAAGCACATACGCAAGCACATCCAGCGCGACCCACTCAGGTGTGCCGTACGCCGGCACTGCATAAGCCCGGTACACCCGGGGAAATGAGACCTCGTCCGACATGCTGTCTCGCCGCTCCGCCGGGAACCCGGGATCGGCCGTGGAGGCTTGCGCCGGAGGCCGAGCCGAGGGCAAATCCCCGAAGAAGCGCTCCGCGAGTGCAAACGCAGGGTCCGCGGCAAGGTCTCCCGCGAGCACCAGCACGGCGTTGCTGGGGACGTAGTAGCGCTGGTAAAAGCTCCGTGTATCGGCGAGTGTGATCGCCTCCAGGTCGCGCGTGTAGCCGATCGTGGGCCAGGAGTACGGATGCTCCGGGGGAAAGAGCATCTGGTGGAGGCGCTCGTCCGCCAGCCCGTAGGGCCGGTTCTCGTAAGCCTCCAACCGTTCGTTGATCACTACGCTTCGCTGCGTGTTCAGAATGGTTTCATTCAGCGCCGGAAGAAAGAAAGCCATCCGGTCTCGCTCCAACCACAGGGCCAGCTCGACTGCATGGGTCGGCACTGTCTCGTGGTAGCAGGTCCGGTCCAGCCAGGTGGAGCCGTTGTTGCTGCCGCCCACGCGCTCCAGCAGGTCGTCGAAGGTGCCCTTGGGCGCGTGCTCCGTTCCCTCGAACAGCAGGTGCTCCAGCAGATGCGCAAGCCCGGTGCGGCCGGGTCGCTCATGGCGCGATCCGACGTGATACATCAGGTGGACGGCCACCACGGGCGAGGTGCGATCCTCGTGCACCACCACGCGCATTCCGTTGCGCAAGGTGCGTGTCTGCGAGGTAAGCAGGGTTGCAATCATGGGCGCGCAATGTAACACTCGGCGCCGGGTCGGCGCGATCCGTGCGGCAGGGCAGTCGCATGAACCAAACCGGGGTTCCCAATCCGCCACCCCGCAGCTGGCGTGCGCTGCTCGGTCTGCTCGGGCGCCTCCCGCAGGGCGCGCTGAGCCGTGGCTTCGGAAAGCTTGCGGACGCCCAGATTCCCGAGCCCCCTTAGGGAGCCGATACTGGGCGCGTTCGCCCGAGCGGTTGGCGCGGACCTGCAAGAGGTGGAGCTGCCACTCTCCGCCTACCCAACACTGAACCGCTTCTTCACCCGAAAGCTCCGGCCCGGCGCGAGAGTCTGGCCGAAGGAGCCAGCTGTCATTGCATGTCCGGTAGACGGTGCCACCGGACAGGTAGGAAGGGTTCGGGAGGGGAGATTGATCCAGGCCAAAGGCAGGGACTACACGGTCGCGGAGCTGCTGGACGATCCGGAGGAGGCAGAACGCTTCGATGGCGGCGCCTTCATCACCCTGTATCTGAGTCCGCGCGACTATCATCGGATACACAGCCCGTGCGACGGGGCGATCAGCCGCGCCCGTCACATCCCCGGCGCACTCCTTCCGGTGAACAAAGCGGCGGTGTCCCACCTGCCGCAGCTCTTTGCCCGCAATGAGCGCCTGCTCTGCTACATCGATGGACCGCTTGGCCGGGTGGCCATGGTCGCGGTGGGCGCTTACAACGTGGGGCGGATCTCGGCGGCCTGGGATCCCGCATGGAATGCGCCCGCCGGAGAAGACGCCTGGGTAACCAATCGGCGGGGTTTGGACGCGGCGACACGGGTTTACGATCCTCCACACCGGGTGCACCAGGGAGATGAACTGATGATCTTCCATCTGGGCTCGTCGGTGGTGATGATCCTTGAGCCCGGACGAGTCGTGCTGCGGCAGGACTTCGAGCCGGATCAGCCCGTGCGCGCAGGGGAGGTGCTCGGAACGGGCGACGTGTCTCCCCACCACGACTGAAACGCACCATGGAAGAGGCGAGTGTGCGAGCACCGGCGCTGGTGGGCGGATTCGATCAGCTGGTACACGCGCTGGCGTTCGGCATAGAGGTGGCCGGAATCGCGGTCATCGTGCTGGGTTCGGCGGCAACCGCCGTCCTCTACCTGCACCGATGGCTCCGCCGCCGCGACCCACGCGATGCATACCACCGCTTCCGGGCGGGGCTTGGACGCGCGATTCTGCTGGGGCTCGAGCTGCTGGTCGGAGCAGACATCATCCGGACGGTGGCAATTCAGCCGACCTTTTACAACCTGGGCGTGCTCGGCCTCCTCATTGTGATCCGTACTTTCCTGAGCTTCACGCTCGAGGTGGAGATCGACGGCCACTGGCCATGGCAGGCAAGCCGAAACCGGGATGCTTCCTCCAAGCCGCACGACCTGTAAAGCGCGGGGCCGTTCAGCCGGCGGGACGCAGCTCCTCGTACAGCCGCGCGATGGCTTCCGCGCCACGGTGAAAGTTGTCGACCGACATCCACTCGTTGGGCGCGTGAGCGTTCTCGCCCGGCAGGCCAAAGCCGATGAGCACGACAGGCGCGCCGAGGGTGTTCTGGAAGGCGCGGACAATCGGAATCGATCCGCCCTCCCGCATGTGAACGGGCGCGCGTCCAAAGGCGCTCTCAAGCGCGCGCGTCGCAGCGTCGAAAACGGGGCCCTCGGGCTGCGCCCGCCACGCGTGTCCACCGTGGAGTGCCTCCACCTCCACCGTCACGCCCACGGGCGCCAGGCGGCGCACGTGGTCAGCAAAGAGCTTTTCGATGGTGCGGTAATCCTGATCCGGTACCAGCCGCATGCTGATCTTGGCCATTGCGCGGGCAGGTAGCACCGTCTTGGCTCCTTCTCCGGTGTAGCCGCTCAGGAGCCCGTTCACGTCCAGTGTCGGCCGGGCACCGAGCCTTTCCAGGACAGTGAAGCCGGCCTCGCCCCCCAGTGCGGGCGCACCCGTCTGTTCCCGGAGCGTTTCCTCGTCGTAGGGAAGATCTCGCAGCGCCTGCCGCTCGTCGCCGCTGAGCTGGCGCACCTCGTTGTAGAAGCCCGGAATCGCCACACGCCCCCGGTCGTCGTGGAGCTGCGCGATGATCTTCGCGAGCGCATTGGCGGGGTTCACGACCGCTCCACCGTAGGAGCCGGAGTGCAGATCGCCCGTGGGGCCCTGTACGCGCACCTCCATGTAGGCCAGCCCCCGCAATCCCACCGTGATCGCCGGGATACCCTCGGCGAACATGGTCGTGTCCGAGATCAGCACCGCGTCGCAACGCAGCCGCTCGGTGTTGCTTTCCAGGAACTCCGCGAGGTGAGGTGAGCCAACCTCCTCCTCCCCCTCCACCAGAAACACCACATTCACCGGAAGCTGCTTGGTGCCTGCAAGGTGCGCCTCGACCGCTTTCAGGTGCAGGTACACCTGACCCTTGTCATCCACCGAGCCCCGGGCGAACAATTTTCCGTCGCGGATCTCCGGCTCGAACGGGGAGCTGGTCCACTCGTCCAGCGGCTCCGCTGGCTGCACATCGTAGTGGCCGTAGACCAGCACGGTCTCGCCCCCGGGTACACCTCGCCACTCGGCCAGCACGATCGGGTGTCCACCTGTAGCAATCACCTCGGCACTGTGTAAGCCGGCCTCGAGCATGCGCTCGGCGAGCCACTCGGCGGCACGTCGGGTATCCTCGCGGTGCTCCGACTTGGCGCTGACGCTCGGGATACGCAGAAAATGCGAAAGCTCTTCCAGATTGCGTTCGCGATGGTGGTTCAGGTACTCGGTCGGTGACATGGGTCGGTCGCTGCGCTCGGGTTCAAGGATCAGGCTGCCGCCAATATACGGCCTGCGGAGAAGGATGCCACCTCAGCTTGCTTTTCTTTACCGGATGTGCAACATTGCATCCGCATGAACGGATTGAGATGACTGTGCCTGCACGGGCGATCTTTGATCGCATGGCTGCCCTGGCCGATCCGACGCGTAGCCGTGTGCTGCTCGTAGTTGAGCGGCACGAACTCACCGTCGGCGAGCTGTGCGGTGTTGCAGCTCCCACAATCTACGGTGAGCCGCCATCTCAAGGTGCTGGCGGATGACGGCTGGGTTGTGTCCCGTGCGGAAGGGACGAGCCGCCGCTATCGTATGATGGCTGACCGGCTGGACTCGCCGGCAAAGCGGCTCTGGCAGCTGGTGCGCGAGCAGGTTGCCGGGAATGCCCGCCGCGGACCAGGATGCGCAGCGCGTCGGCAGTGTGCTCGCGGAGCGCAGGAGCACCTCGCAGGAGTTTTCTCATCCGGCGGCGGGGCAGTGGGACCGGGTCCGTACCGAGCTGTTCGGGCAGCGGGCGGATCTTCGCGCACTGCTGGGACTGCTGGATGAGAGTGGACGGTGGGCGACCTCGGCTGCGGAACGGGGCAGGTGGCCGAATCGCTGGCTCCCTTTGTCCGGCAGGTTATCGCCGTCGACGATTCTCCCGCCATGCTCGCCGCCGCCCGCAAGGCTCTCCGGCCTGGGCACGTGGACGTGCGAAGCGGGGACCTGGCCGCGCTGCCGGTGGCGGACGGAGAGATGGACGCCGCGGTGCTCTTCCTGGTGCTGCATCACATCGTAGAGCCGGCGCAGATCGTCGCGGAGGTGGCGCGGGTGCTGCGCCCCGGAGGCCGTTGCTGCTCGTCGACATGACGCCGCACGATCGGGTGGAGTACCGGCAGCGCATGGGTCATGTATGGCAGGGTTTCAGCGCGGAGCAGATCGCCGGCTGGCTGGAAGCGGAGGGGCTCGGCGGCGTTCGCTATCAGCCTCTCGCGGCCGACCCGGAGGCAAAGGCCGCGTCCGCCAGGCGTCTTCGCTCGCCTTCGGCCAGGCGGTCGCTGAAAAGTCGTTCGCGTTCGCGGGGACGGCATGATGCAGTCGCAGTCCATTACCCACCAACCGAGGAGAACACCGTGAGTGCTGTCGCTGAATTGATCAACCCCATCGCCGCCGCCCAAGAAGCGCGCCGACCCCCTTCAAGGTCCGCGATCTTTCGCTGGCCGAGTTCGGGCGCAAGGAGATCCGCTTGGCCGAGCACGAAATGCCCGGCCTGATGGCGCTTCGCGAAGAGTACGCCGGGCAAAAGCCGCTTGCGGGGCCAAGATGATGGGCTCGCTGCACATGACCGTGCAGACGGCGGTGCTGATCGAAACGCTCGTCGATCTCGGCGCGGACGTACGCTGGGTCTCCTGCAACATTTTTTCGACGCAGGACCACGCCGCTGCCGCTGTCGTGGTAGGAAAGAACGGCACCGAAAGCGATCCGCAAGGCACTCCGGTGTTCGCCTGGAAGGGTGAAACGCTGGAAGAGTACTGGTGGTGCACGGAGCAGGCGCTGATGTGGCCCGACGGCTCCGGCCCGAACCTGATTCTCGACGACGGTGGCGATGCCACCCTGCTCATCCACCTCGGGGTGGAGTTCGAGGCGGCCGGCGCCGTGCCGGACTTCAACTCGGATGCGGACAGCGAAGAGTACGGTGTGATTCTGCAGCTTCTCCGGGACGAGCTGAGCAAGAGCCCGGGTCGCTGGACGCGCGGTTGCCAGTGACATTCGCGGCGTCTCCGAAGAAACGACCACGGGCGTGCACCGGCTCTACCAGATGATGGAGCAGGAAGGCTGCTCTTCCCGGCGATCAACGTCAACGACTCCGTCACCAAGAGCAAGTTCGACAACCTGTACGGCTGCCGGCACTCACTTACAGACGGCATCCTGCGCGCATCCGACGTGATGCTCGCCGGCAAGGTTGCGGTGGTGATGGGATACGGGGACGTCGGCAAGGGGTGCGCACAGGCGCTGCGTGGTCAGGGCGCCCGCGCGATCATCACGGAGATCGACCCCATCTGCGCGCTGCAGGGCGGATGGAAGGATACCAGGTTACGACGCTCGAGGATGTGGTCGAGACTGCTGACATCTTCATTACCGCTACCGGTAACAAGGACATCATCACGATTGATGACATGGCGCGCATGAAGGACAAGGCGATCGTCGGCAACATCGGCCACTTCGACAACGAGATCGACATGGCCGGGCTGAAGCGCAAGGATGTGGAGAGGATCAACATCAAGCCGCAGTACGACGAGTACGTCTTCCCGGACGGGCACAGTGTGATGATCCTCGCCGAGGGCCGGCTGCTGAACCTGGGGTGTGCAACGGGTCACCCGAGCTTCGTGATGTCGGCGAGCTTCACCAACCAGGTGATGGCGCAGATCGATCTGCACCAGAATGCGGATAGCTACGAAAGGAAGGTGTACACGCTGCCCAAGCTGCTGGACGAGAAGGTAGCCCGGCTACACCTGGACAAGCTGGGCGTGAAGCTCACCCAGCTGAGCGAAGGCCAGGCTGCATATTTAGGCGTGGCGGTGGAAGGGCCGTACAAGCCGGAACACTATCGGTACTAAGCGATCTTAGCCGGGAGAAGCAGCGAGGGCCTGGAAGGTATCCGGGCCCTCGCTGTTGCTTTCAGCCTGTTTTTGCCGGGAGCTGTAGCTTTGGTGTGCGCCGGTGCCAATCGGTTGCGCTCTGGTACGCATGCGCGACGGCGAGCAGCTCAGCCTCACCAAAGAGTTTGCCAAGGAAGGTGATGGACACAGGCGTGCCGTCCTCCCGAAAGCCGTTCGGCAAGATGACGGCAGGGTGGCCAGTGAAGTTGGTTGCCACCAGCTGAGTACTGCTGGTCGGCGCGACGATCACGTCAATATCCCTGAAGAGATCAAACCAGCGCTGCATCGCCAGGGTCCGGAGCCGATTGGCGTTGATGTAGTCCACCGCCGGGACGAAGCGGGCGGCTCGGAAAACCGTGGGCCAGGTGTTCTTCCCCTGGCGCGTCAACTCCCGGTCCCGCCCGGTACGCGTCAGCTCCTCGAACGCGGCGGCGCCTTCCACGTTGAGGATCATCCGCATGGCGTCGTACGGCGCCTCCGGCACCTTCAGCGGGATGAGTGTTGCGCCCTGGGCGCGCAGCACATCGAGAGCAGCCATGTCCCGCTTCTTGTTCGCGTACTGCTTTTCATCACGCCCGAATGCATCCTCGAACATCCCGATCCGGAGCTGGCGTGGAGTCACCCGAGCGTCCCAGGTAAACGGCAGATCGCGCACGGTGGTATCCTGGCCGTCCGAACCATGGATGGCATCGAGTACCAGGGCGCAGTCTTCCACGCTCCTGCACATGGGGCCCAGCTTGTCCATGCTCCAGGAGAGGGCCATCGCGCCCGTCCGCGGCACGCGCCCGAAGGTTGGCCGGAGTCCGGTGACGCCGTTGCGCGTGGAAGGGGAGGAGATCGACCCGAGCGTTTCGCTGCCGATGCTGAACCCGACGAGGCCAGCGGCTGTCGCCGACCCCGGTCCGGCAGAGGAGCCACTGGAGCCCTGCTCCGGCTTCCAGGGGTTGCGGGTCATTCCCCCGAACCACTCGTCGCCCCACGCCAGCTCTCCGAGGCTGAGCTTCGCAACCAGCACGGCTCCGGCGTTGTCCAGCCGCTGCACCACCGTGGCATCCCGGTCGATCACCTGTTCCCGGAAGGGTGCCGCCCCCCAGGTGGTGCGATAGCCGCGCACAGCGAGCAGGTCCTTGGCGCCCCAGGGGATACCGTGCAACGGGCCGCGATAGCGCCCACGGGCGATCTCCGCGTCCGCGGCGGCCGCGTGGCGGAGCGCGCGCTCCTCGGTGATGGTTACGGCCGCCTTGAGAAGCGGATCGTAGCGACGCAGACGTTCCAGGTACATGCGCGTCAGCTGCGTCGGGGTCACTCTGCGCCTCCTCACCAGTTCGGAAAGCACCGTGACCGGCTCGAAGGCAAGCTCTTCCACGCTGGCGGGCATCTCCCGCAGGGCAACGCGGCTGCGCACCGTTCGCTGTCCGCGTCGCCGTTCTGGGAGTTTGGCTCCTGGAGGCACGGGGTCGAAGACCAGTGCAGGGGGAACCTCATTGGGTAGTCGAACCTTGTGGAGTGCCTGGATGTGATTGCGCTGCTGCTTCAGGTCGTCCACGATGATTTCGCGCTGTTCCTTGTTGAACTCAAGTCCGGCGAGTTCCTCGGCGGCGGTGACAGTCTGGACGGTGATTTCCGCACCCGCCGCCACTTTTGCCCAGAGCACGCCGGGAAAGAGGGTGGAGCCTAATCCCGCCCCGGCGAAGTAGCCCATGAAGGTGCGTCGGTCCAGGGGTGCAGTGGCGACGTCGAGTTCGTTCATTGTGCGATCCAGGTAAAAAGGTGAGGCGTCAGTCTGATGTTTACACTAGTGCCTCCGTCGCTGCAAGGCCGGGCCTGTGATCGCCTGTCGCGCGTGTGGCGGGTATGTTGTACATTTCTGGCTCCTTCCGTACCACACGTTCATTCTCCTCCCGGTTGAGCACACAGTGAAAGACGTTTGCGAGCACATCAAGGCGCACGTTGCCGAGGTCATTGCAGAATGGGACCGGCTGGTCCGGGAAGAACCGTGGTTCACGCTTCCGGCGGAGCACCGGATCAATAGCCTTCCTGAAGTGGTTGTTGGCCTGGTCGAAGCGTCGCTCTGTGACCCGGCCGACGTGGAATCACACCGCCAGAAAGTGCATGCCGCCGCGGAGCACGGTTACCACCGGCGCACACAGAACTTGCCGGAGACCGTCATCTTCACCGAGTACCACCTGCTACGCCAGGCTATCTGGCACTATCTCGACAGGGTCGGGACGGAACCCGGGAAGCTCCTGCGCGCCGTCAGCCAGATCGACCTTGCCCTGACGGTGGCCACCAACGCATCCCTCTGGGGCTACCATCGAGAAGCGATTGAGGCATTAGGCAAGTGGGACGAAGGAATGGAGCGGCTGGTGCACGAGTCGCCGTTCCTGAAGGCCAGGCCCGCCGAAAACACGGTAGAGGATCGCGGGTAACGGGCTGACCATTTCCCCTCACGGACATTGATTCCCGCCGCTCCGGAGTAATCCGTCCCGCTTATTCGTTCCCGATTGCCTGTGCAGCGTCGTTGCCGGCGAATCAATTCGCTGCAACGACTGCACAAAGTCCCCCTTCGGGGTCTCCTTCATCCGCCGGTTCGTACCGCCGTGGTTGCAGCGGCTTCAGCGGCCCGCAACCGGGGGCTGCGGACCAAAACGGGAACTGCTGTAGCTGCTATCAACTCCGCGGCCGCACCCGGTCCACCTCGGATCATCACACCCGTTGCTTGCCAGCGCGATCGTGTTGGCAAGCAACGGGTGGCCCTTGTGTGAAGGTCCCGCGCTTGGTGTTCACCCGCTTGCACAAAAGTTCATTCGCCGACCACCGGCGCGCTCGATGACGCCGATGAGTACCGCCTCCCGTGCCGGTGTCTGTTGCCGGTCCGGAAGAGGGGAGGTGCCCCTGCTCGCCATGGTACGCGCCCACTACATATGCCCGGGAGAAGAAGTTGCCAACAGGATTTCCACACCGTCCTTAATCCCACTTTTAAGCTAACGGTGTTTTCCGCACCGGATACACATTGAGCATGCTGGACAATAGCGGGGTTACTTAGCACGCTTGCCGCTAAGACTGTTCCGGAAGCACCCGCGCCCTATAGGCTCGATCCTGGCGAGTGGTAGACAGCGCACCCCTGCTACAACCATAGTTGACAACATCCATTGACCCCATTATTGTGGTTGAACAATGGGGGTGGTATCATGGACGGCAGTAAGGGCGTAGTTCTACCGTACCGAACAACCGGTGAGGAGATGACGCGTTTCCTCGAAGCTCGCGCGAGAGGTCGTGACCTCAGCCAGATTCAGGCACTGGACTTTTCCACGGGCGCCTTCCAGGGAACGCTGGTAGCGGCTACGGCACTGGGCTTTCTAGATCCGGATACCCGTGAGCTGACACAGGCTGGGCGCGACTATGTATTGGCGAGCCTGCGGGAACGAGCAGGCCTGGTGCGCGGCGCGATGGGACGCTTCGAGCCCTATGGTCTCCTGCTGGAAGCCGTCTTCGACCGCGGTGCTCCGAACGAGACCCCGCTGGACTGGGTGGTTAACTGGTGGGGTACACAGGGCTACGGAAATAGCGAAACAAATCGTGACGAGGGGTCTTCGGCGTTCGCGCGGCTGGTTGAGTTCACCGGGTTGGGAAGCTTTGTGCCGGGCCGGCGGGGGCACCCTACGCGAATCCGCTGGGCGCAGGGCGCACCTGGAGATCCGAAGCGAAGGACGCGCGCGTCAAGCGCTCAGGTGGTCCCACAGCGCAACCAGGACGATGAAGCTCCACCAGCAGCGCCGGTCCTGGAGCACCAGCGAGAGCCAGAAGCCTTGCCTGCGCCCACGTCCGCGCCGGGCAGCGCGAGGGCGCGTCCGGCCCCGGCCGTGAGCGCAACCGAAGCGGAGCCAAACAGTTCGCTCGTGCTCAGCCTCGGACCTGGCCGGACCGTGCAGCTCACGGTGCCGCCCCGGATCACCACGGCTGAAAAGAAGCGCCTGCTCGCACTGATCGAACTGATAATCACACCCGCCCCAGGAGATTAGGATTGGCAGGCGATCTGACGGTTTACGTCCCGGAATTCAGAGCGTAGCTTGAGGGGCCATGCCCCTATCGAAAATCGTGGAGTCGAAATCTCTGCCCTTCAGCGGCAGTGCTGCACCGCTGGCCTGGCGCTGGTCGCGCTTCGACACGCTATCGCCGGCCGAGCTGTACGCGGTTCTGCAGCTGCGGCAAATGGTCTTCATTGTCGAACAAAGCTGCCCGTACCTCGACGCGGACGGCTTGGACGCAGGTGCGTGGCACCTTCGAGGATGGATGTCCGGGCACCGCGATGGTGACGTGCTCGGCGCCTATGTACGCATTCTCCCGCCCGGTCTGAAGTATGAGGAGCCTTCGGTCGGTCGAGTGGTCACCCACCCCCAGCTGCGCGGCGCCGGCCTCGGCAAGCAGCTGATGCGCGAGGCAATTCGTCGCGTGGAAGTGCTCGCGCCCGGCGCACCCGTGCGGATCGGTGCGCAGTGCTATCTCGAACGTTTCTACGAGGAGTTCGGCTTCCGAGTGGCCTCGGAGCCTTATGACGAGGATGGGATCATGCACGTGGAGATGCTTCGGCCCCCATCAGCTATACCGGCGAATCCCGGCATCTGAGCTTCGCGCTGAAAGGCATGCATCGGCTTCAGTCCCCGGCATGCTGCTGCGCTCCGCGAAGCGTCGTCTTGTACGCTTCCGGGGGTGCGTTGGGCTTTACGCGCACCGACTTGGCCGGGATGCCCACGTTGACGTGCCAGGGGCGCACATCCCGGGTAGCCACGGCCATCGCGCCGACCATGGCATTCTCCCCGACCTGCGTGCCCGCCAGCACGGTGGCATGGTAGGTGATCCGCACGCCGTCGCCAATCACGGTCTTCAGGGTGGACACGTCCGCCTGGTCGACAATGGAATGGGTATGTGAGTAGATGTTGGCGTAGTCCGAGATCGAAACCCGGCTGCCGAGCACGATTCCCCCGCGGTCGTCAAGCAGCACGTTGCGGTGCACCACCACATCGTCCCCCACCTCCAGGTTGTACCCGAAGCTTACCTCCACGTTGTGAAAGCATTTGAAGTTGCGCCCAACCCGCCCGAAGATGTAGGGCGCGAGCACACGTCTGAATTTCACCCCGAGGTCCACGTTCGAGCCGAGCGGAGACTTGTCGAACATCTGCCACATCCAGAGGAGCGGTTTGCGCTCGGTGAAGCGCTCCGGGTCCACTTCCGCGTAGTACTCAGGCTCCAGCGTCACGTTGCGCGCATCCATGGCCGCGAGCGCCAGGCGGGCCTCAACCGGGAGATGCTCGGTGTCCGCACCAACAAGAGCTGGATAAAAGATCCCCCTCAGCGTGCGGGCGCACAGCTCCCATCGGTCCTCCCCCTGCTCGAGTGCCGTACGAATCTCGTCCAGCCATGCGTCGCGGAGCTCGGTTCCGCCGGGTTCCACTGCCCGGAGCGGGAGGATCGCCATGGGTCTGCTGTCCAAAGGTTCAAGGGCAAAATGAAGCCGGCAAAGTACTTCCGCTCCCGTGCCCACGTCAAACCGTCCTGGTGCTTGAGGCGACAGCGACGGCCCCGCGTCGCGGCGTCGGGCACGGAGTATGCTCCTGCCGGCAAGGACCAGTGCAAGCCCCTGAAACCCAACACCCACTGCGCCATGGCTCCGCAACGCGATGACGGCTTCGGCCGAACCTCGGAGGAAGAAAAACCGCTGCTCGGCGAGATCCGTTCGCGCCGATTACGCCGCGCGGGCGCGGACGACCCGGAGCGTGCTTCCGTGATGGCGATGATTCGGGAGATCCCCAACTTCCTGAAGCTGCTGTGGCGGCTTTCGACCGACAATCGGGTCTCAACGGCCGACAAGGGCATCCTGGTCGCCACCATCGCGTACATCCTGATGCCGATCGACCTGATCCCCGATTTCATCGTCGGATTGGGCCAGGTGGATGACCTGTACCTGCTGGCGCTCACCCTCAATCGGCTCCTCAACAACGCCGGCATGGACGTCCTGATGGAGCACTGGGACGGCGAGCCCGAGCACCTGGAGCATGCGATCGGCATGCTGGACAAGGCCGAGGCGCTGCTTCCGGAGCGCGTACGCAGGCTGCTGGGCGTACGCGCCGAGTAGCGTTGACAGGGGGCTCGCCCGGGGCTATCTTGCCCGATGCGAGACGCAAGCGTCCTGTTCCATGCGCCCGCCGGCATCCACCCTTTCCGAGGGCAGAGATGCGGCGGGCGCGCTGCATGGTGGAAACCCCACCATTCACCCGCAAGAAACCTCCTCCCGCTTCGCAGGGGAGGGGCTTACCTTTGACGATGTTCTGCTAGTCCCCCGCTACAGTCCGGTTCATCCGAAGGATACGTGCATAGCCAGCCTGCTGACGCGGCGGATCACCCTGCCGATCCCGTTCGTGGCGGCAGCAATGGATACGGTGACGGAGTCGCACATGGCCATCACCATGGCGCGCGAGGGCGGGATCGGAATCATTCACAAGAACATGTCTGTGCAGCGCCAGGCGGAGGAGGTGGATCGCGTCAAGCGTTCGGAGAGCGGCATGATTGCCGAACCCGTGACGGTCGCTCCTGGCGCAACCCTGCGCGAGGCGATCCAGCTGACGGAGCGCTCAGGGATCACAGGGCTTCCCGTGGTGGAGGATAGCGGCCGCCTGGTAGGGATTCTCACCCACCGCGATCTGCAGTTCGAAGGCGATCTGGAGCGCCAGGTGCGCGAGGTGATGACGCGGGAAGACCTGATTACGGCGCCGGTTGGCACCTCCCTGGCGGAGGCCGAGCGAATCCTTCACCGCCACCGCATCGAAAAGCTGCCCATCGTGGACGATGGCGGCCAG
This sequence comes from Longimicrobiaceae bacterium, assembly GCA_030447645.1. Taxonomy (GTDB): domain Bacteria; phylum Gemmatimonadota; class Gemmatimonadetes; order Longimicrobiales; family Longimicrobiaceae; genus JAUJOM01. The sequence goes on along the minus strand of JAUJOM010000011.1, from coordinate 33,598 downwards.
CTCCGCGGCTTGATGACCGTCAAGGACATCCGGCAACGCCGCCGGTTCCCCAATGCCTGCAAGGACGAGCAGGGCCGCCTGCGCGTCGGCGGCGCGGTCGCGGCTCCGCGTGATGTGGAGCGTGCCCGGGCGCTGGTGGAGGCGGGAGTGGACGTCCTGGTGGTGGACACCGCGCACGGCCACTCTCAGGGCGTCCTGGACGCTGTCGCCCGCATCCGGGACCAGTTCCCCGACGTGCAGTTGATTGCCGGCAATGTGGCCACGCATGAGGGTGCCGCGGCGCTGGTGGAGCGCGGGGCGGACGCGGTGAAGGTGGGAATCGGACCTGGCTCGATCTGCACCACTCGGGTCGTCACCGGCGTCGGCGTTCCCCAGCTCACCGCTGTGCTCGCCGCGGTCGAAGGTGCAGCGGGCCGGGTGCGGTGATCGCAGATGGCGGGATCAAGTATTCGGGGGACGTGGTGAAGGCTCTCGCGGCCGGCGCTCACGCGGTGATGATGGGGTCCATGCTCGCGGGAACCGAGGAAAGCCCCGGACAGGCGTTTCTCCTGGAGGGGCGCCGCTTCAAGACCGTGAGGGGATGGGCAGCCTGGCAGCCATGGAGGAAGGCTCCGCGGACCGCTACTTCCAGGAGGCGAGCGACGCGCAAGTTCGTGCCCGAGGGAATCGAGGCCGTGTTCCGTACAAGGGCCCAGCGGCCGACACGCTGTACCAGCTGATTGGCGGGCTGCGCTCCGGCATGGGCTATCTCGGCTGCCCGGACGTGGAAACGCTGCGCATGGAGCCCAGTTCATGCGGATCACGGGCGGCGGCTTGCGCGAATCCCATCCACACGACGTGACCATTACCCGAGAGGCTCCCAACTACCACGCGTGACGGGCGCGCGGTTTGCAACTCACCGTGCGACGCTGAATCGTTCAACCTCGAGGGTCCGGTCACATGGCTGCCATCTCAAGTCGCGCATGGAAGATCGTCATGGCGATCGCCGCTGTTTTCTTCATCGCCGGCATGCTCTTCACCGGGTTCATCATCCCCGGGCTTTTCTTTCTGGTCTTGCTCGTTGTAGGTGGCGCGATCGCCTTGCTGAACCGCGGGAGCAACACGCCAGGCAGCTGAGCCGCCGATGCCGCGTATCCAGCTTGTACATCTCGCCCATGCTCGTTCCGGCGACAAGGGCGACACGGCCAACGTAGGTGTGATCGCGCTCAGGCCCAGTTTTATCCGGTGCTCAACGAGCAGCTCACCACCGAGCGCGTAACGGAGCACTTTCGCGGGATCTGCCTCGGCGGTGTCGAACGCTTCGAGCTTCCCAACCTGCAGGCGCTGAACTTTCTCCTTCACAACGCCCTGGGCGGTGGGGGCACCGTCTCCCTGAAAACGGATGCGCAAGGTAAGACCCTTTCAACGGCGATGCTCCGGATGGAGATCGAGGTCCCGGATGATATCGCCCGGCTGGCGCTCGCCCGCGAATGAGTGAGCCGCTGCTCATCGAGCAGAAGGAGGGGATCGCCTTTCTCACCCTCAATCGCCCAGACAAACGAAACGCGCTGGACGACCGATTGATCGCTGCCCTCAAGCAGGCACTCCGAGCTGCGGACGCGGACCCGGCGGTGCGGGTCATCGCGCTGCGTGGGGCGGGGAAGGACTTCAGTTCCGGAGCGGACCTGTCGGCGCTGCGCAAGATCGCCCGCGCGTCAGTGATGGAGAATCTGGCCGACGTGGATGGCCTGGCAGAGCTCTTCCTGTTTCCGCGGCGGCTGCGTAAAACCCTGGTGGCGTTGGTGCGCGGGCGTGCCCTCGCCGGGGGGTGTGGACTGGCGATCGCCTGCGACCTGGTACTCGCCTCCCGACATGGCGCAGTTCGGCTACCCGGAGGCGCGCATCGGCTTCGTCGCGGGGATGGTGATGGCGATCCTCCGCCGCAGCGTACCCGAAAAAGATCGCGTTCGAGCTGGTGGTGCGTGGGCATATCCTGACCGCCGCGGAGGCGCAACGGATCGGCCTGGTGAACCATGTTTCCCAGACGATGACTTCGATGTCGAGTGCAGCCGGTTCCTGGCGGAGCTGGCGGAGCGCAGTCCCTCGGCGGTTCAGCTCTCCAAACTGGCTGCTTTATCCACGCCGACGGGATGAGCTTCCGGGCGGCGCTTCACGTGCAGGCGCCGACATGAACGTGATCGCGCACGCAACGGACGACATGCAGGCCGGAGTCGCGCGGTTCCTGGCGAAGGAGCGATCCGCGTAAAGGCCATTCCGGGCGCAAAATTTTGCTCCCGCACCCGCGCAGCTGCCTTCCACTGCAAGAGAAACGATCGTGAAAGTCGTCATGCCGCTCGCCGGAAAGGGCACCCTTACGCCCAGCACGCACGTCACACCCAAGCCGTTGCTGCGCGTAGGTGACAAGCCAATTCTCGGTTACATCCTGGATGACCTGCGGGAGCTCGGCGTCCGTGAAGCGGTGATGATCACCGGCCACCTGAAGGAAAAAGTCGAAGCCTTTATGGCCGAGGAGTACCCGGACTTCCATGTGGACTACGTCGAGCAACCGGTGCAGAACGGCACGGCCGGGGCAGTGCAGTTCGCCGCCCTGTACGTGCAGGAAGATCTGCTGATCATCTTCGTGGACACCCTCTTCGATGCGGACCTGTCCATCGTGAAAACACCGCCGGACGATGTCACCGGCGTGATTTGGGTGAAGGAGGTCGAGGATTATCAGCGCTTCGGGGTCGTGCTCACCGACGAGCAAGGTTTCATGACGCGGATCATCGAAAGCCGAAAGGGCCGGTCAGCAAGCTCGCCAACATTGGGCTGTACTACATCCGCGACTGGAAGCTGCTCTTTGAAGGCATCGACCACGTAACTTCCACCCCTGAGTAGCCGGCGAGTTTTACCTGACGGATGCCTTTCAGTACATGATCGACCACGGCGCCAAAATCAAGGCCGTCGAGGTACAGGGGTGGTACGACGCCGGCAAGCCTGAAACGCTACTGGAAACCAACCAGCATGTGCTGGCTACCTGGCGTGGCCCGCCGCTGCACGGCACCAACGTGATCGCGCACGAGCCCGTTCATGTGGCGGATGGCGTCACGCTCGAGGATGCGGAGATCGGACCCAACGTCACGGTATCACCCGGTGCTGTTCGTGGCTCCCGCCTGCGCGACACGATTGTGGGCGCGGGAGCCACGGTGGATGGATCAGATCTGCACGATTCGCTGATCGGTGCAGAGGCCCGCGTGCGCAGGCGTACGGGGCCGGGTGGACGTCGGTGATCACTCGGTTGTGGAGGCGGGAGTCGAAGGCCTGAGGTTTAGACCGGCTCCACCCGTGACGCGGCGAGAGCGACCAGCAGCGCACGGTCAACACCCCGATTTCCGCCGCGGTTTGAGTACCACTCGGCGCGTGTGAATGTTGCCACCCTCGCCGCCGCCGCCCAGTGTCACGGCGGGGACTCCAGCGACATCGGCACGTTGGCGTCGGTCGAGGCGGCAGCGAGTTCCGGGCGCGCACCAACCACGCGTGTCGCGGCGAGGGCAGCGCGGACGATTTCCGCGCCGGCGGGGGTTTTCACCGCCCGGCCGATCACCGATCGGCTCACCCGCACGCAAGAGTGGCTCGCTGCCTGGCGCGCCGCGTTCTCCGCGTCGACCGCCCTGCGAAGCTGCTTCAGGAAGTCGCTCTCTAGTCGGGCAACCTGGTCCTGCTGTTCGCCTGGCGTCCACTTCGATCCATGCCTCCTCGGGGATCACGTTGACGCTGGTTCCTCCCTGGATTTGCCGATCGACACCACACTGTCGGCGACGTCAGCCACCAGCATGCGGATTCCCCCGACGGCTGCGCCAAGGGCGTGAATCGGATTGGGCACGCCTCTGTCGGCCCAGGAGTGACCACCAGGGCCCTGGACCCGCACCCGGAACCGACACGAGCCCACTGCGCGGTGCACGATGCGACGTACACCGGAGCCGTCGAGTGCGACGAAGCCAGCGGCATTTCGCCATGGAGCACCTTCGCGGAATAGGTGCTTGACTCCGCGCAGGTCACCCACGCCCTCCTCGCCGACGGTCGCAACGAAGACCAGCGGGCGGCAGGCGGGGATCCTGGCATCCACCACGCCGCGCCAGGGCGAGGAGCACCCGCCAGGCCGCGGGTGTTGTCGGTGATGCCCGGGCGCGTAAATTCGGGTGCCGCGACGGCGCACCGCGAGCTCCGTTTCGGCGGGAAAAACGGTGTCCAGGTGCGCAGCGAGCAGAATCGGCGGAGCACCCCGCTCGCGTACCCCGGCAGCATGCCGAGCACGTTGCCGACCTGATCGGTTTCTACGTCCAGGCCACAGCCGCGCAAACGGGCAGCGAGTCGTCGCCGCGTTCGCTTTCGCCGAGGGCGGTGCGGGAATCGCCACCAGCTCCAGCTGCTCGGCGAGTGTGCGGCGGTCGCTAGAATACACTCGGGAGCGAGCTTCCTGCACCGCGGGATGGGCGAGCAGCCTGTCCAGGTTCATCCGGGCCTGTGTTTTGAAAACGCAGTGGTGCCGAGCATCTTGCCGGGGAGGCGGGTCTGTGTCAACGCGGAGGGAATCGGTGGGAGGTCTTGCTGCATGGGCGGATGGGACTGGGTGCTGGTGCTTCTGCTGGTGGCGCGTGCGGCGTGGTTGCCAGCGTGCTGACAGTCTGGCTGCTCATCGCCCCGGCCTCTGGTCCGCCTGGGCCCACTGGTCCGTACTGCCCAGGGGTTGCTGGCGGGCGCGTTCGGGTCGGATCGTTTCCGCCGCGACCTCGAAGGAACTGCGCTGCTGGCATCGCCGGGGTGCTGGAACGGCGCCCCGCAGCACCTGCGCGGGCGCGCTGCCGAGCTGCGCGGGCGTACGCTCGGCGAGGTGTGGCGAGGAGGGGGGAGAACGATCGGCAGGGCAATGGCTGCGTTGCGGACGCAGGCGGCAGATCCTGCGTGGGAGTGACGCGCTTTTTGCAGGGGAGTCCGTGACGCTGTGCGCCGAGTTGCTGCCTTCGGGACAGCATCTCCGCAGCGTGCGTTGAACACCGCCGCACTTCGATCTCGGTGGTGCAGGTGGCTGTTCCACTGGTGCTCGCCCAACCGAGGAAGCGGTTCAGAACCGCGCTAATCTGGAGCGCCTTTATCTTGCGCTTCGCGAGGCAGCGGAGCGCTTCATCGCGCAGCAGCAAGGCTGGAAGGGCGGCGTGGCGCGCATGATCATCACCGAGCGCACGGTGGGGCCAGGCCACAGTGGATTGTGACTACCGGCTTCGGCAAGCTCGCGGATTCGCTGCGGGACCCCGGCACGCAGGCACGACTGGCACTGGCGCTCGACGATGCGGCGGCGCGTGTGCTGGACAAGCTGATCCGGCTTCGGCAGCTGGCCTTGCGGCGGAGCGCATCGAAAGCGTATCTGAAGACGTCGCATCCTGCATCATGGCCATGCTCCGGGACTCCGGCACTGCCGCCTCGGCTTGCGCAGTGCGTTCCGCGCGGCTGTCGATGGAGTAGGGGATCGCACGCTGGGAGAGCCAGGGCATCCGGACTGTCGAGCGAGTCGGCTTTGCCGCCGACGCGGCGAGCGAGTGTTCGAGGTGCTGCAAGGACCCGGCGATCCGCCGCAGGCCGGGTGCCGTGGATCTGGGAGAGGGTGCGCGTGACCTCGGATGGATTGTGGTGCGGGTATCGCTGGCTGCGCTGCTCGCCGCTCTGCTCTTCGCGCTTTACAACTTCGGGTGATCCCTTCATGTTGGAACACGACCTGATCTTCGACTGGAACAGGGTACAGGGCGCATTCGACTACACGTCCGTCAAAGGCGTGGAGCTGAACGATGAAACCCTGCGTGACGGTTTGCAGTCACCTTCAGTCACCGACCCTCCAATCCAGGACAAGCTCCGCCTGCTACACCTGATGGCGGAGCTGGGCATTGCCTCGGCGGATATCGGTCTCCCCGGTGCAGGGCCCCGAGCAGTGCGCGACGTGGAAGCGCTGGCGCGGGAGATTGCCGAGCAGCGGCTCCCGGTTCGCCCCAATTGCGCGGCCCGCACGGTCCTCGCCGATGTCACGCCGATCGCGGAGGTGAGTCAGCGCACCGGGATTGCCATTGAGGCATCTACCTTTATCGGGTCCAGCCCCATCCGGCAGTACGCGGAAGATTGGACGCTGGACCGAATGCTCCGCGCCAGCGAAGAGGCTGTCGGCTTCGCCATACGGGAAGGTCTTCCCGTGATGTACGTAACCGAGGACACCACCCGCGCCGCACCTGAAACTCTCAAGGCGCTGTACGGCACCGCGATCCGCTGCGGAGCGCGTCGCATCTGCCTGGCGGACACGGTGGGCCATGCCACACCCAACGGGGTGCGGCAGCTGATGCGCTTCATCAAGGCGGAGATCGTGGCGCCGAGCGGCGAGGCGATCAAGATTGACTGGCACGGCCACCGCGATCGTGGGCTCGCCGTGCCCAATGCACTTGCCGCCATCGAGGAAGGGGCGAGTCAGGTGCATGGTACCGCACTCGGCGTCGGCGAGCGGTGCGGAAACACTGAGATGGACCTGCTACTCGTCAACCTGAAGCTGCTGGGTCTCCATGACTGGGACTTGAGCAAGCTCCCGGAGTACATCGAGCTGGTCGCCCAGGCGCTCGACGTGCCGGTTCCGTACAACTGGCCGGTATTCGGAGACGACGCCTTCCGAACCGGGACGGGTGTGCACGCAGCCGCCATCATCAAGGCCGAGGCGAAAGGAGACGCCTGGCTGGCGGACCGCATCTACTCGGGCGTTCCTGCGGGATTGTTCGGCCTGGGACAGCGTATCGAGATCAGCCCGATGAGCGGGGTGTCCAACGTTCGCTACTGGCTGACGCATCAAGGCTACGGCGCGGACGACGGTCTATGCAACCATGTCTTTGCCGCCGCCAAGCAGTCGGACCATACGCTCTCCGACGCCGAGGTTCACCAGCTCTGCACCGAGTACGGTTCAGGCGGCAGCTGACCCTGGGTTCCGACGAGGTCGAGGCGAGTGCAGCCAAGTAGCTGCACGCTGCCAGGGTAGAAACTCCCGCTTCACCATACGTCGAGGCCCGTGGATTCGTGCGGGGCACCGCCAGCCACGGAAGCAGCTGGTAAAGCGCTCCTCAGCGCGTCGGCAGCCGTACCGGCGGCGGCTGGTCGCTGACGGGCCGCGACCCCGGTCGCTTGTGCTCGAAGACTCCGCGTCCGATCGCCATAATGCCGCCCACGAGGAGCAGGAGTGACAGCAGCACGCCGGCCAGGGACAGCAGGTGCGCATGTCCGGCCTCCGGCGCCCGTCGTCCGCGGCGGATCAGAAAGGTGGCGGCCGCGGCGGCGGCGAGCATCAACACCACGTGCCCGTGGAGGGCAGGGTAGTAAATGCCTGACGTTATGAGCAGCACACCGAGTACCACCTGCAGGTGCAGCGTACCCACAAACGAGCCGCCGAGAATCCTGGCAGGCCGATCGTACGGCCGGTTCGTGCCCCAGCCGACAGCGAAGTACGCGAGCGCCGCAACTCCGAGCAGCAGGATCAGGTAGCGCAGTCCGGAATGAGCGGAGTACAGGAGTTCCACGCGGTCGAATCAAGAAGATAGTTTGCGGCGTCCGGTCGCCCGGCGCGAGCGACCGGATTTCGTTCGGTCAGCCGCGTGCGTGCTCCGCGAACATCTGCTGCACGAGCCGGTGATTGAAGTCGCGCTGCATTTCGTCGTGGTCCTGCTCGCAGCGCCGGACTGATAGCCGCGCCCTGATCTGGCTCGCCTGCGGCAGCAAAGGTTGCGAACGTGTCCTGCGACTGCCGGATGGTCACGATGTCCCTGACGATACGCAGGAAGTCGCCGTTGCGGATTGCACTGCGTCGCGCGCCTTGCCGAGAACAGCCCCAGCACTTCCTGGCACCGCCGCCGCTTTCTCCTCGCCGAGTGGCGCGGTACTCTTCCAGCATGCGTTGATGCTGCTCCATGCGCGGCAGATGCTGCGTACACAGGTCGCGGATAGCGCTGATCCTGCGCCTGGGTGGAATGGTCCCGCAGGTTCTCGGTCAGCGTCCGGTGCTGCATAACGGCGTTGCTCACCTGCGCACGTGAAAAAGTCGCGTCCTCGATCCATGGTGTCTCCAGCAGTTTAGGGTGGCCTATTATTGGGTGCGCTCGGGCCTTGCACATCGTATGCCCGGCGCCGTCGCCCCGCCGAGGCGCGCTCTTTGCTTTGGCTATCGCCGCTCCTGCGGCTTCTACGTCGGTCCCTGGCTTGCCTCCGTTGGTGAGAAGGGGCAGCTTGCAGCAGAGCTAAGCGTAGGCCAACCCACAGGATCACCTGATACCGTCCAAGTCATCCACTTCAAAGGCTGGTACCCGTCGCGGCGGGCTCATGGGGCGGATCAGCCTCAACCGCCGGAGCTGCGCGCCTGGGCAATGTACGACTGGAGCCAACTCCGCGATGGTGGTTACCATAACCACAGCCGTGTTTCCCATCTACTACGTGCGTGTCGCCAGTGCCAGGGCTTTCCGCGAACGATGCCACCCGGCAGTACGCGGTGGTAACTACCATCGGGCTGGCGGTGATTGCTGCTGGCCCCAATCCTGGGCACGATGGCGGATTACATGGCCATCAAGAGCGCCTGCTCGGTACCTTCATGGGGATCGGCGTGGCCTCCACGGCAAGCATGTTCTTTATTTACCACGGGGACCTGCTGCTTGCATCCGTCCTCTTCATCTTCGCGAACATCGGGGTGAATGGAAGCTTCGTGTTCTACGAGTCGTTGCTCCCGCGTCGCCCGCGAAGAGGAACTGGACCGGGTGTCCACCGCCGCCTACGGCCTCGGATATTTGGGTGGGGGCCTGATCCTCGCGCTGAACCTTGCCTGATTATGCAGCCGGCGTGGTTCGGTCTCCCGAGCGGCGAAAACCTTCGCCAGCACTCGCGACCTTGCCCACGCGGCTGGCGTTCCTTTCGGTGGCGATCTGGTGGCTCGTCTTTGCCATTCCTCTGTTTCGCAGGGTACCAGAGCCACCAGTGCGGCTGGACCCGGAGGAGCGAGTCGGCCAGAACCCTGTCCAGGTGGCCTTCGCGCGGCTGGCCTCCACCTTCCGGGATCTACGCGGATATCGGCAGGCGTTCCTGATGCTCGTGGCCTTTTTATCTACAACGATGGTATCGGCACGATCATCCGCATGGCGACAGCGTACGGAACGGAACTCGGGATAGGCCAGAGCGCGCTGATTGGCGCAATCCTGCTGGTGCAGTTTGTGGGGATTCCGTTCGCATTCATCTTCGGGGCGCTGGCCGGGAGAATCGGAGCCAAGCGCTCCATCTTCCTCGGGCTGGCGGTCTACACCGGCATCAGCATCCTCGGCTACTTCATGACCAACGCTACCCACTTCTTCATGCTCGCCATTCTGAGTAGGATGGTGCAGGGGGCACACAGGCTCTATCGCGCTCCCTTTTCGCAAGCATGATCCCGCGGCACCGCTCGGGCGAGTTCTTTGGCTTCTGGGGCGTGTTCGAGAAGTTCGCGGGGATTTTTGGCCTGCAATCTTTGCAGCGACCATCGCAATGACCGGCTCCAGCCGCAACGCAATCTTGTCGGTCATCGGCTTCTTCGCGGTCGGCGGTCTGATCCTAAGCTTCGTCGACATAGAAGAGGGTCAGCGGATTGCCCGCGCAGAAGAAGCGCGCGCTCGCCCGATCGCTCCTGCTACCGAAACTCCGGAACCGGCTTCGACGCCTGGCTGAGCAGCGCATCCAGCCGGTGGGCAAGTTCGTGCTGGCGCTCGCGCAGACGTTCCCGGAACTTCCCACCGCGCCGCAGCTGCACGAAGAGCGTCGCGCAACCGTGAGGCTGTCGTGCGCCGTCTCTGAGCACCAGCGTCCCGGTGGCGAACACCGGCATCACGGCTACGATCGCGAGTCCAGCGGCCGGGGCAAATTGCCAAGCGAGCGTCACTGCACTCGCGAAGAGCCAAAGGATGAAAGCCACGAAGCCGATCAGCACCTTGTAGGTGGCGCGAAGCCGAGCTTACGCCGAGGTGAGTCACGATCCAGCTGGGTGCCCGGTAAGGGAGCCAGAAGAAGAGGCTGCCCACCAGCAATAGCGGTCCCAGCGACCAGCCAGAGGGCTATCTTGCGTACCGCCCATCGTGCGGCAGTCCCCACCCGGGGAGGCTATGGAGGCTTTCGGGAGACGCTCCGAGCGCGCTGAGCATTCGGCAGTGTTCTTCCACCTCGGCGGCGAGCGGTTGCCATCGCCCCGGTGCGGACCGGCGGAGTTCGGCGAGGGTTTGCGCCGCCTCGTGAAGGCGGCTGACGCGATGCGCGGGACCGGCACTCGCCTCGATCTCGGTGGCGTAAATCGCCTCCGCAGCTTCCAGCAGCGGACGGTCCTCCCACTGCTCCACGTTCACGGTCACGCGGCGCAGGGCAGCATCGATGCGGCGGGTAAGCTCGCGAGCCGCCGCATCGCCCACACCTACCAGGTCCTCCCACATGACCGGTTCGCCTACCACCGCGAGCGCTTCCGAGCGAAACCGCTCCTTGTCCCGGAAGGTGAGGCCCACCGGGATAATGGGGAAGGCGCCGCCCGTCAGCTTGCACCTCCCAGGGCCATGCGTGCGGCCCCGGTCTTCAATGGGACCAGCGAAGGCTGGTTGTGTCATGGTGCCCTCCGGAAAGATGCCCACTGCGGCCCCTTGCGCCAGAGCCGTGTGCACCGCCCGGAAGACGTCCGCGTTGCGAGCGGCTGCCGTAGGATCTTCCGATGGGCGAAAGAGAGGATCGCTCCGGATACCCGCACCAGCCACCCGACGGCGGGATCGCTGAACAGCAGCCTTAGCCAGGAAACGGACAGGGCGACGCGCTGCGGCCGCTACCAGTGCCGGGTCCAGCAGTGAGTTCGGGTGGTTGGCTACGAGCAGCACAGGCCCCGATAATGGCACCTGTTCACCGGCCAGCGTGAGGCCGATAAAAGGTCCGGGCAGCAATGCCCGAAACCTGCGCGAGAGCGGGGAGCAGCCACACGGCTAGAAGAGGTATCCTAGACCGATGTAAAAAGGGAAGACCAGCCTCCCTGGAGTGGGCAAGATCCAGCGCCACCACGAAGTTTTCGCCCATCGAGACGCAGCCCCCACCGAACCCGAGGTGGTGATCGCTCAACAGCTCGCTGAGCACCACACCCTCCTCCCACACACGGCCGGAATCCACAAAGCCGCTCACGACCAGGTGGAGCGGACGACCGGCGGCGCGGAAGTCGGCAGCGCGCCAGCGCCTCCAGGTTCGCGAGCGCCATTCCATTGCCGACATAGCGGTTTTTGGGCAAGCCGCGCAACGTTTTCGCACCCCCGAGCCCTTCCTGGCGCTTGAACGACGATTCGACAATGAACAGGTCGTAGAAGGGAGCGTCACCCCAAACGTTCTGCAGCAGGAGTCGCTGAGCATACGTGACCCGGCCACCGAGTGGGAAGTAGCGCCGGTCCGTGGCGGTGACACGGGTGTATTCCGCATCACTTCCGAGCAGCTCATCGAAACGCTGCACGATGACGTCGGACCAAGACACCCCGCCGAGGGAGTTTGACCACCCACCCGGAATAGGTAAGCCCGCGAACCGTTGATTCAGCAGGGTAGTTCCCGGTCGTTCGGCGTCGGATCGAGCTGGACGTGCAGCGCCAGCGCCCATCAGGAGGCGAACCGGAGTTCGCCAATCCCACTTCGCGATCACGCGACGGGTCCCAGGTATCACGCCGCCCCGGATCGCATTGGACCACCCGCTGGGTGCTGCCGCGCCAGGCGACAAGCTGCTGAAAGAGCAGCGTGCGGCGCCCTCCGCTGTCTCACGTTCGGCTGCAAAGTGAACTTGCGTCGACGTTCACCGTGCGCCGTAGCCGAAGCGTTCATCGGCCAGCAGAGAGGGCACGCCAACGGGAGTGTCGCCGATGCGGCGCTGCGCGTTGAAACCGACGACGAGCAAGATAAAGGACCGAAACATGGCGGCGGGTGCGACATGCGCACGGAAGCGGATTGGTGCATAACATACGCATCCGTGCCCTGCTCCAGGAGCGAGTCGTAGGGCAAAACGACGTCATTGCCGACGCCGTAGTGCCCGGCGATGCGATCTGCTGCCTGCATGCTTCCGGGGGCCGCATGCAAACGCTGGGCGGCGCGCCAGGCCTGCCGGAAGGTGCAAGCACCGTGAGCGTCACAGCAGACGGCGACTGAAGTCGCGCCGTCCTCCGCCGATGCGCCGCTTGTCCTGGTCAGGCCTGACGTTGCGCCTGCTCGGTGAACTTGTACGTGCTGGAAACGCTTCGCAGCCGGGTTTGAACTTCCGCAGCTGCGGCGGCGAGCCAAACCTTGCGCCGCGCTTTTACCATGCCGGAGAAACGGGTGACCTGGCGTTTGCGGCCGAAGCCTTCGTCGCGCGTCATGCACCGCTTGAGCGGTAGGCTGTCTCGGAGGCAACGCCGTGGCTGGGCGAGACGGGGGTTCCCAGCGCGCGATGTGTGTCAGTTCTTGACCTCGCGGCCAGGTCGGCAGCGCGGCCTGGGTCCGCAGTACTCCAGATGATCCGGACTTGCGCCGAAACTACTGATCGGGCGGATCTCCGCATCGCTGCGATGTGGAGCGATATGCGCGCACGCTGTGGAGTTCGACCAGCCGTTCCACTGCACGTATCCGTGACGTGGACCATTACTACGCCTCCAGCTCGCTGAACTTGTCGGCGATACGCGTCCCCACGCTGCTCCTCCACTCGGCCGACGACCCGCTTCCGGCGGAAGCGATCCCCCGATCAGGTCAAAAACCCTCGGCGCGCCCTGAGTACGGTGGGCACGTCGCGCGGGTTCCCCTGGATGCCCCAATTTTGGGCGGAAGGGAAGCCGCCCGTTTCACTGCCGCTATGCCGTGCCGCAGCACTCGCAACCACACGATGGCTGAAATCTCTGTAATCCTCGACCCGGCCGCGGCATTCGGCCGAACCGTCGCCGAACGGATGGCGAATCGATTGGTGCTGAATGTACCGAACCGGGCCAACCCGAAGCTCGCCACTGTGATCGACCGCATCAACCAGGACGATGAACTGTACGCGCTCTGGCTGGCCGCCAACGTGAATGCCGTGGAGCGGCTCGGGATGACCGACCATGGCCCCGTTCACGTCAAGATCGTGATGAACATCGCCCTGAAGCTGCTGCGCTTGCTGGCGGCGCGGGGCGGGGCATTGAGCCCGGCGTGGTTACCCACTACGGGATGACGCTCGACGACGCAGAAGTGGTGGTGGCGCTGGGCGCGTTGCTGCACGACACCGGAATTTCAATTCACCGCGCCGAACACGAGACATTCTCCCTGTTCGTGGCCCAGAGCAAGCTGCGGGAGCTGCTGGCCGAAATCTACGACGTGCCCACCGCGACATTGTTCGCTGCGAAACCCTGCACGCGATCATCGCCCATCGCTCCGGCGGAAAGCCGCTGACGCTGGAAGCCGGTGTCGTCAGGGTCGCTGACGCTCTGGACATGGCCAAAGGGCGCTCGCGCATTTCCGTCGCTTCCGGCTCCATGAGCATCCACTCCATTTCCGCGGCGGCAATCGAGGCGGTACACATCGAGGCGGGAGAGGAAAAACCGTTGCGGCTGCGCATTGAAATGTCCAACTCCGCAGGGGTGTTTCAGCTCGATCAGTTGTTCCGTGAGAAGCTCGCCGGGGAGCGGCCTTGAGCGCTACGTGGAGGTAGAGGCGGACGTGCAGGCCGAAGCTGAAAAGCGCCTGGTGACCACGTTCCGGCTCTGACCGATCAGTCTGTGCCCAGGGTGGTTTGCCGGAAATCCGCTGGCGCGGTATCCTTGTGCGCCATGACCCAACCGTGCGTACGCGTACGCGTACTCGATGCACACGATCAAGCATCCGACTGGGTACCTGCACGTTGATGTGGGGCTCGGACAGCTCTCTTCAATTGGCTGCTGGCGCGAGCAGAGGACCGCATTCCGCGGATCGTTCGTACCTTCGTGCTGCGCATCGAAGACCTCTGACGCTGTACGTGGACGAGCGCTGCCTCCAGCGAGATGACGCAGGCCACGCTCCCGGCGGGCGATCCTGGACGGAATGACCTGGCTGGGACTCGACTGGGACGAGGGTCCCGCCCGCAGGCGGACCTCAAGGATTCCCCGCGCCATCGAGGTGCAAAGCTCGCCCGATCAGCGAGCTCCTGCTGGTGCAATCCGGCCATGCATACCGCTGCTTCTGCACGCCCGAGCATCTGCAGGCTGAGCGCGACGCGGCGGTGGCACGCGGGGGAGCGTACCGCTACGACCGCCGCTGCGCCGGCGTCCCAGCTGAGTCCGGCCACCGCTGCGCAGGAGCGGGCGGCACGCGAGGCGTTCACCGTCCGCTTTCGCGTGCCAGCCGGATCTACAGAGTGGGACGAGTCCGTCCACGGGCCCACGCGCTGGCCAAACGCGGAAATCGACGACTTCATCATTCTGCGTACGGACGGCACCCCGATCTACAACCTGGCGGTGGTGTCGGACGACGCTGACATGCGCATCAGCCACGTGATCCGCGGCGACGACCACATCGCCAACACGCCCCGGCAGATCCTGCTGTACCGCGCTCGGCGAAGCCGTGCCGACGGTTCGCGCATTTCCCGATGATCCTCGGGCCGGATGGCAAGCGATTGTCCAAGCGGCACGGCGCCACCTCCCGTGGGCGAGTATGCCGCGCAGGGATTCTCCCGGAGGCGCTGGTGAACTTTCTGGCACTGCTCGGCTGGTCGCCCGGTGAAGATCTGGAGATCATGGAAACCGCTGAGCTGGTACAGCGTTTTTCACTGGAGCGGGTCAACAAGAAGAGCGCTGTCTTCGATCCAGCGAAGCTGGACTGGATGAACCACCAGCATCTGATGCGAATGCCCACCGAGCGGCTGGTGGAGCAGGTGACCGCTTGTCTTAGAGCCGCCAGAGGGGCGGACGCTGGTGGAGCGCGCCTGGACGCACTTGTGGACCTCCTGAAGCCACGAGCCCGTACGGTGGACGACCTCGCTCAAAAAGCGGCGGGCTACCTCGCGCAGGTCATAGCGTACGACCCGGCCACGGTGCGAAAGCACTGGAGCGATCCGCAGGAGACCATCGCGAGACTCGCCGCCATGCGAGGCGCGCTCGCCGATCTGGACAAGCTGGAAGCCGCCCGCGATAGACCAGGCTCTCCGTGAAACCGCGGAAAAGGTCGGGGTTGGATTCGGCAAGGTGGCTCAGCCGCTGCGGTTGGCGCTCGCCGGCTCCGCTGCGAGTCCGAATCGATGAATTCGCGGCCGCGCTGGGCCGGGAAACGGTTCTTCGCCGCATCGACCAGGCCGTACAATGGCTGAAGCATGAAGCTGGTTGACAGGGCAAACATCCGCTCCTAACTTTGCCGCAAAAGTCTGGAACGCTTCTTCCGCCGGAGGCCGACATGCCGCAGCCCTCTCGAAGCTCGAGCGCCGCATCCTCAACTACATTGTTGATTATCTGCGCCGCAACACCTACCAGCCGAGCATCCGCGAGATCGGCAAGAGGTTCGGCATCAAGTCGACGAAAACCGTCTCCGGAGTACCTGCAGGCACTGGCCGACAAAGGCCACGTCGAGCGGGACCCGTCGCGCTCGCGCGGCGTCAAGCTGCTGGGAGTCAACCTGTTCCCGCACGTGCTCGATTTGCCGGTGCGGGGACGGGCCGCTGCGGGGAATGGTGGCTACCTTGCCGAGCAGCCCACCGCTCGCTTGGGTGTGGATCGCGCGCTGGTAGGTTCGGAGGAAGCCTTTTCCTCCAGGCGATCGGGAACAGTATGGAAGGCGTCGGTATCGTGGACGGCGATATGGTGGTTGTGGAACCTGCCGAACTGAAGGACGTGGTCAACGGGAGATTGTCGCTCTGAAGCTCGGTGGCGAGCCCATGGTGAAGCGGCTCTTCCGCAACGGCCCCGAAGTGGTCTTCGAAGCGGCAAATACCGATTACGCGCCGATCCTGGTCCATGAGGATGACGGCTGGACGCTGCTCGGACGTGTCACAGGCTTGTTCCGCCAGCTTGGCCGGAAGCCCACATCGGTAGGTGCCTGACCCGCCGTCCGGGTACGAGGCAGAGGCGGACGACCAACGGTGGATGCGCCGCGCGCTCGAGGAAGCCGCGGTCGCTGGAGAGCTGGGGGAGGTTCCTGTCGGTGCGGTGATCGTCCGCGCTGGCGAGCTGCTCGCCGCCGGCCATAATCTAACCCATACCCTTGGAGACCCCACCGCCCACGCTGAAGCGGTGGCGATCCGTCGCGCGGCGCAGGCGAGCGGCCACTGGAGGCTGCTCGGGTGCACGTTGTACGTCACGCTGGAGCCCTGCGCGATGTGCGCCGGCGCCATTGTCCTCTCCCGGATGCCAAGACTCGTTTTGGCACGCCTGATCCGAAAGCCGGCATGTGTGGCTCGCTGGCCGATCTGGTGCGCGATCCCCAGTTGAACCACCGGGTGCAGCTTTCCTCCGGTGTGCTGGTCGAAGAGTGCGGCCACCTGCTGCGGGAGTTTTTTCGCGCTCGGCGTGCGGTTCCGGACGTGCGTTGACATGCATTCCCGCTGCCCTGTATGTTGAACCGATGCTTCCCACCTCACGACAACCATTTCTCGACTCCGCCGCTACCGAAGAGCTCCTCGTGCGAGTCGCCCGCGAGATCGTGGAGCGGGCGGGTGGCACCTCCAACCTGGTGCTCATCGGCATCCATCGCCGGGGCGTGGAACTGGCTCAGTGGGTCGCGGGTGAGATCGGCCGACACGAGGGGAAAACCATTCCGACCGGCTCGCTGGATATCACCCTTTACCGGGACGATCTGATGTCCATCGGCCCCAGGCCGGTGGTCGGCGAAACCCGCCTCCCCGATGGGGGAATCGACGACGCCCAGGTGGTGGTGGTGGACGATGTGCTTTTTACCGGGCGCACCGTGCGCGCCGCTCTGGATGAGCTGGCGGACTTCGACGGCCCCGCCGAACACTGCTCTGCGTACTCGTGGATCGTGGCGGGCGCGAGCTGCCGATCCATGCGGACATCGTGGGAACGCAGATATCCGTATCACCCGAGGCCCGCGTGGAGGTGCTGGTGCCGGAAATCGACGGCCGTTTCGGCATCGACCTGCTTCCGCCCGCGTCTGAGTGAATCGGGTCGCGGCACCCGCGCTGGGCAAGGACCTCCTCGCGCTGGAAGATCTTTCCCGGGCGCAGATCACCTCCATCCTGGACACGGCGGAGCCCTTCAAGGAGATTAGCGAGCGTCGCATCAAGAAGGTGCCGGTGCTACGCGGGAAGACGATCGTCAATGCCTTCTTCGAGAACAGTACCCGCACCCGGATCTCTCCTTCGAGTTCGCCGAAAAGCGCCTTTCCGCCGACACCGTCAACATCAGCTCCGCCGGTTCCTCCGTGTTGAAGGGGGAAACGCTGGTGGACACCGCGCGCAATCTCGAGGCGATGCGGATCGACATGGTGGTGATGCGGCATGGCGCCTCCGGTGCCGCGCAATTCCTGGCGGAGCGCATCGCATCCAGCGTGGTCAACGCGGGGACGGCCAGCACGAACACCCGACCCAGGGACTGCTGGACCTGCTCACCATCAGGGACCACCTGGGCCGCATCGAGGGCGTCCGGGTGTGCATCGTCGGCGACGTGCTTCATTCCCGGGTGGCGCGCTCCAACATCTGGGGGCTCCGAAAGCTCGGTGCCGAGGTGGCGGTATGCGGCCCCCGCACGCTCCTCCCGCGGGAGGTGGAGACCCTGGATGTACGGGTATTCACCCGCATCGAGGCCGCAATTGAATGGGCGGATGTGCTGAACGTGCTCCGGCTGCAGATGGAGCGCATGAAGAGCGGCTTGGTCCCGTCCTCTCGTGAGTACAACCGCGTTTTCGGCGTTACGCGGGCACGCCTGGACCGGGCCCCCAGAGAGGTGCTGGTTCTGCATCCCGGGCCCATGAACCGGGGAGTGGAGATCGATTCCGACGTGGCGGATGGGCCGCACGCGGTGATCCTGCACCAGGTCACCAACGGCGTGGCGGTGCGCATGGCGGTCCTGTATCTGCTGGCTGGTGGGGCTCCCGAGCTTGCGGAGGCCGCCAAAAGGGGTGCCGACGTATGAGACCGCTGGTGATTCGCGGCGGCCGTGTCGTCGATCCTTCCCAGCGTTTGGATGCACAGGTGGACCTGCTCCTGATAGAGGGTCGAGTGGCGGAGCTTGGGCGGGAACTCGCCGGGCCGGACGATGCCGAGTCGCTGGACGTGGGCGGGTGCGTCGTCGCCCCGGGGCTGATCGACGTACACGTTCACCTTCGCGAGCCCGGCTCCGAACACAAGGAAACCATTGCCAGCGGGGCGCGCGCCGCCGCGGCCGGTGGGTTCACGGCAGTGGTCGCCATGCCCAACACCGATCCGCCCATCGACAACCCCGCCGCGGTCGGGTTCGTTCGTGCCGCGGGAGAGCGTGCCGGCTTCGCACGCGTGTACCCCGCCGGAACGATCACCGTGGGGCAGGCGGGGGAGCGGATCAGCGAGATTGGTGAGCTGGTCGGTGCCGGAGCCGTCACCATCACGGACGACGGGAGGCCGGTGGTGAATGCGGGTCTCATGCGCGCTGCGCTCGAGTACTGCCAAACGTTTGACCTCCCGGTCTCGGTTCACGCCGAGGACCTCCACCTGTCCCGTGGCGGCTCCATGAACGAGGGGGTGGTTTCCACCCGGCTGGGCCTTACGGGCATTCCGAATGCCGCCGAAGACGCCATGATCGCGCGGGACCTGCTCCTCGCGGAATTGACCGGCGGGCGTTTGCACATTCAGCACGTGTCCACCCGCCGGGGTGTGGAGATGATCCGGGAGGCGAAAGAGCGGGGTGTGCGCGTCACGGCGGAAGCTACGCCACACCACCTCGCCCTTACCGACGCGGCAGTGGAATCGTACCGGGCCGACGCCAAGATGAACCCGCCCCTGCGTGGTGAGGCCGACCGGAGCGCGGTGCGGGGGGGAGTACGGGACGGCACCCTGGACGTGATCGCCACCGACCACGCCCCGCATCACTACGATGAAAAGGAGCAGGCGTTTGAAGATGCCCCCTTCGGCATCGTGGGATTGGAAACAGCCCTCGGGGTGGTGCTTTCCGAACTGGTTCACACGGGGATGCTCGATCTGCTTACGCTGGTGGAACGGATGAGCTGTGCCCCCGCGCGAGCCCTGACGCTCCCCGGCGGAACGCTGACGCCCGGTGCGCCCGCGGACGTAACGGTCTTCGACCCGGAGGAGACATGGACGGTAGACCCCGCGCGTTTTACCTCGCTCAGCCGGAACACCCCGTTTCGCGGGCGGCGGCTTCGCGGCCGGGCGGTGCGAACCATCGTGGGTGGGCGCACGATCTGGGTAAGGGAGGCGCGATGACCGTGCGCCTTCGGCCGCGGGAGTTTTGCGCCGAGTACTTCCCCTGGCCGGTCGTTTCCGAGCTGGTTGACGGCGACGAGGTCGTGGCATGCTACCTGGTGCACGACCGGCGGCTCAGCCAGACCAGGTACAGCAAGAGCTTTCTGGATCTGCGCCTGGGTGACCGCTCCGGCACCATCGCCGGCAAGGTCTGGGAGGATGCCGCCCGCTTGGATCCCATGTGCGCACCCGATACCTTTGTGGGCGTGCACGGCCGGGTCGATATCTTCCGCGACCAGCTTCAGCTGCGCGTCAGCCACCTGGAGCCGCTGCACGTGCAGGACGAAGACCTGGAGTTCTTTTTACCCGCGAGCCCGCGGGACCACGCGGAGATGTGCTCCGAGCTGGAAGCAGCCATCCGCTCCGTGCGAGACCGCCCGCTGGCGGCGCTGCTCCATCGCTGCCTCGGCACCGCAACCTCGCTGGGCAAGGCTTTTCGGGTGCACCCCGCAGCCAAGCGGAATCACCACGCCTATGTGGGCGGCCTGCTGGAGCACTCCCTGTCGGTGGCGGCGATGTGCGACCGCCTCGCCACGCACTATGCCGGGCAGGGCGCCCGTGTCGACCGCGACCTTCTCGTGGCGGGCGCTCTGCTTCACGACGTTGGCAAGGTGCGGGAGCTGGCGGGCGGGTACAGCATCGCCTATACGGACGCCGGGCAGCTACTTGGTCATATTGTGCTTGGGCTCG
>JAUJOM010000011.1:0-13364 GCA_030447645.1 Longimicrobiaceae bacterium | reverse complement strand
AGCATCGCCTATACGGACGCCGGGCAGCTACTTGGTCATATTGTGCTTGGGCTCGCCATGGTGAGCCGCGAAGCCGAAGGCGTCCCGGGATTGTTGCCTGAGCGGCTGCTCCTGTTGCAGCATCTGATCGCGAGCCACCAGGGCAAGCCCGAGTGGGAAAGTCCCAGGGTGCCGCAGATGGTGGAAGCCCTGATCCTCCACTATGCCGACGACCTGGACGCCAAGCTGAACCCGGCGCTCCGCATGCTGAACGGGGTCACCGCCGGCGGCTGGTCGGAGTACGATCCAGGTGCCGGCCGCAAGTGGTTCCAGCCCCCCGATCTTGATGCGACCGAAGAGGTGGAAGCCGTTCCTCCCGCCGAGGCTCTCGGCGTTGTCATTGACCTGTTCCGCGAATGAGGTAATGGAAGTGTCACTGGAAATGCGGGGAGCCGTAGGGACGCTCCTCGAGCAGCGCGCTCAGCTTCAGGGATGGCTCGCGAGACTCGACGAGCTGAGTGCGGACGTACCGAACCGGGTCGCCGAGCGCGTCCGCGGTGATTACACCGAACGCCTCCGCGGCGTCACCGATGCGCTCGGCGGGCACCGTGAGGTGATCACGCGGGAGATGGATAGCGTGCGGGGCCAGCTGGCAGACGCCGAGGCGCGGTACGCGACAAGCGCGGACGCTCTGGAGGAAGCTCGCCTGCGGTATCAGATCGGCGAGCTGGACTGGGACACCTGGGCAACCCGCAGGCCTGAGCTGGAAGGCGCGGTGGACGAAGCAGACCGCGCGACCGGTGTGGCGCGCGAAGCCGTGGATCGCCTGCGCGAGCTGCTGGATGAAATCGAAGGCGCCCGTGCAGCCGCCGCCACCGGGGAGGCTGCGCCGGCCCGTCCGGCTCCCGCACCAGCGCCCGAGCCTCCCAAAGCAGAAGCTGCGCCGAAAGCGGAGGCCATCAAGGCAGAGGCATCCAAGAAAGGGGCCAGGGCAGAGCCCGTGAAGCCGGAGCCGGTCAAGGCCGTCGCCAAACCGAAAACCGCCCCGGCAGTGGCGCCTACGCCGGCCCTGAAGTCGCCCAAGCCGGTCGGGGATGCGAAAGCGGAGCCCGTGGTGGGAGCTGACGACCTGGAATTTTTGGAGGAGCTTGACCGCGCCATTGCGGCATCGAATCGGACTCCGGCAACATCGGACAGCACGCTGGAAGAGCCGCAGACAGCCGCTGTTTCCGGTGCCGGGCTGCTGACGTGCAAAGAATGCGGATCGACCAACGATCCGCAATCGTGGTACTGCGAAGTCTGCGGGGTGGAGCTTTAGCCGAAAGGGACCATGGCCGCCGCGAGCTACGCGGCGGCAATTTCGGAGATGAGCGCCGCCAGCCGGGACTTGGCGCGTGCCGCCTTGTTGGCGTGGATGACGTTCTTGGCCGCAGCGCGATCCAGCAGCGAGGAAGCTTCGCGGAGGGCGGCAGTAGCAATTTCCGGCGAGTCCGCCTGGCGCACCTTTTTGATCGCGGTGCGTAGCCGGGAGCGAACCTGACGGTTACGAGCGGCGCGTTTGGCGCTGGTCCGCATCCGCTTTTCAGCGGACTTTACATTGGGCACGGTCTATCTCCGAAAAAGCGTCGACAGGAAAACCCGAACGTAGCAGCCTCGCAGCGCTTCGTCAAGCTTTCCGCCAGGTCGTTTTGACAACCCCCGGGGCGGGCGCTACCTTCGGCGGCCATGGAAACGCTCCTCATTGCTCTTCCGGTTCTGATCTTCAGCATCGTGGTGCACGAGTTCGCCCACGGCTGGGTAGCGCGCACACAGGGCGACAACACGGCTGCGATGCTGGGCCGCCTCACGCTGAATCCGATACCGCACCTTGATCCGATGGGGAGCGTGCTGGTTCCGGGCCTCTTGGCGGCGGTGGGTGCTCCCATCTTGGGCTGGGCCAAACCGGTGCCGGTAAACCCCCGCAACTTCCGCAACTACAAGCGCGGGGACATCCTGGTGTCCCTCGCCGGCGTCGCGTCGAATCTGGCGCTCGCGATTATCTGCACGCTTCTGCTTGCAGTCGCCATACGGACACTCGGCCCCGGATCAGTCGTAGTAATGATGCTTCGTTACGGCATCCTCATTAACTTCCTGCTAATGGTCTTTAACCTGTTGCCGATCCCACCACTGGATGGTTCCCACGTGCTTTACCATTTCCTGCCGCCGGCCCTGGGGGCAAGGTATCGTGAACTCGGCCAGTATGGAATGATCATTCTGTTCGCGCTGTTGTACTTCACCAACTTCAGCTTTCTGCGCGTTCCCGTTGGGCTGCTTACGTCGATAGCCTTTGGAGCTGCCGGGGTGTGAGCAACAGTAGCCCGGTACGCCTGCAGGCATTTCTCGCGCGCGCGGGCGTGGCGTCGCGTCGCGCGAGCGAAGAGTTGATCCGGCAGGGCCGCGTCCGGGTAAACGGCAGCGTGGCGTCGATCCTCGGCACCAAGGTGGATCCGGCGCAGGACCGGGTGGAGGTGGATGGAGAGCAAGTGCGGACGGAAGCACTCACCTGGGTGGCGCTGCACAAGCCACGCGGCTACGTGACTTCCCGCACCGACGCATTCGGTAGACCCACGATCTACGCGCTGCTTCCGCAGCGATTTCACAGCTTATTCCACGTGGGGCGGCTGGACCGCAACTCCGAGGGGCTGCTGCTGCTCGGCAACGACGGCGAAACCGCCAATCGTCTGCTCCACCCGCGCTACGGCACCACCAAGGAGTATCTGGTGGACGTGGTGGGCCGACCTGAGCGGGAGGCAATCCAGCAGCTTACACGCGGCGTCCAGCTCGAAGACGGCCTCGCCCGGGCGGACAGCGTAGACCGGCTGCACCAGGTAGACCAGGACGTATTCCGCATCCGGATCGTGCTTCGCGAGGGCCGCAAGCGAGAAGTTCGCCGGATGTGCGAAGCGGTGGGGCACCCGGTTCGCCGCCTCCTTCGGCGACGCTTCGGCCCGATCGAGCTGGGCGAGCTTCCCCCGGGGCGCTGGCGCATCGTTTCCCCGGCGGAGCTGGGTATGCTTCGCACCGCGCGGGCCTCGTAGCCCCGATGGAGATACAAGGCGCCAGGGTCCTGCTGCTGGGCGGGTCGGGGCTGGTGGGGCTGGCGATCGCGCGGCGGCTGCTCGAGCACGGGCCCGCGCTGCTGGTGATCTCCGCCCTGACGCAAGAAGAAGCCGAAGCGGGCATTAGCGAGTTGCAAGCAGAATCCGCTGCCGGAGGGACCGAGCTCACACCGGAGTGGGGGGATGTTTTTCTCCCCCTTGCCCTCAAGGATCACCGCCGCGCGGACGCGCTGGCTGATTCGGGCGCCCGTTCTCTGCTGCTCGACGACCTGTACGGCGATCCCGACCCGGACGCGGTGGCTCGCAACACGCTGGGCGATCTGCTCCTGCGCCACCGCCCGACGCTGGTGATCGACTGCATCAACACCGCGACGGTTTTCGCTTATCAGAACGTGTACGCCAGCGCGGCAGATCTGCGGCGCCAGGCCGCTGCGGGACATGTGGAGCCCGAGGCCGCGGAGCGTCACCTCGCGACCCTGTACCTCCCTCAGCTGATCCGCCATGTGCAGCTCGCCGGGGAGGGGATGCGCCAGGCGGGCACCCGCGTGTATCTCAAGATTGGCACCGCGGGGACGGGCGGGATGGGCCTCAACATCCCCTTCACGCACTCCGAGGAGCGCCCTTCGCGAATGCTGCTCGCCAAGTCTTCCCTCGCGGGTGCCCACACGCTGCTCCTCTTCCTGATGGCTCGCACGCCGGGCGGACCCGCCGTAAAGGAGATCAAGCCGACGGCGGCGATCTCCTGGAAACGCATTGGTGCGGGGCCGGTGCTGCGCGGACGAAAGCCGATCTCCCGCATTGAGCCGACGCACCCGGTGCCGCTGAGCACGGCCTTCGCGGGCGGCGAGCAGCCGTGGCGCGATACCGGGGAGGCGCTGACCGGCGTCTGGCTGGACGCCGGGGAGAACGGGCTCTTCAGCCCGGCGGAGTTCGAAGCGCTCACGGCGCTCGGCCTGATGGAGTTCATTACCCCCGAGGAGATCGCGGATGACGCCGTGCGGGAGATCACCGGCGCCCCGAGCGGCCACGACGTGGTCGCCGCGCTGGATGCCTCCACCTCCGGCCCCACCTACCGTGCCGGGGTGATGCGGCAGGCCGCGATCAACCGGATGGCTACCCTTGAGCTGGAGCAGGGGGTGGAGAGCGTCGCCTACGAAATGCTCGGGCCGCCCAGGCTTTCCAAGCTGCTCTGGGAAGCGGCCCTGCTGAGCCGCGCGACCGGCGGCAGCCTGCAGGGGACAGTGGGGCTGGACCCGGCGCAAACCGCCTGCGCCACCGAGGCCTTGATCCAGGACGATGCCGATCTGCGCTCCCGTATCGTGTCCATCGGACTGCCGATTCTGCTCGCCGACGGAGAGCGGGTGCTTCGCGGGCCGGAGGTCAAGGTTCCGCCGCACCCGGGGGGCGGTGCCATCGATGCGCTGGTCGATGCCGGGTGGGTGGATCTCCGCCCAGGCAATTGGGAGCGCTGGCGCGGCCGTATCGCGGCGGTTCTGGGCGGCAGCGGGCAGCCGGATGCCGGTTCCCGATTGGACCTGGACGCCGGGGCGGAGAGTGGCCGGATCAGGCCCGGGGCCCTGGCTGCCTGGATCTTCCGTCACGAAGACGGTGGGGAGCGGGTCAAGCGGTGAGCACGACCACTGCCCCCGGCGCCGTCCCGGTGTTCGTCGGCCGGATCACCACCGAGGTGGGCCGCCGGGTGGTGGGGCAGGACAAGATGGTCGAGCGGCTGCTGATTGGGCTGCTCACCGGCGGCCACGTGCTGTTCGAGGGCGTGCCTGGCCTCGCCAAGACGCTGGCGGTGAAAACGCTCGCCGCCGCGATCCACACCAGCTTCCAGCGCATCCAGTTCACTCCGGATCTGCTCCCCGCGGACGTGGTGGGCACCACCATCTACAACGCCAGGACGGGCGAGTTCACCCCGCACCCGGGCCCGATCTTCGCCAACGTGGTGCTCGCCGACGAAATCAACCGCGCACCCGCCAAGGTGCAGGCGGCGCTGCTGGAAGCCATGCAGGAAGGGCAGGTATCGCTCGGCGGAACCACCTTCCCGCTCCCGCAGCCGTTCCTGGTTCTCGCCACGCAAAACCCCATCGAGCAGGTCGGCACCTACCCGCTCCCGGAGGCGCAGGTCGACCGCTTCATGCTCAAGGTGCGTGTAGGATACCCCACCCGGGAGGACGAGCGGCAGATTCTCCGGCGCGCGGGGGGCCTCGGCACGGAGCCGATCACGCCGGTTGCCACCCCGGAGGAGGTGCTGGAAGCCCGCTCCGCCATCGCCGGGGTGTACCTCGACGACCGCATCGCCGAGTACATCCTGGACCTGGTGTTGGCAACCCGCGACCCCGCGGCCTTCGGTCTCCGCGATCTGGTGCCGCTGATCGAGTTCGGGGCGTCGCCGCGTGCCACGATTGCTCTGGCGACCTGTTCCCGCGCCCACGCCTTCCTGCGCGGCCGCGGCTTTGTGCTTCCGGAAGACGTCAAGGCCATCGGTGCGGATGTGCTCCGCCATCGGCTGGTCACCACGTATGAGGCGGAAGCGGAGGAGGTGTCCAGTGACGACCTCGTGCGCCGGGTCTTCCAGGGGGTGCGCGTCCCCTGAGCGCGCCCGCGCCGCGCGACGTGCTGCGGCAGGTCCGGCGCCTGGAGTTCCGCACCCGCCGCCTGGTGGATTCTCACTTCAGCGGAGAGTACCCCTCCGTTTTCCGGGGCCAGGGCCTGGAGTTCGCCGAGGTCCGCGAGTACCTGCCGGGAGATGACGTGCGGACGATCGACTGGAACGTCACCGCGCGATCCGGCGTCCCCCACGTCAAGACCTACACGGAAGAGCGAGAGCTGTCGGTGCTCCTGGCGGTGGATGTTTCCGGCTCGGTGCGCTTCGGGACCCGGGTGCGCTTCAAGTCGGACGTGGTCGCGGACGTGGCGGCGACGCTGGCGCTCTCCGCGGCGCGCAACAACGACCGCGTTGCACTGGCGGCGTTCAGCGACCGCTTGGAAGCCTCAGTTCCTCCCCGCAAAGGCCGCCGGCACGCCCTGCGCATCGTGCGCGACCTGCTCGCCCTGGCGCCCGTGGGGCAGGGTACCGACCTCGCCGCGGCGCTAGGCCATGGGGTACGACTCCTTCCCGCGCGCTCGGTCATCTTTCTTTTTTCCGATTTCGCGGGGATCAGCGCGAACCCCGCCTTTGAGCGGGCGCTCGCCACGGCATCGGTGCGGCACGACATCGTGCCGGTGGTGATCTCCGACCCCGCGGACAGCGCCCTGCCCGATCTGGGACTGGTGCAGATCAGCGACCCCGAAACCGGCGAAATGCTGGTGGTGAACTCCAGCCGCCGCGCGATTCGCGAGCAGTACGCGGCCAGCATCGAGCGGGACCGCTCTGCGGCTGCCCGGCTCTTCCGCCGGCTCGGTCTGGATACGGTTCACCTTCGCACGGACGAGCCGTACGCGGCGCCGCTCCTCGCCTTTTTCCGGGGCCGGGAGCGGCGCTTCCGCTCATGATCCTCGCAGCACTGCTGCTCTTCCAGGTGGGATTCGCCACCGGCGTAGCGCCCGACACGGTCACTGTAGGGGATCCTTTCCGTGTAGTGCTGCGCGTTTCCGCGCCCCCGGGAGCGCGGGTGGAGTTTCCCCCGACCCTGCTGCGAAACGACAGCATTGGCGCGCTCCAGGCGGCGCCGCAGCTACGAGCCGACAGCGCCGGAGGCCATCTGGCCGCCTATCATCTGGTCGCGTGGGTCACCGGCGGGCACACTGCGCCAGCCATCCCTGTCACGGTCCTGCTGCCAGGCGGGATCCCTCAGCAATACCAGGTGCAGCCTCCCTTGCCCTTTGTGCGCTCGGTGCTGCCCGCGGACACCGCCGGCCTGCGGCCCCGCGGACCCCAGGACGTGTGGGGAACCGATCGTGCGGCCACGCTGCCCTCGCTGCTGCTGGGACTGGCGGCGCTCCTGCTGCTGGCACTGCTCGCCTGGTGGCTGTGGAGGCGCCGCCGCGGCGCACTCGCACCGGCCGCCGACCCGCGGGGGTGGGCCCTCGCCGCGTTGACCGAGCTGCGTCCGGAGCACACGGAAGCCTTCTACGTGCAGCTCAGCGCGATTCTGCGGGAGTTCCTTGCTGCCCGGAACATGGAGTGGGGCCTCGATCTGTCCAGCGCGGAGTTGCTCGACCGGTTGGCGGCCAGCGCCACCCCTCCGCCGCAGATCACAGCTCTGCGGGGCGTGCTGGGGGCGGCGGATCGGGTCAAGTTCGCCCGCTCCCGCCCGGGTGCGGAGGAGGCGCAGGGCGCGCTATCTCTGGCGCGAGACTGGGTGCAGGGCTTCGGGCGGAGTGATCAGGTGAAGGCGGCATGACGCTGGAATTCGCCCGCCCCTGGGCGCTGCTGCTGCTTGTGCTCCTGCTCCTGTACATTATCCTGCTGCGGCGTACCCCTCGGGCCGGGCTGGCCCTCGGCCGGGCCGACGCGCTGGGTGGGGTGCGCGTGTCCGCCTGGCGCGCGTGGATCCCTCAGATCCTGCGCGGCCTGGTGTGGACGCTGCTGGTGCTCGCCTTCGCCGGTCCGCGGCGCCCTTCCGTGCTGACGGATACCCGGGCGGAGGGGATCGGCATCGTCATTGCCATGGACATCAGCTCCTCCATGCTCGCGGAAGACTTCCGCCCCGCGAACCGCCTGGAGGTCGCCAAGCGCACCACCATGCGCTTCATCCAGGGGCGCAAGAATGACCGCATCGGCCTGGTGGCCTTTGCGGCTGAGGCGCTCACCCAGGTGCCGGTGACGCTGGACTACGATCTGCTATTCAACGCCCTGGAAAGTCTGGGTCCCGGTTTGCTGGAGGATGGTACGGCAATCGGGATGGGACTCGCCACCGCGGCGAGCCGCCTGCGAGCCACCCCGGGCCCGTCGCGGGTGGTGATTCTGCTGAGCGACGGCGAAAATAACCGTGGGGAGATTGCACCTCTCGATGCGGCGCGCGCGGCTGCGGCCTACGGCATTCGGGTGTTCACCATCGGAGTGGGTTCGGCCGGGATCGCACGGGTGCCGATTGCCCGCGGGCCGACCGGGGTGGTCTACGGCATGCTGCCGGTGACCATCGACGAGCCCCTGCTCACCGAGATCGCGCGGGTGACCGGCGCGCGCTACTACCGCGCCACGGATGCACGGGCGCTGGCGCAGATCTTCCGCGAGATCGACCGGCTGGTTCGCACCCCCGTGGACGTTCCCCGCTACGTCGAGTACGCCGAGTACCACCTCCCGCTGATTCTGCTCGGCGCGGCGCTGCTGGTGGCGGAGTGGCTGCTGCGCGGCTCACGCTGGGCGCGAGTTCCCTAGCATGTCCTTTGCGCGCCCTGTCCTGCTCGCCCTGGCTGTCGTGCTCCCCGTGCTGGTCGTGCTGGGATTCATGCTGTACGTGCGCCGCCGCCGTCGCGCGGCGCGTGCATGGGCGGACGTCGGCCTGGTTGGCCGGCTGGGCGGAGCGGGGCTACACCGGGTTCCGTGGCTCCGCGCGGTGTGCATCGTACTCGCCGCAGGCGCCCTCGGCATCGCTGCGGCGGGACCCGGGTGGGGAAGGAAAGAGCCGCGCGCACCGGCGGCCCCGCGTGATGTGGTGCTGGTGCTCGACGCATCCAACTCCATGCTTGCGGCTGACGTGCAGCCGAACCGGCTCGAGCTTCAGCGCGGGGCCGCCCGGGAGTTGATCCAGGCCTTCGCCGCGGACCGCATCGGCCTGGTCGTCTTCGCCGGCCGCGGGTACATCCTGTCGCCGCTCACCACCGATCACCGCGCGCTCTGGCTCAACATCGATGCGCTCGGCCCCTCCATGGTTGCGCAGGGAGGCTCAAGCCTGGAGGCTGCACTCCGCCAGGCGCTCAGCCTGCTGGTGGCGGCGCGGGGCGGCAGAACCGTGGTGCTGATCTCCGATGGCGAAGCGCTTGACGAACGGGAAGCGGTGCTGAACCTGGCGGAGCGTGCGGGGAGGGCAGGGGTGGTCATTCACACCCTGGGGGTGGGGACTCCCGGCGGTGCACCGGTACCGGACATGGATCCGGTAAGCGGCGCCCGGCGCGGCTACAAGCGCGAGCCGGATGGCCGAATTGCGATCTCACGTGCGGACCCGGATCTGCTGCGCGGCATCGCCAGCCGTGCGCGGGGGAACCACCAGACGCTCGCGGGGGCTGCCGCACCACCGGAGCTGGTAGCGGCCGTACGCGCAGCACCCGGTGGTAGCGGCGCTGGCGGTGGGCCCGCACGCCGGGCTGATCGCGCCTTCTGGTTCGTGGGCGCGGCGCTGCTCCTTCTCGGGGTGGATGCACTGCTGGAACGCGGGGCCCGGCGGTGATGCGCCCCCTTCCTCTATTCGCACTGGTGGGTTTCCTTGCGGCGGCCGGCGTGCGCGGCAACCAGGCGTACCGCGCTGGCGATTACCCGCGCGCGGAGGCGGAGTACCGGCGGGCACTGCGCGAGCGCCCCAGTTTCGCTGAACTGCACTACAATCTCGGAACGGTGCTTCTCCGCACGGGCCGCTTCGCGGAGGCCGCCAAGCATCTGGAGCAGGCCCGGAGCACCGCCGTGCGCCCGCTGCGCCAGCGCATCGAGTACAACCGGGGTAACACCGACCTGGAGCCCGCCTTTGGCGAAGCGCCCTCGCCGGAGCGGGACGAAAAGCTCCGGAGGGCGATCGCCAGCTACAAGCGCGCGCTCGTCCTGAACCCGCGCGATCACGCCGCCAAGTGGAACCTGGAGCTTGCGCAGCGGCTGCTTAGCCACCCGCGGCCCCCGGACTCCGGCGGCGGCGGTGGGGGTGAAGGCGGAGGCGGAGGTGGTCAGGGGCAAGCCGATCCTGACCCGCAGCCGAGCGGCGAGGGAGGCGGACCGGCTTCACCCAACCGGGCCGAGGAGATCCTGGGCGCTGCTGAACAGGCGGACGCCGCCCTGCAGCGCAGCAAGCTGGAGCGTGGCGCGGGTAGGGCGCGGGTGCTGCGGGACTGGTGAGCGGACGAGCGGGCCTGTAGAATTGCGCGAACCTGAACCCACGGAGAGTCCGCTGAGCACGTTTCCCAACCTGGTCGTCATTTCGCACCCGCTGGTCAGCCACAAGCTGTCCGTGGTTCGCCGCGTGGACACGTCCAAAAAGAAGTTCAAGGAGCTGGTGGATGAGATCGCCATGCTCATGGCCTACGAGGTTACCAAAGACTTCGCCACCGTGGACACCGAGATCGAAACGCCGCTGGAGCGGACAATGCAGCCGTGGCTCACCGGAAAAAAGCCGGCGGTCGTGCCGATCCTCAGGGCGGGGCTCGGCATGGTGGACGGGGTGCTTCGCCTGATGCCGTCTGCCCGGGTTGGCCACATCGGCCTCTTCCGCGATCATGACACCCTGCAGCCGATCAGCTACTTCGTAAAGGTTCCCGCCAACGCGGAAGAACGCGTGTTCGTCGTGCTCGACCCGATGCTCGCCACGGGCGGCTCGGCATCGGCAGCGGTGACGGCACTCAAGTCGCGCGGTGCCACCGACATTCGCTTCGTCTGCCTGGTGGCCGCTCCTGAAGGCGTGCAGCGTATGCTCCGCGACCACCCGGATGTGCGGATCTTTGCTGCTGCAATCGACCGCGAGCTGGACGAGAACGGCTACATCCGCCCTGGGCTCGGCGACGCCGGTGACCGCTTGTTCGGGACCCGCTAATCTTGTAAATTGTGGTGCACCGGGCCCATAGCTCAGCGGTTAGAGCAGCGGACTCATAATCCGTAGGTCGTAGGTTCAAATCCTACTGGGCCCACTTCACCGGAAATAGCCTCTAGGAAACAACTTAGGGGGTTTTCTTTTGGTTGCGCAAGGGGGTTGTTTGGGTACCTCAGTGTGCGAGTTGGTGTGCGCCTGCCTGCGAGAATGTGTTCAGCAGAGTTATCCGCACGGGTGCTGCTGCCGCAGTAATCCTCTAGGTTTCAAGCATGCCCCGCCGCTCCGGAGTCCGCTACATCCTCACTGCCGGGGTCCTCTCATTCGTGGCTATATGGTACCTACCGGAGCGTCTTGCGTGGCTCCTGGTGATCCTTTGGTGGGCCGCTTGGTATGCAAGTTGGGACAAGTAGCGTACAGGTCACGCCAAGTGTACTGTTCTCGGCACTGCACTCCTAGTAATACATTCCTCAGAAAATATCTGACGCGGATAGCCCGCTTTCGGATTTGTAACGGTACATAGCTTGCGTGGGTTAGGAGAGGCTTGCCTGCTGTAAGCTGTGGTGTTTAAGTTTGTACATACCAGGTGTTGTAGTGGACCTTAAGGGGGAGTGACCTACATGCCTTGCAATGGCTCTCTACCTGTGAGCGCGGAACACCGATCTCCTCCTGAAACAGCGCCTGTCGGGGATGATCCTGTTCTGCGCTGCTGCATCCGCTGCTTGGCGTGTGTTGCTATACTTGGCACTGACGATATTCGGACGGGTATAGCGATTGTAGGCGTGGTGGGCGGTATCAGCTTTCATCGCATCGTCTACTCATACCTCGCGCTATGGACACTTGCCTGCTGGAACCGGCTACTCGTGCCTCATAAAGAGGCATCCGAATCCACAGCAGTGAATATAGACAAGCCTGACACCGCTAAACTTCCAAAGGCCGCTTGACTGCCGTCACTCTGGCTACGTGCCTCATTATCCAGCCGGTTGACAACGGCACCATTGACCATCGGTGTCGTCATCTGACCCGAATACTTCTCTGATCACGGCGCTTATCACTGCGAGCACAGCATTCTTCGGCGCGATCTTCGCTCAAACCGTTTCGCATTGGTTTGCGGTGGCCCGCGATGACCGTAAGTATCGGCAGGATGTTTATGAGAAACTGTTTGCACCTATCATCTTCGATCTTTTCCTCTTTCTCGACGCGAGCACTCACTTCCGCCGTGGACACGACGTTCCTCAAGACAGCCCAGGGAAGCTGCGTACTCGGGTTGTCACGCATGTTGAGCAACACCTTTCCCTCGCAACTCCTCGTTTAATTGCTGCGTTCTATGGGACTAAAAGGCAGGAGTATATTGATGATGATGAATCCGACTATGCAGGCGTTTCAGAGCAAATCGAGTTCTTCTATGTGCTTGTTGACGAATTCTACCCGCTGGCGAAACAGATAGGAATTCTGCGCGGGGCACCGCTGAAGGAAGTCCGCCGTTACCGTAACCTGTACCTAATTTGGCTCATCAGTGCCAAATTGCATTACTCGGAGCAGGCTGATGTGCTGCTAACTCACAAATGGTTGCTGGACACCAACAGGATTGGTTGGCACTTCGATAGGCGCTTGGAAGCTACCCTTGAGAGGGCGCGCTCCCGACGATTTGGTTGGGAAGATCAAGTGCAAGAATTTGAGCAACTGATCATTGATAGGCTGGCCGAAAATCCAGAGGCCAAATCCATATTGATGGAAGTGGTTGCTCTGCGCTAGCGCGTTCCCCCTGTCGTCCACTAGGTATGCCCTTCGGCAAGTGCATGTCCCCGTTGCTGGTGGGAACGTAACGGTACGAAACTCCTGTATCTCTGCGGCTTTCTACCTGTTAGGTCGCTGCTGGTGTGCGGAACCGTGGGCGAACCTAGCGGAACTGGACTGAGGGTATCCTAAACTAAAGGGTACTGAAAAAATACCGATGGACAGCATGAACAAGCGCAACACATACAGGCACGCTCCCGCCTGCCGATGCTCCGCGTCCCATACCCGGAATCCCCTACGTCCCCATAGGTGATAAGGAAGTGGACACAGGGAAACCCTAGTATCTATGCGGGTTTCTTCCTGATGCGAACCCTACAGGTGTGCGGAATGGTGTGCGAATTAGGGGATGTGACCCCGTTATGGTGCTCGCTGGGGTAGTACCGACAGGTTCCCCGGTCTACACGATTGGCAAAAGGTTTCGCGCGGATTACTGCGGGAGGAGGGGTACCCCCCTGCGCGGAAAAGAGGGAAGGGTGCCGGGTCCCGGGGGAAATAGGCTCAGCGGCAACCGGCTGGTGAGATGCGCGAATAAGTTGCCCAAAAATAATGGCCGCTCCCGCCCACTTCAGTACATCCGAGACTCCCCGAAGGTGCTCTCAAGATGCCTCTAGAACGCACAGAATCGACCCAGGACGCAAAACGTTTCAGAAGAGGTGCCCTCCTATGGGGTCTGTTTTAAACCAAAAGGGGAAAGTGTAGGTAATACCTAGCTTTATAGCGAAAACTTGGCCCCGTAAATCGCTTATAGGCAGTCGCGTCGCTAAGCTATTACAGCAACGTAACATCAGCGGAAAACATCACTGACCCCCCTTAG
>JAUJOM010000010.1 GCA_030447645.1 Longimicrobiaceae bacterium | reverse complement strand
CTGGATTCCGTGATCCCCAGCTGCTCCGAGATGCGGGGCAGCATGGGGGCGATGATCATCGTCTGGCTGGAAACGCTGAACACCATCATCCACAGCGCGGACAGGACCAGATACGGGCTGGACCTGTCCGCAGGCAGCGCCGCTGCCGATACCGCGTGTTGAATCTTTTTACCTCGTGATACCGTGAATATGGAAATTGAGCAGCCCCGCCGGAGCAATCCGTGTACCTGAACCACCGGGGGTAGCATCTCGCTTCCGTTGACTTGTCCTGGACTGCACGGTATTGCAAACTACAGAAGTACTTCCTTGCCCTCCCCGCCCCGCGTTACCGGAGGATTATGAGCAATGTTTCCATTGCGGAGCGTCCCGCCCCGCCGGCTACGGATCCCGTTACCGCACTTCCCCTCTCCACCCGTCTCGTCTCCCTGGACGTATTTCGGGGAGTCACGGTGGCCGGGATGCTCCTGGTCAACAACCCCGGGACGTGGAGCCACATCTACGATCCACTCCAACACGCCAAGTGGCACGGGTGGACGCCCACGGACCTGATCTTCCCCTTCTTCCTGTTCATCGTGGGCGTGTCGTTGTCGTTCTCCTTCGCGGGGCAGCTCGCGCGCGGAGCGAGCCGGGGAAGCTTGTTCGCAAAGGCAGCCAAGCGCTCGGCGATTTTGTTCCTCCTCGGGCTGATCCTGGCGGCGTTTCCGTTCTATGACCTGAACCTGTCAACCCTCCGCATTCCGGGTGTGCTGCAGCGCATTGGCCTGGCGTTTTTTCTCGCTGCTGCCGTGGTGCTCTTTACAAGTCTGCGCGGTCAGATGGTGACAGCCGCGGTGCTCCTGCTGGGCTACTGGGCGGCGATGATGCTGGTGTCGGTCCCGGGATTCGGCGCGGGTGACCTGCGCCCCGAGGCGAACCTTGCCGCCTATCTGGATCGTGCAATTTTGGGCACTAACCATCTGTGGAAGAGCGCCAAGACGTGGGACCCCGAGGGGCTCTTCAGCACCCTGCCCGCAGTGGCGACGGTGCTTCTGGGCGTGTTCACGGGCCGGTGGATACGCTCCGAGCGCTCGGCAGCGGAAAGAACCGTAGGGCTGTTCATCGCCGGCAATGTGGGTCTGGTGCTGGGATTGGTCTGGCACGCGGTCTTTCCCATCAACAAGAACATCTGGACCAGCTCCTACGTGATCTTCACGGCGGGAATGGCACTTCACTTTCTCGCCCTGTGCTACTGGATCGTGGACGTGCAGGGGTACCGTCGCTGGGCACACCCCTTCTACGTCTTCGGAGTGAACGCAATTGCCGCCTTCTTCCTGTCCGGCATCATGGCGCGGATTCTCAATCTGGTGAAGTGGACCGGCCCCGGTGGTGACACAGTCACCCTGAAGGGCCGGCTTTACCAGACACTCTTCGCTTCCTGGCTCACCCCGATCAATGCCTCGCTGGCGTTTGCGCTGGTGTTCGTCGCCTTCTGGGTGGCCATAATGGAGATCTTCCACCGCAAGCGGATTTATGTCAAAGTGTAAGCTGTGGGCCCTCACCCTGCCTCGCGGGGCTCGGCTGTCCCTCTCCCACCTGTGGGAGAGGGGTGGCGCGCAGCGCCGGGGTGAGGGCATCCCTCCGGCAGCCGCTCTTGTATTACTTGCAACCAGCTGTGCCCCGGCAGCCTCCCCTGCCCCGCCATCAGCGGAGCCGCAGCACGCGCTGCGACCTGTTCCCGCAAGCGCCCGCCCCGCTCTGCTGGATGATAGCGGCGAATGGGCGGGGTTGCGGCAGGCGATCCAGCGCAGCGAGGCATGGTACGCCCGACAGCCACGGGAGCGCACCCTGGCGTTCGGCGCCCGCACGGTCACGGCCGGCCGGATGGGTGATGCACTCCAGCGCTTGCGAGAGTTTCTGGCAACCAACCCCTCGCCCCAGCAGCTGGCCCGCTGGGTGGAGCGGGAGTTCGAGGTGGTGGAAAGCGTCGGCGGGCCGGACGGCAGTGTGCTGGTGACCGGCTACTACGAACCCCTGATTCCCGGCAGCCTGACGCGCAGCGCGGAACATTCGGTGCCGGTTTATGGCCTCCCCGCCGATCTCACTAAACCCTACTTCACCCGGCAGCAGATCACCGGAGAAAAGAGGCTGGAGGGTCGCGGCCTGGAGATCGCCTGGGTGCGCGATCCCGTGG
Organism: Longimicrobiaceae bacterium; assembly: GCA_030447645.1. GTDB lineage: Bacteria > Gemmatimonadota > Gemmatimonadetes > Longimicrobiales > Longimicrobiaceae > JAUJOM01. The sequence continues at coordinate 127,642 of JAUJOM010000010.1, read as the reverse complement.
ATCTGTTCTTCGTGGAAGTGCAGGGGAGCGGAGCGATCCAGCTGGCGGAGGGCGGAGAAGTGCGTATCGGCTACGCGGGCAGCAACGGCCACCCGTACCGCAGCGTCGGGCGCCTGCTGGTGGACGAGGGCCAAGTCCCCGCGGAAAAGATCTCCATGCAGGCGATCCGGGCATATCTCACCGAGCACCCGGAGGAGGTGGCGCGGGTGCTGAACCACAACGAGTCCTTCGTCTTTTTCCGCCGACTCGAAGGAGCCCCGGAGGGCTCGCTGGGGGAGCCAGTCACCCCTGGCCGCTCGATCGCCACGGATCACCGGGTTTTTCCGCCAGGTGCGCTGGCATTCCTGCAAACCACCCGCCCGGGCGTGGGTCCCGGCGGGGAAACCGTCGCCGCCGGCCCGCTCACTCGCTTCGTGCTGAACCAGGACACCGGCGGTGCGATCCGCGGCCCCGGGCGAGTGGACTTTTTCTGGGGGCGAGGGACAGAGGCAGCGACCGCGGCGGGATTGATGAAGCAGTCCGGGCGCCTGTTTTTTCTGGTGCCCAGGCGGTGATCCTCGGCCATCGAGGTGCTCCCACCGAGGCACCCGAAAACACCCTGCGTAGCTTCCAGCTCGCCCTGGCGCAGGGTGCCAACGGGGTAGAGCTGGACGTGCAGCGCTCCCGGGACGGCGTTCCCGTAGTCATCCATGATCCCACGCTGGAGCGCACCACCACCGGACGCGGAAGGGTGGACGAACACAGCTGGGAAGCTTTGCAACAGCTCCGGGTGGGTGCGGAGCAGTGCATAGCCTCCCTGGAGCAGATCGCGGTCTGGGCGGCGAATACGGGTGCTTATTTGAACGTGGAGCTGAAGAGCGCAGGCGCCGAGGCGGCTTCATTTGGCGTGCTGAACGCCGCCGGCGTACTGGATCGGGTGCTCTTTTCTTCGTTTCTGCCCGAAGTGGTACGGGAGATCGGCCGGCTTGCCCCGGACGCCCGCCGCTATCTGCTTTTGGAGCGCTGGGACGCAGGCGTACCCGACGCTGTGCGCGAGATAGGAGCCGGCGGCGTGTGTCTCCGGGATGACGCTGCCACATCCCAGGCACTCAGCGAGCTTGCAGAGGCAAGTCTCCCGGTAGTCGTCTGGACGGTGGACGATCCCGCGCGCATCCGCGCGCTGCTGCGGGCTGGAGTAGCCGCGATCATCACCAACCGGCCGGATATCGCGGTCGCGGAGCGGGCGGCGCTGAACCTTTAGGCAAGCGCGCGGGGTAAACGCCGTCATGATCCTCGCACTCGTCGGCTTGCTTTTGCAGCAGGCCATAGCCGTTCCGGACACCGTCTCCGCATTCGATTCCCCGGCCACGCAGGCCCTGGTGGAACGGACCATCCGCGAAGGGGCGGAGCTGCCGGGTGGGCTCCAGGACTACCGCGCCGAGGCACGCACGCGCCTGTATATGTCCTTTAAGGCCGATTCGGGGGTGGTGGGAGAAATCCCGGTCACCGTGGACGAGTTCGCGGGTGAAGTCCGCTGGGAGCGCTCGGGACGGATGCGCCACTGGCTGCATGGCCACCGGCTGCGACTCGCCGCTCCGGCGCCGTACACCGTCGGCACCGCGGTGGAGGACAGCTGGGTGATCCCACACCTGTATGGCTCCACCATTGACGTGCTGCGCACCTCGCTGGGCGCTGTCTCGACACGGGACCGGAGGGCGCAGGCGATCCATCCATTCTCCGAGCGCGGCCTGCTGCATTATCGCTACACCGCGGGCGACACCATCCGCATTCGCACCGGCACCGGGACGGTCACTCTGGTACCGATCACCGTGGAGCCGCGCCGCCCGACCGAAGATGCACGGACGCTGCTGGTTGCGGGATCGTTCGGGATCGACATTGACCGCGCCGCGGTGGCACGGGCACGCTTCGGCTTCGTGGAACCGAGGCGCGGCCTCCGCCTGGTGGAGACCGGAACATTCTTCGAGCTGGAAAACGCGCTGGTGCGGAACCGGTTCTGGCTCCCCTACCGGCAGCGTCGTGAGCTGCAGGGTGCGTCCCTTCTCGCAGGGGGGGGGGCGGTGGCGCGTTTCGTGACCACCTTTTCCAACTTCGAGTTGAACACCGGGTGGACTGCGCCCGACGAGGCTCGCACCGCACTTGTTCGCGCGATTACCCCCGGAGATTCGGCCTTTCGTGGCTGGAACGCGTCCATCGGCTCAGGCGCCGCCGAGTACGACGTCAGCGACTTCGCTGATCTGCGCCGCGCCATCGCCGAAGGGACCTTGAGCGATGGCCCCCCGGTTCACGTGGTGATGCGCCCCGAGCGTGCCGATCACCTTTTCCGCTACAACCGGGTCGAGGGCCCGTTTGTGGGCCTCGCCGCGGTCGTGGAGCCGCGCCTGCCGGCGGAGCGCTGGTGGAGCCTGTATGCCACGGGAGGGTGGGCCTTTGCCGAAGCAACGCCACGTGGCGAGGTACTCGCCCGCTTCCGCCCGGGCGACGACCGAGTAGGGATCTCCGCCGGACTTTACCGGCGGCTCCGGGACACGCAGGTGTTCCGCCCCTCCATCGAGGCGGACATCATGTACTCGCTCGCCGCCGCGATCGGCGGGACGGATCTGCGTGACTTTTATGCTGTGCAGGGTGCCGAGCTCCAGGGAACGTACCGCCAGGGGGCCTTGTCGCTGCGTGGCGGCGGGCGCTGGGAGCAGCAGGACTCCGTGCAGCGGAACACGACCCGGCATCTCTTCGGGGAAGCAGCGGACTTCCCGCTGGTTGCTCCCGCGGTCCCGGGACGTCACGCCGCGCTGGAGGGCGAGGTTCGTTACGGCCGGGGGGGTGGGGCGCTCGGCATCACCAACAGCTGGGTCTCATCGTTCCGGGGGGAGGTCGGCGTGGGAGACTTTCGCTTCAGCCGAGCCATCGGTGTGGTATCGGCAAGACGCACCCTGGGCCCACTTGCGGTTGGCGCGCGGGTGGACGCCGGCCACATCTGGGGAAGCGCACCCTCCCAGTACATCTTCCGGTTCGGGGGCTCGGAAGGGTTGCGCGGGTACGATCCGAATGCATTTGGCGGCTCATCCGCGGTGCTGGGGCGCGGAAGAGCGGTTGCCTTTCTTCCCTTCGGCAACGAGCCCGCGGCGCGCTTCGGCCCCTTGATGATTCCGCCGATTCGCCCGGCGCTGGTGGTGTCGGGGGATCTGGGGTGGACCGCGACATCGGATGCCACGCGGGATGAGCTTTTCCGGCTTGGGACGCGGACCACGGATGGGGTGCGCCCCGTGGTGGGCCTTGGCTTGAGCTTTTTCGAAGACGCATTCACCGCTGAATGGGTTCGCCCGCTGCGCCCCCTGGATGGCCAGGACCGCGGCTGGCGCTTCCGCTTCGGCCTGTCGGGATGGTACTGACGGCGGTCCCGTCCTTGCAAGCAGGGGGACCTGAACAGGCGAGCGAACCACCACACCCGCGGAGTGAAGCGATGTCCTCCATCAACCGTCCCCTTGCCGGCCCGATGCTTTCCTTTGACCTGCGCGAGCATCTCGGCTCGCTCCGGGGAGAGGACGCATACCGACAAAGCGGGCGGGCCGGGCGCACACTCGTGCATGCAGGGCGCATGCGGGTGACGTTGCTCGCCCTGGTTTCCGGCAACGTGATCGGAACGCACCAGGCCGAAAGCCCCATGACACTCCACGTGCTCGAAGGGGCCCTTCGCTTCCGCACCAACGGCGAAGAGCACGAGGTCCGCGAGGGGCAGCTTTTGTTCTTCGGTCCCGGTGATGCCCACGACATCCGTGCCACCGCGGACAGTGCCCTGCTCCTCACCCTGTCGGCCATCGGCGACGACTTCAAGCAAAGCTAACGGATGGAGCCGGTTGCCTGCCCCGCATGTGGTGAATCCACCACCGGTGCCTTTTGTGCGCACTGCGGCACCGCGGTACACTGCCGGGAGTGCGGCAACACGCTGCTCCCCGACGCTCGCTTCTGCACCCAGTGTGGTGCGACCGTTCCTTCACCAGCCGCTGCCACACAGTTGGGTGAAGTGGAGCCTGTGGAGCCGCGACCCCGACACCGTCCATCCGTCCTGCCGTGGGTAGTCGCCGGGGCCGCTGTGGTGGCCCTTGCCGGGGTGCTGCTCGCGCCGCGCTTACGCGGAGCCGCGCCAGCAGCCCCGCTTCGAGTTTTCCCGCGAAGCCACGGCTCCCCAAGCAGGAGACCCGCGCGCCGTAGACATCGCCTCCATGACACCGCGAGAAGCGCCGCCGATGCCCTGTACGATCCGCGTCATGCGTATCCAGTCGCAGGGAGACAGCGCCGGTGCCCGCCAGTTCGTACCCATGGCCCTGGCGGCATACGAAATGGCCGGGCAGCCGGACACGGACGCGCGCGCCATCTGGGCGCCCTTCACACCTGGTGGGCCGAAATCCCGTAGCCGCCCGCGCCGAGGCAGACACCATTCTGGCCAGCAACCCACAGCACCTCTTTGGCCTTTTCACCGCGGCTGAAGCAGAGCAGGAGACAGGGCAACACAGGTGAAGCACGGGCCTGTACCGCCGCTTCCTGGATGCCTACGACGCGGAGATCGCACGGCGTCTGCCGGAGTACCAGGCCCACGAAGCGGCACTCGCGGGAATGCGCGCCGAAGCGGCGAGGGTAGCGAGCTCCTAGCGCTACAAACCCGTAGGATGGTCGATCCAGCTCCAGGGCAATCCGAAGCGTACCTCCAGGTGCTCCGCTAGCGCTCGCACACCCCAGGTTTCGGTTGCGTAGTGCCCACCCAGAAAAAGGTTGATTCCTCCTTCTTCCGCATCAAAAAAGTTGTGGTGGGCACCCTCCCCAGTCACGAACGCGTCCAGGCCGGCTTCCACCGCAGCTCAATCATGCTTCCGGCTCCGCCGGTAATCACGCCTACACGTCGCACCCAATCGGGTCCTCCCGGCACCAGCTTGACCCGCCCACCAAGCAGCTCATCCAGCCGGGCCGCCAATGCCTCGCGGCGCAGATCCAGCTCGCCCCATACCCCCAGGGGATACCCCTTGTAGTCACCGAAGCTACCCTGTGGCTCAATGCCAAGAGCCCGGGCAAGCACCGCGTTGTTTCCCACCTCCGGGTGTACGTCCAGCGGGAGGTGCGCGGCGTACACCGCGACACCGGCATCCAGCAGCGGCTTGACGCGGCGGAAGCGGCGGCCCGGTCAGGGGCTGGTTGCCATCCCAGAATAGGCCATGATGCACCAGGAGCAAATCGGCGTGCTCGGCAATGGCGGCTTCGATGGTGGCCTGGGCTGCATCCACTGCCACTGCGATCCGGGTAACCTGGCCTCCGTTCTCCGCCTGCAGCCCGTTGAGAGCGGTGGGGTAGTCCGGGACCTCCCGTATTCGCAGATATGTGTCTAAATACTCTGTAAGTTTGGCAAGCTGCATGGCAACCGTGCAAAATCCACATCTGTGGAAAAGTCCCGTGGAAAACTCGGGACCCCGTGTGGGATACTAGGGTAAACGCTGATGCACCAGCCGCTTCACGCTTTGTGGGAATCACGCGGCTTTTTGTCCAAGCAGACGCTCCAGAACCCGGTCAAAATCATCGGCGGTGCGGACCAGGATCTCGATCCGTCCACTCCGGCGTGCCCCCACCCGGATGCGGGCAGCGGTCCCCAGCACCCGCTCGATCTGCTCCTCCAGCCGCCGGAGGTGTGCCTCGGTTGGATTCGCCCCATCCGTCTCGCCAGGCCCGGGCGCGGGCGTTTTGCCACGGACCCGGTCTTCCACGGCACGGACGGAAAGCCCCTGCTGAACCGCAAGGTTCGCCAGCTCCAGCATGCGGTCCTCGTTGCCCAGACCGAGGAGCGCACGAGCATGGCCCATCGACAGCTTCCCCTCACCAACCATCCGCTGCACCTCATCCGGCAGGTGTAGCAGACGGAGAAGATTCGCCACCGTGGAACGTTCACGCCCAACCGATTGCGCCACTTCGGCTTGCGTAAACCCGAACTCGTCAACGAGTCGCCGGTACCCGGCTGCTTCCTCCAGGGGGACAGGCCGGCCCGCTGCACGTTCTCCACGATCGCCAGCACGAGCATCGCGCGGTCATCAATGCTCCGCACGACAACGGGCACCTCCCCCAACCCAGATTTCGTGCCACCCCGGAGCCGCCGCTCGCCGGCAACCAGCTCCCACTCCGGCGCGTCTGGCGACGTGTCCGGAATTGCTCGGACGGTCAGCGGCTGCAGCAGCCCATTCTCGCGGATCGACGCTTCCAGCTCCGCCAGCTGTTCAGGCGCAAACTCACGGCGGGGCTGGAAGGGATTTGGGCGGAGTGCTCCAATCGGCACCATACGCAGCACGCCCTCCTCCGGCGCACTCTCTCCCTCCCGCGGCAGGTACTCGCCCAGCAGAGCCCCGAGACCCTTGCCAAGCGCGCGCGCTTGGCGGTGGAAACCGTGCTCATGCTCCCCCGCCACTGCAAGGACCGGCTCCGTGGAGGGCCGGTCGTTCTGGCCGATCACCTCGCGCGCCAGCGACAGATAGCTCTGCGCCCCGGCAGACAGGATATCGTACAGCACGATGGGCTTGCCGAAGCTGGGAGCCTCCGCGATGCGCACGTTGCGCGGAATACGGGTTCGGTACACCTGAGCACCGAAGTACTCCTTTGCCTCGTCGGCGACCTGCTTGGAAAGGTTGAGCCGGCTGTCATACATGGTCAGCAAGACACCCTCGATCTGCAGCTTCGGGTTTACGGTGCGCTGAACGATCCGCACGGTGTTTAGCAGCTGCGACAACCCCTCCAGCGCATAAAATTCGCACTGGATCGGGATGAGCACCGCATCCGCCGCGGCAAGGGTGTTCAGAGTCAGCAGGCCGAGCGAGGGAGGACAGTCGATCAATATGTACTCGTAACGATCCCGCACCGGCTCCAGCGCTGTCCGCAGGATACCTTCACGCCCACGCCGCTGCACCAGCTCGACCTCCACCCCGACCAGGTCGCGGGTCGCGGGCACCACATCCAGGTACGGAAAGTACACCTGGGGGATGATCACATCCGCAAGCGGCACATCATCCGTGAGCACGTCGTAGATGGAGCGTTCCAGCCCGTCCTTGACGATACCCAACCCGCTGGTCGCATTCCCCTGCGGGTCGGTATCGATGATCAGAGTCCGCTTTTCCGCCACCGCCAGACACGCTCCGAGGTTGGTTGCCGTGGTGGTTTTGCCAACTCCGCCCTTCTGATTTGCAATGGCTATGATGCGCGACACGAATTGCTGCGTGTGGGGATGAGCAGTGTGGATTGGGAAATATACCCGCGCATACAGAAGCCGTCCAGCGGCGCTGTTCCACGTGGAACAGCGCCGCTCGTCAGGCGAGCTGGGGCTCCGCTTTGCGGCGCTTCCGCACCTCGACCATCAGATTCTGCAGATCCGATGGGCTCACCCCCGGCACCCGGGCCGCTTGGCCGAGCGTCGCCGGGCGGACGCGATCCAGCTTCTGGCGTGCCTCAAAGGAAAGCGACTGCAGATCAGCGTAGGGAAGCTCCTCCGGAAGAGCAAGATCCCCGTGACGCCGCACTGAATCCGCGCGTTCGCGCTCCCGCTCCAGGTACCCAGCGTAGCGCAGCTCCATCTCAGCCGCAGCAAGCACTTCCGCGAGCGCGTCCGGTTCAACGTCGGGTACGCTCCCGACCGCAGTGGCGAGCGCGCCTGCCGATACAGCGGGCCGGCGGACCAGCACCGCGATGCGAGTAGGCTCCCGAATCAGCGCCGAACCCACGGACTGGAGCACGGGATTCGCCCGCTCCGGCGGTATGTTGGTGTCCGCCAACCAGCGGCCCACCTTCTCCGCCAGCTCCAGGCGTTCCCCCAGTGTAGCGCGTTGTGCATCGGTAAGCAGGCCGCGCTCGGCGGCGAGCGGACCCAGCCGAGCATAGGCGTTGTCCTGCCGCAGCAGAAGCCGGTACTCCGCACGGGAGGTGAAGAGGCGGTACGGCTCGTCTGTCCCTCGCGTCACCAGATCATCGATCAGCACGCCAATAAAGGCCTGATCGCGCTCCAGGACCAGCGGCTCATCGCCACGGAGCTCCAGCGCTGCGTTGGCGCCCGCGATGATCCCCTGACCCGCGGCCTCCTCATACCCGGTAGTCCCATTGATCTGCCCGGCCAGGTAAAGGCCGGGGAGCGCTTTTAACTCGAGGCTGGGCCGGAGCTGGTGCGGAGGGTAGTAGTCATACTCGATCGCGTATCCCGTCTTGGTCATCCGCACGTTTTCCAGCCCCGGAATCGTCCGCAGCATGGCGAGCTGCGTGTCAGCGGGCAGGGAGGTGGACAGTCCGTTGACGTACATCTCACGAGTGGCAAGCCCTTCCGGCTCCAGGAATATCTGGTGCCTCTCGGCGTCCGGAAACTTGACGATCTTGTCCTCGATCGAAGGGCAGTAGCGCGGCCCTCTCCCCGCGATTTCCCCACCGTACAGGGCGGACTCATTCAAACGCTCACGAACCAGGCTGCTGAGTGCCGGTCCGGTCCAGGTGATCCAGCAGGGAAGCTGCGTGAGCAGGGGAGCGCGGTCCCAGATGGATAGACGGTACTCTGGAGACTCGCCGTGTTGAACATCCAGCCGGGCAAAATCCACCGAACGCCCGTCAACCCGCGGCGGAGTGCCCGTCTTGAAACGAGCCACCTCCAAACCAAGTGCCTCCATCTGCTCCGCCAGCCGAACGGAAGGAGCATCACCGGCCCGGCCAGCGGGTACAGCGGGCGCATGTCCGACGTGGATACGCCCGCGCAAAAAGGTGCCCGCGGTGAGCACCACCGCACCGGCATGGATTTCGGCACCAGTCTCGGTACGGACCCCAGCGACCCCGCCGTGTTCGATCAGCAGCGATCCCACCATCGCCTGCACGAACTCCAGGGTGGGATACTCCTCCAGCAGCGCGCGGGCGGCACGCGGGTACAATCCGCGGTCGCACTGAACCCGCGGAGCCCATACGGCTGGACCCTTGGAGCGGTTCAGCATCCGGAACTGGATTCGGGTCCGGTCCGCCGCCGCTGCCATGATGCCACCGAGCGCATCGATCTCCCGCACCACGGTGCCTTTGGCAATGCCACCGATCGCCGGGTTGCAGCTCATCTGACCGATCCCGTCCAGGTTCGGCGTTATCAGGAGCGTGTGTGCACCCAGGCGGGCGGCCGCACCCGCTGCTTCCACACCGGCGTGGCCTCCCCCGACTACGATTACATCAAATCGGTCGCTCATTGGTTTTTGCGGGCACACAGCTTCCGGGTTCCCGAAGGCCTCAAACACCCGCCCCGCTACGCTGTTCCACGTGGAACACGGCACACATCGAGCGACGGAGCGGCCTGATGTGCATTCCCCTGATCCCGCAGGGGGTTAGCCGCGACAAGCCCGGCACGGGTGTTGCGACACCGCGCCGGTCCAGCGGGTAATGGGCGAGAAACTCGAGGAGGGGGAGCATGGACGATCGAAGCATGGATGATTCCGGCACCGGCGGGTTGGGCGGAACAGGTGGGGCAGGGTTTGGTGGTGGTAGCACTGGAGGCGGAAGTGGATACGGCGGAAGCACGGGTGGATCAGGTGCCGGATCTGCCAATACCCCCGACTTTGGTAGCGACCTGGATAGCTTTGGTGGTGGTGCTGGTGGGAGTTCCGGCGGGCTCGGTGGCAGTGGACTTGGTGGCCTTGGCACGGGTTCCGCTGGCGGCGGCGGCGGGGTGAACGATGCGCTCGGTCGTGCAGCCGACACGCTCGAGGGAGCCGCGCGTCGGCTCGATGAGTTCGCCGATCAGCAGGGGACGAGTGGTACCGGTGGCGTAAAAGCACGCGCCGGCGCGATGGCGTCCAGTGTGGCCGACACTATTGAATCCGCAGCGCAGTACCTGCGCGACAGCGATGTGAGCAACCTGCAGGGCAATCTGGAACGGCAGGTACGTGAGAACCCACTGCAAACCTTGCTTGTCGGTGTTGCGGCCGGCTGGGTGCTCGGGAAAATCCTGAAATAAGGAAGGGAGGTTTCCATGGCGGATGAAATCCGCGTGACCCCAGCAGCAACGGGCGGCGTTTCCGCAGGTGAGCCTTCGCTTGGCGAGCTGTTCAAACAGCTCGCCGAAGACAGCGCAACGCTGGTCCGACAGGAGGTTGCTTTAGCCAAGGTCGAGATGAGCCGCAACATCAAGAGTGCGGCTCAAAGCGCGGCCATGGTGGCGGTGGGCGGGATGATCGCCTTCCTTGGCGTGCTGGTCTTGCTCGCGGGAATCGTCATTTTGCTTGGCGACGCGCTCGACAACTACTGGCTCGCGGCCCTGATTGTAGGTCTTGTTTTCCTCGCAATCGGTGGGCTGCTGGCAATGAGCAACCTCAACAAGCTTAAGACCGAAGAACTCGCACCGGAGCGCACCCTTCAAACCCTGCAGGAGGATAAACAGTGGATACAAACAGAGATAAAACAAGTCAAGACCGATCTGACGACTTGACCGGCGGCGGGATCGGCGGGAGCACCGGTGGTGGCTCCGGGCTGGGCGGCACGGGCAGCTCGGGATTGGGTAGCACGGGTGGGGTAGGGGCGGGCACCGGCGGGTATGCCGGTACCGGTTCCGGATATGCGGGTACCGGAATGGATAGCGACCTCGCAGGTGGCACCGGCGCGAATACCACGGACGTGCGCTCCGAAGTGAGCGTTGGTGGCGAAGGTGCCGCCGACCGTGTTCAGAGTGCGGTCGAGGACGCCAAGGACCGCGCCGGCGATCTTGCCGGGCAGGCGAAAGACAAGGTCCAGGATCTGGGGCAGCGTGCCAGCGAGGCCGCATCCCAGGCACGCCAGCGGGTCGGTGATGCCGCGTCCCAGGCTCGGGAAAAGGCGAGTGCCGCCCTGCACAGTGCGGAAAGCACGCTGGAGCAGAACACCGGGCTGATCAGTACGATCCGCTCCAACCCGCTTCCAGCTCTGGGAATCGCTGTTGGACTGGGCGTCGTGCTCGCTGGCAGTGACGATAGCGCGTACAAGAGCCGGGGTGCCCGTGGGCAGGCACGCCGTGAGCTTCGCAATGCAGTGATGGCTGGCTTGAGCACGGTCGCCGCGAACGAGGTGCGCTCACTGATGAGTGCGGGTGGCACCAAGGGAGTCGCAGGGGGATTGCTGAACCAGCTGCTGGACAACTTGCGGAGCGGCGGAACGGGCAACGCATTCCGGGGAATGGGTGACGCGATCAAGGACGCCGTGAAGAGTGGCGGCGGATCCGGGAGCGGCTCGGGTTCGTCATCCGGTGGCGCAGCCGGTGGGTATGGCGCCAGTTCCGGTGCCGGCTCGGCTGGCGGCGCCACCGGGGCCGGATCCGGCGGGGCTGGCGGAAACAGCTACGGCACGGGTAGCTCCGGAAGCGCTGGCGGCAGCTACGGCACGGGCGCATCGGGCAGCTACTGACCTGAAGGGGCCGCATGGCGGCCGAAGCGTACCGAATTCAGGGGCGCGTTCAGGGAGTGGGGTTCCGCTGGTGGACCCGCTCCCAGGCGCGCCGCCTGCGTTTGGTGGGTACGGTGCGCAACTGTGCGGACGGGAGCGTGGAGGTGCAGGCAAGTGGATCCCCCGAGCGCATCGCCGAGCTCCGTCGGCTGTTAACGCAAGGTCCACCCGGAGCGCAAGTCAAAGCAGTAGACGCATTTACACCCACAGCTAGCTTTGACGACAGCTTCGAGATCGTACGTTAGGACTCGAACTACTTTCCCACGCAAAACTGCCCGAACACCTGGCCGAGTACATCGTCCGGCGTGATCGCTCCCAGCAGCTCTTCCAGCGCGCTCGCCGCTCCCCTGAGGTGCGTGGCAGCGAACTCCATCGGCAGCCCGCCCTGCCAGCTTTCCAGGAAGGCGGCGACTTCGCTGCGGGCCGCGCGCAGGGCACGCGCATGGCGCTCCCGGGTCACCAGCGGGGCTTCCCCGGGCTCACCGATGATCCCTCCAAAGGCAGCGCGCAGCAGCACACTCCGTAGTTCGGGCAAGCCAGTGCCCCATAGCGCGGAGACCGGGATTCCCTCACCCGGCGCCCGTGCCTGATCTGCAAGGGTACGAACGAGCACTGTGCGCTCCGCAGGACGGGTCTGGAGAAACTCGCGCTCGTCGTCCCCGAGCGGACGCCCCGCTTCGGCACAAAAAACCACCAGCTCCGCCGCATCCAGGTAGCGCCGCGCCACCTCGATTCCGATCCCCTCCACCCGGTCCGCGGTTTCCCGCAGCCCGGCGGTGTCCACCAGGCGAAATGGATAGCCCTCGATGGAAAGGGAAGCTTCCAGCGCATCCCGGGTGGTGCCAGGCACCTCCGTCACGATGGCGCGTTCCGTCCCGAGCAGCGCATTGAACAGGCTGGACTTGCCCGCATTGGGCCGCCCGGCGAGCACCACCAGTGCACCCTCGCGCAGCAGCTCGCCCTCCGGCGCGGTGGCGAGCAGGGCATCGATGCGGGCGAGCACCCCTTCCGTGGCCCGCCGGATGCGCTCGGGCGGGACCGGGGGCTCGTCTTCCTCCGGGAAGTCGATGCCGTACACCAGCAGCGCTTCAGTGTCCACAATCGTGGAGCGCAGCAGCTCGATCCTTCCTGAGAGGCCCCGCTCCATCTGATGCACGGCGGCACGGTGCAGTGCTCGTGACCTGCCATCGATCAGGTCCAGCACCGCCTCGGCCTGCAGCAGATCCAGCTTGCCATTCAGGTACGCCCGCCGGGTGAACTCGCCCGGCTCCGCCGGACGCGCCCCGGCGGCGAGCAGCGCATCCAGCACCAGCTGTGGCGCGAGCACGCCGCCGTGGGTGGATACCTCGACAGTGTCTTCGCCGGTATAGGACCCCGGGCCGGGGAAGAACGACACCAGTGCGCGATCCAGCAGCTCGCCGGTTTCAGGGTGATGGATAGCCAGCAGGCGCTGTCTGCGCGGAGGAGGAGGAGCGTGCAGCGTCGGACAGATGCGCAGCAGCAGGGGGAGTGCATCGGGCCCGGAAACCCGCACCAGCGCCACGGCGCCGCGGCCGGGCGGGGTTGCCATGGCCGCGACCGTCCCGCCGATCAACGCCGGCGCTTGGCGCGCTGCGCGGGGCGCTTCACGCCCCGGCTCGCCGCAGCGGGAGCCGGGGCGGGCTTAGGGGTATTCTTCTTCATCTCCTCCTGCGCTCGACGTCGCTCCCGGGCAATCAGGATCTGCTGCGGCAGCCCGGCGACGTTGCTCGCCAGGTAGTACAGGTTCAGCCCCGATGCCACCGTGAAGAAGAAGATGCCGAACACCAGCGGCATTACGTACATCATCATCTGCATCTGCGGGTTCTGCTCCATCCCGCTCAACGTCATGGAGATCCACTGCAGCGCAAAGGTGGACACCATGAAAAGGATAGGCAGGATGTAGAGCGGATCGGGCAGCGCCAGATCCGGCAGCCAGAGGAAGCTCACGCCCCGGAACTCGATTGCCGTCTGCAGCACGAAAAAGAGGGTGATGAAGACCGGCATGGGAATGAGAAGCGGCATGCATCCGGAAAGCGGATTGAAGCCCTTTTCCCGGTACAGCTTCATCATCTCCTGCTGCTGCCGCTGGGGATCGCTCTTGTACTTGGTCTGGATCTCCTGCATCAGCGGCTGGAACTCCATGTTCTTCATCTGGGCACGCATCGCCTTCGCGTTCAGCGGCCAGGTGACGATCTTGACCAGGATGCCGAAGACGACCAGCACCATTCCATAGCCGAGCCCCAGGTTGTCGTGCAGCGCGGCGAGCGTCCACAAAATCGCGGCCGCGATGGGGCGCCACCGGCCGGAGCCAGCGGTAGCCGTACGGGTTGACCTCCTCCAGCCCACGCCCGGCGGCGGCGAGCTGCCTTGGCTGCTGCGGACCCAGGTAGGCCTCGTACGCCCAGCGCCCGTTCGCAGCCAGGGGAACTTGCACGGCGAGCGACGCGCGCGGGATCACCACCGTGTCACCCCGCACCACCTGGCGGACATCCGGAACATTGCGGGCGGTCGCCTGCGGGAACGCATTGCTACCGGGGGCAATCAGCGCCGCCAGAAAGTACTTGCTCTTGACTCCCACCCAGGCGAGGCCGCCAGCGTCCGCGCTGTTTTGACACCATCCAGCCCGATGTTGTCCACACCCCCGTCGTCGCTTCCGGCAACCACCGCCATCTCCCGGCGGGTCTGCTTGGGGTTGGCCTCGTGATTGGCGAGACCCGTCCCCAGATCGGTGACCAGGATGGCTCCAGGCCCGGCGAGCCCCGCCACGCGCCCGCCTACCCCGACCGTATAGCGATCCGGGCGGAAGGTGTACACAATCTCGGCTCCGGCACCATTGCCCCCGTAGGTGAAGCGCAGCTCCGCGGTGCATCCCCTGCTTCAACTCCAGGGTGCGAGCGCTCGCCTGAAAGGGCAGGGAACCCAGGTTCTGGCTGCTTCCCCCCCCCACCAGCTGGTTGGCGAGCAGCGTTCCTCCAGCCGGTACCAGCTGCACCGGCTGGCCCCGCTGCACGTGTGACTCGTATGCGGGAAGAGTGACCTGTTGCAGCACGGCGCCCCGGGTGGAAAACACGTAGCGCGCTAGTGGGGTGGTTACCACGAACGCTGTCCGCAGGGACACTGGGCGATCTGGGGCAGCAGGGCCTGCGCGCGCGTCGCCGGAGCAGTGTCGCTCTTGGGCTGCGGCGGCTGTTGAGGTGGAGGCTCGGGGGGAACAGCAGGTTGGAAACGAGAATCACGATGCTCATCATGAACACCGCGATAAGAACACGCTTTTCCATAAAATCAGCTTTCAGCTTTAATCTATCAGCCGGGAGCGCTCGGCTATCGGCATCATTTGTCACGGCACCGGATCCCAGCCACCGCGGCAGAACGGATGGCACCGCAGCAGGCGCTTCACCAGCAACCACGAAACCACGCCCGGCGCCATATCGTTCGATCGCTTCCAGTCCGTAGGCCGAGCATGTCGGCTGGAAGCGACACGTGGGCGGACGCAGCGGCGAAATCCCCGCCTGGTAAAATCGGATCGTGGCTATCATCGAGCGCGTGAGCATACCCCCTCCACCCAGGCGCCGAGTTCGTCTCGAAGGTCGACATACGCGACACCATACGCTTCGGGCCGCGCACGCAGGAGCACGTCCCGTGCGAGCCCGGCGTCCCGGAGGGCCGGGAGCAGCTCCATACGCCCGATCTCGCGGAGACGCCGCTTGACCTGGTTGCGCTCCACGATGCGGTGGCGGTGCTTCGGAACGACCACACCAAGCCTCGGGAACGCGACGGGGAAACGCCAACGAACACGTCCAGATGACGCGTCCGGTGTCGTTCCCCCTGCGAAACAACGTGCGAATCTCCTCCGAACCGGTAATCCGCGCCGCGCGCAGCAGCTTGAACCGGTTCGTGTCCAGCGCGCCCGCCTACTTCGTGGGAACCGAGACCGCGATTTGGTGGCGGCCCTTGCGCGCCGGGCGTTCAACACCTTGCGCCCACCCTTGGTCGCCATGCGGGCGCGGAACCCATGCTTATTAATCCGCTTACGGTTGCGCGGACGATACGTCGGCTTCATCGTGCGTTTCTCGTGTGTGGCTTGCTACTTTCGGCAAGCCGTGGAATGTAAGCCAACTTGGCACGAGCGTCAACCGATATGGCTTAGAGGGTAGTGGGTCAGTTTGATTGTAACGATTTTAGACTAGCGCTTCCTGCTCCGCATGACGGTCTTCATGAAACCGAGCGTCTCCTCCGAGCAGGTTCCCCAGTCCGCTGGGATTGGGTACACACGTATCTTGTGGCTGGCTGACTCAAACACGAGCGCACCCTGTACTCGGTAGTCGCGCACGTGCGCGAGTTGAGAATCTTGCCATGCAAGACTCGGCGTCTGTAAACTCCCGTAAAGGCATCCCGTTTTACCCTCCGCTCCGCTTATCCCGATTGCGTCGTTCTTCGTCTTTTTTGCTTTCGAGCGTAGGCACGCTGGTGGATCTCCCGTATGTCTGCAAAGGCCTCTAGAGCAGTCCGGGCGAGGTGACCGCCTACTGTGCGTAGCCCTTCTCGCAACGCGGAATAGTTGCTCAGAGGACTCCGCTCCAACCAACATCGCCGTCATGGTGCCTGCTCCCGGCAGGCGGGTTCCGGAAAGTAGCCACAGCAATTCCCTGTCCCAGACGAGCGGTCGCGTTTACTGAGTAACGGTCGTTGGCTCTGTTGCGAATGCAACAATGGCACATCACCTCATCCCCTTGTGGAGGATGATCCCGCATCAGTTCGCGGTAAGCACAGCAAGCTCTTGCACGGCCTCTGCTACGTATAGGCGGCTGACATTGGCACGCTTGTACGTGCAATTCACTGGAAGGAATGGCCTATGATGCTCAGCACTGGCCAACATGGACGAGGAGAGTAGAACTCTCGACTAGCAGGTGCAACGCCGAGAAGTTTCATGCAGATTACGCGGCTGTGAATGCTCGTACCAAAAGGGGCGATATGAGATGTTCCGCGCTGCGCATCACGCCGCATTGGACAGATCAAGGAAACAGCAGAAATTGCCAATGGCTCTTCTACCGTCCGTTCGATCATGTCACCCAGCCCCCGGCCCCAATCGCCTCGCGTGGTATGTCGACTCCGCCAGATACGCGGTCCTCCGAAACGTGTCGGATGATCGTACAACGCCCACTGTAACTTCTCCACGGTCTACAGCGCCGAGTTCCGTAGTCAGAAGAACGAATGAGGGGGCAAGCTCCACGGTGCTACGTTACTCATATAATGTTGCTTTAGAGCAGCTAGGGATTCGCGAGCGCGCGCTCTACTATCACAATCAAGAAGACCATGTTCACCATTCGACATTATTAGCGGGAAGCAGGTGGAGCCGGCAGAAATGATCTATGATGAGTTCCGCCTCCCGGATTGATGAAACAGGAATGGTACTACGCACCGGGCTCCATCCTGACAGTCTGCACCACGGCGCCATCAGCCCAACTCCCACAGCCGCGCATTAGACTGCCCTCATTGCTGGAGTGGAGGATCACCGTGTCTGCGCTTCCATTTTCTAGAATGTGCCGACAAAGAAATCATCGAGTACACAGGCGCGCAGATCTTCGTCCAGCAGTAGGGACACGCGCTCGACACATGTTCGGATCGCGAGCCCAAAGCTGAGCTCCGCTTCGCGGCAGAGGCGCTCCTCGCGCAATCGCCGCAGCCGGTGCACCCGGTACTCGGCAATCAGAGGATCAAGCGCGGCGGTTCCCATCTTCTTGCGGAGATGCTCAGGGTCTACCTCGGCAGTTATCAGATACGCGGACGAGACACCATGAATGATCCGGGTGTCTGGCGTAGCCTCGACAAGCTTGGCAGCTACTGGCCTCAACCACGAGGAAACATGTTATCACCAGCAGTTCGAGACGAATGACCACGCAAGCAGGTAAAGCTATCTGGATAGCCGCCAGAAACAACCGGTACCGGCTGTGACTTTTCCACATTCCCGTTCTACGTTACCTGTCGTTCCAGCGCATTACAGTCCACCTTCTGAATCCCCATGGAGTTGTCCGCCGCCAGTGTGGTCCCGCATCCTGGAAAGTGCACAGTTCTTTGATCGAGCGTATCGCACCTGGCTTGCACCCACGGAGGCAGTGGCAATTTCGCAGGATCTGCTGGTGGTGACCGCCCAACCCCTTTGCGGTGGACTGGGTGGAGGACAAGTACTCGGAGTTGCTTTCGGCCATTGGAGAGCGCCTGTTCGGGAGGCGCTTCACGTCTCTCCAGTGCAGTTCCATAGTGGTGGACGGACCATAGATGCCGCCCCCGGTCAATGTGGCTCCGCCGGCTCCTGCACCCGCTACCAGCCGCGGCGCTGGGCACCCCGGAGCCGCGGCTGATTCGCTTCCCACCTCTCCGCTCAACAAAGTACGTCTTCCCGCGCTTCGTGGTGGGAAACAACAACCAGCTCGCTGCTTGCCACGCAGTGGCTGGAGGCCCCGGCGCGGGCATGCGGTTCATCTACGGCGGGTTGGGCAGGGCAAAACACACACTGATGCACGCCATTGGGCACGCCCTGCTGGGCCGGACGCCGAACAAGCGGGTGCTTTGCTCTCCTCGAGCAGTTCACCAACGAGCTGGTCAGCGCGATTCAGGAAGGGCGCATGGCGGATTTCAGGCGACAGTACCGCCAGATCGATCTGCTGCTGGTGGACGATGTGCAGTTTCTGGAGGGCAAGAAGCAGACGCAGGAAGAGTTCTTCCACACCTTCAACGCCCTGCACGACGCGCAGCGCCAGATCGTGCTGAGTTCGGACCGGCCACCCAAGGACATCGGGTCGAAGACCGGCTGATATCCGCTTCGAGTGGGGGCTGGTGGCGGACATCCAGCCGCCGGATCTGACCACGTACGGCGATCCTGCAAAAAGGTGCCGAGGACCAGCTGGAGCTGGGCCCCGATCTCGACGGCGTGCTGGGCTACATCGCACGCAACTGCACCCTCGTCGGTGCAGAGATCGAGGGAGCGCTGATCAAGCTGCTCGCGTACGCAAGCCTCAGGCGGGAGATCAACGTGCAGCTCGCCCGTGAAGCGCTGGGTGGGGTGCAGCGACTCTTCGGGCGATAGCGTACCGGGGCGCGCGTTCAGCCGATTCCGACGTCGCGTCGCCGAGGCGTGGGGCGTCACCCCGGAAATGCTCCAGTCCAAGAAAGCGCACCAAGGACCTCACCGTCCCCAGGCAGGTGGCCATGTACCTGATCAAGGAGATGCTGGGCTCGTCGCTGGTGGAAATCGGCAAGGCGTTCGGGGGCGGGACCACAGCACCGTGATCCACTCCATCAGCAAGGTGGAAGAAGACATGGCCGCGGACCCCGGCTTCCGGCGTCGCGTGGAGGAAATCCGGGCTACACTGGGGTGAAAAGGGTGTGGAAAGCCCCCTGTGGAAAAGCCGGTGGATAGATGCCGGCGTCTTCCCACATCCGGGAGTGGACATGTGGACTCCGCGGGTTATACCCAAAGTTCCCACGCCGCTTCCCACACCGCAGCCGGACCGGTATGTGCGCACTGAGTGCAGCGGAGTACACGAGGGCGGGAGCGGATTTCCACCGTTCCACACCTTCTACTACTACGACCTAGTTCTTACTAATTATCTAGGTATAGATACCTTCGGGGATAAACCCATTCACAACACGGAGACACGAGGCGGAAATGAAATTCACGATTTCGCGTGAAAACCTTCAGCAGGGCCTGGGTAGCGTAGCGGCAGCATCCCCACACGCACCACGCTCCCGGTGCTGTCCAACCTCCTCGTGGAAGCGGAAGACGATTTCGTGCGCGGCTTTCAGGAACCGACCTGGATACCGCGGTGTCCGTGCGCACCGCGGAGGTAACTCAACCCGCGCGATCACCGCACCCGCCAAGAAGCTGCAAGAGATCGCCCGTGAGCCGCCCGCTCCGGTGGAGATATCCACGCAAGGCGATACCATCACCATGACGAGCGGACGCTCCCGCTTTCGTTTGAACGGCTTGCCACCGGACGAATTCCCGGATTTCCCAGCGTGTCGTTCGATGGCAGCTTCCGGCTTTCAGGGGCAGCAGCTTCAGCAGCTGATCTGCACGTAAGCCGAGGTAGGCGTCCACCGAGGAAACCCGCCCCATCTTGAATGGCGTGCTCTGGCAAATGGCGGAGGGGAGATGCGGATGGTGGCGACCAACGGCCACCGCCTCGCCAAGATGACTCTGCCCATCACCGGCAATGCACCGGCGGGGGACCTGATCGTACATCCCAAGGCGCTAGGGCAGGTGCAGAAGCTTTTTTCGTTTCGAGGGCGAGGTGGAGGTGGCGCGCTCGGAAAATCACCTGGCTTTTCGCAGCGACGGCGTGCAGATCTTTACTCGCCTTATTGAGGGGCCGTATCCCAACTACGAGCAGGTAATCCCCAAGGACAACGACAAGAGCATGGTGGCCGACAAGGCGGCGTTCAACGCAGCCATCCGCCGCATGGCAATCGTCGCTTAGACCAGACCCACCGGGTGCGCATGGCACTGGGTGGGCCCATGGTCAAGTTCAGCGTGCAGACACCCGACCTGGGCGAAGCAACCGAGGAGTTGCCGGTGGAGTACACGGGTGATCCGCTGGAGATCGGCTTCAATGCCCAGTACATCCTGGAGCTGCTCCGCTACATGCCCACGGATGAGGTCAAAATGAGCTTCAAGGCCCCGGAGCGAGCCGCCACTATGGAGCCGGTAGGGAATGAGGACACGCCGGACTACATGTGCCTGGTGATGCGAGTGGCTTGACACCCGCTGAGGCTGCTGAGCTGAGCTAGCGGCTTGTTCGTGTGAAGGGGAGGCGGCGAGCGCGGTGGAGATTGCGGGAAACCTGTACAGCCGCTACGCGTAAGATGTACAGTGATTCCCCGGAGGCAATCCAGGAGCAGCATTGTACGCAAGAACATGCGCCTGGACCAGGCGAAACTGGACCGGACGACCCTGATCGCGTTCCGCCAGGAGGTTCTGGACGGTGTGCGTCGCATGGCCGGATCGAACTCCTTTCGCGACGTGCCCGAGGACGACGTGTTCGCGGGCCTTGGCGAGGGTGAGGAAGTACGTTCTCGACACCAACCTCTACATCCGCGCAGCCCGTCCACTCACCCTTCGGACCTGCAGCTCCTCTTCGATTCGACAACTTCATCGCACCCTGTCTGATGGCTAGCTGCTGAAGCCGTCGGACAACACCGTTTCGGGGTAGCCGGACTGGGGTGCCGTGAGCTGCGTCCCGAGATAACGGGGATCGAAGTAGGCCCGGAAGGCACGGATTCCATCCTCCCCGTATTCGAGCACGCTTACTCCCCGGTAGCTGAACTCCCTTCCATCGTTCGCCCTGCCACTGCTGGTCCACTCCAGCATCGCCGTTTTGCCGTCATCCAGCACGTTGTGAAACTCGGAGTGGATTTCGCGGAAGGTGCTCCGGTACCCCTGCCAGAAGTCACGTGCTCCGGGCAGCCCACGATGATGGTGAGGCACCACCGGGTTGCTTACTTCGGCTCCATCTGCGTACAGCCCCGCGATGGTATCCAGGTCCTGCTGTTCTTCCAGGCGGTGCAGAGCGTCAATGAAGATTTGTGCACTGGCTTTTGGCATGCGTGCTCCGGATCATAGTGTTGGAGGTACATGCGAATGCAAGGATCAATCCGGACGAACAGATCCCTTGTGAGCCTATAAAACAAAGCGCCCCGGCACTCGCGCGAGTGCCGGGGCGCTTGGTGAATGAGCCTCTGGGTCTACAATGCTCCCAAGACGACTATCGCGCCGATTACCGCCAGAACGATAATGATAATCGTGGTGGTGTTCATCCGCTGAACAGCCCGCGTTGTCGCCTTGCGGTTCTCGGCAACGGCTGTCCGCACAACAGCTTCCTGACGGATGGTGGGGGCAGCAGCCTCGACCGCCCGTATCTCCGGCTTTATTTCAGGCATGACATCCGCTGCGCTGGCCATGGGCGCGGTGGCGAGCAGCAGAGCAAAGACGAGTAGTTTACGCATGACGATCTCCTGATGAAGGTGTTGTGACAGAATACAGGAGATAGAAATGCAAGAAGTATGCACGAACGCAAAGCGTCCCGGGGTTCTGCAACCCCGGGGCGCCTTTTAACGTATCCGGTCTGGTTTACAGGACTCCAGTCAAGACAACAAGCGCGCCGATCACAGCCAGAACGAGAATCACGATCGTGGTGGTGTTCATCTGCTGGGCAGTCCGCGTCGTCGCCTTGCGGGCCTCGGCAACGGCTGCCACCGGGACGGCTTCCTGGCGAACCATCGGAGCGGCGACCTCCACTACCTGCAGGTCCGGCTGCACGGCGGGTACCGGCGTTTCCGCGCGGGCCATGGGAGCAGTCGCAAGCAGCAAAGCGACAGCGAATGTAGCAGGACGCATGGTTCCTCCTGGTTCTCGGGGTGATGTGAGCCAGCTTCAGTGCCTGACGCTCTGCTGCTCCCGCAGTTGCGAAAGGTCCAAATGCCCCCCAATCATTGCGGAGCCTGGCACACGCCGTGCTAGGGGGTTCCGCATGGAAAACTGGCACAACTATCCTGCTGAGTACGACACGGCCGAGCACTCCGTCGTCGGACATCTGCTCATGCTGGAGAATGTGCACAGCCCCGAGCTGCACAACAAGCGCGACATTTACGTGTACCTGCCCCCGTCATACGGTACCGGCTATCAGCGCTATCCCGTGCTGTACATGCACGACGGTCAAAACCTGTTCGATCAGGCACTCGCCTACGCCAGCGAATGGCAGGTGGACGAGACCATGGAGGCAGCGGCGCGCGAGGGCTGGGAGGCTATTGTTGTAGGAATTCCCAACATGGGCGGTGAGCGGTGCGATGAGTACAGTCCCTTCGTGGACCCGAAAGTTGCCGGCGGAGGGTGCGCCAAACCATACATGCAGTTCATCGTGAAGACGCTCAAGCCCCTGATCGACCGCGATTTCCGGACGCTCCCTGACAAGGCGAACACCGGGATGGTGGGGTCGTCCATGGGTGGGCTCGTCAGCGTGTACGGACTGTTCCGTCATCCGGAAACCTTTGGCTTCATTGGGGCGATGAGCCCCTCGCTCTGGATCGCCGAAAGGTCGATGCTGGAGTACGTGGGTCGGGCTTCAGGGGTGATGGGAAAGATCTACCTGGACATTGGGACCGGCGAGGGCGAAGCGCACGTGGAGAACATACGGCACCTGCGCGATCTCCTGTTCAGCCAGGGGTACGTGATCGGGCGGGACCTGATGTACGTGGAGGACGAAGGGGCGGGCCACACGGAGGCGGCCTGGGCCCGCCGGTTCCGTCAGGTACTATCCTTCTTCATGGCTTCAACGCCGGCGCTGTCACCATCCTCCTGATCAGGCCGCTACCGGACCGGCGATCCTGCGGCCTTCGTGGAACGCCTCGGCTGCTTCCGTAAATGCCGTGAAGAGTCGGAGGGTGGGCGCATCCGTATCGGCGAGCATTTCCGGGTGCCATTGGGCGCCGGCCACGAAGGGGTGCTCGGCGGATTCCGCCGCTTCGATCACCCCGTCCGGGGCCCATGCCGTGCCCACCAGCCCCTCACCCAGTGTCTTGATTGCCTGGTGGTGCATGCTGTTCACCCGGATCTGCTCGGCCTCGAAGGAGCGGTGAAGGCGGGAGCGTCCCTCGATCCGCACTTCATGGGCGAGGTAGTCGCGAGCATGACCCGCGCCGGGGTAGTAGTCGTGCTTGATGGCATCCGGGTACTGGGTCGCCAGATCCTGGTACAGGGTGCCACCCGCCGCGACGTTGATCACCTGCAATCCCCGGCACACGCCGAGCACCGGCTTGCCGTCCTCCATTGCCCAGCGGGTGAGGGCAAGCTCCGTCTGGTCGCGCGGCGGGTCGATGCGCCCGCACAGCGGGGTCATTTCTTCGCCATAGGTGGCGGGGTCCATGTCCACACCGCCGGCGATGAACACACCGTCCAGGTGCTCATACGCGGCGCGCAGCGTACCCACGTCCTCGCAGAGCAGCGGGATCATCCAGGGGATCGCACCAACCGAGGTGAGGGTGAGGATGTAGCGCTGGTTCATCACCCAGGACATGGGAAGGTCCTCGGGAATCCGATCGATCGCTTGAAGGGTTTGCATCGGGATCCCGATGACTGGACGTTGCTGCATTGCCTGCCTACGAAAAAAGGGAAAAAGAAATCCTCTACACCGCAATGCCTTCGGCGGTTTCCGCGATCAGGTGGTCCACCACTGCATGAAGGTTGCCGCCGGTGCGCTCGAATACCGCGATCTGCCGATCGGCCGAGGAGCCCTCGTCCAGGATGCGGTACGCGTACTCGACTTCCTTGCGGGTGCCCAGCTCGTCCACCACGTCCCCGATAAACCATTCCAGCATCTCGATGACCAAGGCACGGGCCTGCATCTCCTGCTGCTTGCCGAAGTCGATCAATTTGCCGTCCAGCCCATACCGGACCGCGCGCCACTTGTTTTCCTCCACCAGGTCCGCCGGGTACACCCGGAAGGTCATGTTGTCCCGCCGGAGCCGCCACAGCTTGGCGATCACCGCCTGCAGGATCGCCGCCATGCACACCGCCTCGTCCACGCGGGTGCACACGTCCAGGAAGCGGAACTCCAGTGTCGGGTACGCGTGGTGGGGGCGGACGTCCCAGTAGATCTTGCTCCCGTCCGGGATGCACCCGGTGCGAACCAGCGTGTCCCGCAGGTAGGCGAAGTCGCCGTACGACGGGAATATGCGGGGAACGCCACTCCGCGGGAAGTTGCGGAAGATCACGCTTCGGTACGACTTGAGCCCGGTCTTGCGCCCCATCCAGAAGGGTGAGCTGGAGGAAAGGCAGAGCAGGTGCGGCAGCAGGTAGCGGGACACGTTCATCGCGTCGATCAGGAACTCCTTGTCCTCGATCCCGATGTGCACGTGCGTCCCGAAGATCAGCAGCTGCTGAGCCAGGTCCTGCATGTCCTGCTTCACCCCCATGTACCGCTCCAGGGGAGTGATCTCCTGTGTCATCCAGGAGGAGAATGGATGCGACCCCGCCGCCACCACCTTGAGCCCCTTGCGGTTTGCCAGCTC
This sequence comes from Longimicrobiaceae bacterium, assembly GCA_030447645.1. Lineage (GTDB taxonomy): Bacteria > Gemmatimonadota > Gemmatimonadetes > Longimicrobiales > Longimicrobiaceae > JAUJOM01. The sequence goes on along the minus strand of JAUJOM010000010.1, from coordinate 103,117 downwards.
CATCACCCCACTGCGCAGCTTGATCAGCTCCGCGCATGCATCCGCCGGCGTGTTGCAAACGCGGGTTCCCACTTCCACGATGCTCTGGTGCAGCTCCGGCTTCAACTGCTGCTCACGCAGCAGGAGGTGGTCCTTGTCCTGCAGGATTTCCGTGATGTAGGAGCGCAGCTCCCGGGTTTCGGGATCGATGATCTGGTATTCTTCCTCGATGCCGATCGTCAGCGAAGGGGGTTTCATCGTTTCTCCACCAGGAAGGTAGCCACGCTTGATCCGCCACCGGCGGTCACGTTGAGCAGCGGGTCCGTAGCGAGCCGGGTGAGACAGCCGTCCACCTGCGTTCCGTGCGAAACGAACGGCGCCGTGTCCAGCATGCGGTCCAGGATCTCCAGGCGGCCATCCACGAAGCTGGGGTAGGGTTCGGAGGGCAGGACGATTCGCTCCTGCGCCACATAGGGCGTATCCAGCGCGGTCCGCAGCGCCTTGTTCCACTCCTCGTCATCCACCAGCCAGCCGAGCACGATGCCGCGCCCGCCGTAGTCGTCGTTCGGCTTCAGCACAAGCTGTTCCCGGTTTTGGGCAATCCAGGGCACCAGGTCGATGCTTTCTCCGTGGAAGCTGGTGCGGCGCTCTTCCACCACCCGGGTCCAGGGGATGTGCGCCTCCACTGCTTCCTGCTCTTCGGCGGTGAACAAATCCGCGTTGCGCTCATCACCCAGCACCGCCAGGCTGGCCTTCTTGTACAGGATCTTGCAGCGGAACGGGTTCACCATGCACACCGCGCCGTCCCGGACCGCCCGCACCACCGGGCTATCCATCCCTTCGCGCAGCACCAGCTCGTCGATCAGGACGCGCTTGTAGATCAGGGTGATGTGGAAGTCCCCCGCCATCAATCTGCCGTCCCGGTACTCCACCTCGCGCGGGTCAGCGATGGTGCACTCCAGCCCGTGCGACTGGAAGTAGTCCCGAAAGAACACGAACTCGCTGTAGGTGGGCACCTCCTTCCAGTCCAGAATGCCGATGCGGGGCAGCTCGCGCCGGCCCGCCCACTGCTGAAAGGCCTGCACCAGCGCGTGCAGCACACCCTGGCGGGCCGGAATCGGCTGGACCACATGGGAGCGCGCGAACTCGCCCATGATTGGCAGCGCCAGGAACACTTCGGAAAGCACGTCCATGTACGCTGGAGCCGCCGGCGTTTCCGCGTTGTACTCGGTGAAGCGCAGCGTGCTGGTTTCCGGGGTGAAGAAGGCGTCCAGCCGGGCGGTGGGGCTGGAGGCGCGGTAGCCGGGATCGTGCTGCACCAGCTCTTCTTCCCAGTCCAGCAGCCGGAACTGGGAGCGGAAGTGCGTGTTGGCTACCGCGGCCTGGTGTGCCCTTTCAAACGCGCGCATCAGGACTGTGACGCGCCGGCTGATCCACCGGTACTGCTCGGGCGAAAAGAAGCGGGGTCGGAGCACGCTGCAGAGTGGCCGGTCGCCGAAGTACAAGCCGCGGCGCCGGTGCTCCTCGTCGAAGCGGGCCTGGGTTTCGGCGGCCAGCTCATCAGTTAGAAGGTCGTGGTACGCCTGGATCGCGTCCTGGGGTGTCATAGCACTCCTGCTCGGTCCATGGCAAATGCCTTCCGCCCGTCAGGGCGGCTGCAGCTCCAAGGCGGGGCGTTCATCGCCCCGTCACTTGGTTCGTGCCTTCTTGCCGCCACTCCCCCGCGGCTCGGCCAGGGCGTCCCCGTGCTCCTTGAGCGGCTCCGACTGCGGCTCGGCTGATCCGGACTTCCTGCCACCCTTGATACGAGGCCTGGTCCCGCTTGCCGCCGCCTCGGTCCCAGCAGCGTTCTTGCCGCGCCCCCGCTTGGGTGCCGCCAGTGCGGGTACGGAGTCCGGCCCGACCATCGCATCGGCTGTTTGCTGGGTTGCGAGTGCGGCTGCAGGGGCTTGCTGGTTCTGCTGGGTTTCCTGCGCCGGCTGACTTCCGTCCCTGCGCCTCCCTTGAAAGAAGGTGTTCCAGCGCAGCTCGCGCCGCTCTTCGCGCGGCTCCTGTGCAAGGCGGATGGCCATATCGGCCATGTGCTGCACCACCCACTCGAAGTAGTGAGGGGTGAGCGAGTAGATGTCCATGTCCGGAGCGGGGTTCATGAAATCAATTGCGTAGGGCACCCCGTCCTTGATCGCCCACTCCATCGAGTTCATGTCGTAGCCCAGCGCCCGCACCAGCTTCAGGGAGTCGTCCACCACCCGTTTGCCCAGCTCCGGACTCAGGTGGTCGTGCTCCACGTGGTAGCGACGCTCCTTGGGATCGTACTTGATGGGCAGGATCTCCTCCTGGCCCAGGCAGATGCAGCGGACAAAGTGATCCCAGTGGATGAACTCCTGCACCACCATGGTGAGCATGCCGGAGTTGTCGTAGTTGTAAAGCAGCTCCTCCAGGGTGTTGCAGATGTACACGTCCCTCCACCCGCCCCCATGCGCATCCTTGAGTACGCAGGGAAGGCCCACGTAGTCGACGACCGCCTGCCAGTCCATCGGGTAGCGGAGGTTGCGAAGGCTTTTTTCGTGGTCGATGCCGGGGATGTACTCCCGGTTCGGCAGGGCCACGGTTTTGGGGTGGGCGATGCCGAGCTGGGTAGCCAGCGTGGCACCAAAGAACTTGTCGTCCGCCGTCCACATGAAGGGGTTGTTCACCACCTTGCACCCGTGGAGCACCGCGTGCTTCAGGTAGGTGCGGTAGAACGGCACCTCGTGGCTGATGCGGTCGATGATCACCGCGTATTCGCAGGGCTGGTCCATCTGGGTTGCGTCCAGGCTGACGAACTCGGCCGTGACGCCCTGGTCCCGCCGGTTGACCTCCTCCATGAATGCGGGCGGGAACGACCATTCCATCCCGACCAGCAATCCGACTTTCTGCATTTCGATCTCCCTGTTTAGTCGTGTTAGTCGTGTCCGCCGACGTACATCTGAATCATCTGCCGCCACCATGGCCAATCGTGCGCCCAGCCGTCCCACAGGCGGAGCGCGTTGCCCACTCCCTTGTCCCACAGAGCGCGGCTGATGTACTCGTTGTTGGCGCGGAACGCATCGTCCTGCCCGGTGGCCAGGATAATGTCCATGCGCCGGAGTGCGTCCAGCCTGTGGGGGTCATGCTCGTGCACAAGGTACTGGGATGGGTCGTGCGCGTAAACGGCGGCGTCGTTGTAGCCCTCGGTGTTTTCCTTGACGTCGTACAATCCGCTCAACCCGATCATCCGATTGACGGTCCAGGGGTACCGAAAGGCGAGATCCGCGGCGTGATACGCTCCGAATGACGCACCGGTGGTGATCAGGTAGGGATGGGGATTGATGTCCCGGGAAAGCGGCAAAACCTCGTGGAGCACGTAGTTCTCGTACTGGGTTTGGCGCCAGGCTCGGTCGGCTGGGTGCTTCCACTTGGCGTACCAGCTTTCCTCGTCCACGCTGTCCACGCAGAACATCTGCAGCCATCCCCGCGACAGGTGCTCGCTCAGGGCATCCACCATCCCCCGGTCTTCCCACTCAAAGAATTTGCCCATGGAGGAAGGGTACACCAGCATGCGAGCGCCCGCATGTCCGAAAACCAGCAGGTCCATGTGGCGTCCCAACGACGGGCTGTACCAGCGGTGGTGCTCACGGTTCACGAGAATTCACCTCTCAGGGTTTAAGAGGACATGGGTTCCGGGTCAAAACGAACGGGGTTCAGGCCGGGCTGGCAAGTGCAATGCCGCAGGTCGGCAAGCAAGGCTGCCGGCATTGACGCAGTGCAGAAGAAGAAGCATAATTCATCTATGAACTATTTGGGAGTGGCTGGAGCGGGCCGGCGCGAGTGGCTGATGATCGGAGTGCTCGCGGCGGTGCAGTTCGTTCACATTCTGGATTTCGTGCTGGTGATGCCGCTCGGTCCGCAGCTGATGCGTGCGTTCGGCGCTTCCGCGAGGGAGTTTGGCTGGATCGTGTCGTCGTATACCTTCGCCGCGGCGGTTTCAGGGCTCATAGCCGCGTTCTTTCTTGACCGTTTTGACCGGCGCAACGTGCTGATCACCCTGCTTGCGGGGTTCACCCTTGGGACGGCGCTTTGCGCCGCCGCGCCGAGCTACGCAACGCTGGTCGCCGCGCGGGTGTTCGCCGGCGCGTTCGGAGGAGTGCTGGCGGCGGTAGTGTTCGCGATCGTGGCGGACCAGATCCCAGCCGCGCGGCGCGGAACCGCGATGGGTGTGGTGATGTCCGGCTTTTCAGTAGCCACGGTGCTTGGTCTGCCCTTTGGGCTGGGACTCGCCAACCGATTCAGCTGGCATGCGCCGTTCGTGATGCTGGCGGCACTGGGTACCGGCGTGCTGCTGCTGGCACGGGGCGCATTGCCGCCGATGCGCGGGCACATCGTCGCGCGACGACCACATTCTCCTCTGGTGGAGATGCGGAGCGTGCTACAGCGTCCCACGCACCTGCGGGCGCTGGCGCTCACCGTGGTGATGATGTTCGCGGGTTTTTCGGTGATCCCCTTCATCAGCCCCTTTCTGGTAGGAAACGTAGGGGTAAGGGAAGCCGACCTGGTGTACATTTACCTGGTGGGCGGGGCGTTCACCCTGTTTACCGGACCGCTCACGGGGCGGCTGGCGGACCGCATCGGCACCCTGCGGGTGTTCGCGGGTGCGGCCCTGATCTCGGTTCTGCCCATCCTGGTGCTCACCCACCTTCCACCGGTGCGCCTCGCGATTGCGCTGGGGGTAAGCACCGTGTTCATGGTCTTCGTGTCCGCCCGCATGGTGGTGGCAACCACCATGATCACCAACAGCGTGGAGCCGCGGCAGCGCGGAAGCTTTATGGCGGTGAACTCGTCCGTGCAGCAGATGGCTGCGGGATTGGCTTCGGCCAGCGCGGGCCTGCTGATCTCGGATGCCGGTGGTGGGCGATTGCAGGGATACAGCGGAGTGGGGATGCTCGCGGCGGTGACGACGCTCGCCGCCGTGCTGGTGGCGCGGCGGCTGCGGCCCGCGGAAACGGGGATCGACGCCCCGGTTCTGCGGGCGCCACCCCGGCTGGGCGAGGTGGCGCCCTAGAGCCTGTTATGAACTCGGGTTAATGGAGCTGGCGTCCTTGCGTGCAAAGAATCCTTTGCAGGGGAAGGACTCAGATGAGCAAAATTGCACGCAAGTCATACCCGAGTGATGTCAGCGATGAGGAATGGGCCCTTGTAGCTCCGTACCTGGCCCTGGATCCGCGAGAACATGCCCGCAGCGGGAGCACTCTGCGCGCCCTTCAACGGGATGCGCTGGATCGCTCCGCACCGGAGCGCGGTGGCGCATGATGCCGAACGATCTGCCGCCTTGGTACACGGTCTACCAGCAGGCGCAGCGAAGAAGAAGCTGGATCGGGGGGTGTCTTCGAAGAGATCGTCCATGATCTTCGCGAGATCCTCCGCCTGGCTGCGGCGACGGCAGGCGCGGCCCACGGCGGTGGTCCTCGATGGGCGGACGCTGCAATCGACGCCCGAGAGCGGCAGCCGCGCCGGCTTTGACGGTCACAAGAAGAAGAAAGGCGCGCAAGATCCACATGGCCGTGGACACCCTGGGTCATCTGCTCGCGCTCCTGGTTACGCCGGCCAACGAGCAGGAGCGTGCCCAAGTACCGGTGCCCTGGCGCAGAGGGCCCAAGAGGTCACGCGGCGAATCCGTGGAGCTGGCCTTTGTGGATCAAGGCTACACGGGCGACGATGCGCAGAAGCCGCCGAGGAGCACGGCATGCGTCTAGAAGTGGTAAAGCTGCCGCAGGCCAAGAAATCGGCTTTGTGCTGCTTCCGCGCCGCTGGTCGTGGAGCGGAGCTTCGCCTGACGGGACGCTTCCGCCGCCTTGCACGCGACTACGAACGGCTGCCCGAGACCCTGGCCGGATTGCATTTTCTGGCCTTCGTCTGCCTTCTGCTTGGCCGTGCCGTGGCTGCACTCGTGTGAAGTTCATAACAGGCTCTAGCTTCCGCCGGACTTTTCCCGTTCTGCAGGGGGCGCCGTAGATTTCGCGCTCCCTGGCCGCCCGGAGTTCGCGCGCCTCCGGAACGCTTCCTCCTCCCCATAGCGATCGATGGACACGCTGGTCCTGCGGGTGGTGTGGGGAGTGGGGTGCCAGGTAACCACGTAGACGTCGCGCATCACGGGCTTTCCACCCGGGCCGCGATCCGTCCGCTGTGCGCGCTGCACGCCGATCACCCTGGCCCGCTGCGCGGACTCCGCGTCACCACCGTGCGATCAGTGCGGGGCTTCCCAAACGCTCGAACCGGTTGCGCACCCGCACAGCTTCCTTGAGGGCCCTGCGCTTGCCACCATAGGTTGCATCCCCCAGGAACCTGGCCCGCCGCTCTCCCGAAACGTCACACGCACGTACCATCCGTGGGTGCGCTGCCGGGGCTGATCGATGCGGCTGATCCCCTTGTGACCGCTCTTTGCCATATCGAAGTACTACGCAAGCGCGTGCGGCCGCGTTCCACCAGCATTGCAACCCTTTTGGCTTCTGGGTCATATTGGTACGGAGCGATGGGCTCAGGTTGTCAGCGCGAGCGGCGCCTGAACGCCCGGGCCGCAACCCAGGCGACGGTGAGCAGGGGAACGGGGTTGAGTAAAGGGAACGATCGCCTGCAGTGCCGCGACGTTGCGCAGCGCTTGCAGGTTGAAGCGGTTCAGCACGGTCCAGACGATTGGAGTCGCCAGAAAGTCCAGGCCGAAGTCCAGCAGGTCCAGAGCCAGCACCAGCCCAAAGGGAACGGCGCGCAGGGTAGTCATCAGGTCCGCGTCCCGTGGCAGATGGAGGCGGCGGAGCCGGCGATAGGTGAGCGCGAGCAGCAGCGACCCTGCCGCCACACAAACCGCCGCAACGATCAGCAGCGTCCAGAGCAGCGGCCGGACGAAGTCGGTCAGCTCCGCGAAGGTCATCACTGTGGGCGAGCGTCCAGGGTTGGGGCCGCGTTGGATTGCTGGGCGCGGCAGGTGCCCCCCACCAGCCCTGTCTCCGGCGGCATGCGGAACTCACAGGTGGAAATTGCCCCGGAGCGCCGGTTGATCTCCTGCTCGGCACGCCGTAGCTCCTCGAGCTTGCGGAACAGGGCCACGGTGTCCGTAGTGGTAGCACAGTACGCCAGGTAGTCGCGCGGGCCGCCGCATGGCCTGTCGCCCACGGGTGCGGTGCGGCACTGCGCGGCCTGGCTGCACCCCGTGGTCCTGGCCAGCGCGCGAGCTTCGGCCTCCAGCCGCTGCACGGAAGGCGTGTCACCGGGAGCGGCAGCAACCGGAGCATCCCGGGTGGCATCGGCAGCGGGAGGCTGCGAAGATTGGCAGCCCGGAGCGAGCAGCAGCAGGATCAAAGCAAGCGGTCTCATTTTCCCTCCGATGCGGTGGCGATGTCGATCACGGCGTGCACCCGCTCGGGCGCGTCTTCGCCGATGGGAATGTCTTCCAGATTCACCCCTTTCATCTTTCATCCGCCGATCACTTCCTTTTCACCGGCGGCTAGCTCCGCCGGCTCCGTGGTGAACCGGAATGCCTGACGGAGACGTTCCGCTGCCTGAGCGGCTGTACCCTCCGTCCGGGCATGAATTTCCGCGAGTGGCTCCCCGCGGGCTACCTGATCCGCGGTCTTTGCCCGGAGACGGACCCCCACGGCGGGGTCCACCGGGTCCGTTTTCACCCGGCGCCCAGCGCCCAGCTCCAGGGTCACCTCCGCCACCGCGTGTGCGTCCACCGCGGCTACCCACTGCTCCGGTCCCTCGTGTTCAAGCATCCGGATGTGGGACACTCGGGGTAGCCGGTCCGGGTCATCCACCACACGCGGGTCTCCGCCCTGGGCTTCGACCAGCTCAGCCAGCTTGGCCGCCGCCGCGCCGGAGTCTCGCAATTCGGTGAGGCGCGCCCGCGCTTGCTCAACGTCGGGTGCCTGCTCCGAGAGAAGCAGGAGATGGGTTCCCAGCTCGAGCGTTAGCGTCCACAGGTCCGCCGGCCCCCTGCCATGTAGCGTGTCGATCGCTTCGCGCACCTCCAGCGCGTTGCCGACGGTCTCCCCCAACGGCTGATCCATCGGGCTCAGCACGGCGCGAGTCCGGCGCCCGGCGCCCTCGCCGATCTCCACCATCGCGCGCGCCAGCTCCCGTGCGGCCTCCACCGTGGGCATGAACGCACCGGAGCCGTACTTGACGTCCAGCACGATGGTTTCGGCTCCCCCAGCGAGCTTCTTGGACATGATGCTGCTGGCGATCAGCGGCAGGGCGTCCACCGTGGCTGTCACATCCCGTAACGCGTAAAGAGCGCCGTCCGCCGGGACGAGCGCGGGACTTTGTCCCACCAGGGCACACCCGATCCGCTCCACCTGGGCGCGCAGCTCCGCCAGATCCAGATCTACCCGGAAGCCCGGGATGGCTTCCAGCTTGTCCAGCGTTCCACCCGTGTGGCCGAGTCCCCGGCCGGACATCTTCACGAAGGCGAGCCCCGCGGCCGCAAGCAGCGGAACCAGCACGATGGAAGTTTTGTCTCCCACACCGCCCGTGCTGTGCTTGTCCACCACCGGGCGGGCGAGATCGCTCCAGTCCAGCGTTGCCCCGCTCGCGACCATCGCCTGAGTGAGAGCAAGAGTTTCCGCAGCCGTCATTCCCCGCCAGCGAACCGCCATCAGCCACGCAGCCATCTGATAGTCAGGAACGCGCCGGGCAACAAACTCCGTGCAGAGCCAGCTCAGCTCATCAGCTGAAAGCTCACTCCCCTGCTTCTTCCGCTCGATCAGTGGGAGAATGTTCAAGTCGGCTCCACAATCCCGGTCTTCGAGATACCATCATAGTGCAAGCGTATCCAGGGGGCATAATGAACCGCGGAATCGTGCGACGTCAAACCGGCTGTGCAGCATGTGCACGGTCGGGCAGACAGTTTGCGGCAATAGATTGACAGTGTGACTCGGGAAGTGTATCGTCGACTGTAACCTCAAACAACCGAAAAGAGTATGGCTCGGTCCGTGGTGCGACTTATGATGGCGGCGCCTGTCTTACTGGCGGGCCTCGCTGGATGCGCGACGGGTTCCGCCAATCCATCCTCCGGCATCCAGCCGCGCGGGCCGGTGGCCCCATGCCCCGGCTATCAGAGTGTACAGACAGCGCGGCTTCCCGACGGGCGGCTGCTCCTCCAGGCGTTTGATTCGGCGGCGCCGACCTCCGCCCAGAACCCCCGGCAGGTGGGCAGGACGATCGAACGCGGGCCTTCGGCGGAAGATACCACGACCAATCGTTTGCTTGGTGTGCAAGTCACATCATCGCCGTACCTGAGTAGCTCGGCACGCCAGACGATGGCCCGCGAGATGCTGGAGGTGCACCGCACGTACATGAAAGAGGTCGGAACGCCTGGGTCAATCCTGCTTATTGCCCTGGTGGACACAGATGGTGCAGTGCGCCGAACGCGTGTGGTCAGCAGTTCCGGACACCGCGAGATGGATGCGGCGGCGGCTAACGTGCTACGCCGCGCTCGGTTTGAGCCCGCAACGGCTGGTGAGTGCAGGGTCCCCTACGTTCTTCGGCTTCCAGTCAGCTATTATACGCCATAAGTGAAATGGTGCGGCACCACACAGTTGACGCTTTGAAATATTGATCCGCCAAGCACTTTCCTGAACAAACCGAGTCGAAGATGATGCAGAACGTTGTTCGCCTTTTGGCGCTGGGGATCGGCACGATCGTCCTCGCCGGATGCGCCGCTGGCGCAGCCGACACGGCAACTTCGCGCCCGCCGGTACGGCCACAGGGCCCTATCTCCGCTTGTGCTGGGTACGAAGACTTCGACGTGGCCCGAGCGCCTGATGGGCGGTCCCTCGTCCAGGTCTTCGATTCCCTAGTGCAGTTATATCCCACGCGTCGGCGAGCCTCCCAACGCAGTACAACACTGGACACAACCAGGAGCGCGCTTCACGGCTTGCGAGTCACCATCCCGGCGGCGATGACCGATGGAGACCGCCGGAGTTTGGCGCAAAGGCTTGAGCAGGCCTACCCGCCATCCCTCCGGCAAGGGGGGCTCGGAGGAACGGTCGAGGTGTTGATGCTCCTCGATGCACAGGGCACCGTACGTGCGACTCGCCTTGGAAAAGGCTCCGGATACTTCGATATGGACCGTGCAGCTTTAGCCCTCGCGCGGAGCGGCCGGTTCAATCCGGCAATCGCGGGTACGTGCAGCGTTCCCTTCTACGTCGCGCTTCCAATCGGCTTCAAAGTCGCCGTGCCGCCCCCTCCTCCCTGATACTTTCGCCTCCGCAGGCCTCCCTCCGCCCGTGATGGTGGTTGCCGTAGGTAACCCAAGTTGCCACCGAGGCTGCCCATGAGACTTATCCCCATCACCCAACGTGTTTCCGGCCTGCTCCAACTAAGCTACTTCATTCTACTAAAGGACCCTCATGAATCGACGACTCGTTCTCCTTGTTGTGCTCGCCACTGGCACTCTCTGCTCAACTCCGGCCGATCTCTCCGGCCAACAGGCCTACGCACCTTCTATGTTTTGGGATTTGGTGCGCTGGAACCCACAACTCACATTGGATGGCAAGCCGGCACACAGCAGCTCGGTCAGCTTTGGTCTTGCAGCCTTCGATCAGCGCCGAGCATTTGAGATCCCGACGGCCCTCCCACTGGATGCATCCGCCTTCAGCAATCCTAACGAGCCATTCTTCCCCATCACAACGCTGATCGGAACTGCTATTGGCGCTGCGGCTGCAACCTTTCTGCTTGCTGCGGGTGGCGAAGGTGAAACGCTGTTGCCCGCCTGGCGTGAGCGGGGGATTTTCCTGGGTGTTGTAGGTCTGGGTGCCGCAATTGGCTATGCCATTGATTTAAACCGACGCGACGCACCATAGATATCGCGGGCTTACTCACACCAACCGTTCCGCTCCGAAGGCGTGCGGAAGCAGCTCACTAAGGGTCCAAACACGGGATGAGCCCGGACCGCTAGGGGCGATTACCCGCAGGGTCGGGTTGAACTCGTGCAAAACCTGTCGGCACGCACCGCAGGGCGAGCATGGGAGGTCGTCTTCGGGGCCAATTACCGCGATCGCGCGGAAGTTACGCACTCCCTCGGAAACGGCCTTGAACACGGCCACACGCTCCGCGCAAATGGTCAGGCCGTAGGACGCATTCTCCACATTGCAGCCGGTAAATACCCGGCCGTCATCGGTGAGTAACGCCGCACCCACCGGAAAGCGGCTATAAGGTGCATGCGCGTTTTCACGCGCGATACGGGCCTGATCAAGCAGAGTATCGGCGGCGTCGAGTAGGGCCATGGAGGTCTCCGGGTGCGTTGCGGGAGAGAGGTTTTGCCTTCCGTCGATTTCACTTTCCGCACACTGCGTACCCTTGACACAGGTAGTTCCCGCACACACTGTTCATTCATGAACAATTCTCCTTCCGCCACCGTCTGCCGTGGGCGCACTCTGCTCACCGCGGTATGGCGGGCCGCGTCGCACATCGCGGGGCGCATCGAGCGTCGTTTGGAGCCCACGGGTTTGTCTCTTCCCAAGCTGCAGATGCTCACGCACCTGGTCGAAGCGGGTGAGCCCCTCCCTCTCGGGCAGCTTGCTGGACGCAGCGCGTGCGCCAAGTCCAACATCACCCAGCTGGTGGACCGTTTGGAAGCCGATGGCCTGGTGCGGCGGGAGCCCGACCCGGAGGATCGGCGCAGTGTGCGTGCCGCGATCACGAAAGACGGCCTGCGCGCGTACGAGGCCGCGGCACGTGCTCAGTCGGAGGTCGAGGCCGAGCTGCTGGCGTCCCTGTCTCCCGACGAACAGCAGCACCTCGCGGCCTTGCTCGAGCGCTTCAGGGAAGAGCGCGTATGATGGGGCAAGATCCAGCTGTACGCACGTACTCTGCTGAAGCTGCTCCAGCGTCGGTCAGCCCGATCACCCGCGCGATGCACAGCAATCCGGAGCGTGCTGCTCAGGCGTATGGTATGGTGATCTCTTTTGCCGGTACACCTAAGCCCATGGGACGCATCCTGCAAAACTGGCGAGGGACCCGCAGCGGCTAAGTACGTATTCGGCACGGACATTGCCTTACCTTTCGGGACTGGCTCACAGTGGGCTGGTGCAGTGACCCGAACCAAAGGGAAGACCAATGGCCGACACGAACGACAGAGACCTGACCAGCCGTGGCGCTGAAAACAACCTGGAAGGCAAAGCCAAGGACCTGAAGGGCAAGGTCAAGGATGCTTTCGGCGGCTTGACCGGAGACACCAGCACCCAGGCCGAAGGCAAATGGGACCAGGCCAAGGGCAAGGTGCAGGACACGTTTGGGGACGCCCAGCGCAATCTGGACGACAACAACCGCTGAGCTGAACCAGGGGGGATGGCATGATGCCATCCCCCCTTCGGGGATCCACAGGCGCAGCAGCGCGCACCTGAACTCCGAGCGTGGTGGGGCAGCCACCCCGTCCCCCTGGGACCTAGCACTGCTGGAGAACGAACCCGCTCCGCCGCCTCCTCATGCGAAGCGGGGTAGTCGCAGCCGGGCCGATAAATGACCCGTCTGGGGAGGCAACCGCCCTCACGGGCGGAGCACTGACGAGGCGCGTAGTATTGGGTAGAAGTCAGTCCTCACCGAAGTAGTCACTGTCCACTCGCTTGACTTCGTATGATGCGACTGTGGACACTCCCAGGTTGTGGTCCATCATGAATTGGGCAAGCTGCTCGCCATCGATCAGTACGATCTTGCTGTCGATCAGCGCAACGTAATCACGCGCTTGCTGCGAAAAGTCGGAAGTGGTGATGAACACGCCCTTTCGAGCACGCTGCCCCTGGAGTGCCCCGGCGAACTTCTGGATTTCCGGCCGACCGATAGTGCCATCCCACTTCTTCGCCTGGATGTAGATAATGTCCAGACCAAGTCGATCTTCTTTGATGATTCCATCGATTCCGCCGTCACCGCTCTTTCCAATTGCACGCCCAGCATCTGAGCGTGACCCACCATATCCCATCCGCAGTAGCAGCTCGACCACCAGGCGTTCAAAGAATTCTGGTGAGGCATTCTTGATCTGTTGAAGCAACTCGTCAACCAACTCGAACCGGAGCTTCTGGTACGCTACCTCTATCGCCTCGTTGGGAGTTTGCTCCTCTCCCGCGTCAACGACGACGGGATATTCTGGAGCGCCTGTCGTGGTTGGCTCTCTGCGGCGATTGCGAAATTCGATGTACTCGGGAAATTGCGCCAACAGCTTCATGTCTACTTTGCTTGGCCGCTGCGCGAGCAGTGTCGCCCCTCGATCCGTCAGCAGATAGATCGATCTGCTCGGTGAAACTAGCAGGCCCGCATTCTTCATATGTGATAGTGCCCAGGCAACACGGTTGTTGAATACGGGATAACGACCGCTAGGGAGCAATTCGAGCCGCTCACTGTCGCTGAGCCCAAAGTGTTTGCCCAGTGCAGCAACAATCTCCTTGGAAGTATGGGGCTGTCGATCATGCAGGAAAGCCAGCAGCGGCAGCATGACGGTCTGAAAGTCAGGTATGGGCATGTCGCGGTATCTCGAGCACGAATTGAGGATCTGGTGATGTGGGCCGGATCTACTGCCGCGAGAAGCTTGGCTAATCCCACCTTTCCCCGACGCGATCCTTGTGCCGCTTGCTTGCTGGCACTGGCAACCTCCAACTTGTGTAAATGCTTCCGTCTCTGCAGTCCCAGTTCGATGCTCTGGAGCATCGGCGACACAATCTGCTCGCGGAACTTGAGCGCCACACCCCTGAGCAGCGTTCCTTTCAGCCAGAGCCCGGGGCATGGTCGCTGGCGGAAGTCGCGCACCATCTGCTGCTGGTGGAGCAGGGCGTGCTCCGGGTACTGTCCGATGCAGAACGAGCGCCCCCTGGCCCCCGGCGAATACGTGACTGGATCGGCAGCGCCGCAGCTCGGCTGGTCTTCGCGCTGGGAATTCGGGTCAAGGTGCCGGTGCGTGGTGTGCGGCCGAAAGCAGGTGTCCCGCTGGAGGAGATCAGGCAGCAGTGGGATGACACCCGTGCCGCCGTTGCGGGGTATCTGGAGGGTACCACAGAAGCTACACTGCGACGGCCCGTTCTTCGTCACCCCGTTAGCGGGCCGATGGACGTGTTGCAGGGGCTGATATTTTTGACCCGACACTTTGATCACCATCTGCGGCAGGTGGCGCGAATTCGCCGGGCTGCCGCATTTCCGAGCTGAAGGCATGGACCGGAGAAGCTTTGTTGCGAAATCATCAGGAGTCCTTGCCGGGCTGGGGCTCGCGCGTTTGGCTCAGCCGCTAGCCGCGTCCGCCGAGATCCTGGAGTCACATTCGGGAGGCGGACCACGCCCCGCGCATCACAATCCGAAGGGCGGGTTCGTAAACCCCTGGACGACCGCCGAGCGCGAGGAGGGTGGGTTTTGGCGATGGCAGCGTGAGCGGCGCGGCAAGGAACTCGCGCCCAATCCTCCTGCTGACGCCCTGCCCGTCGTGGCGAGCGATATCGCCTACCCGCACGCTCCGGTGGACGAGGTGTGGATCACCTGGGTGGGGCACGCCACCTTCCTGATCCAGATCGGTGGGCTGAACCTGCTCACCGACCCGCACTGGAGCCAGCGTGCCTCACCGGTGCAGCTCGTGGGGCCCACGCGCATGGTGGAGCCGGGCGTCCCCTGGGAGCGTTTGCCCCTGATCGACGGTGTGCTCCTGTCGCACGACCATTACGACCACCTGGATGAGGGGACTGTCCGAAGGGTGCACAAGCGCTGGGGGAAGCGGGTGCAGTGGTTCACCCCGCTGGGCTATCGGGGCTGGTTTCGCTCGCAGGGTGTTCGGCAGGTGAACGAGCTTGACTGGTGGCAGGAAGCGGCGCTGGACGGGCCCGCAGGGCGGACCCGCATCATCGCACTGCCCGCCCAGCACTGGACGAGCCGCACCCCCTGGGACCGGCAGGAAAAGCTCTGGGCGTCATGGGCCATGGTCACGCCCTCGGGGCGAAAGGTGTATTTCGGGGGCGACAGCGGGTGGTTCCCTGGCTATCCGGAGATTGGTGAGCGGGCAGGCCCCTTCGACGCCGTGCTTCTTCCCATCGGCGCCTATGACCCGCGCTGGTTCATGCGGCCCGTGCACATGAATCCCGAGGAAGCGGTTCGCGCTTATCGGGAGCTTGGCGGCCAGGGTACGTTCGCCGCCATGCACTGGGGTACTTTCCGCCTCACCGATGAAGACCCGCTGGAGCCCCCGCGGCGGGTGCGAGCTGCGTGGAAGGAGTCCAATCTGGCGAACGAGCGGCTCTGGGTAGCCCGCCATGGGGAAACCCGCATCATCGCGGGGTAGTGCTACCTGTACTTTCGCTCGAAGCCGTCCTTGACCTCCCGCAGCAACCGTTCGGTCGTGTCCCTGGCGCGTGGGAAGAAGAGAGCGTCCGACAGCCCGTTCAGTGCCGAACGCAGATTGCTGAACTGCTCCGCGGCCTGGAGCAGCAGGTCTCCCAGGCCGTGCCGAAGGGCGACATCCGTGCTGGCGGCGCTGCGGAAGCCGGCTGCGCCTATCTCGTCGTAGTAGGAGATCGGCGGAGCGCCCCGGCGCTGCACCCGATGGGTGATATGGTCCGGGAAGACACCGGCGAGCCAGAGCGCGTAGTTGCCGAGATGCACGCGCAGCGCGAACTCCTGCTCGCCCCGCGCCCTTTCCAGCTCCATCAGGATGTCGGCGAGGGCGAAGAACGGCCCGGCATCGCTCCCATCCACCCGGTATGCACGACCTGCTCGGCCGAACTCCAGGAGGACCGCGGCCGTGTAGTCGGCGAGCTGCCGATCCGCGATCTCGCGCTGCAGCAGGGCATGCCGAACCAGCAGGTAGAAAACGAGTGGAGCGGGCGCCGCGGATATTCCCCCACGGGCGAGCAGGGCACGCACGAGGTGGGGATCGTCCATCAGGGCGTCCATCCCGCCTTCACGTAGCCGGCGCTCCCCCTCGGGACCCGCGAGCGCCACCAGAATCTCGGCCTCCCGCCGGCCGAACGAAGCTCGAACGTTGGGTTGGATCATGGGCATCTCCTTGAAGTAGCTTGCTTGTTCTACCACGCGCGCCCCCAGGTGTTTCCGCAGCCCCCGTGCCATTTCCGTAGGCGGCATACACCCTGCAACGGGCCGCGGCATGCAAATGCTTGCCGACCAGGCGGCGGCGCTGCTGGATGCGCTGCCAGACGGCGTCCTGCTGATCGATCCCGAATGGCGCGTCGTTTTCGTCAACCGAATCGCTGAGCAGGCCCTGCACCTCCAGCGCGCGGAGTTGATCGGCAAGCGCCTCGGTCAGGAATTGCCGGAACCCCCGCCCGAGCGCATGGCGGTGTACCGCGAGGTGATGGCGAGCCGCGAGCCCCGCCCGATGAAGGGTGTGCGCATGGAGGAGCCCGGGCTCCGGGACCGAACCTTTGATGCTGAGGTGCACCCCTCGCCCACCGGTGGGATCGCGATTGTTTTTCGCGATGTGACTGACCGTGCCGTGGCGGAGCAACGAATGCGCCTTCGCGCCGAGGAGAGCGAAGCTCTGCGGGAGATCGGGCGCGATCTGCTTTCGCGTGTCGAGCCGGGCCGGGTCCTGGACCGAGTCGCCCGCCATACGCGTGATCTGCTGGGCGCAGGCTATGCCGCGGTGGCGTTGGTCGAACCGTCTGGGGAAACTCGCTGGCCCGTAATTGTCGGTAACCATTCCGATCAGTGGCAAGGGACGGCATTTCCCCCGGGCCAGGGAACAGCGGGGCGGGTGGTTGCCTCCAATGCTCCGCTGGTGATCCAGGGCTTCCCGGAAAACCCGGACTTCCCCCCCGACGAGTTTCCAGCCCACCGGTCCGAAGGGATGCGTTCCGCCCTTGCTTCCCCGCTGCACACCGCCGATGGCGAACCGATCGGTGCGCTGATCGCCGGGTGGCGGACGCCGTATGCCGTGTCGGACCATGATGTGGAGATTGCCCGGGCCCTGGCGAGAACGGCGAGCCTGGCACTCGCCAACGCCCGACTCTTTGCGGATGCAGACAGCGCACGACGGGAAGCGGAAGCGGCGAACCTGGCCAAGAGTCAGTTTCTGGCCAACATGAGCCACGAGATCCGCACCCCCATCAATGCCATCGTCGGGTATACGGACCTGCTGGAGCTGGGCATTGCGGGGCCGCTCACCGATGGCCAGCGTGGGCAGCTTGAGCGAGTCAAGGCGAGCAGTCAGCACCTCCTCGGTCTGGTCAACGAGGTTCTGGACCTTGCCAAGGTGGAATCCGGGCGGATGCACGTCGCGAGCGAGCGCGTGGCGATGCGTGGCTCGGTGGCCGAGGCCGTCACCCTGGTAGCCCCGCAGGCGGATCAGCGGGCGCTTTCCATCGAGGACACCAGCGACTGTGATCCGGAAGCTGCGTACCTCGGTGATCCGGAGCGCGTCCGACAGATCCTGGTCAATCTGCTCTCCAACGCGGTCAAATTCACCGAGCCCGGAGGCAGCATCAGCATTTGCTGCAGCACCACCGACAGGCCAGCGGACGGCGCCCAGCTTTCGGGGAGCGGACCCTGGCTCAACACTGTAGTGGAAGACACCGGCGTTGGCATTGCCCCGGAGCAGCTTGCACGAGTCTTTGAGCCGTTTGTGCAGGCTGACTCGGGGATGACCCGAGAAGTCGGCGGCACGGGACTAGGATTGACCATCAGCCGGCGGCTCGCGGGCCTGATGGGAGGTGACCTGACTGCTCGCAGCACCCCCGGCGAGGGCTCGGCGTTTACCCTCTGGCTGCCTGCTACCCACCCGAGCCGGGAGGATGCTCTTGATTCCTGGCCCAGCAAACCTCACGAGATTCCAGGTCTCACCGAAGTGGGCCATCTCATCGCCGACAACGCGAATGCGCTTACCAAGGCTCTGGGTGACCGACTCCGCAACGAGCCGGAAATCCCCGGGGTACAGCAGCTGGACCGGGCGCAGCTCGAGGACCACACCTCCACCTTTTTGCTGGACATCGGGCTCGCCCTGGTCACGCTGGACGAAGGTAGTGGCGAGCTGGCGCTGATGCGCGATGGTACGGAAATCCAGCGCAAGATCACCGAGCTTCACGGTGCACAGCGGGCACGGCTCGGGTGGGATGCGTCGCACCTCCACCGGGAGTTCGGGCTTCTGCGTGAAGAAACCGACAAGCTGGTGCTGCGCGAAGCTCCCGCGAAAACCGAGGCGAAGCTGGATGCGGCTCTCGGGATCGTGCACCGCCTGCTGGATCAGGCGGAGCGCTTCAGCGTGCGTGGTCTGCTACGGGAGGGCGGATGATCCGCAGCGCGTTGGAAGCAGCGTCCCCCTCCCAGACGGACCGGATGGCGGCCACTGCCGCCGCACCCGCCCCGCGGCACTCCGCGGCTCGCTCCGGAGTGATGCCGCCCAGCGCCACGACGGGCAGCGCAGCCGCTCGACAAGCCTCCGCCAGCACCCGAATGCCGAGTGGCGCACCCTTGCCAGCCGTGGCGAAGATGGGGCTCAGGGTGGCGTAATCAGCCCCAGCGGGCTCCCGGAGCCGCGCGGGATCATGCCGCGATACCCCGACCAGTGATTTCAGGCCCACGACCCGGCGGGCTTCAGCGGCCGTGGGGCCGTGCTCAGGGAGGTGAACCCCGTCGGCGCCTACGGCGTCGGCAACTTCGGGATGGCCATGGACGAGCAACAGCGAGCTCGCGGCCCGGCAGATCGGCAGGATTCGCTCGGCCCAGTGGCGAAGCTCCGGGGGGGATAGGCTCCCGTCGCGCAGCAGGATCGCCACGCGCGGGCCCGCTGCATGAACCACCTGCCGGATCGCATCGGGCAGCTCCGGGTGCACGGCGGGGGTGATCGCCAGCAGCCCGAAGCGAAGCTTCACGTGCCGACCAGCCCCTCCAGGGGCGACGAAGCCCGGGCGTACAGGCGCTGCGGGATCCTGCCGGCCGCGTAGGCAAGGCGCCCGGCCTCAATCCCCAGCCGCATCGCTTCGGCCATGACCACCGGCTGCCGTGCTTCGGCCACCGCGGTGTTGAGCAGCACCCCGTCCATCCCGAGCTCCATCGCACGCGCTGCGTCGCTCGCGGTGCCCACTCCTGCGTCTACGATCAGGGGGGTATGGGGGAGCTGCTCCCGGATGATGCGCAGGTTGTAGGGATTGCGCAGCCCGGCGCCGGAGCCGATGGGCGCCCCCAGCGGCATCACCGCCGCGCAGCCGAGGTCCGCGAGCTTGCGGCAGGTGACCGGGTCGTCGTTGGTGTAGGCGAAAACCTGAAAGCCGTCGCGGATCAGCTCGTCCGCGGCGCGAACCGTGTGCTCCACGTCGGGGAAGAGCGTGCGGTCGTCGCCAATTACTTCCAGCTTGATCCAGTCGGTTTCAAGCGCTTCGCGGGCGAGCTGCGCCGTGAGTAGGGCGTCCCGGGCGGTCTGGCAGCCCGCGGTGTTGGGGAGGATGGTGAGCTCCGGCGGCAGGATGTCCAGCAGCCCCTCCCCGGAAGCATCGTGAAGTGAGATCCGCCGGATGGACACGGTCACGATCTCAGCGCCGGATGCCTGGATCGCGTCCAGCATGGTTTGCGGGTCGGGATAGCGCGAGGTGCCCAGCAGCAAGCGGGACGTAAAGTTGCGGCCCGCAAGCGTCCAGCTTTCACCCACCTGCTTATCCACCCTGTACAGCGTTGATCACCTCGATGTCGTCACCCGCCGCAATGTCGGTAGCGGCCCAGCTCCGACGTGGCACCACGGTGCCATTTACGGCTACGGCGACTCCGCGCTGCTCTGCATCAATGCCAAGAAAAGCCAGCACGTCCATCAGCGTTTCGGCAGCGATGTCGGTTGTATCCCCATTCAGGCGAATGGCAGTGGTAGCAGTGTTCATGCATGCATCCGGGCACGTCGGTGAAAGCGCGCTAGCCCGAATGGCTGCATCGCTTCCGGCACCTCACCTGTCAGCAAAAACTCGCACATCAGCCGCGCGGTTGCGGGGGTGAGCAGCACTCCGTTCCGGTAGTGGCCCACGGCAAGGTACAGCCCGGCAAGCGGCGTTGGACCGAGCACCGGGGCATGGTCCCGACTCGCCGGGCGAAGACCCGCCCAGCTTTCCCTCACCGGCAGATCGTAAACACCGGGGACTGCTTCCCAGGCATCCCGCAGCAGCTCGAAGAGCCCGCCCGCGGTGAGCCGGGTGTCGAAGCCCACGTCCTCGCTGGTTGCCCCGATCACCAGCCGCCCATCCAGCTTGGGTACCAGGTACACCCGCCGCGTACGGATCACGTAGGACAGCCTGAGGAGCGGCGACATGGTCAGGGAAAGCAGCTGGCCCTTGACCGGACGGATCGGGGGTACCGCGGGGGCGGGGAGGTTGTTGGCCATCAGCAGCCGCGTCCACGCACCGGCGCAAACCACCAGCTGAGGTGCTTCCAGCAGCTCCGGGTCGGCGCCGGCATCGTCGCTGGGCCGTACCCAGATGCCGGAGGCCCGATCTCCGTCGTGCTGTATGCGCACCACCTCGGTCCCCGTCCGCAACTCTCCGCCTGCCCGGGCGAATGCTTCGCGCAGCGCGGTCATCAGCCGCCGGTTGTCCACCTGGTGGTCGGTGGGTGCGAAGGCCGCCGCGGTCACACTGGGCGCCAGGTGCGGCTCCTGCTCCCAGGCCTCGTTGCCATCCATCCAGCGGGTGGGTAGCCCGAGGGACTGCTGAAAGTCGTACTGGCGCCGGAGCCACGCCGCGTCGTCGTTGTCCAGCGCGACGATCAGCGTACCCTCGGTCCGGTAGCCGACCGGCTGGCCCGCATCGGCTTCCAGCTCGGCTACGAATTCCGGGTACATCGCCAGCGACGCCCGGCTGAGCGCCAGCAGCACGGGCTCGTTGAAGCCGACTTCCGCGAGCGGCGCCAGCATCCCCGCGGCCGCCCAGGAGGCCCCCGAGGGACTCGCCGCAGGGGAATCGCGCTCGATCACCATCACCGAGCGGCCCGCCTTGGCCAGCTGCCATCCAATGGCGAGCCCGATCAGCCCGCCGCCTACGATCAGTGTTTCCGGCATCGCCGCGTTCCCACTCAGCGCCCCGCCTCCGGCCACGGTGGTGACACCTCAACAGGTTCAACAGTGCGGATCAAGTCGAAGTCGCGGGTGTTGTCCGTGATCAGCACGAATCCATGCTCCCGCGCCGAAGCAGCAAGAAGACAGTCATTTACGAAGCCGCGCCCGATTCCGCCGGGAGAAAGTTTCTTGTCGCGAACCAGCCGAGCAATCATCTGCCCTGCCCGCTTCCATGTGGCGTGGCCCGGTATGACCACCCGCCGCACGGCCTCGAAGGGAGCGATGAACCGCTCCTGTGTGCGCCGCTCCAGAGCCGGATGGAGGGCCCCCGCGAGCATCTCCTCCGCAACCACCGAGTGCAGGTGAACGAAAGGCGCAAAGGCCCAGTAGAACCGTTCCAGCGCCCGACTCCACTCCTCGTCGCGTGTGGCTCGGATGTACAGGTTGGTGTCGAGCACGTACCGTGGCACTACTCCTCGTCAACAACGTTGACCAGCCCTGTCCCCCGCATTGCCCGCACGCCCTCTACTAGGTCACTGCGGAACACCACCAGGTCCAGTGCCCGCTCGATCGTCTCCGTCTCGGTCTCTGCTCCCAGGACCGCCCGGGCTCGATCAATTTTCGACTGGCGGAGACGGAAGTTTTTCTTTCGCGGACTCTCGGCCGCAGCCGCTTGACCGCCGACGGTTTTTTTCAGCTTCGACATGCTGCCCCTTGGCGCATTTTGTACGTACAAAAGATATTCGGTGCACAGACCAAATACAAGCCGCTAGTCGCCAGCCATCTCAGCCGGCAGGTACACCTCGCTCCCGCGCTCCCGGAACTCCGCCGACTTTTCCTCCATACCCGTTTCGATCTCCCGCTGTTTCGCGGCGTAGTCCCGCACGTCCTGTGTGATCTTCATGGAGCAGAACTTGGGTCCGCACATGGAGCAGAAGTGCGCGATCTTGGCACCCTCCGCCGGGAGAGTCTCGTCATGGTAGGCCAGCGCCGTGACGGGGTCCAGCGACAGGTTGAACTGGTCCCGCCAGCGGAACTCGAAGCGGGCCTTGCTGATCGCGTCGTCCCACTCCTGCGCTCGCGGATGCCCCTTGGCCAGGTCTGCGGCATGCGCGGCGATCTTGTAGGTGATGACGCCAGTCTTCACGTCGTCGCGGTTCGGCAGCCCCAGGTGTTCCTTGGGCGTCACGTAGCAGAGCATCGCCGTGCCGTACCAGCCGATCTGCGCCGCCCCAATCCCGGAGGTGATGTGGTCGTACCCCGGAGCGATGTCGGTGGTCAGCGGCCCCAGGGTGTAGAAGGGCGCTTCATCGCACCACTCGAGCTGCTTCTCCATGTTTTCCTTGATCAGGTGCATGGGGACGTGGCCCGGCCCCTCGTTCATCGTCTGCACGTCGAACTCCCAGGCGATGCGCGTCAGTTCGCCCTGGGTGCGAAGCTCCGCGAATTGAGCCTCGTCATTGGCATCGCGGATGGAGCCGGGGCGCAGCCCATCCCCCAGCGAAAAGCTCACGTCGTACGCCGCCATGATCTCGCAGATTTCGCGGAAGTGGGTGTACAGGAAGCTTTCCCGGTGGTGGGCCAGGCACCACTTGGCGATGATGGAGCCCCCACGGCTCACGATGCCGGTCAGCCGGTTGGCCGTCATCGGCACGTAGTGCAGCAGCACCCCCGCATGCACCGTGAAGTAGTCCACGCCCTGCTCGGCCTGCTCGATCAGTGTGTCACGGTAGATCTCCCAGGTAAGCTCCTCTGGAACGCCACCCACCTTTTCCAGCGCCTGGTAGATCGGCACGGTGCCGATGGGTACGGGGGAGTTGCGCAGGATCCACTCCCGGGTCTCATGGATGTTCTTGCCGGTGGACAAGTCCATCACCGTATCCGCGCCCCAGACTGTGGCCCAGCGCAGCTTTTCCACCTCTTCTTCGATGGAGCTGGTGACAGCCGAGTTGCCGATGTTGGCGTTCACCTTCACCGCGAAGCCGCGGCCGATGATCATCGGCTCCAGCTCCGGGTGGTTGATGTTGGCGGGGATGATGGCCCGCCCACGCGCCACCTCGCTGCGCACGAACTCGGGGTCCATTCCCTCCCGGAGCGCGATAAACTCCATCTCGGGGGTGATCTCACCACGCCGGGCGTAGTGCATCTGCGTCACACGGCCGTTGCCACGCAGTACGGGGCGGCGCAGCGTTTCGGGGATTTCAGCGGTGCTCCGGCCCGGGATGGGTCGGTAGCTGCGCTCTGTTTGGGCGACGTCGCGCGCCGCGATCCAGGCAGCGCGCAGGGGAGGCAGCCCTTCCCGCACGTCCGTACCAAGGGGGCCGCTGGTATCGTACACACGCAGTGGGGGCTCGCCACCGGAAAGCTGGATCTCGCGCATGGGGACACGTACGCCATGACGTCCCTCGACGTAGACCTTGCGGGAATTGGGGAACGCATCGTCGTAGTCGCGGACGAGCGCTGGTGTGGTGCCGGGTGCGATCATGGTCATCTTCTCCGTTGCGGGAAAGATGATCCGGATGGTGGAGGGGCTCCGGGGGCGCAAAAAACGCCACACCGAAGGCCCGGGTGGCGCACAATGAAGTAGCGACACGCCGCGCTCCCTACGCCGGTATGATCCGGATCAGGTTCCAAGGGACTGTCTCAATCCCGGCATTCTGCCGGAATACCCCTGGCGGCTTCAGCTTTCAAGATAACCAGGCTCTGCACTCGGCACCAGTGTTGCTGACCGGCGCGGCACACCAGATCACAGGAAACATTTCCCATGCGCTTGCTGCTCGTCACCCTTTCCGCCACGACCATCCTGGCCGCCGCTCCCGTGAGCGCGCAGAGCACCCCAAACCAGTCGAACGAACCGCTGTTCACCCTGCAGGACGCCGCGATCGGCGGTGGGTTCGTGCTCGGAACAGTGATTCTCGCACCGCTGGATCGTGCGATCGCGGAACAGCTGCAGGACTCCGTGTGGCAGGCGAACCGGGCTTATCAGCGAGGGGCAACAGGATTCAACCTGCTGGCGTTCCCAGGTTCAGTTGCCATTACGGGAACGCTCTACGCCGTGGGCAGGCTGGCTGACCGTCCCCGCATGGCGGACCTGGGTCTGCACACCACGGAAGCGATCGTGCTTGGGGAGGCGTTCAACTTCCTGATCAAGGGCCTGGCAGGCCGGGCACGCCCCTACAACGACCCCACCAACCCCCGGGACTTCAAGCTTGGGCGTGGGTTCAGGCGGGAAAACTTTCGCTCTTTTCCCTCGGGTCACGCTGTCGCGGGCTTTGCGGCCGCCGCCGCGGTCACTAGCGAGGTCGCGCGTCACTGGCCGGAATATCGGTGGTTTGTCGGGCCAACCATGTATGGCGGGGCAACACTGGTGGGATTGTCTCGCATGTACGGCAACTATCACTGGGCGAGCGATGTGGTGATTGGATCGGCAATCGGCACCTTCAGCGGTCTCAAGGTGGTTAAGTACCATCATTCGCACCCCGGGAACTGGATTGATCGATGGTTTCTAGGAGTGTCCCTCACTCCGGGTGGTCCGGCGCGGATCTGGCTCACCCCGATCGGCTAGCAGCAGGGGTGCTCCAGGGCGGCACAGGAGCTTGCGTTTGGAGCTAAGTCGTTGTATATTATGTACATGGCGGATGTGGAGCTGCTGGCCCGGTCCATGCAATAGGACCTTCGCTCCGTGACAGTCTCGTATTTGTGTGGTTTGCTGGTAAAGCGAGTGTTCTGGCGGAGAATCGGGGCCCCGAAGAGCGTGGGCAACGTCAACCTGAAGAAAGAGACGATCATGCGTGTCCTGAAAATTGCACTGGTGGTGTCCTCGGTGGTGGGCATGGCAGCGTGTCAGCAGCAGGCCAAGGCCGTTGACCTTTCGGTCGGCGAAGACCTCGCGTTCCTGGACAGCCTGGCGCTGGGCACCGCGGCTCCGGTTGCGCCGCAGACCTTTGTTTCGCCCGTCGAGCTTGGGCAGAACGCGCTGGTAGCGGAGGAGGAGGTAGTGGAAGCCGCACCCGCCAAGACAGCGGCTGCTCCTGTGAAGGCGAGCACTGCGAGGAAGAGCACGACGAGAAAGAAGAGTTCGTCCGCTCGGCGCTCCTCCGGCTCCCGCTCGGGCAGCTACTCCGGCAGCACGGTTGCACGGCAGCCGCGTGTGGTAACCAAAAAGAACACCAACCGTGACGCCGTCATCGGCGCCGCGGGTGGGGCTGTGATCGGTGCGGTGGTGGGTGGAAAGCAGAACCGCGTGAAGGGAGCCGTTGTCGGCGCTGCTCTGGGGACCGCGGCCGGTGCCATCATCGGCAGCACGATCGACAAGTCCACGCGTGTGGAGTACTAAGCTTCCGATAGCGAAGCGCTAACGAAAAGAGCCGCCCTCTGCGCAGGGCGGCTCTTTTCTTTTAGCCTGACGAAGATTACAAGAGAAAGAGCGCTGCCGCGGCCACAGCCAGGGCGATGATGACGATTGTCCACGTGTGGCGATCCATCTGGGTAGCGCGCGTGGTGGCCTTGGCGCTGCGCACCTCGGCCTGTGCCGGCGCTACCACTAGATTCTGCCGAATGGTTGGTGCGGCCACCTCAACGGCACGAACTTCCGGCTTGATCTCGGGGGTGATCTCCGTTGCACCGGCCACGGGTGCTGTGGCAAGCAGTACGGCAATAGCCATCGCGGTTCGACGCATGATAGTTCCTTTGCAAGGTGTGTCCGACGTGGTGAACTGAGACGCCAATGCAAAGATCGTGCGGATTGGCGGAAAGACGGGATGATTGTCGGCTACGCAGCTCTGGTGAGGACGCACCCTACAGAAGATCCTTGACTTTGCGAATGGAGTGCTGAATATTCAGCATGTGCTGTTTTTTCCGCATCCCGGTCCGAAAGCTCCCACTGCCATGCCCCAGTCTCCACACATCCACCTGAGCCGCCGTGAGCGCCAGATCATGGACATTGTCTACCGCCGTGGAAAGGTGACCGCAGCGGAGGTGCTGGACGAGCTTCCGGATCCGCCGAGCTATTCCGCGGTACGAGCGGCGCTCCGACTACTCGAGGAGAAGGGAAGTCTCCGGCATGAGCAGGATGGCCAACGCTATGTTTACCTGCCGACAGTGCCTCGTACCAAGGCGCAGCGTTCGCGCGCTGAAGCATCTCGTCCGCACCTTTTTCGGCGGGAGCACGGAACAGGTGGTGAATGCGCTGATTGAGGATGCCAGGCCCTCGGCCGCGGAGCTGGACCGGCTGGCGAAGCTGATCGAACAGGCACGTCAGGAGGAGGCATGATCCCAATGATCAATCCCGGCTGGTCCGCCATTCTGGTGGATGCCTCGGTCGGGGCTCGGTGGTGCTGCTGGCTGCTTTCGGTGTAGCGGCGGTGATGCGCCGGGCACCGCCGCCGCACGGCACCTGGTATGGACGCTTGCGCTGAGTGGAGCATTGGTCATCCCGCTGCTCGGATCCGTGCTTCCTGCCTGGCCGGTTCTGCCGCTGTCGGTTTTCAACGCTCCGACAATCGCCATGTCCACATCCGGGGGTGTGAGCTTGCTCGCTTCCTGGGAAACCATGGCGGTTCCGTCGGCACAGCAGGAGCTGCACACCTCTCCCACTGTACAGGGCTCTACGGCCGTACACCACGAACCACTCGATTGGCGCTGGATCGCGGCCATGCTATGGGCTGCCGGAGCCCTGGTGCTTGCACTGCGGCTATTGGTGGGCGTTGCTCGGGTACGCTGGCTGGGCCGCCGTGCGCTCGCCCGTAGACGATGTGGCCTGGCTGCAGCTGGCGCACGTACTCGCGCGTCGCTTTGGTCTTGTCCGGCCGGTCACGCTGCTCCGGAGCGAACGGCGCGGCGGTGCCAATGACCTGGGGCACGGTGTACCCGGTGGTACTTCTCCCGGCCGAAGCCGATGGGTGGAACAAAGAGCGCCGCACCGTAGTTCTCGCCCACGAGCTGGCGCACATCCGGCGCTGGGATGCGGCCACGCAGTGGATCGCGCACCTGGCGCTTGCCCTGTACTGGTTCAACCCGCTGGTCTGGATCGCGGCGCGCCGGCTTCGGGATGAGCGGGAGCGGGCGTGCGATGACGCGGTACTCGCTGTGGGAACCCGGCCGACGGAGTACGCCGACCACCTGCTGGACATCGTCCGCTCCTTGGGTGTGGCGGAAGGGCCGGTAGCGGCGCTTGCCATGGCGCAGCGGTCTCAGTTCGAGGGGCGCTTGCTGGCGATTCTCGACCGAGCGGCACGTCGGGGACGGGTGAGTGGGCGCTTGCTGGCGGGTACTGTGCTGGTTGCGGCGGGCGTGGTGCTTCCGCTCGCTGCGATGCGCGCGGCGGAGCCTGACATGCAGGCGCTGCCTTCTCCTGCTGTGGAAGCTGAAGCTCCAGCTGCTCCTCCACCATCCGTTCCCGAAGTGCCAGTTGTCTCCGCGCCGTCCGCGCCAGTCAAAGCCAAGCAGCCGGCGCTTCCTCCAGCACCCGTAGTGTCTGGCTGGCCACGCCCTCTGGCTATCACAAGTTCAGCACCTGAGGTGGTCCAGACGAGGACCGACAACTCCGTTCTCGTGCAGCTGCTCCAGTCCTTCGCAACCCGGGGATCCAGTGGTGACAAGGCAGCAGTGCTGGTCCAGGCGGCGGAAAACCACTCTCTCGTGGACGCAGCGGCACGCAGGGCGTTCTTTGATGCCGTCCGGAGCGTGTCAGCCAGTGGAGATAGGCGGCGCGTACTCGCTACTGTCCTGTCTCAGCAGACTGCGGATGCGCAGCTCCAGACGGAGGTGCTCCACTCGACGCTTGATATGGCGTCTTCCGGCGATCAGGCTGCGATTCTGGTGCAGGTCATCAGTTCACGGCGGATACCGGGCGACCAAAATCGCAAGCTGCTGTTGAGCGTGGTGGACAAGATGAGCACCACCTCGGATCGGGAGCGTGTGCTGACGACGCTGCTCGACCGCTCCAGCGGGCTCCCGGACGTACTCGCCGATGTGTTCCGCTCTGCGGCTTTGATCCCGTCCAGCAACACCAAGGCGAACATCCTGCACCGCGCAGCCACGCGCTATCCGGCAGGTACGAGCGCCGCACGTGACGCGTTCTTTGCAGCGCTCGTTACTATCAGCTCCGACTCCGAATACCGGCGGGTTGCATCTGTGGTTGTTGGTGCTCCCGAGCGCCCCGGGTCGGCAGCGCAAAAGAGCCAGCGCGGCGTCTTGAATACCGAAACCGTGCTGAATGGAAGCCACAATGGTGCGCCGGCATTTACGCTGACGCTTCGTGCCAGGAACGTTGTCCTGAACAACGAGCGGACCGACGTAGCCAACCTTCCATCCGGCGGCTGGCTCACCATCGAGCACACACGTCTTCCCGGCTCGCCTGATCCGGACCCGCTGGTCCCAGAGGGCTCCCGAACGACGCTCACCCGGTACCTGCGGATCAGCCGTGGAGAAGACGGGAGCTTGCAACGTACCTACCAGGTGAACGGGCAGGCCCGGCCGTGGGACGCGGCTGCGCAAAGCTGGCTGGCTGGCACGCTGCGTAAATATCTGAAGTAGTCAGGCACTGGAGAATGCACTTCGCACGAGCTAGGTGCTGAAAAACCAGCAACCAGGCAATTCCAAGGGAGACCATGATGACCAAACACATCAGGCGGATTTCCAGTGTCGCCGCAGTGATCACACTCGGCTTCGCGGCGGGGGGTGAAGAAACGGCGTTCGCGCAGAACCGGAATGTCGGAATTCGAACCTCCCATGGAAACCGCACGGAGATTCGCTGGTCGGAAGGTGGCCGGACAGTGTGGACCCGCTCCGAGGGGAATGTGGAGTTCACGGATGATGACCGGGACGTTCGCCGGATCTCCCCGGGGGGGCATTTGTCCATCGAGGAGCGCGGATGGGGGAGCACGGACCGGCGCATGGAGTTCGCCGGCCTCGCCAATGGGGTGGTGCAGCGCACCTATTTCGAGAATGGGCGTGCGACTACCCTGGATGGACAAGCGCGGGCCTGGGCGAATGGAATGATCCTCAAGCTGGTTCGTGAACACGCTGTCGGCGCCGAGGCCCGTGCACGGCGTATTCTGGCGCGCGGTGGGGTTTCCGGAATGCTCAACGAGATCGAGCAGATTCGCAGCAGCAGTGCAAAGCGCATCTACTACAACGTGCTTCTGGAGAAGGGGCGGCTGGGTGCCAACGATCTGACACGCGTTCTGTCGAGCATAGGGCGTGATATCCCTTCCAGCAGCGACAAGGCTGCAGTGCTGGTCCGGGGTGTGGAACGGCTTGATCTTGCCCGCCCGCGAGTACGGGATGCCTGGATTGCCGCAGCGGGAAGCATCCCCTCCAGCAGCGAGCATCGGCGTGTGCTCTCCGCGGCGCTGCGGCAGCGCAGTGTATCCAAGCCGATGGTGCTGGAAGTGCTTCGGGCCGTCGAAGGGATTCCGTCTGATAGCGAAAAGACCGCGGTTCTCCTGGAAATACCCGAGGCACAGCTCCGGGATGCGCAGGTTGCCTCAGCCTATGTGACGGCCTTACAGAGCATCCGCTCGGACAGCAACTACCGTCGTGCTGCTTCGCGTGTGATGCAGCAGCGGACCCGCTAACCCTAACCCTTCACGGTACCGGAACATGCTCATCCTGCATATGCTGATTTTTCAGCACAACGCCCGCCCGTTGGCACTCTGCCTCTTATTCATGTGGCTGGTGCCACTGGATGGAGTCGGGCAGGAGATCCACCCGCGTAAGCAGATCCAGGCCGTGCGGATTGAGGGCCGCGCCCCCACGATCGACGGGCGTTTGACCGAGGCGGTGTGGGAGAGTGCCTCAGCCCTGACCGATTTCACTCAAAAGGTGCCGAACGAGGGCACGCCGGCAACGGAGCGCACCGAAGTACGCTTCCTGTACGATGCGGACGCGCTGTATGTCGGGGCACGAATGTACGCCAGGAATCCCGGGGCCATTCAGGCACCGCTGAGCCGCCGCGACATCGGCACGCAGGCTGAGCGGTTGCTCGTTTCTCTGGACACGTACCTGGATCGCCGCACCGCGTACACCTTCGGCGTAACCGTCGCGGGGACGCGGCTGGACTGGTACCACCCCGAGGACAACACCGGAGCAACCGACGCTTCCTGGAATCCTGTATGGGAAGCACGGGCACAACGGGACTCGCTCGGCTGGACGGCGGAGATGCGCATCCCCTTCTCACAGCTTCGCTTCAACACCGGCCGTACCGCGATCTGGGGATTGAACCTCCAGCGGTCAATTCCCTCTACCAAGGAGGAGGCGTATTGGGCGCTGGTACCCGCCAAGGAGACCGGCTGGGCGTCACGCTTTGGTGAGCTGACGGGGATTACCGGAGTTCGTGCTACACGCCGGGTTGAGCTCATGCCCTACGTGGCGACCGGCGCCACGTTCACTGCTGCGGCAGAGGCAGGGAACCCTTTCAATGATGGGAGCACAATGACTGCCCGCGCCGGAGGGGACGTGAAGGTGGGCCTCGGCCCCAGCCTGACGCTGCAGGCAACCGTCAACCCCGATTTCGGGCAGGTCGAAGCAGATCCGGCCGAGGTGAATCTGAGTGCGCTGGAAACCCTCTTTGGCGAGCGCCGCCCCTTCTTCACCGAGGGAAGCCAGATGCTGGAAGGAGGTGGCCCGGTATACTTCTACTCCCGCCGAATTGGTGCGGCACCGCGTGGAGACATCGTTGATTTCCTGTCGGGCGACTTCCGTTACCGGGATGTGCCCCGCGCCAGCACCATCCTCGGTGCCGCCAAACTGACGGGGCGGTTGCCGACTGGGACCTCGGTGGGTGCGCTCGGGGCAGTCACCGACCGCGCATACGTGCGCACCTTCAACGACAGCATCGATGCATTCGGCCGTGTGGTGGTTGCTCCCCGCGCCGGCTATGCGGCAGTGCGCACCCAGCAGGAATTTGGGCCCTCAGCCTCTACGGTCGGCGCATCGCTGACCGGTATGCGGCGAGATATTCACGTGGGAGATCTCCTGTCGAGCTTCCTCAACCGGCAGGCAGTTGCAGGTGGAACCGACTGGAACCTGCGCTTCAGGCGCGGCGAATACCAGCTGACCGGCAACCTGGGGTTCAGCTACGTCGAAGGGGACTCGGTTGCCATCATCCGGGCGCAGCGCCACCCGGTGCGGTACTACCAGCGTCCTGATGCCGGGTACGTGCACGTTGATTCGAGCCGCACCTCCCTATCCGGCTACAACGGGACGCTTGGACTCGCGCGCAACAGTGGACGCCACTGGCTCTGGGAGATCTATGGGAGCGCACGATCCCCGGGTTTCGAGCTGAACGACGCCGGCGCGATGAGCTATGCCGACCAGCTGTTCGGGTATGGCAACCTGCGCTACCGTGAAACACAGCCGGGGCGGGTGTTTCGCAGCTACCAGATCGGCGTTTCCAGCGAAAACCAGTGGAATTTCGGCGGGGTGCGCAACTTCGCGGCGCTCCGCACCGACGCCGAGGCTACCTGGAAGAACTTTTGGCGGAGCACCTTCACCGCCTGGGTGGATCTTCCCTCCCAAAGTGACGAGCTGACCCGCGGCGGTCCACTGATGGGCACCGGGCAGGCATGGGTGGTGATTACCAGCCTCGCCAACAGCACCGCGTCCCGGCGCCGCTGGAACGGACGCATCTACTACGGCGAGAGCGAGCTTGGCGAGCAGACGTACCGATTGAGCGGCGGCCTTTCCGTACGCCCTGGCCCGCGCTGGCAGCTTTCGGTGGATCCCAACTACCTGCGCTCGATCAATCCACGCCAGTACATCGGCACCCGCGCCGGTGGTCCCGAGGCGACGTTTGGCAACCGCTACATGTTCTCCTTTACGGACCGCAGCACCTTCTCCATGCCGCTCCGGCTCAACTACATCGTCACTCCGGACCTGTCACTGGAGGCATATGCTGAGCCGTTCGCTGCCAGCGGGCGCTTCTACGACTTCGGTGAGCTTCCCGCCCCGCGCAGTCGGGATCTGCGCCTGTATGGCTCAGACAGTACACACATCCGGCAGCAGGAAGACCGCTCCTACCTCGTTTCCGCGGATGGGGAAGAGTTCCGCGTGCGTTTCCGTGACTTCAACGTCCGTTCCTTCCGCTCCAATGCGGTGCTGCGCTGGGAGTGGCGTCCCGGGAGCACACTCTTCGTGGTGTGGCAGCAGGATAGGTCCGGCTTCGAGCCGCACGGCGCACTGGTGGGTCCCCGGTCCCTGCTGGAAACCTTGAACGCAGCGGGGGACAACATCCTGGCGCTCAAGGTGACCTACTGGCTGCCGCTCCGCTGAGCGGGAAGGGAATGCCTGCTCCGGAACGGAATCTGCGAGCCGCCCGGGTACCTGGTTCCAACAAGATTACCGGCACCCGGGGAGCACGATGGACCGTAACACCGGCTCGGAAGACACCTCCAGCAATGTCGAGCGCACCGGCGAGGCCGCGAAAACCGCGATGCTCTCGCTGAACAGGCCCGGCGTACAGGCTACCACACCATCAACGGTGAACACCACCAGACATCCCACGTCCACGGGGGGCGCAAGGGTCCGAGGACAACACCGAAAACGTGGAGCACGTCCACGAGGCGGAAGAAAACCGCGATGCGCTGGCGGAACAGGCGCGTCGCACGGAGGCAACCACCCACCTCGAGATCAACACCACCGGGCCGCCGAGTCCCAACCAGTAAACCTTACGGCACGCGCACGGCACGGAAAGGAACGGGAGTCTGGAGCAGCTCCTTCCGTGCCGGACGGCGCTGGATGGCGCGGACAGTCGACATACCGCCCACCACCTTCCCGAAAGCAGCGTACCCCGGCATGGTCACAGCCGAATCGCCGACCAGCACCTTTCCCGGTAGTCCAGGTGCGGCTGTTCCCCGATCACGACGAAGAACTCCGCCCGCGCGCCGTTCTCTTCCCCGAAGCGCGCCATGGAGACGGTCCCGGTTATGTGTCGCAGGCCCGTCTGCTGAGTGGGATTCGAAGGGAATCGGCAGTAGCATCTTGGCGGAATCGCCTGCCCTACCGGCCGCCCTGGACCACCCCGATGGGTGGACCCATGAGCTGTGCTTCCCCGGTTTGCACCCGGTAAAAGACCCGGGGTTGTAGCGTCCCTCATCCACGTAGCGGAAAGTTGGCGGTTGTGATCGGCGCCTCCTTTTCATGCAGCTCTATGCGGATGTTGCCGAGTTCCGTTTGCAGCTCGACCTGGGGGCCGGACCTTTGCTCTCCACCACAGCTGATTGCTGCCAGGATGAGCGGCAGCAGGCACGGCGTTCGGGCGACCATGCTATGCTGCCGGCGCCGTTGATTCCCCCTCGTGTGCTCCACCCTAGGGCACCGGCGGGCGGTGCTCTGGCTGTATTGGCTGTCCGTAGGGAAGGCCCTGCTGCCCGACAGCGTCCTGGGCCACCGCAATCAGCAAATCGTCACGTGTGTCGTGCAGCGAGTCCCGTGCTGCGCGAAAGCGAAGACCGAAAAAGCTGGGCGGCGAGGTCGCACAGGCGGAGAATTCGCTGCACGCATGCATCGTCCAGCGGTATTACTTCAGGGATCGGAGCTGTTTGCTCCTCCCCCTCGATCATGGGCTTCAAGATGGCCTGGGTACGTGACAGCATCGCCGCACGCACGTACAGCTGGATCGCCATGTCCGCGAGGCGTGCGACGACGAGCTGACGGTCGATGATGCGCCGCCCGAGGCGACGAAGCGCGCGCGCTCGGTGGCGGTGCGCAACTCCCGTGTGGTCTTCGAGGCAGTCGAAGTGCGGCGCAGCTCGGGGTGCACACTGGCCTGTACCCGCGGCTCACCCTGGCGTAACGCAAGTCGGACGCGGTCGCTCGCATACTCCGCCAGGGTGCCGATCTGCGTTACTGGCTTGCGGATCGCGGCGCCAGCTCCTGGAGCCGCTCGCCTGGGTCCTCAATGCCCGACAGCCCGATGAACAGGCGCAGGATTTCATTGGTCCCCTCAAAGATGCGGGTGATCCGCGCGTCCCGGTACGCCCGCTCGTAGGGATAGCCCTTCACGAACCCGCGCCCGCCGGCAATCTGCACCAGCTCGTCCACCGCGCGTCCGAGTGCGTCCGACGTCCACTTTGGCGGCGGCAGCTCCCAGGGCGTAGTCCACGTCGTCGCGCGTAGCGAGCCCTGCGGTGAAGTATGCCACGCTCTCCGCCGCGTAGGCATCGGCGGCCATGCGGGCGATCTTGTCTTCGATCAGCTCGTACTCGGCAATGGGGCGCCCGAACTGCTCCCGCTCCGTGGCGAAGCGAACCGACTGTTCCAGGCAGCTCTTGATGCCGCCCGCCGCGCCGGCCGAAAGGCCGATCCGCCCTGAGTTCAGTACCTGCATCGCCAGCTTGAACCCTCCGCCCGGCTCACCCAGCAGGTTTTCCGCCCGGCACCCGCACGTCGTGGAAGCGCAGCTCGCACTGATTTGAGCCACGAGCGCCCATCTTCCGGAGCGGCGGGGTGGAGCGCTCATAGCCGGGCATGTCGGGCCGCAGGATAAACGCAGTCACCCGGTCCCGAGTTTCCCCGTCCTGTTCCAACGGCACCTGGGCAAAGGCAACGATGATTTCGCTGAAGCTGCCATTGCCGATCCAGATCTTGTGGCCGTTCAGCAGGTAGGAGCCGTCCGGCTGGATCTCGGCACGGGTTTGGATTCCTGCAGCATCGCTTCCGGCCAGGGGTTCAGTTAAAGCGAACGACGCTGTCCACTCGCCGGTGGCCGCCTGGGGGGAGGTACTGCTGCTTCTGTTCGAGGTGCCGGGCGAGCTGAATCCCTTGATGCCGATGGACAGGTGTACGCCGAAAATGATAGCAAGGCCCGGATCATACCCCGTGATGAACTCGAAGACGCGCGCGTACCAGCGGGGACAGGCCCATGCCGCCGAATTCGCGGGGGAGGGACACCCCGAACAAACCCATGCGCTTCAGCTCGTCCAGCACCTCCCTGGGGATGCGCTCGTTCTCGTCGATCCGGTCACGATCCAGTGCGTCCATGTAGCCGCACATGCAGCCGGTCGATGTACTCGGATACCTGCCGGTCCTCCTCGGCGGAGATGGCGGGGTAAGGGAAGAGGATTGCGTCGTCATCGCGCCACTGAATAGCTGACGGATGAACGATGGCTTCTTTTTCGGTCATGCGTTGCTCCTGGGAACTGGGTTCCCGACGTTGGAGCAACCGGCGTGCCCTCACGGGTACCAGGGACAAGAGCTGCACATAAGGAGGCTGCAATGATCCGTATACTTGCCTGGTGTTCGCCACTGCTCGCCGGGTGTGACAACGTCGGAAAAGCTTGCGCCCTACAAAGCGATGGCGCTCTTCGCTCCGGTGTTTACGTATACGATGCGTACTCGGACCGGGGGCGCCTGGTATGCTGGATTACCTCGAGCTACGGGTGGACGGAAGCGGCCAGATCAGCGGCACCTACCGGCTTCCGCGCCGATGCACGGACCGCTGGGGCTACGAGCGGACTGCACCGGCTACCTCGGTGGTCGTGTGGATCGTGATGGACATTTCAGTTCGGCTCGATGAAGGATGGCTCCGGAGTCAGGGTGTAGTGGACCGCTACGACGAGGCGGCAGGCCGCTATGGGAGACCCGGTTTCTGGGCGGAGGGGAGACCGGCACCTTCGAGATAACACGGTAATATCCACGCGTGTTGAATGCTTCTTCCGTTCAGGGTTAGCTTATACGGCATGCGTCGCTTGTTCGCCCTGATACTGCTCGTTTGCTTCATGGGCTTCCCAGTCTTCCGCGTTCCACTGCCCAATGCAGCGAGCGCCGGGCCAGAGGGCGGTGAGCGCTCGGCTGTTCAGGAGGACGCTCACACTGGGCACCATTCCTCGCATCACGAATCATCAGGAGTCGTCCAGGTCAAGCCATTCCGGACAGGAACGCAGAGTTGCGATGATGTGTAGTGCCGTGGCGTTGCCGACTTCCGGTACTTCGGCGATGTTCGAGCTGGCTATCTTCTGCAGCAGGTAGTGCTGTAGTGCCGCTTTTATCAGTCTCCATCTCGCGCGTTCGACCCACCCCCTCCAAGACTCCCGGCGTAGCTCTTTAGCTAGCTGCAGCGCGTTATTGGAAGATTGCCACACGCGCAAGAACTCGCACGTTTTACGGGAGTCGTAACTGCATGTACACACAATGGCTGCGGCCCGGAGCTGCTGGCGCTCTTGATTGCGCCTGCACCTTGGCTGCACAAACGGATTTTACAACACGGATGCCGGGCGCCCGGTACGCATCGAGGATGCGTATCCGGTGGAGCGCAGGCGGGCTTCGAGGCGCAGGTGGCGCCGCTGCGTCTATTTCGAGCAGCGCAGGCGAGCCTACCGTGGGAGATCGAGCCGGAACTCGCGTACGGGTTCCTGCCACGCACCCACCTTGAGGAGTAGGATTGCCACTCTCTTTTCCGATGCGGGAGCAACGGGATTGGAGTTCGGCTGGAGTGGCATCGACGTTTCGGTGTTCCACAACCTCAACGTGGAGACCTCGGGACTCCTCCCCGCATTCGCGGAGATGTCCCGCGAGCCTTTGTCCGAATCGCTCCCCGTGGGAAGCGCGGATTGCCCGCCGCAGCTCTCGCGTCCATCTGAATGACGGGAATCGGCCCCACGCCGGAGCGGATTGCCCCAGGGGGAGGCGCGCGTCCGCGGGAACAGGGCAGTACACCATTGGCTCCATACCGGGGATCGATGACAACGTGGGAGAAGTCTCTCGCTGGCTGGCGGGCGTGGCGGTGGACAAAACCTTCCCCTTCAGTCGGCGCTGGTGATCGCGGATGTGTACGCCGAGCGGCCGCTGCGCGGGAGAGAGTCTGCAGTGGACAGCGGAAGCGGGAGTGCGTACCAGCTCAACTCTTCTTTGCCCTGGATGCCGGCGTCGGAAGGTGTTCTCCGGCGATGATCCGGGCTGGTTCGTCACCTTGGAGCCGCGCGCGCTTTCGCGGTGCGGTCCCTGATGCCCATCGGGCGATTGACGGAGGAAATTATATGATATCCAGAGAACAACGCTGGGCGGCGATTCCTGCTGAGCGCGCGTCCTGCCGATCGGCACCGCGCTCATGTTCAGGCTCGCTCCTGCACCGTGCACACGCACAGTGGGTACAAACCTACGAGCAGTTTTATCTGCCGGCCAAGCACAACTGGGTCTTCCGCCAGAACTACTCCGGCGCGGACCGGCTCTTCAACGCCTTCGACTACGGCCACGCCATCCTGTACGAGGAATTGTACACCCGGCCCGGGGCTCCCGTGGAGCGCCTGGAAGAGCGGGAGTACAACTTTCTGACGCAAAAAGTGCTGAAACGCCCGCCACGAGTGCCGCTCGAGGAGGGGGCGATCGAGATCGCCTACACCAAGCTGGCTCCGGAAGCCAAGATCATGTTCCACTGGGCCATATCCTCCACCGGCAGATCTACGACGCTCTGGCCGACGAGCGCCTGAACCAGGCCCAAAAGGACGCGGCTGTGGCTGAGATCGTGGCATACTACAAGACCCGCGCCCGGACATCACGCCTTCAGCTCCGTGCCCAAGAGCATGGACATCATGGATGGGCACTACTACTCGCTGGCCTTCCGGGAAAAGTATCCCAAGTTCAACGGTCTGATCTGGGCCTACCACTGGCTCCAGATCGGCTTGTACGAGCCGCTGCTGGTCAACAACGACGTGGCGAGCCGCACCAAGGGGGTGAACGCCACCGTCGGGCGCTTCTGGCAGATGCTGGAAAACGCCCGGAGACCATGCCGTACCTGATGCCGATGACCGCGGGCGTGGCGCCGAACTTCGCAGCCCGCTATCCCCGAGGCGTCGATCATCTTCGACAACCTCCACATGATGCACGATGTCATCTCCGACATCCTTGCCTCGCCCAAGGTGCCACGCGAGCGGAAGCGCGCGGAGATTCTCCGGGCTATGGCCATGTTCCGGAACGACACCTCGTACGCGATCAGCGTCAACGAGTGGCGGTCCATGGGCGACATGATGGGGGTCCACAACATGGGCGGTGTGGCGAGCGGCTTTCTTGCCGAGCTTCCCCATCCCACCGTCCCTCGCGGCATGTCCATGGCCGGGATGGATCACTCCAACATGTCAGGCATGCGGACAGATGCAGCATGGGCAGATGCAGCACGGACAGCAGGGTAAGCAGATGCAGCACGGGCATGCAGCAGGGGATACACAGCGCGGGCCATGCAGGGGATGGCGGGATGGACATGCAACGGATGATGGAGATGCACGAACGGATGATGGCTGATCGGTGATCCGCGAGCCGAGGTGGCTACCGATCCCGTGCTCCAGCGGATGATGGGGGAGATGCATGGCACCATGCCCGCCGGACGCTCCATGGGGAACATGAACATGGGCGGAGCCATCCCGAGCACGGAGGAACGCCGGCAGGCGGTGGAGTTCATGGTGCGGCTGCTCTCCGACCCCCAGGTCGAGGCCCGCATCCACTCGGACCCCGAGCTGCACCGGATGTGGTCCGATCAGGAGGTGCAGGCGCGCCTGAAGGCACTGCGGCAGCAGCAGCCGCGCAGGCGAGGCCTGCCCCTTCACCAATCACAAGCACTGATGCGGTGCGTTGCTTGGAGAATGACCATGATTCTGGCACAAACCGGGTAATCCTGGCCACCCTGCTGATCGCCGGGTGTTCACGCGGAGATAGCTCGCCGGACCGGACGGCGCAGAGCGCGCAGCAGGTAGCCGCTCCACAGGCGGTAGCCACGCCAACACCAGACACTGCCGGAGCGCACGCGGCACACGGAATGGCGGGGATGGACCATTCTCAGATGGCGGGCGCTGGCTCCCCAGGTGCCCTGGCGGCGCCCAGATGGATCATTCCGGTCATACTGGAACGCAGCACGGCGCGGCTACGCCCACGGGACAAGCAGTGGATCACGGCGCATGCCGGGAATGGATCATTCCCGCACGGGCGGCATGCAGCATGGCAATGGCGGATCAGGCGCGCAACGGATGGATCACTCGCAGATGCAGCACGACCAGATGCAGCGGGCATAGAGACAGCAGATGCAGCATGGATGCAGGGGACGCAGGCAGACGCAGACACCGAGGTGGGCATGCAGGCCATGGAGCGACACCACCACGAGCCATCGCGATGAACCACGCCAACATGCCCGGGATGCAACACGGGACCGCCGCTGGAACGCGCGGCATGCAGCATGGCGGTGCGAGTACGCCTCGCCATGAGGGAATGCAGCACGGGGCTGCTGCCCGGAGCGCCACGGATGGACCATAGCCGGATGCAGGGCATGGATCACCCCGCACGGGGGCAGGCACGACGCAGGGCGCACCCCGAGCGCAGGCGGAGGACGCAGGCATGGAAAAGCTCCATGCTGGTGGCCGAGCTGGTGCAGGATTCGGTGGTTCAGGCCGGTATCAGGCGAATCCCGAACTCCGTCGGCGCTGGGAGAATGAGGGGAGTACGGCGCGTTCTGCTGAATCCCGCGCAGCAGCCGGGCTCGGCGCCCACCAGCCCAACCCTCACGCGCGGACACGGCCGGCCCTGAGATCGGGAGCAATGCTCGTGAGACGCGTTGGGTATGGGGGATCCAGCAGGGTGCTCGTCATCCTGCTGCTGGTGCTTTTCGTTCCGGCCACAGCGCGGCACACCAGCGGCTGCTTCGCTCGAGCCCACCCGTGATGCGCAGCTTTCCAGTGTTCGCGGGAGCTGCGGCTGGTGTTTTATGAGCCCATGGAGCTTGCGGTTGCCCGGTGGAGCTGCTGGGGCCGGGTGCCGTGCCAGTCGCTCTAGGGGAGGCGCGCCAGCTCGCCGACTCGGCAAACGTAGTGGTCGTGCCGATCACAGGTGCGCTTGCGGCCGGCACCTATGCAGTCCGCTGGCGGGTGCCAGTGCCGACGGACACCCGGTGCGCGGTGAGTTTGGCTTCACCATTGAGCCGGACGCAGCCGGTTTTGCCACGACCGACGTGAGAAAACTGGCCCCGAGCCAGCACTACCGCCTCCCGCCGAGCACCACTCGGCTGCTTCCTTTCCCGAGAGCGACGGCTTTGGCGCGAGTCCCCCGGGTACGTGGTGGTGCGCTGGTTCACCTGGTCGGCATGCTGGGTGTGATCGGTGCGGTGGCGTTTCGATGGCTGGTGCTCGGCCTCGGTGCGCCGGCAGGAGCACCGAGGTTCTGGAGATGATCAAGGGGGCGGAACGGGCGGCCCGGCTCGGCGTGGTTTGCTCTGGTGCTAGTCACGTCCACGGCAGTCCGGCGGTGCGCAGTCGTGCGCAATGCACGGAGCGGAGAACGCATTGGGCGCATCAGAGATCGGCGCGATGCTGGGTCGTACGGTCTGGGGGTGGTGGATGCTTCAGGCCGGTGCCGCTCTCGTAGCGCTCGTCGGGTTCGTGCTCGCCAAACGCCAGGTCAACACCGGGTGGGGGTTGGCCGCGCTCGCTGCTCTGGCGCTCGCCTTCACTCCCGGGCTTTCCGGTCACGCGGCAGCGGCAACCCCGGCTGTCCACGCCGGCCGTCCCTGTCGGACGCCGCGCACGTGCTCGGCGCGGGCGGCTGGTTGGGAAGCTTGCTGGTCCTCCTCGTCGCCGGGATCCCGGCGGCACGTCAGCTCGGGGAGGGCCGCCGCGGCGTGGGCGTAGCCGCCCTGGTACGCGCCTTTTCTCCCACGGCTCTGCTGTTCGCGGGAATTCTGGTGGCAACCGGGGTCTTCGCCTCCTGGCTGCACCTGGGATCCATCTCCAACCTGTGGCAGTCGGAGTACGGGCGCACGCTGCTCCTCAAGCTCGGGATCTTTGTCCTTGTCTTCGGGACCGGGGCGTACAATTTCCGGCGCGTACTGCCGGTCTTGGGCGAAGATGCCGGCACGCGCCGGTTGCGGCGCTCCGCCGGTTTTGAGCTCGCCGTTGGGGCAGTGGTCCTGTTGGTGACTGCGATATTGGTCGCCACCTCCCCGCCGGCGGACACGGACCAGATGGCCAGGCACGATCCCGCGCCTGTTTACCCCAATCCCTGAAGCAGCTCATGAGACCCGCTCCCAACCCCCGTATTCGGCCGCTCCTCATCGCGATTGTCATGGTCTTGGGCAGTGCTGCCGTATTGCACGCCCACGACTTCTGGCTTGTGCCGGATGCGTTCCGCGTCTCGGTGGGGAGCTGGCTCCGCGTCCACGGCCAGACGAGCAGTAAGTTTCCAACGAGCGAGGCGGCTATTGGTTCGGATCGAGTCGCGGATGCACGGATTTTCGGTGCGACAGACCAGAGTCAGATCCGGGAACTCTCACGCTCCGGTACCTCGCTCGTGCTCCGGCACCGCCCGACCTCGCCCGGACAGCGTATCGTGGCGGTGACGCTGCATGCACGCTCGGTACGGGAATCCGCGGAGGGGTTCCGCCGCTATCTGGTGCTGGAAGGCGCTCCGGAAGCGCTGGAGCGCTACCAGCGTGAAGGCCTACTCCCGACGGACAGCATCACTCGCCGTTACGCAAAGTACGCGAAGACGCTGGTCGAGGTGGGCCCCCGAGGTTCTCGTGCCTTTTCGCGTGTTGTTGGGCATCAGGCCGAATTTGTTCCCCTCTCCGATCCGGCAGCGCTTGCACCGGGCGACACACCTGCGCAACCGGCTGCTCTACTACGTGGTCAGCCGCCTGCTCGCACCAAGCTGCACACGGGGTCAGTTCCCTCCGTTTCGGTGGGGGGACGAGCGTGCCGTGACGCTGGAAACCATGCGGAAGGCATTACCCGAGCGCCGATTGACCGAGCGGGGCTGTGGAACCTCCAGGCGCTGCACATCGTGCCCATCTTGGCTCCGGTGCCGACTGGGATGCTCTTTACTGGTTCACGCTGGTATTCGGTGTGCAGCCGGGCGCTGCTCGCCCTGCCGCAGCAGGTCGCGATTCCGCAGCAGTGGTGGCCGTGGTTGACCGTTTCCATCAAGCGCTGGCGACGGGTGACAGCGTGGGCGCGTTGAATCTGCTCACGCCGGACGCCGTGATCCTGGAGAGCGGCGGCACCGAGACCAGAGTGGAGTACCGCTCTCACCACCTGCCCGGAGACATCGCGTTCGCACGTGCCGTGAGTCGCGAGCGTGGTCCATCCGAGGCAACGGTGCGTGGGGACGTGGCCTGGGCGACCTCCACCAGCACCGCCCGCGGCGTACCGGGCGCGCCGTCAACTCCCGCGGGCGCCGAGCTGATGGTACTCGCACGGACACCGGACGGCTGGCGCATCTCGGCGGTGCACTGGTCGTCGCGAACCCTCCGCTGATAACGGTATACAACGCCACACCCACCCGGTCGAGGAGCCGCCACCTTCTGGGCTCGCAAGGTCCACCGCTACCTGGGACTGTTCATCGGCGTGCAGTTCATCGCCTGGACGGTGGGTGGCCTTTACTTCAGCTGGACCGATCTGGACAAGGTCCATGGAGACCACCTTCAGGCCCCGCGCCCTCACCTCCGGGGTGACATGGCCCTGGTCTCACCCAGGAGTGTGCTGGATGCGATCCGGCTTCGCGAACCGGTGGACTCCTTGATCGATCAACCTTGCCGAAGTGCTCGGCACTCCCCACCTATCGGGTGCAGTTTTTTTTCGGGTGCTCAGCGGCGCACGCAGCTGGCGAATGCGACGACAGGAAGTCTGCGATCCTCTGTGGGGCGGGACGAGGCGGTGCGGATCGCACAGCGCGGCTTCGCGTATCCAGCCCCGATCAGGCAGGTGGAGTATCTGACCCAGGACAGTGTGGAGCCCGGCACCATGAGTACCGGGAGCAGCCACTCCCCGCCTGGGCCGTTTCGTTCGACCACCCATCCCGAGCGACGGCGTACGTGCCGGCGGAGCTTGGTGTGGTGCAGCGGGTGCGCGCCGACCGGTGGAGAATCTTCGATTTTCTGTGGATGCTCCATACCATGGACTACGCGGGGCGGGATAACTTCAACAACCTGCTGCTGCGGGCCTTTTCGGTGCTGGGGCTGCTCACCATCGGGTCTGGATTTTGTTGTTCGTGGGAACCTCACGCGCGTACCGCAACCGGGCCCACGCGCGTGCCGTCCGTCAGGGCGCCACCCGGACGCGGATCACGTCCGACGTCCCCTCCGCGAGCGGCGCATGATCCGGCCCCATTCCAGAAGAGCTGGAGTGTGTAGTCGCCGCGCCCAGGTAAACGCAGCCTCCACCGGTAGCGCTCGCCTCCAAGGAGGTGATCTCCGGGCCACCCGGCATTACATCCTGGCCGTTAACGGCGGCGTGCAGGTGCAGCGACTCCGTGCCCCATCCCATGGGGGTCTGCCTTGGGGGGGCCGCCGTGGTGAAGACGAGCTCCACGGGATTGCCGGGCGGCTCTCCCGTTCCACGGGCTCACCAATTCCAGAGGAAGCTGGTGAGGCCGACTCGCCACCAAGCAGTGAGGCAATTCCGGCAACCACGGCCAGGAGAAGATTCCACCCCCGATGAGTCCGAGCAGGCGGTCAGAATAGCCCAGGGTCGTTCCAGCCTCCGGCCGCTCTTCTAGCAACTGCATAGCTTCCCTCACCAGCGTTTCTCGCCCCTCCTTGAAGAGCAAACCCGCCACGCAGCCCCACCAGTGGATCGGCGCGAGGCCACAGCGGTAAGCACCAGCCCCGCCAGCATGACAGGAACACGCACGCGAGGGTCTGCTTGGCGTCCGCCTGGAAGCTGCGGGCTCTGCATGGCATGCGCCCGGCGCTTGGCCCAGTCAGCAGCGGCATCACGATCAGGGATGCGCCGTGATGGCAATGCCGATCCAGGTCGCATCGGGGCGCTGAATGCGTATCATCCTCTGCTGATACGTAGGCGCCGAGAGCGAAGAACGTGTACCCGATCAGCTTGAGTGCTCTTGCTTCGCGCTGCCTGACCGCCGAAGCGCCAGATCATCACCCCACCGGAGAGCGACTCCACGAAACTGTCGAATCAAATCCAATCAGGGCGACGCTCCCCGCTGCCGCGCCGCAAGAACGGACACCAGCCCCTCCAGCAGGTTAGCCCACCGTAAAATAGGACAGCCGGGTCCCGGGTTTGCAGCTGCGCCGGCACGAAGCCTCATGGGTTGACGGGTAAGCGTCGGGTGAATATATCATCCCTTCTGATACAACAATCCAGGTGCTTTGCCCATGCTCCTCGATATCAATTACGCCTCCGCCGGCACCAAGGCCAAGCTATTCCGCAACTTCGCCGACACATCGCGGCTTGCCATTCTGGAGGCGCTCCGCCCAGGGGCGCGGAGCGTGTCACAAGCTGGTGGAGATCACAGGGCTGGGGCAGCCGAACATCTCCAACCACCTCGCATGCCTCTCGGCTGTGGACTTGTCTCGCGCGAGCAGCAGGGGCGCCATGCCTTCTATGCAATCTCGGACCCGCGGGTGGACGAACTACTCGACCGGGCGGACGTGCTTGCTCGCCGAAGTGCCCCGGATCGGTGCAGGGTGTGCCCAATGTACCGTCCCGGAGCGAGCATGACCCGCGATTGCTTGCCATTCTTGGCAGTGGGACTTGTTGCATCTGCTTTTCGCGCTCAGGAGCCGATGGGAAGGGTGATTGTGTCGGTCCGGAGCGAGGCCGGGCCGGTGGACCGCGCCGAGGTGCGTTCGGCCGGCATCCTGGCCCGGACGGATCGCATGGGCGAGGCCACATCCGGCTGCCTGCCGGCGAGCAGGGAATTGTCGGTGCGTAAACTGGGGTTCACGCCCACCTCCATCCGGCTGTCAGTGCGCTCTGGTGCCGATACCACCATCACCGTTCAGCTGTTCGAACAGCCAGAGGAAGAAATTATCGTTTCCTCCACGCGTACGGGTCAACGTATCGAAGACGAGCCGAATCGGGTGGAAGTGCTCGCCCGCGAGGAGGTCGAGGAAAAGATGCTGATGACCCGGGCGACATCGCGATGATGCTGAAC
Source organism: Longimicrobiaceae bacterium (assembly GCA_030447645.1). GTDB lineage: Bacteria > Gemmatimonadota > Gemmatimonadetes > Longimicrobiales > Longimicrobiaceae > JAUJOM01. Next base: position 58,245 of record JAUJOM010000010.1, on the reverse strand, counting down.
GAGACCAGCGGACTCCGGGCATGGAGCACGTCGCCTTCGCTGGGTGGAGCGAGCGTGCGAATCCAGGGACTCCGGGGCCGCTCACACAGCTCCTTTCCGACGGACTCCCCCTGTACGGCGGGCAGAGCGGTGCGCTGGGCCTGCTCCAGATTCCGCCCATGGATCTCGGCCAGGTAGAGGTGATCAAGAGGTGGCGCATCCGCGCTCTACGGCTCGTCCGCGCTGGGCGGAGTGGTGAACCTGATCTCCCGCAGGCCGGAGGACACCGCGAAATCCTACTCAACCAGACCACGCGTGGAGGGACCGATGGGGTGCTTTGGCTTTCCCGGGAATTGAACGACCAGTGGGGCTATACCCTGCTGGGGAGCGTGCACCGGCAGTCACAGGCGGACGTGGACGAGGACGGCTGGGCAGACCTGCCGGGCTACCGCCGCGCGGTTGTGCGGCCCCCGCCTGTTCTGGGACAATGGTGCCGGCAGGTCTGTGTTCTTGACCATGGGTGCGACCGCGGAGAACCGCGAGGGCGGCACGCTCCCCGGCTTCTTCGTGCCGGGCGGGGTGCCGTTCCCGGAGGAACTGGAGACCCGGCGAATCGACGCGGGTCTGGTCAGCCGTCTTCTGCTTTCCGGGGATCGGCTCCTGTCGGTGCGCGCTTCCGCCATGGGCCAGCGACATGCCCACCTGTTCGGGGATACCCCGGAAGATGACCTGCACGCGACGGGTTTCGGGGAGGTGACGCTCTCCGGGACGGACGCCGGGCACACCTGGGTGCTGGGGGCGGCGCTCCAACGGGAGCATTACGACGCACGCGACGTGGAGGGCTTCGACTGCACCTACACCACACCCTCACTTGTTCGCGCAGGACGAGTACCGCCCCGCGGACTGGCTGGCACTGTCCGCAAGCGGCCGCTTCGATTTCCACAGCAAGTACGGGACGTTCTTCAACCCCCGTGTCTCCGCCCTCGTGCGGCCCGGTGCCGGGTGGACGGCACGCGCCTCGGCGGGTACCGGGGCCTTCGCCCCGACCCCATTCACGGAGGAAACCGAAGCCGTGGGCCTCTCGCGTCTGGTCCGTTGGGGCGGCTCGAAGCGGAGCGCGCCCGCAACGCCTCGCTGGACGTGGGGCGCACCTTCGGAGAGTTCGAGCTGAATGGGACCATCTTCGGCTCGGTGGTTCACAATGCACTGATGATTCGGGCGAGCGAGCAAGGCAGTCTGGTTCTGTTCAACGCCGATGAGCCGACCCGGACCTGGGGCACAGAGATGCTGGCCCGCTGGCACCACGAACCCTTCCACCTCACCGCCACGCATACCTATTTGCGCTCCACGGAGGTGGGTCCCGAAGCACTGTCCTCGCGGCGCGAGGTGTCCTTGACGCCCCGCCACTCCCTTGGTTTGGTCGGTATGTGGGAGGCGGAGGACCAGGGCCGCGCAGGTGTGGAAGTTTACTACACGGGCCGGCAGGCACTGGAAGATAATCCGTACCGGGATGCGAGCCGGCCCTATCTCATCCTGGGTTTCCTGGCGGAGCGTCGGTTCGGCCGGGCGCGCGCCTTCCTGAACGCGGAGAACCTGCTCGATGTGCGGCAGACGCGGTTCGATCCAGTGCTCCTGCCGGCCCGTTCCCCGGAGGGGCGATGGACGACCGACCTATGGGCGCCGCTAGAGGGGCGTGTGTTCAACGCGGGTGTGCGGTATGAGTTCTGAGCCGCAAGCAGACCCCAGTGGCCTGGATGCTGGGGTCTGTATGGACGGCCCCTCCCGGCGGAGTCGAAGCGGATGGAAACCTGCGTCGGGAACGAGTCACGGACGATGTGTTGCGGAGCGCTGTACGCGAGCGCGACCTCGGGTCCCCATCGTGCGGCGACTGCGTAGCCCAGGAAAGCAAGAACGATGAACAACTTCAGCACCAGCGAACGACGGATTTTCTCCTCGATTGCGAGCACTCTGGTTGGAGAGCCTGCTGGGGATGCGGTCGTGGATGCGGCGCTTCCGTTCATCCGGCGGCTGCGTCCCCTCGATCAGGTGCTACTGCGCGGTCTCTTGAGGGGCATCGAGTATGGCGCTCCAGTATTCACCGGGAGTCCACACCGGTTCACACGGATGTCGTCGGTGAAGCAAGAGGCGTATCTCCGGGGCTGGGCCGAGAGCCGGATAGAGCTTCGCCGGCAGGGAATCGCGTCGCTCAAGGCGCTCATCATGATCGCCTACTACGGTCGTGAGGAGGCATGGGACGCGGTCGGCTACGATGGCCCGTGGCTCGGGCGGGTTGATGTGCCCGTCCTGCCGGCCCCTGACCTTCGCTCGACGGACAATGCCCCACGGCCCTCCCGCCCTCGCTCGAAGCGCAACCTGGAGCCTGGAGGGCGATGGCTCTCTCCGGGCGTGATCGCCGGTCGAGATCTGCCCAAAGACAGGGTGCTTCGGGCGCAGGTCTGTGTGATCGGCACTGGCGCGGGCGGCGCCGCGGCCCTCGCCCGTCTAGCCGAGCGTGGCGTGGACGTGATCGCGGTCGAGGCGGGCCCGTACACCACGGCAAAGGATTTTACGCAGCGCGAGTTGGAGATGCTCCCGCTCCTCTATCGGGAGGCGGGGCTGCGGACCACCTCGAACAAGGCCATTGCGATCCTGCAGGGAACGGGCGTGGGCGGCTCGACGCTCCACAACACCGGCCTGATCTACCCCACGCCCGAGGGGATCGCCGAACGGTGGCGACAGGAGCATGGGTTTCCACTCGATTCGCAAACGCTGGAGCGCTACGTCGCTGAGGCAGTGGGATCCTTGCGGTCCGTGCCCATCCCGCTGGACAGGATCAACGAGAACAACGATGCCCTTCGGCGAGGTGCCGAAGCACTCGGATGGCGGTACCGGATTCCGCTCCACAACCGGCTGGAGTGCTTGGGCTGCGGCTACTGCATGCTCGGCTGTGCTTACAACCGAAAGTCCAACGCCGCGCTCACCTACCTGCCGCGTGCCGTGGCCGCAGGCGCCCGTATCCTCTCCGACGCTGCGGTCACCCGGATCGACGGCAAGGCTGGTGCGCGGCGCGTAGTCTGCCAGATCAAGGGCGCGGATGGTACGTCCACAGGCGAACGAGTTATCGTTGAAGCGCCGGTGGTGATCATCGCTGCTGGTGCGCTCGACTCGCCGGCGCTCCTGCTTCGCAGTGGACTGGGGAACGGCAGAATAGGACGGGGACTCCGCCTACATCCCGCCGCCATGGTCTCCGGTGTCTTCCCAGAGCCGATCCGCTCGTGGCGGGGGCTGCCTCAGTCGGTGATCGTTGAGGAGTTCGCCTCGTTCTTCAAGGATGGGCGCGGCGGCTTCCTGATCCTCCCGAGCGCATCCAACTGGCCGGGGATGACCGCAGCGGTGGTCTCCGGAATGGGTGCGGAGCATCGTTCGCGTATGCGGGAACATCCCTTTGTCGCCTCTTCCGCGGTCCTCCTCCACGACGAGACGGAGGGTAGGGTCACGACGACCCGGGACGGGCAACCCGTGGCCCACTACTGGCCGAATTCGGGCGATCTCGAGGAGCTCAGGCGCGGTGTTGAGGCTGCGGCGCGAGTCTACTTCGCGGCTGGGGCGAGGAGGGTCTATCTCCCCTACGCAGACGCCCCCGTAGTCCGGAGTGAGGCGGAACTGAGGGGGGCACTTGCCGAGGCCCATGCAATTCCTCACCGCATTTCGCTGAACGCGGTCCATCCGCAGGGGAGCTGCCGGCTCGGGTCCGATTCGAAGGAGAGCACTGCGGATCCTCATGGTGAGGTATGGGGAGAGCCCGGCGTGTACGTGGCGGACGGATCCCTCTTCCCGACGTCCGTGGGCGTTCCTCCGCAGGTCACGATCATGGCCCTGGCTACGGCGGTGGCGGATCATGTCGTGGAAGCACAGCACTGAGTACCGGCTCTTCAGAATGGTGGTGCATGAAGGATCTGGAGGAGGTACTCGTAGCCGCAGAGGGAGGCGAGCTTCGCTGAGGAGAGTAGGCGCGAATCAACTCGGCCGCGTGCTCCTTCAATGCGGCGAGGCTTGACGGAAGTTCGCTGCCCAGGCGGTAGCGCAGATCCTCCCAGAGTCGTTCCCACGGGATTGAGCTCGGGACTGTAGGCCGGCAGTTGGATCAGTACCACATTGGGTGGGATCACGAGCGCGGGCGATATGCGCCGGAGCCCGTCCCAGAGGAGGAGGTTGAGGCTCTCGATAGCAGGCTGCGAACGCGTCGAGGAAGGCCTGGACACACGGCACATCCAGGGCCGGCATCTCCAGCTCCAGAAGAGGCGCCGCCCGGGTTCCACGGCGGCAAAGAGCCAGAAGTACTCGTAGCGCGGCAGGGTGCGCTGGAGTGGTTTCACGCCCCGGGCGGTGAGCCGGCGTCGTGTGCCCTCATGCAGCCCCGGTGGACGGCTCTCGTCCTCGGCAAAGAGCCGCACCGGACGCTCCGAGAAGGCTATGGCCGCATCGACGATGTTCCGGAGCCGTTCGGGGAAGGCTCTCGCATCCGATTCGTTTTTTTTACATGCCGCGGGCGCATCCCGCTTCAGCTTCGCCCCGAGGCGGTACCGCACCAGCTTGTGCACGGTCGCGTAGGGGACCTCGAGCGCGTATTCGTCGGCGAGCCAGCGCTGGACCTCGACATAGCCGGCGAAGCCCTCCTGGTCCAGCCGCTCCTGGAGGCGGTCAGGACGGGAGGCGAGAGGGTCTTCTGGCCCAGTTTGGCCCCGGGGCGATGGAGTTCCAAGAGCTGCTCCAGTCCGCCTTCCTGGTAGGCCTTCAGCCAGCGGCCGATGGTGTTGCAGGTGGAGCGCCAGGCGCGCGGCTGCCTCTGGCGCTCCTGAACCTGGCCGGAGCGAATCAGCACCAGCAGGTGCAAACGAATGCGGCGCTGGCCGTCTCGCTCGCGCTTCGGGCGCGCTCCGAGGTCGTCCAGCGCCTCCGTGATGATGGGCAGCGGCGTATACATCGGTCCCTTCCTTGTGGACTCTCCATGCTATGCCCTCATGCACCGCAAATCAAGCCACTTGGTATGAGCGCGCTAGTTGGCGGCCTCCGAGGTTCTTCACGTTGGAGGCTCCGCAGACCAGGGTGGAGACCGTCGGGGAGCGCTGCGCGGGACCAGTGATGTTGGGCTTCGGCAGAGGCAAAGGACCGACCTTGGTTTGGGGGCGCTGAGCAATCTGCGCCCCGCAGTTCTCCTACTCTGCTACCCCGATAGGCAAATCGGCCGTTGTGACGCCGGATACGCCCGGGCGCGGGTTGCTCCGCATTCCCCTCGAAGATCGCGGTGAGCTGCCGGCTCTCGTTTAGGGTGCCCTCAGGGAAGGTGCGACACCAACAGGATTGAGGTGCTTCCCACCCGGACCGAACTTGGGCGTGATGGGCGATACGGCGGAGGCGGAATCGGCAATGGTGCACGTGCTGCTCCACGGGCACCGCCCGCTCTGCCAGCGGTCGATGAGCAGCGGCTTGGGATCCGACGGGAGATTGTATTTGCGCCGCAGGTAGAAGTCAGTGGCCTTGGCTGCGATCGGGGCAACATCGCTCCCGTGGAGGCCGTGCTCCACGAGCACGGCGATCGCAATCTGCGGCCGGGCACCCGGAGGGCCCGCGAAGCCGGCGAACCAGCCGTGATCGGGCCCATGCGGGTTCTGCGCGGTACCCGTCTTCCCATACAGCTGCCAACGCTCGAGCCCGGATTGCACGGCCGTGCCGTAGTCGTTGGGGCCCCAGTAGCCGGTCACGCGGGCAAGCCCGGCCCACAGCGCCTGCAAGCCTTCTTCCGAAAGGCCAATCTTGATCGCTCCGGGGCCCTCCCCCGCACCGTGCCGGGCGACCAGGTGCGGCTCTGGGGCAGTGCCGTTCCCCGCAATCGCGGAGTAGAAGTGCGCCATCCGCAGCACTGTCTGCGCATTCGGCCCCTGGCCGATGGACAAACTCATTACCTCGGAAGGGGTAGGCTCACTGCCAAAGCGTTTCTTGTACCAGGCGAGTCCGGTTGGGAACTCACCTGCCTTTTCGTTCGGAAGATCGATCCCCGTCTTTGATGTAAACCCATAGCGCACGCCGGCCTTGATGAGGTTCTGCAGTCCGAGCCGAATCCCCACCTGGTAGAAGTACACATTGCAGGAGTGCTGAATGGCTCCCACCAGGTCCAGCGATCCGTGACCTGGTGCATACCAGCAGCGGGCATAGCGTCCCGCGTAATACATTCCGCCCGTGCAGGGAATGGGCATCCGAGTGTCGGCTTTCAGAATGCCCGCTTCCACGCCTGCCGCGGCGGTAGCCAGCTTCCACGTGGATGCTGGGGGGTAGAGCGCGGCCCCGATGCGGTTGAGCAGCGGCTTGTCGGGATCTGTGCTCAGCGCCTGCCATAGAGTGAGCTTCGGCCCACCCACAAAGTTGTTTGCATCAAAGCTTGGGCTACCGTACATCGCGAGCACTTCTCCCGTGGAGGGAATCATCGCCACAACAGCACCCTTCATGGTATCGGGGAAGATCTCTGCGATGAACTGCTGCAGATCGATGTCGAGCGTGAGCTTGAGGGTGTCCCCGGGAATGGGCTGCATCACCCCGGCTCTACGCCGCGGATCGATGATGCGGCCCATGGCGTCCACTTCCACGTAGTAGGCGCCTTCTTCACCCCCAAGCTCGATCTCGTACTCTTTTTCGATGCCGGTCTTGCCCACCCAGCGCCCCTGCTTGTAGCCCGCCTTTTTATAACGCTCGCTTTGCAGCTCTGCCGAGTCTACCTCGGCCACATAGCCGATGATGTGCCCGATTGCCCGTCCCGCAGGGTAGTGCCGCTTGGGGCGCTCCACGATCATGACGTTCGGGAACGCGGCACGCCGCTCCTCGATCGCAGCGACCTGGGAGTAAGTGGCATCCTCCGTAACTGTGAGCAGATCGTTCCGCCGGGCTGCTTGTTTTTCGATCAGCGCTTGCACCTGAATGCGAGACAAACCCAGGAAGGGAGCAAGGTCCCAAAGCGTCTGGCGCATCACTTTGGGAGCACCCGGCAGCAGGCTTACGGAGTAGCTCGCTACACTCGTGGCCACGATGTCACCATCGCGGTCGATGATGGTCCCCCGTGGGGCCGGAATGGTAATCGGGCGCAGTCGGTTTTCTTCTGAGCGTGTTTTGTATGCCCTTCCGCTCAAGACCTGCGTCTGGAAGAAAGCGGTGAGCAGTGCGGTCACTACGAGTGCGATGACAAATACCGCACCCAGGGTGCGACGTTTCCGCGTGTCGGGCTGGGCAAGTTTCATGGAAGTATTCCAATGTGCACGGCGGTGGGCCGAAGAGAGCGATAGCACGACCCGGATGGCAAGATCCAGAGCGGTGCAAACGGCATTCCTGCAACATTCTGCGCAAACAGACGTGTGCGCTCTGGTTGGTGTGTCATTCTACCGTGGCGCGTGGGTTCCCTGGCGCTCACCCGGTCCTGCGGATTCACGGTTCTTGGTGGGCCGCCTGTTGGGACTGGAGGCGCGCTCCGCGATCTCACCGAATAGCAGCAGGGCCTCCTCACAGGCGAGATTCACGACAGGCACCTGCCCCGCGGCGGTATCCACCACAGGGGTTGCGACCCGCTGCGGCGCGGAATAGCGTCTCAACCAGATGAACCGTTTGTACTTTGCGTTCCGGAACGATCCAGGTGATCCGATTCCAGAAGCCAGAGCGCGCCACCAGGTAGCCCGGTGCGCGGGCATATGCGAGTGCGCGGTAGTGGGCGTGCGCCGCCACGTACGCGAGAATCAGAAGCAGCAGGAACCAGAGCGCCGCAGCGCCCAGCCGCACTGCCGCGCCCGTGGCGAGCGGCGAGCACGAGTGCGCCGTACCGGAAAAAGGTGCTCTTCCGGGCGTACGGGTGTGCGGGGCGAAAAACGAGGTCGCGGTAGTCGAACCCGTCGAAGATTGCGCCGGCGAGCCGCGGCACCTCACGGACGCGGACCAGAGCAGAAACGCCTCCGCACCACCGCGGCCGGCCTTGCCAGGTGCGCACCAGCGGTCTCGATCTTGAGCGAGTGCGAGCCCGAGCGGCCGTCGGAGCAGGGATTCCTCAATTCGAAGTGCCTGCACGCGTGCAAGCGGCACGGTCACCTCGCGCTGGTCGAACGCGCCGTACCGCTTGCGAAGCTCACTTCCCGCGCGCTCCAGGGCAAAATCCCAGTATCGAATCAGTGCGCCACCGATAGAAAACAGCAAGGCGAGGCTGAAAAGGACCAGGAGGAGAGCGACGCCAAGCAGAAGGGCGCTCAGCAGAGGCAAATCAGGATCGGTACTCGCGGGTCGAGCCGGATCCGAGGGATGCCGAGCGGAGCTGGTACGCGGCTTCGACGACGCCAACAAGTACGGCGGCAAGAACCCCCGCCTCGTTCGCCGTCACCCCGGCCAACACGAGGTCACGGGCGGAGAGACGCGCGAGGAGATCGCGCGAGATGGTTGGCTCTGCCTGGGCCTCTGGGGTGGGGGCGCGGCGCCGGAGGAGTTCCGCTCGCCGCTGGGCTTCGTCGCGCCGAGCACGAGAGCAATCGGGTCCTCGGTGTCTCCTCCCGCGGTGTCGACCCGAAGCTCGGCAACGCTGAACGCCTGCTGGAGGGTGCTTTGCCGAAGCTCCAGATTCTGCACTCGGGAAAGCGGGATCACCCGATGGCGCCGCCCCAGAACGCCGGAGTCGAGGATCAGCTCGTCGGCAGTCACCCGGTACTGAAGCGCCAGGTATTCCGCCACTGCGAAAAGCAACGTGGATACGGCCAGCAATCCCAGACCCCAGAGCGCCATCCGTCCCATGTGTCCCCGCCGATCGACGCACCCCCCACCAGTGCCGGGAGTGCCAGCGCACGCGCCGCGTTGATCGCCTCGGACAGCAGGGCGAAGGGATGCATGCGTCGGCGGGTACCCTCGGACGCTGAACTCGCGGAGTTTCGTTCAAACTCCTCATGCATGCCTCCGCGCTCGGCGAGGTAATCCCGGAGCGTCTCTGCCTCCTCGACTGCGATTCCAGGGATCGTAACCTCAGCGCCCCGATCCCGGCCGTATAAACAACCAGGCGCGCGAGACCGAGCCACCGCTCCAGCAGATCCCGCCGGGTATCGACGTGCTGGATGCGGCGATGGGGAATCACGCTTCCGGTGTCCGGGAGAGCACACCTCGGCGGACGTACAGGTCGGCTTCGCGGAGGCGAAAGCCCCAACTCCGGTACTGCAGGGGCGGCCAGACGATGGCAAGCCCGAGCCCGATCACGGAATGAGCAGGGAGAGCGGACCCGCCGCGGGCCAACCCAGCCATCGGTCAAGCAGGAGCACCGCGAGCCACAGAGCCACCGTTTGAGCGACAAGAGACAGGCGCCAGTACCACGACACGGCTGTTGAGCGCGCGTAGCGGTGGCTCCTTTGCGGCAGGCACGCCGGGCGGCTCGGCTACGAACATGTGCGTCAGCCAGCCCGTGCGATGAGCAGGACCACGGCGTCACGCCAGAGCCACTGCTTTTTATGACGTCGAAACCGCCTCCCGAACGGATGCCTCGGCATTGCGGTTGAAGTGCTCGCCGAAGACCGGCGCAGAGAGCGCAGTCGCCGCATCTGCCACTCGCCCGAGCCAGCCCGTGGGACGCACATGCTCCAGCATTACCAGCACTCCATCGGACTTGAGCACGCGCCGGATCTCGTGAAGTCCGGCTACTGGATCCGGGACCTCGCAGAAGACCAGCGTTTCCGCCACCCAATCGAAGGTGGCGTCGCGGAATGGAAGCGCCTGCGTATCACAGGCGACGAGCGGCGTCCCCGCGCGCTCGGTTTTCCCTTCGCCTGCCGGAGCATCTGGGGCGACACGTCCGTCGCCACGATCTGTGTTCCCTTCGGGTAGTACCGAAAGTTTGCCCCCGTTCCGGCCCCGATCTCCATACCGACACCCAGCCTCGGCACTTCGGCCCAGGTATGCTCCCTCCAGCGGGAAAGGTGCCTGACGCTCCAGGGGCGCCGTGAGAAAATCGTACGCGGGAGCAGTACGCTCCGCATCTTCGCAGGGTGTTACTGGACCGGGACGCGATCAATGCGGTCGCACGCCTACATCGATGGGCGAGCGCGGCTCCTCGGTCGGTTTGGACACCCGCTCCACGACCCGTCCTACCTCGCGGTTGCCGACTGCCTGGTTCTCGCGTGCGAGGTCTGCCTGCGCGATCATTCCCACGCAGCAGCCCTGGTCATCAATCACGGGTACGCGCCGAACCTGGCGCATGGCCATGATCTGCTCTACTTCCTGGAGATCCGCATCCGGCGTGCAACAGCTCGGGTTGGCCGACATCACTTCGCTCACGCGGGTGTCCGCGCCCTTGCCCTCGCCCAAGCACCGACACGCCAGGTCACGGTCCGTCACCACGCCCACGAGCCGCTTTGTCTGGGTATCCTCCACCACGGGCACGCACCCGCAGTCATGCTCGATCATCAGCTTCGCGGTGTGCTCCACCGTGTCATCCGGGGGTGCAGCAGGCTGGGTTCTCGGTCATGATGTCTTGTGCCGTCATCCTTTTCCTCCTCGGTTTCGGCGCGGAAAGCGGTCCCACATGCTCCGCCAGGTCCGCGTATGCCCGGCGGATATAGTTTCAGCTATGTCCTCGGTCAAATGCTTCCAGGATCGGGCAGTCCTCGAGAGAGCCCATTCCTTCACAGGCGCGCCGAATCAGCTTTACGAGTGTGTCGCGCATCCGCTGAAGGTCCCGGATGTTGGCTTCGATCTCGGCTGCCTTCTGCTCCGCGCGCGATGCGGAGCGCCATCAGATCCTCTATCTCTTTCAAGCTGAACCCCAGGTTCTGGGCTCCGCGGATGCATCTCAACGGTGACCGTACTAGGGTGTGTGACGTTGTGCTTGCCGCTGACGTCGCGCTGGATGCGCTCGTACCAGGCGTGACTCCGGCTCTTCCCGCCTGCTCCTGAACAAACTCGGCGAGATTCATCACTTCGATCGCGGAAGAATCCGACCGAGGTCCCGTGCCGTCAATCACGCTGTCTCCCCCTTGATCCGTTCCGCCCACGCGCGTAGCTCGCCCACAGTGATTCCTTCCGCCCATACGAAGGCGAGCCCGAGAAGGGCGACGGTAAGGAGGCTCGCTCCGCCCATCAGCACGCCCATCGCAAGCCCGGTCTCCTCGGCCACCCCGAACCAGCCGAGGCCCACCGCCGTAGCGACGTAGTAGCCGCCGCGGATCCCCAACGTGCCGGCGGCGATCACCGCCGCACCGAGGAAGAGCACCAGGAAAAGCCCCACAGTGAATCCGAGCTGAACGTCGAACGCGCGCGCCGCAACCTGGATCTGCCATACCTGCGTGGCCTTGTGCGCAAGCGCGAACCCCACCACGCCGAGGCGGCCCCACCAGGTCGGCGGAACGACCAATCCTCGTGCGAAGCGCCGCCCCGCCCCTACGAGCCAGGCTCGCCAGCGGCGCGGCAACGGCCGCCCCAGTGCCAGCCAGACCCGCCCGCCCGCGTGCGGGGCCCGGGCCGCCAGGGCAAGCAACACGACCACGCCAAGGTAGATTCCCAAGAGTACCCACCCGGCAGTCACGAGCGCAGCACGCACCTCCGCCAGCGACTCCGGGAACGGCATCGTGACCAGCACTGCCGCCAGCAGCCCGACGGAGACGAGGCCGTCCGCCAGCCGGTCCACGGCCACGGTCGCCAGTACCGTGGAGGTGGGGATTCCCTCCTTCACCCGGACCATGTAGGCCCGCACCAGGGGGCTCACGCGGAGCGGGATCACCAGATTCGACAGGTAGCCGATCATAATCGCCCCGTAGAGCCGGACCACCCCCACCCGGCGGATCGGTGCGAGGATGAGGCGCCACTTGAGCGCGCGCGTGAGTTCGCCGAGCGCAATCAGGCCGAGCAGGGGGAGGATCCAGACAGGGTCGATCCGCTGCACCGCCGCCACCAGATCCTCGGCCGACAGATAGCGGAATAGTACGGCGAACACCACCACGCTCAGCACAAGACCGAGCACCCGGCGCGCCCCCTGCCAGCCCATTCGCAGGCGCATCGTTCAGCTCCCCGCGCTCTGGTAGCGCCCGATCCCCCGGCGCCAGATGAACACCGCCACGGCGAAGACGGCCAGGCCGACCGCGGGCGTCGCGAGCCCCACAAGCAGGTACTCCTCGCGTCCAAGGAGCAGGGCCGAGGGGTAGAAGGCGATAAAGGCGAACGGCACGGCGGTGGAGAGAAATGCCCGGAGGCCGGGCCCGTAGATCGTGGCCGGGAAGCGCCCGAAGCGCGAGAGGTTCATGAACGGGCCGGCGAGACCACCCCGGACCTCGAACCAGAAGTTAATGCTCGTGATCGCGAGGAAGAACCCGCTGTAGACCAGGAACCCCCCGAGCACGAGGGGCACGAGGAGCGCCCATTCGAGCGGCCCCCAGGCGAGATCAAGCCGGAGCGCCGCGTACACCATGAGCGCGGCCCCGAGCACGATTCCGTTCAGGTCCAGCGGCCGGAGCCGCTCCAGGAACACCTGGTAGAGTGAGCCCAAGGGGCGCGTGAGCACCCGGTCCAGCTCGGCCCGGATGAGGTACCGGTCGGAGAAGTCGCTGATGAGCGAGAGGAAGGTCGCGTTGTAGAGGCCGAAGACCAGCGTGAAGAAGCCGTAGATGAAGACCACCTCGGGGAACGACCACCCGGCGAGGCGGGAGACCTTGGTGAAAATGATCGCAAGAAACGCCAGATCGACCCCCTGCCGCAGCAGCGTGGTGGTGATGTCCACCAGGAAGTCGAGGCGGTACTCCATCTGGGCCTTGAGGAGCTGCCCCAGGTAGGCGAAGAAGATCTCTGCGCGGCGCATCATTGGGCTCACCCGCCCTGGATCGTGAGGCGGCGGACGACCGACCGCCACGCGAGGCGCCCCAGGGCGTAGAGCCCCAGCGCCCACGCGGCCTGCAACGCGAGCAGGAGCAGCGCCTCCCTCCCGTCGTAGCGCCCGAGATAGAGGTTGAGCGGCACGTCGGCGACCATCCGGAAGGGGAGCCACCGCAGGATCGGCTCCGCCCAGGCGGGGAAGAAGGAGAGCGGGACCAAGAACCCGCTCAGCAGCTCGACCGCCGCGGCCTTGGCCCGGATGAGCCCCGCCGCCTGCTCGGTGAACGCCGCGGAGAGGCCGACCAGATAGGAGATCTGGAAGTAAACGACGAAGCTGAGCAGGAGGCTCAGCCCGAAGGCCGCGCCCGCGATCCACCCGGCCGGCAGTGCGACGGGGAAGACGAGGTAGACCAGGAGCGCGCTCGGGAGGGTGAGCACGAGGAATCGGAAGGCCGACTCCCCGAACGCCTCGGCCATGCGTGCGAGCTGGAAGTCCACCGGCCGGAGCAGGTCGCGCACCACGTCGCCCCGGCGCACGTCCTCCGCGATCTCGAAGTCTACCCGGCTGTAGTAGAACGAACGGACGATCCAGGCGATGGCCGCGTAGGTCAGGATCTCGCCCAGGTTGAATCCCGCGATCTCCGCCTCGGGGCTCGCCTGGTAGACCGCGCGCCAGATGAAGAAGTGGACGGTGACGAAGAGGAGGTAGCTGGGGATCCCCACGGCGAAGCGCATCCGGTAGGCGAGCGACTCCAGTACCTTGTTCCGCATGAACGCCCCGTAGACGGCCACGCCCACCATCATCCGCCTCTCCCCGCATCCGGGCCTGCGCTCCTCAGGCTGGATCCCTCGGCGATTGCCCCGCTTGGCCCAGCGAGCGGAACCTGCCTCGTCCCCTCATAGATCTCGCGGACGACCCGGTCGATGTCCACGTCTTGGATCGCCACATCCGTCACGGGGGCGGCACCCAGGGCGCGTTGCAGGAGCTCCGCCACGGCGACGGTATCAGGATCGAAGACGGCGCAGAAGACGCCCGGCTCCGGCTCCGACCACTGCGCGTCGAGCCTCGCCGTGGCGCGACGGAACGCCTCCAGATCCGCCCCCTCCGCCCGCACGCGGACCTGCCGCGTGTACCCGAGGCCCGCCTTGAGCCCCTCCAGCGAGCCCTCGTAGATCTTCGTCCCCCGGTCGATCACGATCACGCGGTGCGACAGGGCCTCGATGTCGTCGATGTCGTGGGTGGTCAGCAGGATCGTCGTGCGCAGCTCACGGTTGATCTCGCGCAGGAACTCGCGGATTCTCGCCTTGACCGCCACGTCCAGGCCGATGGTGGGCTCGTCCAGGAAGAGGACGCGCGGGTTGTGGATGAGCGCGGCGGCCAGCTCGGACCGCATGCGCTGGCCGAGGGAGAGCTTGCGGGTGGGGGTGTGAAGATACTCCTTCAGACCCAAGACCGTATCAAACCGGTCGATCCGCTCCCGGAAGTCGCGCTCGGGGACGCGGTAGATCTTCTGGAGCAGCCGCAAGGATTCGATCACGGCGATGTCCCACCAGAGCGAGGTGCGCTGGCCGAAAACCACCCCGATGTGGCGCGTGTACGCCTCCCGCTCTTTCCAGGGGACGTACCCCGCCACGCGCACCTCTCCCGAGCTCGGGACCAGGATGCCGGTCAGCATCTTGATCGTGGTGCTCTTCCCGGCGCCATTGGGGCCGATGTAGCCGACGATCTCCCCCTCGCCGATGGAGAGGTCGATCCCGTCTACCGCCCGCACGTCCCGGTACTCGCGATGGAAGAGGTCGCGGAAGGCGCCGGCTATCCCCTCGCGGCGCGAGAAGGCGCGGAAGGTCTTGGTGAGCCCGTTCGCCTCGATTAATGCTCCCTGCCGTTCTTTGGTGTTATGGGCCGTCATGCCGGTTTACTTGGATCCATATAGTCTTTTCAAGCTGCGTCGAAATACACATATCCGGATCGGTCAGCTCCGAGGCAAGCCGACCGGATCCGGAAGGAGAGGGATCATATACAACCGTGTCGGTGCTTCTCGGTCAGGCCCGGCAGGGCGTATGGACGCGCTACCCAGTCCGGCAATTGCCTCCCCCCTTCCACGCTCCACTCGTGTGATACGCCATCCCGTTTATCCCCATCCGGCGTGGTCCGATGGGACGATCGGTACTCACGTGAGTTGGCGACGTACAAGCCACACGACGAGCGGGGGCAGCAGAATCCACTGGAGGACGGGAGAAACCCCCGTTCGGAGGAAGGGGAGTGTCGGCATGTTTTCAGCATACTGCCACAGGTCCAGCACCTCTATCGCGAGCCACTCGAACGCAATCGTGATAACCAGCCCCACACCTACGAACCCCGCGATCCGTTGCGGAGTGGGCTCGCGAATCCAGCTCCGCGACCGAGTTGCCGCGGCAACTGCCGAAAAGGCGAAAACGGCAAGCGCCGCATCGCCCACACTCGCGGCGGTGAGGAACACCACCGCTTCTCCGTACGACCACGTCTCCAGACAGCGGTAGAGCTGGATGTGCCAGATCTCCCAGGGGAAATTCAGCAGGAATGCGAAGAGCGCGACGTTCAGCTCCGGTAGATCCAGGACCCGGAATGTGCGGGCCGGCAAACCAGGAGCCTGTCCCATCACGCACCGGATCCGACGTACTGCTCGGGGTCCTGGTCGAACTTCTGCTTACAGCCGGCGGAGCAGAAATAGATGGTCTCGCCCTGGTACTCGCTCGTTCCTGCGGCGCTCTTCGGGTCCACATCCATCCCGCACACGGGATCTCGCTTCAACTCGGTAGTGTTTTGCATAAGGTCCTCCTCGGTTGGTTCGGGGGGTGCGGGCATCGCCTGGGTGCCCTCGGTGCGACGGGGGCGCCGCACGGTTGCGGGCTCGTCCCGCACCGGAGACTCCGGCATCTGAAATGTTTTCAGTCGCAGCGCATTCAGCACCACGGAAATGGAGCTGGCCGCCATCGCGCCCGCCGCGATCATCGGTGAGAGCGTCAGGCCGAAAAACGGGTAGAGCAGCCCCGCAGCGATCGGGATGCCGAGCCCATTGTAGATAAAGGCGAAGAACAGATTCTGCTTGATGTTGCGCATCGTCGCCCGAGAAAGAGCGACGGTCCTGGCTACATCGAACACGTCGTTCTTGATCAGCGCCACGTCCGCGGCCTCGATCGCCACGTCAGTGCCCGAGCCGATGGCAATCCCCACATCGGCCTGTGCCAGCGCAGGGGCGTCATTGATCCCATCGCCGATCATCGCGGTAATCTTGCCCTGCCGCTGGAGCTTGGCGACTTCCGCTGCTTTGTGCTGGGGGAGCACTTCCGCGAGAACGGTATCAATTCCAACCTCCGCCGCCACAGCACGCGCCACACCCCAGTTGTCGCCGGTCATCATCGCCGCCTCGATTCCCAACCGGTGGAACTCCGCCACGGCCGCCTTCGAGGTGGGACGGATCACGTCCGCGGTGCTGATCAGTCCGATCAACTCGCCGCCTCGAGCGACAAAAGTGAGCGTCTTCCCCTCGGAGACGAGCCGTTCCGCATCGGTTGCCATGGGCGCGAGGTCGATCTGCCGCTCGTCCATCAGGCGACGGTTGCCCGCCAGAATTTCTGCGCCATCTACCCGCGCCTCCGTCCCCTTTCCGGTGGAGTACCGGAAATTCCTGGCATTCGGGATATCGAGATTCCGCTCCTCAGCCGCCGTGACGATCGCCTGGGCCAGCGGATGCTCCGAGCTTCGCTCCAGCGCGGCTGTGGTACGAAGCAGGTCTTCCTCGGAAACTCCTGTTGCAGGAACAACGTCCTGTACCCCGTGTCGCCCCTGCGTCAAGGTGCCGGTCTTGTCGAGGATAATCGTGTTCAGCTTGCCCGTTACCTCCAGCGCCTCGGCATCCTTGACCAGAATTCCGCTCTGGGCGCCTTTGCCGGTGGCCACCATGATCGAGGTGGGCGTGGCGAGCCCGAGCGCACAAGGACAGGCGATCAGCAGCACGGCCACCGTATTGAGCAGGGCGAGCAGGAACGCGGGCTCGGGACCCCAGACGAACCAGGCCACGAAGGTGATTATCGCGATGATGATCACCGCGGGGACGAAATAGCTCGAAACCACATCGGCGAGCCGCTGGATCGGCGCCTTGGAGCCCTGCGCATCCTGCACCAACTGAACGATCCGGGCGAGCGTGGTATCCGTGCCAACCTTGGTTGCCTCGAAGACGAAGCCGCCCGCGGTGTTGATGGTGGCGCCGATCACCGGATCGCCCACCCCTTTGGTCACCGGCACGCTTTCCCCGGTGACCATGCTTTCGTCAATCGTGCTCTCGCCCTCCACCACGGTGCCGTCTACCGGCACCTTTTCGCCAGGCCGGACGATCACCCGATCCCCGACACGCACCTCTTCGACGGGAATATCCAGGTCTCGGCCGTCCCGCCGCACGCGCGCGGTGCGAGCCTGGAGAGAAAGGAGCTTTTCGATCGCTGCGGACGTGCCCGCCTTCGCCCGTACCTCGAGCAGACGGCCCAGCAGGATGAGCGTGACGATCACCGCGGCTGTCTCGTAGTAGACCGCTGCCTCGACCCCCTGCCGCTCCAGCCAACCCGCGAAGAAGGTGGCCACCACGCTGTACAGGAATGCCGCTCCGGTCCCGATGCCGATCAGGGTGTTCATGTCGGCCGTGCGATTCCGCAGCGTGTACCAGGTCCCCTTGAAGAAACCCCACCCGCTGTAGAAGAGCACCGGCACCGTGAGGGCGAGCTGGACGAAGGGATTCGCGACAAAGCCGATCACGCTTCCCAGCGCACCTCCTGGCATCTCGGCCATCAGATGCCACATCGCCGCAATCGTAAGCGGCACGGTCAGCACGACGGCCACGAGGAAGCGCCGGGTCACGTCCGCCAGTTCCGACTCACGGGAGATCGCCCCCCGGTCCGTCATTTCCACCGCACCCGTGACTGGCTCGGCCTCGTAGCCGGCCCGCTCGATCGCGGCCGCCAGATTTTCCGGTGCGGTCAGCCCCGGTATGTAGTCGATGGTCGCGCGCTCGGTATCCGCGTTCACCTGCACACGCTCGACACCCTTCTCTCGCTCGAGCAGGTCCTCCAGCGCCGTCACCGTGGTGATCACGCGCATGCCGCGGATCTGGAACTCTGCCTGCGCCGGGCGCTCGTCCGCGCTCGGTTTCGGCGCCACTTCTGGCCGCACCTGCGCGGGCGCTTGCTCCGGCGCCGTAACTG
Organism: Longimicrobiaceae bacterium; assembly: GCA_030447645.1. Lineage (GTDB taxonomy): Bacteria > Gemmatimonadota > Gemmatimonadetes > Longimicrobiales > Longimicrobiaceae > JAUJOM01. The sequence goes on along the minus strand of JAUJOM010000010.1, from coordinate 40,170 downwards.
ACGACCCGCCTCCGTCTGGTTCGACGACAATCGTGCCGCGGTACATGTTCATCGCGCACGCGAACCCGTATTCACCCGGCTCCTCGGGCGTGAAGTCGATTGTGGTGGTTTGGAATGCGGGGAGAGCCCGGGAGATATCGAAGTCGGGAATCACTACCCGGTTAGAGCAGTCGGTCGCCTCGCGCCGGTCGAACTTGAGCCGCACGGGCGTGCCGGCCTTGACCGTGATCACGTTCGGCTGATAGGCCCCTTCCACGCGTATGGTGGCCTCCTGGGCGCCGGCCTGGAAGACGGCCGCTTTGCCCGTCTTCGGCCCGAAAAAGAACCACAGCAGGAAGGCGATCAGCGCGAGGCCACCTGCGATTATTACCCAATCCACTCCGGTCATGCTCAATCCTTTGTCGACGGTTCCGGCCACCCTCCGGCGGCCGCGCTACATCTCCATTTCGGTCTCTTCTGGCTTCTGCTTCTCTTCCGGCCGGATCTGCCCCAGAAAGAACCGGAGGGGTGGCTTAGGGCGGATCCATACAAGTGCTATCCCGATAGCGAGCATGAGCCCGCCGTACAGGTTCCACAGGTCAGCCGTCCAGAACCACCCCACCAGGACGATAGCTCCGAGGACGGTGTACAGGATGCCGGGGAAGAACGGGATGTCCAGGCGCATGGCAGATCTCCTATGCGAAGACGAAGAGAAGAATTGTCATGACCACCAGCAGGGCGACCGCGAGTGCCTCCGCCCGCCTCCACCAGGCGAGGCCGGCCGACGTCTGCCCCTCAAGGGTTCCCCAGAGCAGGCCTTCAAGCTCCCTCTTCGCCGTCGGTGCGGTGAATAGGCTGGCTGCGGCGGTGACCCCGAGCACCAAGGCGAGCGTGGCGGCGGCCCGCCAGAGTAGGTGTTCGCCGTCCATCACGAAGAAGGCTATCACCGAACCAACCACCCCGGTTGCCAGGCCAACGAAGGCGCCACCCGCTGTGGTGCGCGCCCAGAAGAGACCCAGCAGGAGTACTCCGAAAACCGGCACGATCACGAAAATGTTGTATTCCTGCATCCAGATGTAGACAGTCTGGAACTGCGCGGCGATGAGTGCCGTCAGCACGCCGGCGGCAAGCGCCACGACCGAGGTCATCCGCGAGATCAACAGGTAATGCCGCTCGTCGGCATCCCTGGCGAAATGGCGGCGGTAGATATTGCGGGTGAAGATATTCGAGATCCCGGTAATCATGCCGACGTTCATTGCGCTGAACGCCCCCATAATGCTCAGGAACCCGAGTCCAGCCAGCCCCGCCGGGTAGTAGCGCAGGATCAGGTGGAAGATTGACGTGTCGGGCCTCTCGAGGCCCGGTAGGAGCACCGCCGCGGTCATCCCCGGGATTACCGTGATCAGCGGTACCACCAGCTTGACCATTCCGCCGAAGAGCGGTGCCTTCCGGGCGTCCTCGAGACTTCGCGACGCCAGGATGTTCTGCATGATCGCCTGGTCAGTGGCCCAGGACGCCCCAGCCAGCGCGATCCCGAGACCGATCAGGACGGCGGGCCATGGCATCATCGGATCGCTTGCATCCCTCCACACTGTCATCATCTCCGGTGCGAGGCTCCGCTCAAGACCGCTCCACCACCCCACCTCGCGAAGCGCGAGAAAGGGAATCGGGAGCAGGGTAAGCCAGATGAACGAAAACGCGACGAACTGAACCAGTACCGACGCCGGCAGTCCGCCGCTGGCAGTAATGATCCCGAGGACCACCGCCGCAGCGACCGCGCTCATCCAGATCGGCCAGTTGAGCATCACGTTCAGCGCGAGGGCAAAGACGTAAAGCCCCGTGCCAAGCGCGAGAAGCATGTACGAGAGCATCAGCACCGAGTGGGCGGCACGTGTTGCCTCCCCGTACCTACGGCCGATGAACTCCGGCAGGTTGTAGATGCGGTTGCGGTAGTAAAAGGGGACGAACACCAGTGAGAGAGCGACAATCGCTGGAATCGCACCAATCCAGTCATACTGCGCGAAGACCATCCCGTAGACGTATGCACCGCCGGTCAGCCCCAGGATTTCCATCGCGGATACGTTCCCGCTGATGAATGAAATCCCCGCGAGCCAGCCGGGGAGCGAGCGACCGGCCAGGAAGAAGCCGCGCGTGTTCCCCGAAACCTGCTTGAACAGGTACCCGAAGTACACAATCAGCAGGAAGAACACCGCGATCGCGATGTAGTCGAGAACGGTCACGGCCCCCGACGCAGGCATAGCGAACGGGAATGATCTCTACGCAGCGCAAGAGCGTCGAGATAGATGGATCTACTCGCCCCGCACGCGGCGAGCGGAACGGTCGCATTCATGTCTATCGGTCCTGCCACGAGCTTCGCCGGATCACCACGGCTCACGCGTAGCGGAACACCCGCGTCATCCCCGCCTCCATGTGGTAGAGGTTGTGGCAGTGGAAGAGCCAGTTGCCCGGGTTGTCGGCCGTAAACTCGAACGAAACGCGCGCCATATGCGGCGGCACCAGCACAGTGTCCTTGATCGCGCTCCCCACCCTGAAGAAATGCCCGTGCAGATGCATGGGGTGGATCGCCATGCTGTGGTTGATCATGTTCACCCGGATCCGCTCTCCCTGGCGGATCTCGATCGGCTCGGCGTCGGGATACGCCTGTCCGTCGATCGTCCAGGCATTGGACATCATCCCTCCCGAAAGCGTGAAATCGAAGACCCGGTCGGGGGCTCGATTCGGATCACCCGTTATCTCGCTGGAAACCAGATCACCCAGTGCGAGCAGGCGCCCACCGCCGATCCCTTCGGGTAATTCGCCTTCCGCAGGTGAGCGCGCGGCTACGCCCTTGTACCGGAGGTGCGCACGGGCCGCCCCGGAGCCAGCATTCACGCTCGCAGCCACGAGCGTCCACACGCCCGGGTTGCTCGCCTGGACGATCACGTCATATCGCTCCCCTGGACCGATCAGCAGCGCGTCCACTTCGACGGGGCGGACCGGGCGAGCGTCGGCGTGGGTGACCGTCATCCGATGCCCCGCGAGGGCGACGCGGAGAACGGTCGCGCCCGAAGGGTTCACCAGCCGGAGCCGTACCCGCTCACCCCGCGACACCTCGAAGACGGGCGGGGCTGACGGATGACGCCCATTGACGAGAAAGGCCGCGTAGTCGGGGACGCCGCGCATGGCCTTCATCATCCCGCCCCGACGGCCCCGCATCATGCCGCCCATCATCCCGGCGTCCCTCATGGGTTCGGGCTCGCCCGGGGAAAAATCGTCGAGTACCACTGTGTACTCGCGGTCATACGGGACGTGGGGAGTGCGCTCCTCGATCACCAGCGGGCCCAGGAGCCCACGATCGATCTGGAGCCCCACGTGGCTGTGATACAGGTAACTCCCCGCCGGCTCGGCTGCGTACTCGTAGATGAAGGTGGCACCTGGGCGGACGGNCAGGGCAGGAAGCATCGCCCGGCCCGCCACCAGCCAGACGACCGCCCGCCCTCCCCGGCTCCAGAGCACCACCCGCAGCGGTCCGCTCACCATCGCTCCCCTCCTCTGGAATGCGGCGGAGCCGCGGGGCCCCCGGAGTGGGCGTCACAACGCTCCGCCATCTCCGCGCCTACCTTCACGCCGCGATTCTGCGGCACTCCTGCGCACAGCGACGGCAGGCTTCCGCGCATCGGCGACAGGTCTCCATGTCGTGCCGCTCGCATTCCGCCGCACAGCGCTCGCAGACCTCGGCACACGCGCGACAGATTTCCTTCACCTGGTCGCTTCCGCGGGCGAGGACGATCACCGCCGACACGCACACCTCGGTTGTGTCCCGGCAGAGGCGGACGCACTCGAGCATCGACTCCACCTGACCTGAGCTGAGGCAGCCTTCGGCGCACACCTCACAGGAGATCAGGCATTCCACGCACGCTTCGATGCAGGCGTGATACCGCTCTGCGCGAGTGCCCTTCAGATACGTTCCCAGTTCGATCGAAGCCATTGCCATTCTCCTGTCTGTGGGTACTCCCGCGCTGCGGCGAGGGAGTCTCGCTCGCGCCGGTTCCGTCTCACCCCGGGCCGCGGTCGAATGCCTCGAGGATCGGGCAGTCGTCCAGCGTCCCCCCGCCATCACACGCCCCAATCAGCTTCATGAGCGTGTCCCGCATCCGCTGCAGGTCGCGCATCTTCTCCTCGATCTCGGCCGCCTTCGTCTCGGCCTGCGCTTTGATCTCCGCCTTGCTGGTTCCGGGGACCACCCGAAGGTCCAGCAGCTCTCTGACCTCTTTCAAGCTGAACCCCAGGTTCTGGGCCCCGCGGATGAAGCGGATCCGGCCGACGGTCTCGGGTGCGTAACGTCGGCGCTTCGTGCCCTCGCGCGGCGGCTCCTCGATGAGCCCCGTGCGCTGGTAAAAGCGCACGGTCTCCACCCCGACCCCCGTTTCATCCGCGACCTGGCCGATCGTCAACGCCTCAGACACGGTCGCTCTCCGGAAAACAGTTTACTTCCGTACCGCGGTACGGAAACAAGCCCCTGGTTCCAGGGGCGCACAAAGCCTGCCACCGCAAGGCAAACGTCCGAATCCGGGGTGCAACAGCTCGGCTTGGCCGACATGACCTCGCTCGCAGGTGTCCGCGCCCCTTACCCTCGCCGAGGCACCGACACGCCAGGTCGCGGTCGGTACCCACGCCCACGAGATGCCTGGTCTCGATGTCGTCCACCACGGGTACGCACCCGCAGTCGTGCTCCACCATCAGCTTCGCAGCGTGCTGCACCGTGTCGTCCGGCGTGCAGCAGGCCGGGTTCTCCGTCATGATTTCTCGTGCGGTCATTCTCTTCCTCCTCGGTTTAGGCGCGGAACGTGGATTCCCATGCTCCGCCAGGTCCGCGTGCCCGGCGGACACGATTTCAGCTACGCCCTCGGTCAAAGGCTTCGAGGATCGGGCAGTCGTCGAAGGCCATCCCTTCACGGGCTCCGATCAGCTTCACGAGCGTGTCGCGCGCATCCATGAAGGTCCCGGATCTTGGCATCGATCTCCGCCACTTTCAGCACCGCCTGTGCTCACCTCGCTTTTGCTGGCTCCGGGTTCGATGCGGAGCGCCATCAGGTCTCGATTTCCTTCAAGCTGAACCCCACGTTCTGGGCTCCGCGGGTAAAACGGATGCGTGCTTCCACCCTCCCAGACCGTACCGGCGGTGCTCGGTGCTGCGGCGTGGAGGTCTCTCCGGCCGGACCGCTGGTAGAACCGCACCGTTTCAACACCTGGAGTCGCTTCTTCCGCGACCTGCGGCGATGGTGAACTGTGGCTGCATTGGAGTTACTCCTTAAATCAATATACTTCCGTACCACGGTACGGAATCAGGTTATCTTCGAGCGCGGCATAAAGCCTGCCAGCGATTAAACAGATGCAGCAATCCCCTTGATGCAGGCTGTGTGGGTTGCCATGAGCCCCGCATCGAGTTAAATTGGTGCGTATGAAGCTCCAACTTCGTTCCTTCGCGGCGCTCCTCGCGCTCATTGCTCTCTCGATCTTTTTGATCGAGGTGTGAACTATGTGCATGCGGGAATGGAAGCCGGAGCCATGGTGTCGATGGACGAGGTCGCCTCACAGGCGGATTGTCCTGACACGATGCAAGGCTTCCACCGATACTTCGGAAAGACCCGCACGCCCATCCTGCTGGCCCGGACTGCCCGCTCACACTAGCGGCAGGGCTGCGCAGTTGCGGCTACCCTTCCGGAGTTGCGCCGGAGGCTCTCGCATCCATCTCACATGCGCGTTGCTCACGATTTCCCCGGATTACACGCAGACCTTCTGCTGGTCTCCGCGCTCTCCATCAGCAGACCGTCAGGCCATCTCCCGCGCCGGAGGTCTCTCCGGCTCGCATTCAGTCTACATAACTGACGTTCTGGACTCGGAGACATTCTGCGCACCGAGAATGCGGCTATGCGATCCCCGCCCACACCAGGCCGGTCACGCTTCTCGATGCTGCTTGGGTCCCGGGACTGAAGCTCAGCGATTGGCATTACACAACTGGGAGATGAAAACAATGACTCGTAAAACCTTTGGCCTTCTGGCCTGGCTTGTTGAACTCATCGTCACCGCAGAGCGCGTCCTCTACGCCCAGCACAGCCGCGGTGGGATGATGGGCATGATGTCCATGATGCAGGATTGTCCGAAATGCAGGCGATGAATGAAAACGGCCGGACTCAAAAAGGAACTCGGCCTGTCCGCTGCGCAGGTGAAGCAGCTTCAGGAACTGAAGGGGTCCTCCCATCCATCTCACATGCAGATGATGCAGCAGATGCAGGCGCTCCATCAGCAGATCCGTCAGGCCACCTCCAGCATGATGCTGCCGTGCGTGCGGCGTTTGATGCATGGGAGCCCTGCACACCCGAAATGGGCGGCGGAAGCGCCAGCAGGTGAGCGGGGGTGCCCGCGCAGCGGAGATCTCAAGATGGGCGGCGGGATGATGGGGATGCACGGGATGATGCAGGGCGCGATGATGGGGCGGGAGAACTGCCCGATGATGAGGCAGTAGCCACGGACCAAACCAGAAACAGAACAAAACGGGCGAGATAGACAATGAACACTGAAATCTTTTGGACGATCGTGCCCTTCGCGGTTCTGGCTCTGCTGATGCTCTTCATGATGCGGGGCAGCCACGCGTGTCACAAGCAGCCTGCGGAAGCGAAGGTCAGCGGGGGTGCGGATGAAGAGATCCGGCGGCTCCAGGCGCGTGTCGCCGAGCTGGAAGCGCGCAACCGATTGACGGAGGTCTCCCGATGAGCGAGCAAGACAAGAAGAACAAGAAACGGTGGGTGACAGCCTTGAAGCTGGTGCTGGTTGTTCTGGTCATCGCGGGGGCCATCGACTCGCGAAAAACACCAGGGCTACTGCGATGCAACACCCGCAGGCCGGAGCGCAGCTTTCGGCTCCTGCCGCATCCGATACAGCATGGACGGTGGGCGAACGAATGGACTCCGAATCATCCCCGCCGGCCGAGTGATGCGTCGACCGTTCCGGGACCCCGAGCACACGGGCAAGACGCGTCACGCCTACTGGATCGCGACGCAAATCCCCGAGGTGATGAACCAGCTCTATTGCTGGTGCGGCTGTGAAAACCGGGGTGTCCATCGCTCGGCGCTGGGGTGCTTCGAGGATCGCATGGGGGAGAACTGCGACGTCTGCCAGGGCACCGCGGAGATCGCGTACGAGATGATACAGAAGGGCGTCACCGACGCCGGGAAGATTCAGGCGGCGGTGGACGCGAAATGGGCACCCAAGGGATGAACACGCGACGCGCTGCGACACCGATCCTGCTCACGCTACTTAGCGTCGGCGGGATCAGCACCGGCGAGGCACAGAACTCCGCGCGAGCCGTTTCCGAGGCTGCCGGAACACCCCTCGATTCGCTTGTAGCTCGGGCGCTTGCCGTTCACCCGAGCGTAAAAACCGCGGAAGCGCGCGTCGAAGCCGCACGCGCCCGAGTCATCCCAGCAGGGGCGTGGATGGACCCGATGCTCATGGCCGGCATTCAGAACGTCCCGATCAGTGAGCCGGGAGCGAACGAGATGATGACCATGAAGATGGTGGGCGTGGGCCAGAACATTCCCTATCCGGGGAAGGCGCGCCTCCGTCGTGCCGCGGCCGAGCAGGAACTGGCAGCAGCCGAGGCTCGGCTGCGTGCCGCCCGGCTGGAGATCGAGCAGCGGGTAAAGGACGCCTACTTTGGCCTTGCCTATCTGGACCAGGCGCTGGAGATCACCACACGCAATCAGAAGTTGCTCGGTGACTTCATCCGCATCACGGAGGTCCGCTACGGAGTAGGCACGGGCGGTCAGCAGGACGTGCTCAAGGCCCGCGTGGAAGCCGCGCGCCTTGCCGAGGAGGCTACGGCGCTCGTTGAGCAGGCTCGGATCGCCCGGGCGCGCCTGAACGAGACCATAGATCGCTACAGCGAAACCCCTGTGCCACCCGCGGCAATTCCTGTTCGGATCGCACGGGCGGCGGTGAGTGCCTCGCCGAAGGACATCCGGTTTGTCTCGGCTTCCCTCGGGTCGCGGGTGGCCGACTCGCCGTTCCCGCCGCTCCTCAGCCTCGAGGAAATGGCGGTAGCGAACAGCCCGATGCTCCAGGAGCACCAGGCGATGATCGAAGCACAGGCCGCTCGTCTCGAACTCGCCCGCAAAGAGATCCTGCCGGATTTTGACGTGTCGCTGCAGTACGGACAGCGCGATAGGCACCCGGACATGATTTCCGCCGTGGTTTCCGTTCCGCTCCCGATCAATCGTCGGCGCAAGCAGGATCTAGAGGTGAAAGCGGCCGAGGCAGAGCTGGCCGCCGCGGAACAGGCGCGACACGAGGCACGAAACGCCGTTCGCCTCGACGTAGCCCGTCTGCACGCCGAGCTGGAGCGTGACCGCGCGCAGCTCGCGCTGTATGTGAAGTCGATCATCCCGCAGGCACAGGCCTCGTTGGCCTCAGCGACAGCCGGGTACCAGGTGGGACGCGTCGACCTGCTCACCCTGCTGGACAACCAAACGACGCTCTACAACTACGAAGCCGCGTACCATCGCCTGCTCACCGATTTCGCCCAGAAGCTCGCTGAAGTGGAGCGGACCGTGGGCAAGGAGATCCTTTGATGAACCGGGTTCCAGAGACAAGTGAAACGCCGGCGGAGGGCACCCGTACTTCTGCAGGGACGTTACCTCCATCGAGCGACGCGAGCCGGAACGGCAAACGAGGAGGCTCACAAATGAATGATACGAACCGCGTGAACCGCTTCGTCACCTGGACCAAACGTCCGGTGGGGATGGCCGTGATCGTCGCGTCGCTGATCGCGCTCATCGGGGTGATCTTCGCGGTGACCAGAGATGAAGAAGATGCGGACACCAAGCTGGCGTCCCCGGAAACGGCGATGGCGGGGATGGAGGGAATGGATATGGGTGGGATGAACATGAGCGGCGATGGCTCGGTTCAGCTCACCGCCAATCAGCTCCAGCAGTTCGGGGTCACCTTCGGAACAGCGGAGGAGCGCGCCCTGGCTAACGAAGTACGTACCGTCGGCATCGTCAACTTCGACGAGACCCGGATGGCGCAGGTCGCCCCGAAGTTCGGCGGATTCGTGGAGCGGCTTTATGTGGATTTCACAGGTAAGCCGGTCCGCCGGGGACAGCCGCTGCTGGAGATTTATTCCCCGGAGTTGGTCTCTGCCCAGGAGGAACTTCTCCTCGCCGGCCGCCTGGAAAGCAGCCTCGGGACCAGTTCAGTTCCCGGTGTCTCAGCGGGTTCGCCGAATCTGGTCACGGCCGCCAGGCGCCGACTTCGGTTATGGGACATCTCAGAGGGGCAGATCAACCAGGTGCTACGCACGGGAAGGGTCCGACGGACGCTGACACTGCATGCTCCGGTTTCTGGCGTCGTCGTCGAAAAGCAGGTGCTGCAGGGGCAGGCGGTACAGTCTGGGCAGACGCTCTACACGATCGCGGATCTGAGCAACGTCTGGGTTGAGGCGGAGCTGCGCGAGGCGGACGCCGGAGCCGTGCAAGAGGGTTCACCCGCTACGGTGGAGCTGGCCGCATTTCCCGGACGGCCGCTTCAAGGGCGCGTGGAGTACATCTATCCGACGCTTGCGAACGAGGCGCGTACGCTCAAAGCGCGAATCTCCATCCCGAATCCCGATGGACGGCTCAAACCGGGAATGTACGCTACCGTGCGTCTTTCTTCTTCCTCGCGCTCCGCGCTCACGGTACCCACCACGGCCGTGGTGCAGACCGGAGAGCGCGCCGTCGTCTTCGTAGATATGGGGGGTGGGAAGCTCATGCCGCAGGAGGTGGAGGTAGGACGCACCACCGGGGATTACACGGAAATTCTTGCGGGCATCGAACCGGGTCAGCGCGTCGTCACCTCCGCGCAGTACATCCTGGACTCCTCGGAAAGCAACATGGCCGAGGTGATGAAGAGCATGATCGGCATGGGCGGCGACATGGGCGGAATGGACATGTCGGGGATGGAGGGCATGGACATGAAGGGAGCCGACATGAAGGGGATGCAGATGCCCCGGAAGGAGCGCTAACCCATGCTCAAGCGAATCATTGAGTGGTCCGTCCACCACCGGCTCCTGGTCCTGCTTAGCACGCTGGCGCTGCTTCTGGGTGGAGCCTGGGCGGCCGTCAAAACACCGGTGGACGCGGTGCCAGACCTCTCGGACGTGCAGGTGATCGTCATGACCGAGTGGCCGGGGCAGGCTCCGGAACTGGTGGAAGATCAGGTCACGTACCCGCTCTCAAACGAGATGCTCAAGGTACCGGGTACCAAGTACGTACGCGGAACCAGCCAGTTCGGGCGATCTTCCGTGATCGTGGTGTTCGAAGACGACGTGGACCTGTACTGGGCGCGCAGCCGCGTGCTTGAGTATCTCAACGGCATCCAGGGACAGCTTCCCGAGGGTGCGATGACGATGATGGGCCCGGACGCCACCGGCGTCGGCTGGGTCATGCAGTACATCCTCGCCGACACCAGCGGGAAGCTCAACCTCGCACAGCTACGGAGCATTCAGGACTGGACAGTGCGCCCGGCGCTCACGGCAGTAAAGGGCGTGGCGGAAATCGCCGCGTTGGGTGGGTTTGAAAAGCAGTACCAGATCGAGGTAGATCCGGCGAAGCTCCTCGCCTACAACATCCCGATTGCGAAGGTAGTCGCGGCCGTGCGCGCTTCCAATCAGGACGTGGGCGGCCGCGTGCTGGAGATGGGCGGCACCGAATACGTGGTGCAGGGGCAGGGTCGATTCGAGAACCTGGAGGACATCCGCAAAGTAGGACTCGGCGTTGCACCCGGTGGCATACCCATCACTGTGGGCGATGTGGGGCGTGTGCAGCTCGGCCCTGAGATCCGCCGCGGGATCGCCGATCTGAACGGGCGCGGTGAGATCGTCACCGGATGGGTAGTGATGCGCTTCGGCGAAAATCCGCTGGAAGTGATCGAGCGCGTCAAGGAGAAGATGGCGGAACTCGAAGGCGCTCTCCCGCCCGGGGTGGCCTTTGTGGAGGGCTATGACCGCTCCGGTCTGATCAAGGAGGCCATTCACAACCTGCGTGAAAAGCTGTTCGAGGAGTCGATCGTGGTCGCGCTGGTCACGTTCCTCTTCCTCCTGCATGCGCAGAGTGCATTGGTGGCCATCCTGACACTCCCGATCGGAATCGGGATGGCGCTCCTGGCCATGCGCTTCCTGGGGATGAACGCCAACATCATGTCGCTGGGTGGGATCGCGATCGCAATCGGCGCCATGATCGACGCTGCGATCGTGATGGTGGAGAATCTCCACAAGCACATGGAGCGTAACGACCGCGAAGGAAAGCCCAAAGGCCACTGGGAGCTGGTGGTGGAGTCCGCCCAGGAGGTGGGGCCGGCTCTGTTTACCTCGCTGCTGATCATCACGCTTTCCTTCATTCCCGTGTTCGCGCTGGAAGCACAGGAGGGACGGCTGTTCAAGCCACTCGCCTGGACCAAGACGCTCTCGATGGCGGCTGCGGCGCTGCTTTCCATCACCCTGGTTCCGGTGATGATGGGGCTGTTCATTCGAGGTGGAGTGAAACCGGAAGCCCATAACCCGGTGAACCGCTTCCTGATCCGCGTTTACCGCCCGGTAATCGAGTTCGTGCTCCGTCACCGCTGGCCAGTGATCGGGGCGGCCGTGGCAGTGCTGGCGATCACGGTAATTCCCTGGCGGCAGCTAGGGAGCGAGTTCATGCCGCCCCTCAACGAGGGGAGCATCATGGACATGCCCTCGCTCTTTCCCGGTGTCGGAACCGCGCAAGCCAAGCAGATCCTTCAGCAGCGCGATCAGGCCATCGCGAGCATCCCCGAGGTGGATCGGGTGCTCGGGAAGATTGGGCGCGCGGAGAGTGCGACCGACATGGCACCCATGTCCATGATCGAGTCCATCGCGGTTCTCAAACCGGAGGACCAGTGGCGGAAAGGTGTCACGTTCGACTCCATCCAGGCGGAGATGAACGCAAAGGTGAAGACGCCCGGTGTGGCCAACATGTGGTCGATGCCGATCAAGAACCGGCTGGACATGCTGGCGACCGGCATCAAGACCCCGGTGGGAATCAAGATCTTCGGCCCGGACCTGGCGACTCTGGACCGAATCGGCAAACAGATCGAGGCGCACCTGCCGATGGTGGAAGGGACGAACTCCGTCTTCGCGGAGAAGGCGCTCGGTGGCCGCTATGTGGATATTGACGTGAATCGCGAGGCTGCCGCGCGCTACGGCATGACCGTGGACGATGTGCAGATGGCCATGATGGCCGCAGTGGGCGGGATGCCCGCGGGACAGACCGTCGAAGGGCGCGAGCGGTACGGCGTTTTGGTGCGTTATCCGCGAGAGTTGAGGGATAATCCGCAGGCGATCGCGAATACGCTGGTTGCCACGCCGTCAGGCGCACAGGTGCAACTGGGGCAGCTCGCCCGAATCAACATTGTCCAGGGTCCGCCGCAGATCAAGAGCGAGAACGCGTACCTGAACAACATCGTGTACGTGGATGTGCGGGACCGGGACATCGGCAGCTACGTGGCCGATGCCAAGCAGATGCTGGACGCGCAGCTCAAACTGCCCCCCGGATACCGCCTGGAGTGGTCCGGGCAGTTCGAGGCGATGGAACGCGCGAACCGTAAGCTCCGCATCGTGGTGCCGATTACGCTCGCCGTCATCTTCCTGCTCCTCTTCTTCCAGTTCGGGAGCATCGCGGAGAGTGCGCTGGTCATGCTCTCCCTGCCGTTCGCACTTGTGGGCGGCGTCTGGCTGATGTGGCTGCTGGACTACAACATGAGCGTGGCCACCGCGATCGGGTTCATCAGCCTGGCCGGACTTGCCGCTGAAACCGGGGTGATCATGCTCCTCTACCTGGACCAGGCGTACCACGAACGTAGGGAGAATGGAACGCTCCGGGGGCGCGGGGACGTGACGCGGCGGTGGAGTACGGCGCCGTGGAGCGGGTGCGCCCGAAGATGATGACGGTCACAACCGTCATTGTGGGTCTGCTCCCGATCATGTGGAGCCAGGGAGCCGGGGCAGACGTGATGAAGCGGATCGCGGCACCGATGGTGGGTGGAATGGTGTCTTCCACCATTCTCACGCTGGTCGTGATCCCCGCGATCTATTCTCTCTGGAAGGAGTGGGAGCTGCGGCGGGAAGGGCCGCACTCCGACGCACCCGCACTGAAGCGAATTCCCGTGCTGACTGAGGAACTGGTGGAAGCTGGGGACTAACCTTGTGGCGGCCATGGCGCATGTCAGGACCGTCTGTCTTTACCTCGAAACAACGAAAGGAAGCCCAATGAGGCACTGGACACGCTCGACCTTCGCACTGCTCGCAGTCACGAGCCTCGTCGCTTGTGGTGGTGGGGAGGAGCAGGCCGCGGAGGACACCCCGCAGGCCGCAGTCGCCGAACAGCCCGCCGGGGGCATGCAGGGGATGGAAGGAATGCAAGGAATGCAAGGAATGCAGATGGGCGGCGGCATGACGGAGCAGATGCAGGCCCACATGCAGGCGATGGCGGGTGAAAGCGGAGAGCAGTTCAAGGCGAATCTCCCTCAGCACCGTCAGATGGTGGCCAACATGATCGCGCAGATGAACCGCGAAATGCGGGACATGAACATGGCTTCTGACCAGGAGTGGAACTCCACGATTGAGGCACTCCGTGAAGATCTAAGGCGGCTGCCGGAGATGAGTACGTCTGAGTTGCAGACATTCATGCCGGAGCACCGCCAGCGCATAACACGCCTGATGGAGATGCACCGCTCGATGATGGGCAACATGTAGATGTAAGCGGGCTCTGCCGATCCTCAGTCGCTGAGGATCGGCAGAGCCATCAAGCACCACGATCAGGCTCGCGCCACGTCATCGAACACGATCAACTCCGCGTTCCGGGCAAGCCGGATCGTGGTGGTCACCCTGAAAAGGTTATCAGCGGTGAGCCTGATGCCGGGTCTCGCGGGCGCCGGGGCGCCGTTTGCACCGTCGCAACGAGACCGTGGGTACACTGTGGTTTCTGCACTGCGCCAACTTCGGTTCGGAAACAACCTGAGCGCGTATTGGTCAATGCCTTTTCTTGAAACGAGGAGTTCCCATGTACGTGGGTGAGATCCGGCAGGAGTTTCCGATCCTGCAGCAGCAGGTCAATGGGCATCCGCTCGTTTACCTGGACAACGCCGCGTCCACGCAGAAACCCCGCCGCGTGCTCGAGGCTCTGGACCGGTACTACCGGGAAGACAATGCCAATGTGCACCGTGGGATCCACGAGCTTTCCCGGCGCGCCACCGAAGCGTACGAAGCCGCCCGGGTACGCGTCGCCGCCCTCTTCGGGATCACGGATCCGGCGGAGCTGATCTGGACGCGCGGCACCACCGAGGCACTGAACCTGATCGCCGGCTCGTGGGGGATGGCCAACCTCGGTCCCGGGGACGAGATCTTGCTTTCCGTGATGGAGCACCACTCCAACCTGGTACCCTGGCAGATCGTCGCTGGACGCACGGGTGCGCGGCTGCGCTTCCTGGAGATCGACGAGCAGCAGCGGCTGGACTTGTCGGGGCTGGATGAGCTGCTCACGGAGCGCACGCGGCTGGTTTCGCTCTGCCACGTTTCCAACGCGCTCGGCACCATCAACCCCATTCGGGAGATCGCGGCCCGTGCGCATGCCGTAGGCGCGGTGATGGTGGTGGACGGGGCCCAGTCCGCCCCCCACCTCCCGGTGGATGTCCAGGCGCTCGGGTGTGACTTTTTCGCCTTCAGCGGCCACAAGATGTGCGGCCCCACCGGGATCGGTGGGCTCTGGGGCCGGCGGAAGCTGCTGGAAGCAATGCCGCCGTTCTTTGGCGGTGGGGACATGATCGAGTTCGTCGAGCTGGAGCGCTCGACGTACGCTCCCCTTCCCAACAAGTTTGAGGCGGGCACGCCCGCGATCGCCGGAGTCGTGGGGCTCGGTGCGGCGGTGGACTTCCTGGCGGAGATCGGCCCCGAGGCCATCCAGGCACACGAAAGGTACCTGCTTGGCTACGCACTGGAGCAGCTTCGCGCCATCCCGGACCTGCGCGTGTTCGGCCCCGAAGATATCGCCGAGCGATCTGGCGTGATCTCCTTCACGCTGGCCGACATCCACCCGCACGACCTGGCCACGATCCTGGACGCGGAAGGGGTGGCGATCCGTGCCGGACACCACTGCACCCAGCCGCTGATGCACCGTTTGGGTGTGGGCTCCACGGCACGCGCCTCATTTTACGTGTATAACACCACGGAGGACGTGGATCGTTTGATCGAGGCCCTGCAGCGCGCACGCACTCTCTTCGGGTACTGATCGCTCATGCAGCTTGAAGCACTTTATCAGCAGGTAATCCTCCAGCACTACCGGCACCCCCATAACCGGGGCGTGCTGGATGCCCCGGACGCCGAGGTCCACCTGCGCAATCCTACCTGCGGCGACGAGATCACGCTCCAGCTTCATGTGCGGGACGGAACCATCGAGGACGTACGCTTCAGTGGGCAGGGCTGCTCGATCTCGCAGGCGTCCGCCTCCATGATGACACAGCGGCTCAAGGGGAAGCCGCTCGCCGAGGCAGACGCACTCAGCGCCCGCTTTACGGAGATGATGCACGGGAGCGCGGAAGCCGCGGTCGACCGGAACCTGGGGCACCTCCGGGCTCTGGCGGGGGTAGCCCGATTCCCGGTCCGCGTCCGCTGTGCGCTTCTGGCCTGGAATGCGCTTGGCGAAGCTGCGAAACAGGTGCGAACCAACGGGCCGGGCTGACCCTCCATTGCCCGGCTCGGACGCCGAGGGACATTGGAGATCTCCCGCGTGCCCACCTAGAGGGAGCTCGGCCGGGCCAAATCAATGGGTGTGCTCAATGGGAGGAGGACGGCAGCCACTGAACGCGCCCGCCTGTCCAGAGGCGGAGGTGGGCAGGATCGAGCTGGTTATTCGCACCCGTACCGAAGCGCACGGGTGCCCCGACTCCGAACAGCCCCAGGAGAGACGTCTGCACTGCTCTCGGCCTGTCGAGGGCATTCCCGTGGGCGGAAGGATGAATTCTGACTTTATCCAACTCATCCACAAGCACCAAGGAGCGTGCAAGTAATGCCGGGTTCTTGACCTGCACCACAAAGCCCGCCAAAAACTCGTCAAGATGTAACCCGGACCAACCGGCCTCGGTGATCTGCTGCGCGTCAATCACCAGGAATGGCGCCCCCGATACTTCCGCGATTGCCCGGGCCACGTGAGTTCTACCCGCACCGCTTGGTCCCGCGAGCAACAGACGCTGTAGCGCCGTGCCCCGTCGGTGGAGGAAGGCAACCAGCGGAAGCTGGTCGAGCAGCTTCTCCCGCCCCACGACACGGGTGTCGAGGGGCGCACGAATGGATGCGTAATCGGCTCGTGCCTCCTCCGTGTTGTCTTCGGCTTCGCTGAATAGATCGTCCTCGGGCTTCGCCATCACTCGCCGCTCGGTCGTGGGTGCCAGAGCAGCGAGATTGTGATAGGAGACGCTTGGCGCAGCTCCCGGTGGAGACTCTTCCGTGAGAACGTTCGCGATTCTGCGGGCATTTCGGACCTCCAAGCAGAGGGCTCAGGATGCTCGAACTTGAATCCGAGCGCGTCCGGTGCACTGCCCTCGGACCCTTGTGGAGGAAAACCGCCGCCGCCGTGCTTGGGTTCGCTCCCTCTCTGGGGCTCGCTATCTGCTTGACCTTAAAGTCGGGTTCAAGGTTATCTTCCTTCAAGGAGGTGAACTTCATGACGATGAACATCGGGGAGATCGCTGCGCTGGCCGGTGTGCCTACAGCCACCGTCCGCTACTACGAGAGGCGGGGCATCATCGCGAAGCCACCGCGTACAAACTCCGGCTACCGGAAGTACGGGACTGACACCGCAAAGCGGCTCCGCTTCATCAAGCGGGCGCAGGAGCTGGGCTTTTCCCTAGACGACATCCGGGAGCTGCTCGAGTTGCGGGTGGATGATCCGGCCGCCTGTCCCATCGTGGAGACGAAGACCCGGGAAAAGATCGCACAAGTGGCGCGCATGATCCGTGAACTCACGCGGATGCAGGATGTTCTGGGGGGGCTCGCCGACTCCTGCCGCACTCACCTCCCCACGGCGGAGTGCCCCATTCTCGAAGCCCTTGCTGAAGTGGGAGCACATGCGTAAGGCAGTACTGGCTGGACTCGGGGGCGTTGGGGCTGCATTTGGCGCTTCCCTCTGCTGCGTCGGGCCGTTGATCTTTGTCACCTTGGGCGTGGGGGCTGGGCTGGCGAGTACCTTCGAGCCACTCCGCCCGTTGTTCACGGCCCTCACGGTGCTGGGGTTGGGGATCGGGTTCTACGTGGTGTATGGGCGCGAAGACCGAGACGTATGCGGTCCTGACGGATCATGCGTGCACCCTCGAAGTCGCCACCGTGGCAAGACACTACTCTGGTCCGCAACTGTGATCGCTCTGGCTCTCTGGAGCTTTAACTACTGGTCCATCCTCTTGGTCTAAAGGAGATTTCCATGAGACACCTCCCTTTTCGTGTGCTCACCGTCGGCCTCTTCGCCGCACTTCCACTGCTCTCTGCTTGCTCCAATGAGGGAGGTGAGACCAGCTCGCCCGCTGTCGCGTCCCAGACCACAGCGAGTGTAGCAGATGCAGCCGCAGTACCTGCCGGTCTGGCTAGGGCTGAATTCGACGTGCAGGGGATGGACTGCGGCGGGTGTGTAATCGGCACGCGTGTCGCGCTGAAGAAGCTCGAAGGCGTGCAACAGGCGGACGCGGGCTATGACAGCGCAACCGGCAAGGGAACCGCATGGGCGCTCTACAATCCAGGCAAGGTCACCCCGGAGCGACTGATGGCTGCGATTCGGGAACTCGGCTATACGCCTACGCAGGTTCCGACGCAGAGCTGACCAGAGCCGGACGGGATCTCCCGTCCGGTTTTCTCGTCTGGCCAGTCAACGTGACACGAGGAGCACGCAATGAAGCTGGAGATGCACTTCGAAGGGATGACCTGTCTGGAATGCGCGAAAAACCTGGAGCGCGCGCTGCGCTCGGTTCCGGGTGTCGAGAGCGCCGAGGTCAGCTATCCACAGAAGCGCGGCACACTGCAGACCAGCGAGAGCGTAACCCGTGAAATGCTCCTCCGTGTAGTCGAGGAGACGGGATATCAGGCGGAGATCGTGGGCGATGGCGCGGCTGCAACGGCAACCGTTCGGGAGCGTGCTAAGCCGCCTGCCCGGAAGTCGAGTCCAGTCGGAACGGAAGAGAGTGCACCGGGCACCTTTGACTATGACCTGCTGATCGTAGGAACCGGAGGTGCGGGTACGGCTGCGGCAATCCGCGCATCGGAGCTGGGTGCGAGCGTCGCGATTCTGGAGGGTGCAGATGTCGTCGGCGGCACCTGCGTGAACGTCGGCTGCATCCCATCCAAGAACCTCATCGAAGCCGCCCACCACGTCCATGTAGCCCAAACCGCCTTCCCCGGCATCCAGCCCTGTGATCCACAGGTCGTCTGGACGGAAGTGCTCCGCCAGAAGCAGCAGATCGTGGAAACACTTCGCCAGGAAAAGTACCTGGACGTGCTGGCATCGTACGAAGGGGTGACACTGCTTCGTGGGCGAGCAGAGCTGATGGGCGGTGGCAAGGTACGAACTGGGGACGCGGAGGTCAGCGCACGGAAAGTCTTGATTGCGACGGGAACATCTCCCGTGATGCCCCCGATTCCGGGTATGAAGGAAGCGGGTGCGCTCGACAGCACCACCGCAATGGAGCTGGAAACGCTTCCCGAGTCGATGGTGGTGATCGGTGGGGGGGCGATCGGGCTGGAGCTGGGGCAGACATTCGCCCGTTTCGGTGTCAAGGTTATCATCGTCGAGGCGCTGGATCGGATTCTCCCCACCGAAGATCCTGCCATCTCCGACGCTCTGACTCGTGCCCTGAGAGCGGAAGGAATCGAGATTCACACGGGCGTGCGGGTGACCCGAGTCGAGCGGAACGAGAGCGGATACACGCTTGAAGTTCAAGACGGCAGCATTACGGGTACGCTCAAGGCAGCGCAGGTCCTGGTGGCCACGGGCAGACGTGCGAATACCGAGGGGCTCGGCCTGGAGGCGGCGGGCGTGGAAACGGACGGGAAGGGGTTCATCCCCGTCGATGAGTTTATGCGCACGTCCAACTCGGATGTGTTTGCGGCGGGGGATGTGACTGGCGGGCCGGGCTACGTTTATGTTGCGGCGTACGGGGGTGGCATCGCGGCGCAGGCTGCGCTCACGGAGGTCAGCGGCGAAGATCCGATTGCGCTTGATCTCTCAGCGACGCCGCGGGTCACCTTTACGGACCCGCAGGTGGCGGCTGTCGGATTGACTGAGGAAGAGGCTCGGGCAGAGGGGATACTCCCGAAGGTGACCAGGCTCGACGTCAGCAACTTGCCGCGTGCGGTGGTTTCGTACCGGCGGACGGGCCTGATCAAGCTCGTAGCCGACACCCGAACGGACCGGCTACTCGGTGCTCACATTGTTGCGCCGAATGCAGGCGATGTCATCGGAGAGGCGGTGCTTGCTGTACGCTTCGGCCTGCGAGTTCAGGAAGTCGTCTCCACGCTGCATCCATATCTCACCTGGGCAGAGGGGATCAAGCTCGCCGGGCAGACCTTCACGAAGGACGTGGCCAAGCTCTCCTGCTGTGCATGAGTAGTACGACCTGCCGCTGGGTGCCAACGATCACTCCAATGCGCCCCCTCCTCGATCAGCTCTGCGTGGAGCCCCGCGGAGGAAGCGTCAGAACGCGAGGAAAACCAGCTTCAGAGGTAGGTCTGTGGTGGCACTTTGGGTGATGGTCTGAACCCGCCTAGTTGCTGTAGTTCATCTTCAGGAATGACTTCACAGGCGAGCGCGTCCTTTGAAGTCGCAAGCGGGCGTAATTCGGGGCCCCAAACTGCACCAAATCTCTGCTTGTCCTTCTACCCCCTTGACCCTCTACCCGACTATAGGCGCTATCGTATGGTCGGGTGGGTCCGCAGTGGACCCCTTAACATGGAGGTGTGCATGGCAAACAAGCTGATTCAGGTGAAGGCGAGCGGAATGATGTGCTCGTTCTGCACCATGTCGGTGGAGAAGGCGCTCAAGCGGCTCGATGGCGTCGAGAACGTGCAGGTGAACCTGGTGCACGGGATCATCCTGGTTGAAGGCGATCCCGCGCGTGTCAAGCAGGAGCAGGTAGCCAGGAAGGTGGAAGACCTGGGCTATACGGTTGTCGCCACCGAGGCCCAGCAGGTCAGCACCGACGAGGCGATCTTCTCGACCATCAAGCGGCGCGGCTTCCTGGCGATGGGGTTCGCCGTGGCGGACGTCCTCTTCGATCCCCTTAATCTCTTTGGGATGCCGGAGCGGATTCGTGCCGTTGTGAGCGGCGTCGTGGCGGCAGTGGTGCTGCTCTGGATCGGATATCCGATCCTGCGGAAGACGCTCATGGCGCTCGGGCAGCGCGTGATCAACGCGAACGTGCTCCTTTCCGCGGGTGCGTGGGGCGCCTTCGGCATTGGCGTGGCGCACCTCTTCGCGCCCACGGAATGGCCGAACTTTTTTCCGGTGGCGATCTGGCTGATGGCGCTGCACCTCTTCTTCGGCTACTTCAAGCTGGGAACGCGGAAGGCGGCGGCTGAGTCCGTGCGGCGCCTGCTCGCGCTTCAGGCCGAGCGTGCCCGCGTCGTGCGCGGCGGTAGCGAGATCGAGGTACCTGTGGAGGATGTTCAGCCCGGCGAGGTGATCCTGATCCGTCCGGGCGAGCGCGTGCCTCTGGATGGGGCCATTCGCGAGGGGGCGTCCAGTCTCGATATGTCTACGGTCACGGGTGAAAGTGCCCCTGTCTACCGCGAGGTGGGCGAGGAGGTGGTGGGTGGCACGATCAACCTCGACGGTTTCCTGCGAGTGGAAGTGCTCCGCCCGGCATCGGAGAGCTACATCGCCCAGGTCGTGCGGCTGATGCGGCACATCGAAGAAAAGAAGCCGCCGATCCAGCTCCTGATGGACCGGCTGATGAACTACTACGGGCCGGTGGTGTTCGCGGTGGCGGCGCTTGCGGCGCTCGGCTGGCTCCTCTACTCGGGAGAGATTTCCACAGCCGTCCTGATCGGGCTCACCACGATCATTATGGGCTATCCCTGCGCGCTGGGGATTACCACGCCCATGGTGCTGGCCATCGGGGCGGGCACGGGATCGCGCGGGGTCTGCTGGTGCGTGCGGGCGAGTTCTTCCAGTCGCTGGCCGAAGTAGACACCGTTGCCTTCGACAAGACCGGTACCCTGACGTACGGGAGACCCACTGTGCGCGAGGTGATCGCGCTTCGTGGCTCCGCGCGGAGGAGGTTCTGGCGACCGTCGCCGCGGCCGAGGTGGGGAGCGAGCACCCTCTCGCCGGCGCGATCGTGCGCTACGCCCAGATGGAGGACGTGCGCTTCCCGGAGGCCACGGACTTCCACGCGATTCGGGGCAAAGGCGTGCAGGCGACGGTCGGGGGCGCAGGGTCATAGTGGGGCGCGGGAGCTTTGTGGCCTCGGAAGGCGTCCAGATGGGCGGCGCGGAGCGCGCCGCGCAGCTCGAGGCCGAGGGGCATACGCTCGTTTATGCGGCGGCGGACGGGGAGCTGTTCGGGGCAGTGGCGCTCCAGGACGTGCACGCGCCCTGGAACGGCGCGGGCGATCCGACGCCTTCACGAGCTGGGAATCCACTCTGTGCTTCTGACCGGCGACAACCGCCCTGTGGCGGAGGCGATCGGCCGGCAGGTGGGGATCGACGAGGTGCACGCGGAGCTTCTGCCTGGAGAAAAAGTGGAGGTGATCGAGCGGCTGCAGACGGAAGGCCGGACGGTGGCCATGGTGGGCGACGGGATCAACGATGCTCCGGCGCTGGTGCAGTCGGACGTCGGGATCGCGCTCGGGGCGGAACCGACGTGGCGATGGAGTCGGCCGGCGTGGTGCTGGTGAGCGACCAGATGGAGAAGGTGGTCTCCTCCATCCTGCTCGGCCGCGCCTCGCACCGGAAGATGAAGCAGAACATTGCCATCGCGGTCAGCGCGAACCTGATCGGGATCACGCTCGCAATCGTGGGCTGGATCACCGCCCCGGTGGCGATCGCGATCATGACGGCGTCGATTTTAGCGGTGCTCCTTTCCACGCTCTCGCTGCTGCGGCTGCGGCTGGATGCGCCGGAAGTGGCCGACGAGGAGAGTGTAGTGGAGACGGTAATCCCCGCGAGGCGTATGCACTGCGATAACTGCGCCAGCGTGGTACCGTCCTGCGTACGCCATGCGACGAGCCCATTGGCCGAGCCACCATGCACCACGACAGCGGCCGCACTCGGACTCGAGAACTGCACGTTCTTCGTGAAGACGAGAGCCGAGCCGTTCGGCTGCAACGCGCCTTCATTCACGAGCTTCTCCCGCAACGCACCCAAATACGGGTACTTTGCGGCCGACGGTCGGAGCTCGGGTACCGCCTGCGAGCCTTTGAAGACAACGAATCCCTCCGGTGTTCGCTCACCGGTCGCACGAACGCCCTTGATATCACAGTACAGCAGGCCACCCGCTTGCCCCGCCACCTTCGGCTGTACGACCGAAGTGAGGATATCGGAGCCGAGAACCGGAAGGAGCTGTTGCACCTTGCCGAGAAACACCTCCATATCCTCGCGATCCGACTCGGGCAGCTTTGCCCCACTGGCCTGAGCATTGGTCAGTTTGGTCCGCCCCGCGGAAAGCGCATGTTCGATCAAGCGGCCTTCAAGGTAGCGGATGTGCGACTTTGTCAGGTTTTCGTCTTTACTGACGAACACCGTGGCCTGCACCCAGAAGTCCACGGACTTGTGCGACTTCAGCCGGTCGCGCAGAACCTCGGCCTCACCGATGTAGGCGCGTAGATCACCGGTCAACGCATCGGCACCGGTGAGGATGTAGACGCCGGACTGCCCAAGCTCGTCGCGGGCCAGAAGCTCGTCGAACTCCGTGCGCGGCGCAGCTATAGCCTTGCCGCTCCAGTTGGAGATCTCGGCCGTACGGAGGCGTTTCGGATCACCGTGGATCAGGAAGAGCTTGATCATTGCAGATGGCATGACCGCAATATACGAGAGCAGGCAACCGGCGGAACGAACCCGCCCTGGACAGGAAGCTTGGATGGCGCGGGTCTAACTATCAGAGTTATGGGCATTTCATGTGCGTAGGGTAGGGGGGTACCCGATAAGGCGCTGCTCACCCTCACTCCAGGAGTCTCACCTGGCTACAACGGGAAACCACGTTCAGCAGATGTTGGAAACCCATCCTCAACCCGCGCAGATGGATCGCGCTGCACTCATTGACTGCATCCAGGCGTGTTTCGACTGTGCGCAGCCCTACGGCATGTGCGGATGCCTGCCTCGGCGAAAAACAGGTAGAGATGCTGGTGCGCTGCATCCGCCTGAATCTCGACTGCGCCGACATCTGCGACACCACCGGACGCGTGTTGTCGCGCCACACGGAGCCTGACATCGCCGTGGTCCGAGCACAGCTCCAGGCGTGCCTACAGGCGTGTCGATCCTGCGGTGCGATGTGCCAGGAGCACGCCAGCCACCACGAACACTGTCGAGTATGCGCCGAATCGTGCCGGCGCTGCGAAGAGGCCTGCAACCGCCTGCTGAGCGTGGCGTAGCTCGCTCCAGCACAAATGCCGATGGAGCAGACCGAAGGCAATGGCCACGATCACACACTCGGCCCCGCATTACAGCAAGATCTACTTACTCGCCTGCGGCGGATTGAGGGCCAGGTGCGCGGCGTTCACCGCATGGTAGAGGAAGATCGATCCTGCCGTGAAATTCTCACCCAGATCGCTTCCGTGCATGAAGCGATGCGCGGCGTAGGTCGCATTTTGGTTCGCAAGCACATGGCGGAGCGGCTCGGAGATGCCCAGCAAACCGGCAACCCTGCAGAGCTGGACCGCGCCTACCAGGAAGTGCTGGATCTCATGTACAAGCACGCCCGCTGATCGGCACCCCCTTGACTCTGGAGTGTACTACAGGGTTTAGATTGGTTTGGAAAGGAGGAGGGCAATGGAAACCATGAGCATCAGCCAGGTGGCGGATCGTGCCGGAGTCGGACTGGAGACGGTTCGCTTCTACGAAAAGCAGGGCCTGGTTCCGGAACCCCCGCGCACCCGGTCCGGCTATCGGCAGTACCCGCGCGATACGGTTGCGCGCCTGCGGTTCATCCAGCGGGCGAAGGAGCTTGGGTTTTCACTGCGGGAAGTCCAGGAGCTGATCGAGCTGCGGCTTGATGCCGCCGCCCACAGCAGCGATGTCAAGGCACGAGCCCAAGCCAAGATTCGTGAGATCGACGGCAAGATCCAGGATCTGAAGCGGATGCGCACCAAGCTCGCCGAGCTGGAGCGTGCCTGCGATGGGCATGGCAGCACGGAAGACTGCCCCATCATCCACGCGCTCGACCACGAGCACCACACCTAACCAGGAGAAACAGCAATGGCTACGACGACTTTGAAGATCGAGGGAATGACCTGTGGCCACTGCGTGCAGGCTGTCACGCAGGCGCTCAAGGACACCAAGGGGGTCAGCAATGCCCAGGTGGACCTGCAGGCAGGTCGCGCCCAGGTGGAGTACGAGGAGGGCAGGACGAATCCAGGTGATCTCGCTGCCGTGGTAGCAGACGAAGGGTACACTGCTGAACCCCTAGCCAGCTAGACTCATGTCCCAGGGATCGGCAGCAACCGAACAAGCACCGCTCAACGGCGCGGGCGAGCGCCGAAAGGCCAAGATCCACCTGGGAAATCGACGACAAAATCCTCAACCTGAAGCGGATGCGCTGCACTCAAGCTTGCCGAGCTGTTTCGACTGTGCCAGCGACGGCATGTGCGGATGCCTGCAGCACGGAGGACTGGTCCTATCATCCATGCGCTCGACCGCTCGGACGCGTGTTGTCGCGCCACACGGAGCTGACATCGCCGTGGTCCGAGCACGCTCAGGCGTGCCTACAGGCGTGTCGCCTGCGGTGCGACGACGACCACCACGAACACTGTCGAATGATCGACGGCATGACCGCCTGCTGGGCACGTAGCTCGCTCCAGGCGCCGATGGAGCAGACCGAAGGCAATGGCCACGATCACACACTCGGCCCCGCATTGAGGGAGATCTACTTACGATGCGCAGAGTGCGCGGCGTTCACCTGGTAGAGCAAGATCGCGCCGTGAAATTCTCACCCAGATCGCTTCCGTGCATGAGGAGGGGCGTAGGTCGCATTTTGGTTCGCAAGCATGGTGGAGCGGCTCGCCGCAAACCGGCAACCCTGCAGAGCTGGACCGCGCCTACGAAGTGCTGGATCTCACAAGCACGCCCGCTGATCGGCACCCCCTTGACTCTGGAGTGTACTACAGACAATGGAAACCATGACCATCAGCCAGGTAGCGGATCGCGCCAGAATCGGACTGGAAACAGTTCGCTTCTACCAGGCCTGGTTCCGGAACCGCCGCGCACTCGATCAGGCTATCGGCAGTACCCGCACGATACGGTTGCGCGCCTGCGGTTCATCCAGCGGATTGGGTTCTCCTGCGCGAAGTCCAGGAGCTGATCGAGCTGCGGCTGTGCCACGGCCCACAGCAGCGATGTCAAGGCGCGCGCTGCAGCCAAGATCAGTGAGATCGACACCAAGATCCGCGATCTGGAGCGGATGTAGCAAGCTCGCCGCGGAGCGTGCCTGCGATGGGCATGGCAGCACGGAAGATTGTCCGATCATCCATGCGCTCGACTACGAGCACCACACCTAACCAGGAGAAACAGCAATGGCTACGACGACTTTGAAGATCGAGGGAATGACCTGCGGCCACTGCGTGCAGGCTGTCACCCAGGCGCTCAAGGGCACCCACGTGTCAGCGATGCGCAGGTGGACGACTCAGGCAGGCCGCGCCCCAGGTGGAGTATGAGGAGAGCAAGATCCAGCACCTCGGCTGACCTTCCCGTCCCAGGGATCGGCGTGATCCAGGCGCGGGCGAGCCGGTGGACCTGGATGACACGGCACTGGTGTCCAGGCAGTCACCAAGCGCTCAACCCCATGGCAGGTGGACCTGCCAGGTCGTGCCCAGGTGGCGACCGACATCGCGACCGGCAGTGCGGACCTGGCTCCTTCAGCCCCGGGATCGGGTGCGTGATGTCTCGGCGAGCGGATCGATCTGCCGATCACCGGGATGACCTGGTCAAACCGCCGGCGGACGCGGTCGAAACTTCGCCACCTCGCGCGCCACGGTCGAGTATGACCCCACAGCTGACTGCGTCGTGACCTGATTGGCGTGGTGGAGAACGTCGGGTACGGAGTCGCGGGTACCGCCCGCCGACTTCGTGGTGGACATGTCCGCCCGCCCGTCGGGCTCTTCAACAGCCGCTGGAGCAATGCCTGGGCCGCCTGCCGGGTGTCGTCGAGCTTCAACCTGGCGACGCTGGAGGTGCGTGTCGAGTACGTTCCCGGCACGACCGAAACCGGAACGATCCGCCGCGCCATCGAAGAGTTCGGCTATCGCGTGCGTGACGTTTCGGGCGGCAACGCGATCAGACCTGCCGATATCGAGCAGCAGGCGCGCGAGGAAGAGTACCGGCACCTGCGGCGCAAGTTCTGGATCGCGGCTGGCGCTGCCCGTGCTGGTGATTGCCATGTCGCACGGGCGCATCCCCCTCTTCAACCAGCCCTGGATCAACTGGGTGCAGCTCGCGCTCACGGCTCCTCGGTGCTGTTTTGTGGAGCGCAGTTCTACCGGGGCGCATGGGCCGCATTCCGGCACCGTGCCGCGGACATGAACACGCTGATCGCCACGGGTACCGGAGCGGCATTCCTGTACTCCGTGGCGGCAACGGTGGCTCCGGGCTGGTTCGCCGGGGTGGCTCATGGGAGCATGGTCCCGGTCTACTTCGAGGCCGCCGCCGTCATCATCGCGCTGATCCTGCTCGGGCGCATGCTGGAGTCCCGAGCCAAGGGGCAAACCGGTGAAGCGATCCGCCGACTGATGGGGATGCAGGCCAAGACAGCCCGAGTCGTGCGAGGTGGGCAGGAGATGGACATCCCGGTGGAGGAGGTCGTACCCGGTGACATGGTGATCGTCCGCCCGGGGGAAAAGATCCCAGTGGACGGCGTCGTGCGCGACGGACGTTCCGCGGTGGACGAGTCCATGCTGACCGGCGAGTCCATCCCGGTGGAAAAGGTGCGGGGACGAGGTGTTCGGCGCGACGATCAACAAGACCGGATCCTTCCGCTTCCAGGCCACCAGGGTAGGCCGGGATACTGCCCTGCAGCAGATCGTCAAGCTGGTGCAGGACGCGCAGGGCTCCAAAGCACCCATCGCGCGGCTCGCCGGATGTGATCAGCGGCATCTTCACTCCCGTGGTGCTGTGCATCGCCATCGCCACTTTTGTGGGCTGGTTCATCCTGGCGCCGGAGCCGGTGCGCTTCACCATGGCGCTGGTGAACTTCGTAGCGGTGCTGATCATCGCCTGTCCCTGCGCCCTGGGGCTCGCCACGCCGACGGCGATCATGGTGGGGACTGGCAAGGGGGCCGAGAACGGCGTGCTGGTAAAGGGCGGCGAAGCACTGGAAACCGCCCACCGGCTGGACACCATCGTGCTGGACAAGACCGGCACCATCACCGAGGGCCACCCGGCGCTCACCGCCGTGGTTCCGGCGGACGGGATGGATGCCGACGATCTGCTCCGGCTTGCCGCGAGCGCTGAGCGAGGCAGCGAGCACCCCTGGGAGAAGCCATCGTGCGTGGGGCAAACGAGCGCGGCCTCACCCTCGCCGACGCTGGGGAGTTCAATGCACTAGCGGGTCACGGCGTTCAGGCCGTGGTGGACGGGCGCGCGGTTCTGCTGGGCAACGCCCGCCTGATGCGGGACTGGGCGGTTGCGCTGGATGGCGCCGAAGACCAGGCAGCCGAGCTGGCGAAGCGGGGAAAGACGCCCATATTGGCCGCGGTGGACGGCCGCTTCGCGGGCCTGCTCGCCGTTGCCGACCGGGTCAAGCCGGAGTCGCGTGATGCGATCCGTGCGCTGCGGAGCATGGGGCTGGAAGTGGTGATGATCACGGGCGACAACCACCGCACCGCCCAGGCCGTAGCTCAAGAAGTGGGGGTGGACCGCGTGCTTGCCGAGGTGCTCCCGGAAGGAAAGGCGAGCGAGGTCAAGCGCCTGCAGGAGGAAAAGCGGCGTGTAGGCATGGTGGGCGATGGCATCAACGACGCCCCTGCCCTCGCGCAGGCGGACGTGGGCATCGCCATCGGCACGGGAACCGACGTGGCGATCGAAGCCAGCGACGTAACCCTGATCCGCGGCGATCTGCGCGGTGTGGTGACCGCCATTGCGCTCTCCAGGGTTACCATTCGAACCGTGAAGCAGAACCTGTTCTGGGCTTTTGTTTACAACGTGGTCGGGATTCCGGTTGCGGCGGGGCTGCTGTACCCGTTCACCGGATGGCTGCTGTCTCCGGTTTTCGCGAGTGTGGCCATGTCGCTTTCCAGCGTGAGCGTGGTAGCCAACAGCTTGCGGCTGCGCGGCTTCCGTGCACCGATCCGGGAGGTGTAAGGTGGACGGTGCGGAATGGGGAGTGCTGATCGCCGGGGTGCTTGCGATCATCGGGGTGTTCTGGTACTTCTTCGGGGAAGGATGATGCTGCATGGGGTCGGATCAGGAGCCCCTTTCGGAAGGATACCCTGATCCGCTACTCTGATGCGTATCCGCAACCAGGGGGTGTTCGGGATGCCCCTGGCGCGGCTCGCACCCGCCGCAGTAAGCTTGGGGGCGGCGGATGACAGCCGTTACACTGGCCTTTTCGTCGGTGTGCAAGGCCTGAAGGTGCGGAATTGGCCCGAAGAATGCGGAGTGGCACCTTGACATTTCGAGACGAGAGGTGCAGGTTAGAAACAAACGCACCGATATAGGGTTAAGATTCGCGTTCACATCGCTTTATAGGTGGACGGGCGTTTTTTCTGCCCCGGTGCTGGTCGAATTCGGTCAGACGTTCGATAGTGCGGGCTAACAGCTGTCGGTGCCCTTTAGCCAAGAGGATAGGAAGGACCCGATGTTTAAGAATCTGCCATCTTCCGTAGGGAAAAAGAGCACCTTCTGGACACCGACGACGATCTTCGTTTCGGTCGGGGTGCATGCGCTGCTGCTTGGAGGCGCCTATGCGGGTATGACCGCCGCCCCGGAAGCGGTCAAGAAGAAGGTAGAAGATCTCGTTCTGCTTGACATCAAGGAGCCGGAGCCGCCCAAGGCGCCGGAGCCGCCTCCACCCCCGCCGCCTCCGCCGCCCCCGCAGGCAGCCGCGCCACCCCCGGTGATCAAGGGTACGCAAACCCTGATGCCGCCCAAGGAGCCGCCCAAGGGTGTGCAGGAGGAGGACAAGAACGCCCAGGCGGTAAACAAGGACGACTTCTCCGGCAAGGGTCCGGAGGGTGGTGTCGCGGCCGGTGTGCCTGAGGGCGTTGCCAAGCCCCAGGTTGAGAAGGTGGACAGCACCAACTTCGTCTACGACCAGAGCAACGTCGGCACCGCAGCCAGCATCACCGACGCCACCCGGCGGGAGCTTCAGCGCCTGCTGGAGCGGAACTATCCGCCGCTACTCCGGGATTCGGGCGTTCAGGGGCAGGCGGTAATGCAGTTCGTGGTGATGGAGGATGGGCGTGTGGATCCGAGCTCGATTAAGACAATCGATGCTAGCCACGAGCAATTCGGCACCGCATCCGCGAAAGTGCTCGAGCGGGCGAAGTTCAATCCCGCGAAGGTGGGAAACCGGAACGTACGGATGTTGCTGCAGCTTCCGATCAAGTGGACGTTGGGCCGGTAGTTAGGGATCAGCTGGTGTAGTGGGACAGGTGTGGGAAACGTTCATCACTTAAAGCGCGTCGGGCGCGAAGGAGAAAATCGTCATGCAGTACGGACTGCTCGAGCTGTGGGGCCACATGGGTGCATTCGCCAAATTCATCGTGATCCTGTTGATCGCGATGAGCGTGATCTCATTCACGGTGGCGGCGGCGAAGTGGTTCCGCTTCCGCAAGATGGCGACGTCGACACGGGCGTTCGCACCCCGCTTCTCCCAGGCACTCGAGGCGAACAACATTCCCGAGGCGCTGGAACTGTCGGAGAAATACAAGAATTCGCACGTTGCCCGCGTACTGGGTGAAAGCCTTCGCGAAGTGGCTCCGCTGTTGAATGACCCCCGTGTAGCGGGTGCGGCGATCAACTCCGCCGAGCGTTCGGTGGAGCGTGAGCAGATCCTGCTTGCCAACGACTTGAAGTCCGGCATGGGCATTCTGGGAACCGTGGCGTCTACGGCACCGTTCGTCGGACTGCTCGGCACCACCTGGGGCGTGATCACGGCGTTCAGCGGCATGGCGACGGCCGGTGGTGGCTTGGAAGCCATCTCGGCAGGTATCGCCGAAGCGCTCCTTACCACGGCGGTCGGTCTGATGGTGGCGATCACGGCGGTGTGGCTGTACAACTACTTCAACACCCGGCTGGATGGTCTCTTCACCGAGCTTGCCTACGCCGGTCGCGAGATGATCGACTGGATGATGACCCGCGACACGCGGCGGTCTCACCCGGGCACTCCCGCGTTCTCAGGGGACTGAACCATGGCAGCCAAGATCGGCTCGGGGGCGACATTCGGCGGTTCGCCGCTCCCCGAGCTCGCAGGTTCCGCGGGCACGGACGTGAACGCCGACATCAACATGACGCCGATGATCGACATCATGCTGGTGCTGCTCATCATCTTCATGATCATCACGCCTGCGATGGGTGCGGCGGTGAAGCTACCGATGGCCGCGAACGTGCAACCGCAAAAGGATGAGGACCGGATCACGCTGGCGATCGAAAAGGACGGCAAGTTCTACCTGGAGGAGAAGCCGTCCATCCCAACAATCTGCAGCAGGCGTTAAAGGACGTGTACGCCAGCCGCCAGGAGGACCGCATCCTGTACCTCAAGGCGGATCAGGCGGTGCAGTACAGTGTTGTCCTGACCGCGATTAACTATGCCCGGAGGAGGCCGGTGTTCGCAAAGTGGGCGCGATCACCGACGTGCCTAAGGCGGCCACACCCTGAGGAAGGTAGCAATCCATGGCTGTTAAGATCGGGGGCAAGGGCGGGGCGATGAGCGACATCAACATGACGCCAATGATCGACATCATGCTGGTGCTGCTCATCATCTTCATGATCGTGCAGCAGGGCATGCAAAAGGCATGGAGGTCCAGGTGCCGCCTACGGAAGAGACCGAGGACAAGGCCCAGGCAATCGATCAGATCGTGCTGGACATCCAGCCGAGGAACACGTACTTCCTGAACCAGGAGCCGATCCCTGCCGGGCAGCTGCAACAGACGCTGACCAGTACCTTTGCCACCGTGTTCGGAAGGTGATCTTCGTTCGCGGCGCCGAGAACCTGGCGTACGGCGAAGTGATCTACGCCGTGGATGCCGCACGCGGTGCGGGGCGTGGATCTGGTGGGTCTGGTTCCGCGAGATCGGCCCCAGCCCTGAACTTCCGCCCGGTGTAGTACTGAAGAAGCGCGTGTCCGACTCCCGGGGCCGCCCCCCGGCGGCCCCTTTTCCTATCCAGCTACTCCCCTGATGAACCGACGATGTTGACACTCTTCCGTCGCCCGCAGCTACTTCACACACAGATTCTGATCGGCCTTGCGGTTGGCGCCGCGGCCGGCGTGTTTTCAACCTCATGTGGCGCGATGCACCCCAGCTCCTTTGGGTCGTCGACAATGTCGCTAACGATCGGGCAGGTATTCCTGCGCATGCTCTTCATGGTGGTCGTTCCCCTGGTGTTCACCTCGCTCGCCCTGGGAGTGGCGACGCTGGGTGACATCTCCCGAATTGGGCGTATCGGTGGGAAGGCGCTGGGATTCTTTCTGGCCACAACCGCGCTGGCCGCCTCGCTGGGCCTGCTGCTGATGAACTTCATCCGGCCCGGCGGCTCGCTGGACCCGGCTGTCCGGAACGCGCTTCTCGCCCAGTACACCTCGCAGGCAGCCGAAAAGGTGAGCATGGCGACGGAGAACGGGTTCGGGATCAACACCTTTATCAATATCGTTCCCCGTAACCCACTCAGCGCGGCCGTGAATGGGGACATGCTGGCGCTGATCTTTTTTACCCTAATCTTCGGCGTCGCGTTAACCAAGATCCCCCCGTGAGACCGCCGCTCCCGTGATACGCGTGCTGCAGGGGGTGAGCGAGGCGGTGATGGTAATCATCGGCTTCGCGATGGCGATCGCACCCCTTGGCGTCGCGGGGTTGATCTTCGGTGTAACCGCCCGCTTCGGACTCGATGTTCTCCAATCGCTGGGGATGTACGTCATCGTTGTGCTTGCCGGTCTGGCGATTCACCTGTTCGGCGTGATTCCGCTGCTCGCGCGGACGCTGGCGGGCATCGACCCGGCGACCTTGTTTCGAAGAGCACGTGCGCTGATGATGACTGCCTTCTCCACATCCAGCTCGAACGCGACGCTCCCGACCACCATCCGTACCGCGGAAGAAGGGTTCGGCGTTCCCCGCGAGGTAGCGGGCTTCGTGCTGCCACTCGGCGCGACCATGAACATGAATGGCACCGCCCTCTTCGAGGAATGACGGTGCTGTTCCTCGCGCAGGTGTTCGGCGTCGATTTGAGCATCACCACTCAGCTCGTCGTGGTGGTGATGTCGGTCATCACCGCGGTGGGTGTAGCGGGCGTTCCCGGCGGCTCCATCCCGCTGCTGGTGATGGTGCTGGAGATGGTGGGCGTGCCCGGGGCGGGAATTGCGCTGATCCTGGGTGTGGATCGCATCCTGGACATGGCGCGCACGGTACCGAACGTGATGGGTGACCTGCTCACGTCGCTGGTGGTCACGCGGGTGAGGGATTGCCTTTCGTCATGCCATCTCCGGCTGAGCCGGAACTCGCACCGGAGCCTGAGCCGGCGTTTGCAGCTGCATCGGGTCATCGGCTCGGTAAGCCGTCGATCCTGGCGGGGTAGCGGAAATGCTATCCCCATTTCATCGAGGCTGCCGCGGAGACAGACCGCTATCGTGAACAAATTGTGAGTAGCTGCTGCTGGATTTCGTACGCACTCTAGAAGGAGAACCCATTTGAACACAAGCGGTACGACTTCCAATGAAGCCTGGGGAAGCCGCGTTGGGTTGATTCTGGCCATGGCCGGAAACGCGGTCGGGCTCGGCAACTTTCTGCGCTTCCCGGGCAGGCGGCGGCGAACGGCGGGGGATCGTTCATGATCACCTACTTCATCGCCTTCATCCTCCTCGGCATTCCGATGATGTGGATCGAGTGGGGATGGGCCGCAATGGGGGCCGGTACCGAAAGGGGCACATCCCCGGCATGTTCGCGGCCATCTGGAAGCACCCGGCCGCCAAGTACCTGGGTGTGATCGGGCTGGTGATCCCCATGATCGTGCTGACCTACTACGTGGTCCTGATCTCCTGGACGATGGCGTTCACCTGGTTTTCCTGACCGGCGACTACTGGGGGCGGAATACGCAGGAGTCCATGGCCCAGTATCTCACCTCCTATCAGCTGATCAGCGATGGGAGCGTGCACGACTTCTGGGTGCCGTTCGCCTTCTTCTTCGCCAGCATGTTCATCACCATCTACGTGCTGTCCCGGGGGATCTCCGGCGGGATCGAGAAGCTGGCCTATTTTGGCATGCCGATCTTATTCCTGTTCGCGCTGGTCCTTGCCGTGGTGGTGTTCTTCCTCCCCCTGGCCCGGATGGCTCCACCGCGCTGACGGGGTATCAGTTCATCTTCAATCCGGATCTTTCCCGAATCGGTGACGTCAATGTCTGGCTGGCCTCTGCGGGGCAGATCTTTTTGCCTGTCGATCGGCGTGGGGACGCTCCAGACCTATGCCTCCTACCTTTCCAGGCAGGATGACATCGCCCTTTCCGGGATCGCGACGGCGGCAACCAACGAAACGGCGGAGGTGGTGCTCGGCGGCTCCATCGCGATTCCGGCGGCCGTGACCTTCTTCGGTGTAAGCGGTGCCATGGCGATCGCGCAGTCGGGGTCGTTCAACCTCGGCTTCGTCAGCATGCCGGTGATCTTCCAGCAGCTTCCCTGGGGCAGCTCCTGGGCGCTCTGTGGTTCGGGCTGCTCTTTTTCGCGGGTATCACCTCATCGGTGGCGATGGGGACGCCGGTGGTTGCCTTCTTCCGCGAAGAGTTCGGCTACCGGCGTGAAACGGTTGCATGGGTTGTGGGTGGCGTCGCGATGACCTTTGGAGTGCTGACGATGCTCTGGTTCGAGTACGGCTTTCTGTGGGAGTGGGACTACTGGGCGGGCACCTTTGGACTCGCGGTGATGGCTGCGATCGAGGTGGTTCTCTTCATGTGGGTCTTCAAGCCGGACAACGCCTGGAGATCGCTGCACGAGGGCGCCGACATTCGGATTCCCGGCATCTTCAAGTTCATCATGACCTATGTAACTCCGGTCTACCTCCTGGTGATCCTGGGGTGGTGGACGGTGACCGAGGCGCTGCCGATTCTGCGGCTCGAGGGGGTGTTTCCGCCGGTGGTCCGATCCCGGAGGAGAGGCGAGTTTTACGTGCACGCGTCCCGGCGCTGATCCTCGCGTTCGTGGTGTTCTTCCTGGTGATGATCCGCGCCGCGTGGAAGCGAAACGGCTACGACGACCGTGCGGGATTCCTGGAGGTGGAGGGTGGTCCCATGATTGACGCTGACCGAGGACCCGTGACGGCGGAGGTGGTTCGATGAGCGCCGGTTCCTCATCTTCATGCTGGCGAGCTGGACCTTCGTGCTGGGATTGACGTCCTGGTCTTTCGCGAAGATCCTGACCTCCAAGCGGCACTTCGATCCCGATGGGATCGGGCCCGCCTCGCCGCCAGAGCCCGGCAAGTTCGATTCGGAGGGACGCCCGACAGGCCGGGGTTAGTACCACCACACACGTCGCACTAGACAGGGGGCGAATGGCTGACGATTCGGGAAAAATGACTGATCCCACGCAGCGACCCTCACGCCGGACGCCTTCAGGTCACCACCGATCTGAACGATCGAATTCGGACCGCCCCCGCGGGATGCCGCTGCATACGCGCATCCTGCTGGTGATCGGGGCCGGCGTCGGGCTCGTGGCCAATGCCCTGCTCGGATCGAGATCCCGGCTCGCCTGGATCGTTCGCACCGGCCTGTCGGCCAACTTTTCCTCTGGCTCCTCCTGATGGTAGTTATCCCGCTCGTGTTTTCCTCTGGTGGGTGTCGCCGGGATCGAGACGTACAAAGCTCGGGCGGGTTGGGCTGAAGTCCTTGGCTACACCCTGGTCATCTCGGCGATTTCGGTGGTGATCGGGTTGACGCTGGTCAATACCATCCGTCCGGGCGAGCGGCTTCGACTCCGCCACCGCTGCGGCGCTCGAGGTACGCTACGCGGCCGCGGACCGGGTAGAGGCGGCGAACTGACGACGACGCTGCCGTGCTTACGCAGGTAAGGACGCTCGTCCCCGCCAACCCGATCAACGCCGTGGCAGAGCAGAGCTTATCTCCTCCACCTGATGTTTTTCGCGCTGGTGCTCGGAGTGGCGGCGACGCTGGTGGGCCCCGTGGGGGCCGCGCCATTGCTCGGCTTCTTGCAGGCGCTGTACGAGATTTCGTCAAGATCATCGACGGAATCATGAAGATCGCGCCCTATGCAGTGGCGTGCCTCCTGTTCAGCAACACAGCCAGCTTCGGGCTGGATCTGCTGGCGGCGCTCGCCTGGTTCATCGTGACCGTGCTCACCGGGCTCGCCCTGCACATGTTCGGCGTGTACTTTCTTTCCGTCTACTTCCTGTCCCGAATCTCGATCAGTTCTTCCGCCGGATCAAGACGGTGATGCTTACCGCGTTTTCTACTTCGAGCTCAACGCAACACTTCCGACAGCTTCGAGTTTCGAAGAAAACCTTGGCGTCCCGCGGGAGATCAATTCGTTTGTGCTTACGGTGGGTGCCACCGCCAACCAAACGAACCGCCCTTTACGAGGGTGTAACCGTGCTCTTCCTGGCCCAGCTCGCGGGTGTGGACCTGTCCTTGGCCAGCAATTGATGGTCGCTTATCTGGCAATCCTGGGCGGCATCGGGACGGCGGGTGTGCCGTCGGGTCCATCCCCTTCATCATCGTCGTTCTCGCCTCGATCGGGGTGAATCCGCGCTGATCGCGATCATCCTGGGAGTGGACCGGATCCGGACATGTGCCGCACCACACTCAACGTGGCCGGCGACATCACGGCAGCGACCTGTGGCCCGCTCCGAAGGATACCCGCTGCTCGGGAACCACGGCCACCAGGGCTAGCTAAATTTCCGAGCCACTGAGCGCCACAGCGCAGACCGCGCCAACGCTGTCCGCGCGGTCTCCCGCTGGGAGATCGTGGGACTCGCGTTCAACGACGTGATCGGCAGCGGCGTATACCTGCTGCCGGCCGCGGCTACCGCGCTGCTCGGCGCGGTGAGCCTGTGGGCCGATCCTGGCCGGTTGCGCGTTGCCCTGCTCGTACTTTTGCCGAAGCCGGCGAGCTACTTCGATGAACCGGGGTGGCTATCTGTATACGCGCGAGGGTTCGGCGACTTCGTGGGGTTCAGGGTCGGGTGGATGACGTGGCTCGCGCGCGTGGCCTCCGGTTGCATCGTTTCGGCGGGGTCGCGCTGGCGACCCAGCTATCTCTGGCCCGCCGCCGCCGGAGAAGTGGCAGCGCGCCGCGGTCATCACACTCCCTGGTCTTTCTCACCTGGGTCAACATCGTCAGCGTGAAGCCCTGGCGCGTGTCGCTGTCGTTCTCACCATCGCGAAGCTGCTCCACTCGTTTTCTTCGTGGTTCTCCGGCATCTTCGCCGTCCAGTGGTCCCGCCTAGCCGTGGTCGAAGCTCCACCGGTGGGGACCCTTGGCGAGGCGGCGCTGCTGCTCCTGTTCGCGTACGCGGGCTTCGAAACCACGGCGGCGCCGGCGGAGAGTACAAGAATCCACGGCGTGATGTGCCCGTTCGCGCTGCTGACGATGATCGTTCTCGTGACCCTTTATACTCTGGTCCAGTTGGTGGCGCTCGGCACCTTGCCCGGCCTCGCCTGGCACCGAGTCGCCGCTCGCTGACTCCGCAACGATGTTCGCGGGTGCCTGGGCGGGCGTGCTCATGACCATCGGCGCCATGATCTCGATCGCGGGGAATGTGGGGAACACGACGCTTGTCGGCCCCAGATACCTGTTCGCACTGGCGCAGGATGGCTTCGGTCCGGCGTTCTGGCCCGTGTCCACCCCACCCATCGCACTCCGCCGCCGCGATCGTCACCCAATCCGGCATCGCACTCGCCCTCGCACTCTCCGGCTCGTTCGTCGCCCTGGCCATGCTTTCCATCATCGCGCGGCTGGCGACCTACGGGGGACAGCCGCCGCCCTCCCGATCCTTCGCAAGCGCTTTCGGACAGGCCGGGAGCGATTCGACTTCCGGGCGGCTACGCGATCCCGGTAGCCGCGCTCGGCCTCTGCCTGGTACCTGGCGAGCGCGACGCTGGCGAACCTCGGCGTCGGCGCGGTGGCGCTACTCGTTGGTGCCGTCATCTACCGGGTCAGCGGGACCGAATCTGCCGGCCGTCGTGCCGGCATAGTCCACGGCCGCGCTACGCATAAACCTGCAACTCGCCCACTTCTTCTTCCCCCAATGAGTCGTCCAGCTCCGTTTCACGTTACCGCTGAGAATCACCACGCCCAGCACGTTCGGGAAGGCCATCCCCAGGATCATCAGGTCGCCAAAGTCGAGCACGTTGGGGATGATCGAACCCAGGAATACGAACAGCAGGAACAGGCCCAGTAATCCCGAGGTGTGGATCGCCGAACATCCAGGCCCAGCACCGCTCGCCCATAATACGACCAGGAGATCATGGTCGAGCAGGCGAAGAGGAAGACGGCTAGCGAGAGTACGTACGGAAACCAGGAGACGTTCTCCGCCATCGCACGCGAGGTGGTGCGGCGCGCTGCCCTCGATGAGGTCGGCATAGGCCGGATTGTTGTACGCGCCGGTGATGACGATGACGAGTGCCGTCATTGTGCAGATGACCACCGTATCAATGAACAGCTCGAGCAGTGCGACAATCCCCTCGCGCACCAGGTACGGCGTCCTCGCGGCCAGCGGGCAATGGCTGCCGAGCCGGCACCCGCTTCGTTCGAGAAAGGCGGCGCGCTGAAATCGACCACGAGCGCACCGATGAAACCACCATAGGCCGCGTCCGGGTTGAACGCCTGCGTGAAGATCGCCGCGAAGGCTGCGGGCACCCTTCCACGTTCATAAGAATGATGAAGAGCGCGCACTGACGACCAGGACAGTCATGATGAGGATAATCACCACCCCGTAGACCCCCACGGGTACTGGCCCCAGGATAAGAATTGTCTCCTGCATCGCGTTAGAGGATTGATTCACCTGGAAGCTGTGCTGGCCTCAAGTATTCCGCCGATGCACAATATCGCGAACATCACCAGGAATTTGCCCGAAGCCGGCCATTCCCTTTTCAGCCAACCCCCTTGACAGGTAGAACATCGCACCACCCATGATGCGGCCGTCCGGGCGTACCTTCACGGCAATGCTGCCCGAGTGTGCATTCCGCGAATTTGGACGACATCCCGAGCAGCCCCGCAAGGATCATCAAGTTGTTCGCTCCCGGACCGCCGGAGAGGCTGACGGCGATCGCGACGCCGGCGATGTTGCCGAGACCTACAGTAGCCGACGGCAGCGCTCAGCGCCTGGAAGTGAGAAACCTCACCTGCATCCGCGGGGCTGTACTTGCCGCGCACCACCTGGATCGCATGGCCAGACGCGCGGAAGTTGATGAAGCCCATCTTGATGGTGAAGTAGATCGCCCCGAGCACCAGCCACCACCAGCGGAAGTTTGTGAGCAGGGTCCCAGAAGAACGTCGAAAAAGAAAAACGCGGCGATCACTGCATTCACGCTTCCCATCGCCCCGGTCGATGCGGCCTATTTTCCCCTGGTCCTGAGGCTGCGGTGCCGGACGGACGGGAGGCCGAAACCGCTTCGGATGGAAGCTGGGTAGGGCCGGGCGAGTCCGCTGACCCTGCAGGGCGGGCGGGACCGTGTCCGACTGCTGCGCCGAGCTCTCCTCCGCGCCTGCGCGACACGGAGCGATCCACCGCGAGCGGCGCCACCAGAGACCACACAGTGGCAGGAGCTGAACGTTCATCTGAGCCATAGGTCTGGGCAGGTTTGAGGAACGTGCGCGGCTGCATTCCCTCCGTTTTACGGGGATGGGAGCGCTTTGCGCAACCTCATGGGCCCCACAGGTTGCGCCAACCCTGAACGGCGGCAGAAGCTTGCGCCGTTCGCCACACGCTTTCGCACACTGTACCCGTCGAGCGAAGGTCGCAACTTTTCCGCAGGAAAACGATCCGGAAGCGCGCACGGGCCACGTGGATCCGCAGGTGGGGGTGGAATGGGATTGCTCGCCGTTCGGCGTGTGGCAGCTCACCTGCTGCGTCATCGGCGCGGGAATCTTCAGCGGGGGCCGGAAACTCGCGGTGGTGGCGGCCCTGTTCACCTGGGCGCTACGCTGGTGGTTTCCTACATCCTGTCGCGACGCGTGGTTCGCGGCGCTCGCCGAGTTCGCTTCGCTCATCCCACAGGCGGGGAGTGCGTACGGGTGTTTTCGATTGGGGGCGCGTTTGGTGTGGCACCGCTGGGCGGTCTGGCGTCCCGGCGGGTTCTTCGCCATAAAAAATCCGGGGGGGGGACGCCCGCGCCACGGCGGGGGGACTGTCGCGACGTTAGTCTTCGCCGCCTGGCGGCGAGACGTGCGTGCCCTGGACCCCCTGCTGTTTCCGCATCTTCGACCGCGGCGGCAGGTCGGCGGAGACCGCGGTGACCGGCGCGTCGCTCGGCAGGTCCTCGGGGTCGAGGATCTCCCCCGGCTCCACCTCCGCCGGCGCCTCCCCGGGCGGTTGCAGGATCGGCAGCCCGACGTGCGTCGAGAACGGCATCTCCCCCGGCTGCTTGGCGTCGCCGACCGGCTTCGCCGGCGCGGTCTTCCGCGGCGCCGCCGGCCTCGCCCGCGGCGGGCGGCGGCCGGTCTTCACGTCCTCCTCGAGCTGGCTCTTGCGCCGCAGGATGTGGTGGTAGTGCTGCGCGAAGCGGTGCGCCTCGTCG
>JAUJOM010000009.1:72574-129564 GCA_030447645.1 Longimicrobiaceae bacterium | reverse complement strand
AGCCGGTGGCCTGGACGTGATCGCGTTGACGGATCACGACACGGCGGTGGGCGTGCGGGAGGCGCAGGAAGCTGCCCGGGCAATGGGGCTGCGGGTCATTCCGGGAATCGAGGTCAGCACGCGGCAGGGTGCGGAGGAGATCCACATCCTCGGGTACTTCATCGATCCTGCCGCGACATCGATCCGCAATCACCAGGACGCCGCGAACGAGCGGCGACGGGATCGCATGCGCCGCATGGTCGGCAAGCTGCGAGATCTCGGCATGGAGATCGACTATGAGGATGTGGTGCAGGCCGCGGGGCCGGAAGCCCAGTCGATCGGGCGTCCACACCTCGCCCGCGCGCTACTCGCGGGGGGGCACACGCGGTACTACGGGGAGGCGTTCGCCCGTTATATCGGAGATGATGGACTCGCGGTCGTGGAAACCGACTTTCCCACGGTCCGCGAGGCCATCGACACCATTCACAGCGCAGGTGGAGTAGCCGTGTGGGCCCACCCGCCCATTGAGCTGTTCGACCGGGAGATCCGCTGTTTTGCGCAGTGGGGGCTGGATGGTGTGGAGTGCTTCCGCCCCAATACTCCTCCCACCGAGTCGCTCTTCCTGGAAACGGCAGCACGGGATCTGGGTCTCTTCCCTACCGGTGGCTCGGACTGGCACGCGCCGTACAGGAACCGCCTGGGTGAGTTCTTTCTCCGCGAGCAGGACGTCCGCGAGCTGCTGGATGCGGGAGATGCAAGAGCCCGGGCGTGACCCCTGGGCGATCGGGGGTCTGGTACTCCTCGCGGTGCTTTCCGTGGGTGCTCTTCAACTTTATCGAAGTGCTCCGCAAACCCTCGCCGATGCGGGGACGCGGGGGCTGGTTGCCGTTCGGCCGTCCGCCTTTGGACCTCGCGTGCGACGCGCGGAGGAGCGTCTGGTGACCGCCGAGGCTGCCCGGGCAGCCCGGCAGGATAGCGCTGCCATGGTCAACTTCGGGGCAGCAGCGGAGCAGGCTTGGGCGGCGCGCGGGTTTGCCGATACCCCGGCCGACAGCAGTGCTGCCCTGAACCTTTGGTCCCGTGCGGTACTGGGACGAACAGAGCTGCTGCTCCAGACGGGCACAGGACCCTGGTGGCGCCGGGACGACAACGAGCGCCTGCAGGAAGCACTCACTTCGGCGCAGCGGGTGCTCGCCGAGTCGGCCGATCCGGAGATTCGTCAGCGAGCCGAAGCGCTCCGGCGGGAGACCGAACGGCGCCTCCGCCCTGGGCCGCTCGAATGGATACCGCGGCGTCGCTGACACCCGCCCGCCGTGCGGTCGGTGGGGCGCTGCTCTTTTTGGGGAGTGCCACGCTTGCCGGCATGCACCTGACGGGCGACGACACGCAGTACCGGGTGTTCGGCTTTTTAGAGGGCGCCTTCGCGCTGTTGCTGGCCTACACGCTGGTGCTGCGCCGGGTGTGGCCCTCGCCCGAAAGTACACTGGCCTGGATCCCGGTCGTGTACGGAACACTCGCCACCGCCCAGCTGCTGGATCTGCTCTTCCCACCGCCGGGCGTGGTGGAGTGGGTGGTGGTCACCGGCGTAGCGGTGCACGCGTGGGGAACGATCGGGGTGCGGTCCCGGCAGCGGCTGGTGATGCGGCTCGCCACCCTGACCGTATTGCTGGCGCTGCTCCGCTTCAGTGTTATCCCGATCCTGTGGGGACGGGAGGAGCCGACCACCGGGGGTGTCCTGGGGCTGGGCAACCCGCTGGAGGGTGTGCGTCGCTGGTTCGTGGCGTACGAGCCGATTGGTCCCGCGGGGCAGCTGGTGGGCTTCGCTGCGCTCTGCCTTTGGGTGCTGGCTACCCGCCTGCTCTGGCCGCCGGAGGAAGAGCGCCCGACTCGAGCAGCGCTCGTGTTGCCGCCGTGGGATCGGCCGCGCCTAGCACCGCCCGAATGACTGCTACACCGACGGCCCCCGCCCCGAACACAGCCGCCGCGTTGCTCGCGTTGATCCCCCCGATCCCCACCACGGGAATGCTGACGGCTTCAACGACTTCGGCAATGCGGGACAGGCCGATTGGCGTGCCAGCGTCAGTCTTGCTCGCGGTCGGGTACACCGAGCCG
The DNA here is from genome assembly GCA_030447645.1 of Longimicrobiaceae bacterium. Lineage (GTDB taxonomy): Bacteria > Gemmatimonadota > Gemmatimonadetes > Longimicrobiales > Longimicrobiaceae > JAUJOM01. The sequence goes on along the minus strand of JAUJOM010000009.1, from coordinate 127,473 downwards.
ACCCCGAGGTAGTCTGCGCTTTCCTGCTCCGCCTGGATGGCGGCAGCTACGCTATCCGCGGAGCGTCCGAGCAGAAAGCCAGGTGGGGTTATCCGCCGTGCCTGCGTCAGGGGCAGATCGTCGTCACCCAGGTGCGCCCCGTCCGCTCCCGCGGCGAGGGCGACGTCCACCCGGTCGTTGACGAAGAAGAGTGCGTCGGCGGCCCGAGTTTCTTCGCGCAGCAGGGTAGCAAGCTCGGTCATTTCACGTGCAGCGGCGCTCTTGGCCCGAAGCTGAACCGTGGGCGCCCCCGCGCGAAGTGCCGCACGGACGATCTCTACCAGGTTTCTTCCCGCAGCCGCGTCGACATCTGCTATGACCACCAGGCGCGAACACCGGGCGATATCAGCGGCCATTGCGTGCGCGCTGACTTTGTCGCTTGGCGGCGTTGTGCTCGGCGAGTGTGCGGGTGAAGACGTGGGTGCCGTCCGGTCGAGCGACGAAGTAAAGAAACGGGGCGTCCGCCGGGTAGAGTGCCGCGCGGATCGATCCGGCACTCGGCGACGCGATCGGGCCAGGGGGTAGGCCGGAGTTGGTGTAGGTGTTGTATGGATGATCCGCCACGTCGCGGATGTGGGAGTACAGGAGACGGCTCTGGCGTGAGCCGAGCGCGTACTGCACCGTGGGGTCGGCCTGCAGGCGCATGCCAATGCGAAGGCGGTTGTTGTACACCGCGGATACCAGTGGGCGTTCGTCCCACCGCCGGGCTTCGGTTTCGATGATGGACGCCAGCGTCACCACTTCGCGCTCGTCCATCCCCACGGAGTCCGCACGCGCACGCAGGGCGGGTGTCCACGCCTGCTTATACCGGCGGGTTAGGACGCGCACCACGTCGGCAACGGGGGAGCCGACGGGGAGCTGATAGGTGGCCGGATACAGGTATCCTTCCAGCGTGGGTCCTGGCACCCCGAACCGGCGTGCGGCCGCGGTGTCGGCGACCACGCGCAGCACGGAGTCCACCGGCACCCGGGCAATGGGCGCGATGCGCTGCGCGATCTGATTGCTCGTCCACCCCTCGGGGATGGTGAATTTCGCTTTGGCTACATCCCCGCTGACCAGCTTTTGCAGGATCTCGGACCAGCTCGCGCCTGCGGGAATGTCGTAGATGCCCGGCTGGATGGCGCGCCCGCGGCTGCGTAGTCGCGCGTAGTACCGGAACGCAACCGGTGACTGGATGGCTCCGCGTGCGGCGAGCGAATCGGCCGCCGCGCTCAGGCTGCTCCCGCGCGGGATGGTGACTCGAACGGGCTGATCGGCTCCTCCGCACCCCGCGAGCAGGAGAACGAGCGGAACGAGCATGCATTGGAGTTTCACGTTTCGGAGTGCCGCTGGCCGGCGAGAAACTGCTGGAGGATCAGCGCCGCCGCCGCAGCGTCGATCCGCTCCTTTTGTTCGCGCTCGGAGCGGCGGAGCCCAAGGCTCCGAACCGCGCGCTCTGCCTGCACCGAAGTCATTCGCTCATCCACCCAGTGCACTGCAAGGCCGGTGCGCTGCCCAAGCTGCTCACCGAACGCGCGCACCTCGCGAGCCCAGGGGCCTTCCTCGCCCTGTAAATCGAGAGGAAGTCCCACCACCAGCTCGGATGGCTCCTGCTCCTGAACCATGCGCGCGATCTCCGCCCAGGGCGGGCGCTTTCCGGCGCGTCTGACCAGAGTAGGTAGGGGAGACGCAATCGTGCGGGTTGGGTCGGAAACGGCTACACCGATCCGGCGCTCACCAAAGTCGAACGCGAGCACGCGGCTCATCCGAGCCGGGCGATGCCCTCGGTGTAGGAAGGGCCGCCACTGGCGTGCTCGAATACGGTGCGGAGCGCCGCTTCTCCACCGAACAGGTGCCTGCAGCGGGCGTCTCCCCGGGATCGGCACTCCACCTCCAGGACCGCCACGGCACCCGACGCCACTCGTCCCAGCACCTCCGCGAGCATCCCCACCGAAAGGTGGCAGCTTGGCTGGGATGCTCCGGATTCCGGCAGGGCTTCCGCCCAGTCGGGGCTGTCGAGTGCCCCCACACCGGGGTGCAGCGCCACGTGCCGCAGCGAGCCCCAGCCAGTCTCCTGAAAGAACTCATCCAGCGCCGGCCAGAACTCTTGCGCATTGAACGAGCCTGGAGCTGCACCGCGCCCGTGCTCCGCCAGCCACCGCTCGAACGCAGCGGAAACCGCGGGTCCGGTGGCATAGCCCACCTCACGCAGGAGAGAAGCGGTCTCGACCACGGAGCGCTCCGTTGCGAGTGCACTGTGCAGGGCCGGCAGAAACGCGGCCGGAAGTTGAAGTGTGCGTCCCGTCATCGTGGATCAACCATCCCCGGTTAGCGTTTCCAAGGTGCCCAGCCTGGCAAGCAGCTCCTCCTCGGTCAGTTCCGTGATGCCCCATTCGCGTGCTTTGGTGAGCTTCGAGCCGGCATCCTCACCCACCAGCAGAAAATCGGTTTTCCGGGTCACGCTCCCCGAAACCCGTCCGCCCGCCCGCTCGATCATCGCGGTAGCCTGGGAGCGGGAAAGGGTGGGCAGGGTTCCGGTGATCACCAAGGTCTTGCCACTGAACACGCCGGTGGCCGGCCCGGCTTCCGGCTCCGAGAGCTGCACGCCCGCGGCGCGCAGCTTTTCAATCGTTTCCCCGTTGCGCGGCTCCGCGAGATAGCCGGCGAGCGCCTCCGCCGTGGTGCGCCCGATGCCATGCACACGGGCGAACTGTTCGACATCGGCTGCGAGCAGCCGGTCCAGGCTCCCGAAGGCACGAGCAATCAGTCGCGCGGCGGTTTCGCCCACATGCCGTACACCCAAGGCGAAGAGCACCGTCCCCAGGCCGCGAGTCTTGGATGCTTCAATCCCCGCGAGCAGGTTCTGGGCAGACTTTTCCTTGAAGCCTTCAAGGCTGAGCAGATCCTCCAGGCGCAGCCCGTACAGGTCACCCACATCGCGCACCAGGCCGACATCCAGGAGCTGCCGTGCGGTCGCTTCCCCCAGGCCGCGGATGTCCATCGCGCCACGACCGGCGAAGTGCACCAGACCCCAGTAAATTCGCGCGGGACATGCGCCGTTTGGGCAGTACCGCATCACCTCGTCGGATGGCTGCTCCACCGGCGTTCCACAGCTCGGGCAGTGGTCCGGCATGCGGAAGGGCTCGCCACGGGATGCGCCCTCCTCCAGCACCGGTCCGATTACCTGGGGGATTACCTCGCCCGCACGTTTGACGAGGACGGTGTCGCCCGGGCGGATGTCCTTGCGCCCGATGTCTTCTTCGTTGTGCAGGGTGGCGAGCCGAACCGTGGCACCCCCGATCTCGACCGGCTCCAGCACCGCGAACGGGTTGAGACTTCCGGTTCGGCCGACGTTGAGCTCGATGGAGAGCAGCCGTGTGGTTGCCAGGTCCGGAGCGAACTTGTAGGCGATCGCCCAGCGCGGCTCCCGCCCGCCCACCACACCCAGCTCGGTGTGGAGAGCGAGGCTGTCCACCTTGATCACCGTGCCGTCGATCTCATGATCGAGATGGGCGCGCTCCGCTTCCACCTCCCCAAGAAACGCAAGTACCGCGTCCAGGTCGGGGCACCGGCGATAGCGCGGGTTGACCGGCAGCCCCCAGGCAACGAGCAGCTCCAGCAACTCCCCCTGAGTGTGGACGGGGAGTGATCCGCCGCCGTTGGGACCGAGCTGCACACCAAAGGCATAAAAGCGCAGCGGCCGGGCCGCAGTGATGTTGGGATCCAACTGTCGCAGGCCGCCAGCAGCAGCGTTGCGCGGGTTGGCGAAGGTGGCGGCGCCTTCCGCGGCTCGACGCGTATTCAGCGCCGCAAAGCCGGAGAGCGGCATGTACACCTCGCCCCGGATCTCGAGCAGCGCCGGAATGGGAGCCCCGCTGGCGCGGACGCGGAGCGGGATTTCACGGATGGTGCGGAGGTTGGCGGTGACGTCCTCGCCGATGGTGCCGTTGCCGCGGGTTGCGCCCCGCACCAGCACACCATCCTGGTAGGTGAGTGCTACCGCCAGTCCGTCGATCTTGGGCTCGGCGGTGTAGCCGGCTTCCCGGACTTCGGCGGCGATGCGGGCGTTGCGCGTCTCCCAGGCGATCAGCTCAGCGGGCTCGAACGCGTTATCGAGGCTGAGCATCGGAGCCAGGTGTGTCGTCTTGACCAGCCGGGAGGCGGGCTCCGCACCGATTCGCAGGGTGGGCGAGTCGGGAGTGCGCAGCTCAGGGTGGGCTGTCTCGAGCGCGCGCAGCTCCCGAAAAAGGCGGTCGTACTCGGCGTCCGATAGGGTTGGTGCGTCGAGAACGTAGTATTCGTGATTGGCCCGCTCGATCTGCTCCCGAAGCTCAGCTGCCCGCGCGGCGTCAGCTCCAGAACTCATTCCACTGCCTACTCCTCCAGCTGCGAAGCGGACACCACCCGGTTTCGCCCACCCTCCTTCGCTGCGTACAGCGCTTCGTCGGCACGTTTGAGCAGCTCTTCAGGGGCGTCTACCGCCTCGTCGGGGTAGGCCGCCAACCCACACGACATGGTCATGCGTACCTCGGTGTCTTCGTCCCGGAACACGTGGGATTCAACTCTTTTGCGCACCCGCTCCGCGAACTGGGCGGCTGCGTCCTCATCGGTGTTCGGAAGGATACCTACGAACTCTTCGCCCCCGTAGCGCCCGACCATGTCTATTTCCCGTGCGGTGTCCTCCAGGATGCGCGCGGTCTCGTACAGGATTACGTCACCGGTTGGGTGGCCGTAGGTGTCGTTGACCTGCTTGAACTTGTCCAGGTCGAGCATGACCACGGCGAGTGGCTCATCGGTGCGCTGCGTTCGCTGCCACTCGTCACGGAGTAGCTGCTGGATGTGCCGGTGGTTGAAGAGGCCGGTAAGACCGTCAGTGATGGAAAGTTTCTTAAGGCGCTTGTTCGCTTCATCGAGCTCGTCCTGCAGCTTCTTGATGCGCAGCATGGAGCGCATGCGGGCTTCCAGCTCAGGAAAGTTGATGGGCTTGGTGATGTAGTCATCGGCGCCGGCATCCAGCCCCTCCACCTTGTCCTGCGTGGAGTCACGGGCCGTGACCAGGATGATCGGGACGTAGGGGAGCGCGGTATCCGCCTTGATGCGGCGGGACACCCTCGTACCCATCCATCAGCGGCATCATCACGTCACACAAGATCAGGTGCGGCGGGTTGGCCTGAACCTTGTCCAGGGCTTCCTGCCCATTCGTAGCCGTTTCTACTACATAGCCGCGGCTCGACAGGCGAGCATCCAGGATATCAACGTTGTCCGGGTGATCGTCAACAACCAGGATGCGCTGGACTCCATCCTCGTCCTTCAAGCTGCACTCCCCCGTCGGTACCCAGAAATCGCTCCACCACTACGACCCGCCGCGGCTCGCAGGGCTTCGCGAGGTAGCCGTCGCACCCGACCTCCTGTGCCTTCGCGCGATCCGTCGCCAACGCATGCGCAGTCAGCGCGATGATGGGGATTTCCGACGTAGCGGGATCGTTCTTCAAGATCCGCGTGGCTTCCCACCCGTCGATCAGGGGGATGGAGATGTCCATCAGGATCAACGCCGGGCGTCCCTCCCGGGCCATGCGAACCCCATCTTCGCCATTGCGCGCCTCAATCACTCCATAGCCGAAGTGCTCCAGAATGGTCCGGTAGACGGTCCGGTTGTCCTCATATCCTCTACCAACAGGACGGTCTTCGCAGCATCGGCCATGAGAATGCCTCCACGGGAATCGAACAGGTGCCAAAGTCACGGAATGTACAGAGCGTCAGAGTGCCGCCGCAAGCGGGCCGGATGGCACGGGCGTTGCGCATCAGGCGTACATTCCGCACTCCATCTACCCTTGCTTCCGGACGATCACCGAGATGCATTACAAGGACCAAGCCGCCGGCTTTCCCTGCCAGTGGCCTCGCGCTTGGTGTCGCGCTGGGGGCTGCCCTCGCGGTGCTGCTCGGCTTGCGCTGGCGCACACAGGCGCGAAGGTCGGTACGCGGCGTCATTGTAAGGTGATGTCGAGAGATATCATCCCCGCCCGGCATCAGTGCACTCCTGGTGCATACAGCTCGAACGGCACCCCGGATTCGGAGAATCGTGCCGCCAGGCGACCCATGTCATCCGGCAGGCACTCCAGCGCGAGGTTGCATTGGGCCCGGCTCCCGGGCGGAGCCGGGACGACTTCAACAGGGATTTGGGCGTCCCGGGCGATTTCCTCGGCCCAAAGTGCGTGGTGAGTCGTGTCGAACGTGAAAAGCTGCAGCATGATGTTTCCAGGGAGGATTGGCTCGCGTGCCTACAAGGGTCTGTTGGAGCCGCTTTTGAGATCAGGCGCCGCGCACCTCATGCATACCGGTCTCACCGCACGATGCATGCTTCGACACCCTTGACGGGACGGAAGACCAACATTGGAGTCAGCAGCACCACTTGACAGGCTCAGAGCGTAAGAGTAGCTTCTTGTAAACCCCTGTTTACAGAGGCAGGACGGCTAGGCTCATTACGTATGGACTTTAGCTTGGTTGTGGCCGTTGCTCGGCAGCCTGGTCCGGCAATGAAGTGACGGAAGCTTCGTCTCGCTCGTCCAAGATTTGTGAAAACGCTTTGCTGTGACGCGTCACCGGGTGCTCTGCCCGGGAGCAGTCTTGCAAGAAGCACGTCATCTGCTACTCTTGACGCTTGCGGGAGGCTTGTTGTAGCTTTTAGGAAACTACAGAACTGAGGATTAAAGCGGGACCAGGTGTGCTCTCCGGTACTTTGTGGGCTAGTCTGGTAAGACTTGCGTGGTGCGGTGCCGAACGTACGTCCAGTCGGCGCTGGTCTTGTAGGTATGATTGTCTCACATAACCACACAATTATAAGGAGGTACGCGATTCCAACGGGGATGGTGCTTACGCTAGATAAGCGGTTGGTTCCTGCCGGTAGTGAAGCAATGGCTGCACTACGGCGTTTTTCACCCATGTAGTCCGCAGGAGGATTTCTAATGAGCAAATTACGTTGGCTGCTTGCAGTGCTGATTGCAGTAGCCGCAATTCCCGTCGGGGTCGAGGCCCAGCAGACGGGCACAATCACCGGCCAGGTAGTGGATGCGGTCACAGGCCGGCCACTCGGATCCGTTATCGTTCTGGTAACCGGGACCGAGGCGCGTTCCAATACGGACGCCCAGGGACGGTACACCATTCGTGGGGTTCCAGTGGGACCGCGAACCGTGACCGCCTCGCTGGTTGGGCGTGCTGGCCAGACGCGGCCGGTCACCGTCGCCGCCGGCCAGACCGCCACCGTCGACTTCCGGCTCACTGAGACGGCGACCGAGCTGGAGGGGATCGTGGTCAACGCGATCACCGGGCGCGCCGAACGCAAAGTCGAGTCGGGCGCGAACGTGACGTCGATCACCGTTGCTGACATTCCGCAGGGGCCGATCAGGAACGTGGCCGACGTGCTCACCGGCCGTACGGCGGGCGTGAACCTGCAGGGTGTTGCCGGCAGCACGGGAACCTCGCAGCGCATCCGCATTCGTGGCGCTAACAGCCTTTCGCTCTCCAACGAGCCGCTGATCTACGTGGACGGCGTGCTCTTCAGCAATTCTACGGGGGGACTGGGTGTCGGTGGGCAGGACTTTTCCCGCTTGAACGACCTGAACCCGGAAGACATGGAGAGCGTCGAAGTGTTGAAGGGGCCCGCCGCGTCCGCGCTGTACGGTACCGCCGCGGCGAATGGGGTGCTGCTGATCACCACCAAGCGTGGGCGTGTCGGAGGCGCGAAGTGGCGGGCGTATGCCGAGGGCGGAACCCTTCAGGAGCGCACCGCCTACCCGGATAACTTCGTGACGCTGCAGAGAAACACGACCGATCCGAATGCTCCGATCTACTTCACGGAAGGAGCAAACACCGGCCGAATCAACACTCCAGCGTATACGACCTGCAACAACATTGACGCGGGTACCATCGTGGCGGCCACAGGGCAGCCGCTCTGCCGGCAGGATCTGACGCTGTCCTTTAATCCTCTGCGCACTCCTGGGCTCACCCCGTTCCAGGATGGAAATCGGCGTAAGTTCGGCGTGAGCGCGTCTGGTGGTACCGAGGGGGTCACCTACTTCCTGTCCGCGGACAACGAAGACGAAGAGGGTGTCATCAGCTACAACACGCTCGACAAGACCAACCTGCGGGCAAACCTGAATGCCAATCTGCGCAAAAACCTCCGGATACAGATGAACTCGGGCTATCTCCGCCGCTACGTGGCATTGAAAGCCCAACGACAACAACATCTTCAGCCCGCTGATCAATGGGTTGCTCGGGCTACCCGTGCAGCTCCCCGAGGGGGCTGACGATCCGTTTTTGCCGCGTCAGCGCCCCAGCTACGGGTTCGGGTTCAATGTCAATGACATTGGTGAGATCGTCACCAACCAGGACGTGGACCGCTTCCTTCTGGGGCGAATACCACCTATACGCCGCTTTCCTGGCTTCCACGAACGTGAACGTCGGGCTGACTACTTCAGCCGGCACGACTTCCTGACGGTTCAGCCCGGGCGCCTGCCGATTGCGGCCTCCTTCACAAACGGCCGTCGTGAGTCACAGCGGGCCGACAATTACTCCTACACCGGGAACGGCTCCGCGGTAGCGACGTTCGACCTGCGAGATAACCTGGTTTCCACTACCACCCTTGGTGGTGCTTTCACGCGGAACTTTTCGAGAGAGCACCCGTTGCTTCGGGTCCGGGATCGTGGAAGGGACCCGGTCGTGCGCTGCCGCCAGCTCCCTGTTCGAAATCAGCGAGGGCTTCTCCGAGGTGAGGACGATTGGCGGTTTCCTGCAGCAACAGTTCGCGCTCAATGATCGCATCTTCGTCGCCGGCAGCGTCCGGGGTGACAACAACAGCGCGTTCGGTACCGACTTCGGTTTCATCTACTACCCGAGCGCGAGCTTGTCCTGGGTAGTTACAGACGAACCGTTTTTCCCGAACAGCTCGGGTTCCTGAGCAACCTGCGGTTGCGCACGGCAGTCGGCACCTCCGGCCTTCGTCCCAACTTTCGGGACGCGGTAACGCTGCTGGACCCGGTGGCGGTCAGGACTGGCAACAACGAGGTGTCCGCGGTTCGACTGCGGAGCATCGGCAACCCGAACCTCCGGCCTGAGCGGACGCGGGAATACGAGTTCGGCTTCGACCTGGGATTGTTCAACGACCGTATCGGGGCTGACCTCACCTACTTCAACAAGCAGTCCCGCGATGCGCTGATCTCCGCTCCGCTGGCGCCTTCCTTCGGCCTGACCGGGGAGCTGGCCGCGACGGGGAGCATCTTTACCAACCTGGGGAGCATTCGTAATCAGGAACCGAGCTGGGCGTGAACGCACGTGTATTCGACGCGGATCGTGCAAGGCTGAACCTGCGTCTGTCCGCCACTAACCTGAGCAACCGGATCGAGGAGCTGGGTGCTGGAATCCAGCCGATCATCTTCGGTGCGCAGCGGCGGCACCAGGAAGGCTCTCCCGCGGGATCCTTCTTCCAGCGGCCTTACAAGTTCAATGACGCCAACGGCGATGGGAAGCTGTCTCTCAGCGAGGTGACCTTCGACACGGACAAGTTCACCGCAGCGTACCAACCTCGCGGGAGAACGGATTACGGACACCATCCCGGAGATTTTCCTGGGAACGCGTTGCCAACCAACACGCAGTCGGTAACGGCGGATCTGACGCTCTTCAAGTACGTCACGTTGAACACGCTGTTCGAGCGCCGCGCCGGAATGAGGCAGAACAACAACACGGAATCGTTCCGCTGCGGTACCGGCTTCACACGGGGTGGCCGCGGCTACCCGGCCGACCGCGCAGGGTGGTTGCGAAGCGGTGTTCAATCCGGATGCTTCACTCGACGAGCAGGCCCGCTTCATCGCCAGCCGCTTCCTGGGACCAATGCCGGCTACATCGAGGATGCGGAGTTCATCAAGCGGCGGGAAGCATCCCTGACGCTGGCGTGCCGCCGGCACTTTCACGCGGATTCCGCGCTTGGAAGGTGCCAGCCTTACGCTTTCGGGGCGTAACCTGCGGACCTGGACCGATTACAGCGGCCTGGACCCGGAGATCAACACCGGCGGTGGCAGTGCGAACTTTGGTCAGTCCGAGTTCAACACACAGCCGCCCGTGCGCTTACTTCACGGCCCGGTTGGACTTCAACTTCTGATAAGAACAAGGACATAGATGACGAAATCTCAAAAACCCGCCGGAGGGCCGCCAATGGCCCCTCCCCCGGCTGGCCGTGCTGGGAGGGGCTCTGATGCTGCCGCTGGCTGCCTGTGACACCGAGGAGCTGCTGCAGGTTGACGACCCCACCTTCGCCTCGCCGGAAACGCTCAACACCGTGGCCGGGCTTCCCACCCTGATCGCCGGCGCGATCGGTGACTTCCAGGTGGGGTACAGTGGACCCGGCGGGGACTCGTTCCTCTCGGTGGTGGCGCTGCTCAGCGACGAGAAGCCTACACGTCGGACACCTTCCCCACGCGCGCCGTCACCGATCAGCGCGCGCAGTTCCCCTCGGGTCCGGGAACACGTCGGATGGGGCATTCAGTTTTGCAACAAGCCCGACGGACGTTGAAGGTCGCTTCGGACGCGGTCGCCCGACTCAGCCCCACCCCCAACGATCTGCGCCGCGCCGAGCTGCTGAGCCTGGAGGGATACACCTACACCGCGCTGGCGGAAGGCTTCTGCGGGAAACATCCCATTCAGTCGCACCACGGAGACCGGCGCACCAGACCTCACGGGGACTGGTTACGGTACGGGCGTGGGTACCCTGCAGGTGTTCGACTCGGCCGTGGTCCGCTTCAATGAAGCGCTGGGTGTGCAATCCACCAACAACCTTGCCCGGGTGGGCAGGGGCAGGGCGCTGCTCAACCAGGGCAAGTTCCAGGAAGCAGCGGCTGCGGTCGCAGGCGTGCCGGACAACTTCGTTTTCTTCGTCGACCACTCCGCCAATTCCGGCCGGCAGTTCAATCCGATCTTGCGCTGCAGGACAACGGCGCTACTCGGTGTCCGACCGGGAAGGAACCAACGGCGCACCATTCCGCTCCGCACGGGATGCGCGCCTTCCCTGGACGGGTCCGACGCCCGGGTTCGATGCTAACATCCCGCAGTTCAAGAACCAGTTGTACCAAAGCTTCGACACCGACGTGCCGCTCGCGTCCGGCGTGGAGGCGCGCTTGATCGAGGCTGAGGCAGCGCTGCAGGCAGGGAACACCGCGCTTTGGCTGCAACGGCTTAATGCCCTGCGTGCCAACGTCACCGCTTTGATGACGGTGCGCTACCCCGCTACGTATGCGACTGCTCTCACGCGAGCACGTGCCAACACAGGCTCGACGGCGACCGACTTCGGTGCGCTTGCTCCACTTACTGATCCAGGAAGTGCGGATGCGCGTGTAAACCTGATGTTCCAGGAGCGCGCGTTCTGGCGCTGTACAACACGGGCACCCGCCTGGGGGATCTGCGGCGTCTGTCGCGTCCGACCTCACAGGGCGAGGATACGGCCGCGGCACGAACACCGTATTTCCTGTAGGGGCGTACATCCGTGGCGGAGTTTACGGGAGCGAGGTCAACTTCCCGGTTCCGTTCCAGGAAGTGAACAATCCGCAGTTCGATCCGGCAGGGTGCGTTCTGACCCAGCCCTGAGTGCCGGTGCGGTAATCGGCTGAGTATAGTACAAGATGAGGGGGTGCTGAGATCAGCGCCCCCTCACTTGTTTCCGAATGTCCTATGCAGTGAGGATCAGATACCCCGGAGATTTGGCACCGCCGTACTCACCACGATCACCCCGTTGCCCGCGGGGGTGCCGTATTGGACTGTACCCTGCGGACCCGACATGATCCGGATGTAAGCGATGGAAGCGGCGGGAATTTCCGCAGGTAAGTCCAATCAGTCAGATGGATGCCGTCCACGATAACAAGCACTTCGTTGCTGAGCAGCAGACTGTTGGGTCCACGGTGGGAGATCCTGGCCTGTTCACCGCGGAATTTTCGCGTACCAGCAGATGAGTACTGCTCCTGCGGAGTGCCTCCCCAGGCATTGGTGGCCCCTGAGCGCGCAATCCGCTCAGCGGTGATTACGCGTCCTGGTGCGGTCCCCGCCCTGGTGGTTCCCGGCCTGAGAGTACCGCACGCACCTGTCGAGAGCAGGATCGAAAGCACGACGAGCGGGTTGAGGAGCGGCAAGCGGGAAGAGAGCATGGGACCTCCAAGGGGGTGAGATGAAACCGCTGCTACGACGGCGTGCAGCACCGAAGGTCCACGACAGCGGGAATGCTGAACGGGCGGTTTACAGGTGCCCGGCCACACACCTTCTAATATACCGTACGTACTTGCAGGCACAACCTTACTGTCCACTTTTTTATGAACCATGCCTGGTCCTAGTTGCAGGACTGCCTAGTGTGACGCCTGTTCTCGTGTCTACCACTCGCGACCCGTTGGCTACGCGGCTCAGCCAGACTTCCGCAATTTGGTTGGCACTGGGCATTCTAAGAATCTCCCCGCGCAAGTTGCTACATCGCTTGCGAGGAATCGAAGAAATCTCGGGGGCATGTGTCAGGGACGAAAGGCGAAAGGAGTTTGGACGAACAGTGTGACCGGGGGAGGAGTGGTATCCGCCTGCTTCGGGTAAGAATCCGGTTCTCCTCGATAAACTCCCATTCCCGCGAAGGAGCTTTCGGGTAATCTCCTATCTGCCCAAATCTTAACCCGTCTGCGCCCGCCGCGGCTGTTCAAGAAATCCTTCCGCAAAGGGAAGCACGTTCACTCGCTACTGGCAGCCCAGTAGAACCGTTTGTGACCCAGGACGTGGAGCTGCTCCGTCAATCAGTGAAAGGGACGATTTACTCACTACGCAGGACGAAACCCCGAATACATGGGGCAACGGTGGCAGACGGTTGACGCCACGCCGCGGGCGAATTACGTTCAGCTTTGATCCGCAGACTTAGAAATTCATTGCAGCGTGACGTAGAACCTGTTCCGCTGAACCTAGTACTGTCCGCATGCAAGCGACCTGCAAAGGAGGTGCAGAACCTGAATTCTGCCGCTATTCTCTCGCGGCGTGGATGTATTCCCGCCGAGCGGAGCAGAATCCGGCCTGTATCAGTCTCTATCACAGCGGTCAAAGGAGGGGACTTCTAATGAGCAATTTCCGTTGGCTGCTTGCAGTGCTGATTGCAGTAGCCGCAATTCCCGTGGGGTCAGGCCCAGCAGACGGGCACGATCACCGGCCGGGTGACAGATCCGTTGGCAGCCCTGGCGGCGGGTAATGGCTATTCAGGTGCAGGGCGCGAACGCGGACGGCGGATGCAGAAGTGCCGATCCGGGCGCGTTGCCAATGGCGGTAACGCCTGATCGGACGGGGATATGGTGGTGACAGCAGGCGACGTGCTCGGACTTGGCAACGCCCTGCGCCCAGACGCGCTGGCGCTGGGGACGTAGCCCGGGTCTGATATTTTTGACAGGGCAGACGCAGCAGCAGCGCGAAGTCGGAAACTCAGTTAGCAAACCATCAGCGTCACGGGACGTTCCGCTCGCGGCAACACCGAACCTTGCCTCCGTGCTTAACGGGCGTAGCGCGGGCATCGCCGTGCTGCAGGCGGTGGGACCACGGAACCGGTGCCCGTGTCCGGATCCGCGGATCGAACAGTCTCTCCCTTTCCACCGAGCCGCTGCGTCTCGTGGACGGTGACCGCAACAACAACAATGCTAACTCGAACACGATCGGTGTGGGCGGGCAGTCGCCTTCGCGCCTGAACGACATCAACCCTGAGGACATCGAGAACCTCGAGATCCTGAAGGGGCCCGCAGCGGCCGCCCTTTATGGTACCGCCGCCGCCAATGGCGTGATCCAGATCACCACCAAAAAGGGTAGGGCTGGGACGACGCAGTGGAACGCGTACGCCGAGGGCGGCACGATTCACGAGCGGACCAACTACCCTGCCAACTTCGCGCAGATCGGCCGTACCAGCACCGGCGCCCGAACGACCAACTGCAACATTGATTTCCAGGCACGCCGGCTGTGCACCCCGGTGGCGGATTCGCTGGCTTCCTTCAACCCGATCAAGGAAGTCAGCCCCTTCCGTGATGGCAGCCGGCAGAAGTACGGCCTTGGGGTGCAGGGCGGCGGTGAAACCGCCACCTATTACCTGTCGGGCGACTTCGAAAACGAGAACGGGATTTACGAGGTCAGCGAATTGCAGCGCGTCAACCTTCGCGCCAACATCAGCGGGCAGCTGCGTGAGAACCTCGATGTGACCGTGAATACCGGCTATCTCACCAGCGACCTGTCGCTCCCGCAGAACGACAACAACATTCTCGGGCTCGTGTCGGGCGGCTTGCTGGGATCGGCGTTCGACAACCCGACCACCCGCGGATACGTAAACTCGCCACCGTCGGAAATCTTCGCCATTGACACCCGGCAGGAGATCGACCGCCTCACCTCCGGCGCTACCGCCAGGTGGCAGCCGCTGTCGTGGTTGAATATCACGTCACAGACGGGCCTTGACCTGCTCAACCGGCACGACAACGAAACCATTCCGCCAGAGAGAGTCAACTTCGGCTCGCTACCGGAAGGGCAGCGGAGCTCCAATCGCATCCGGGTTGCCAACTACACGGCCAACCTCGCCGGTACTGGTACGTTCAGCCTGAGCGAGTCCATCGTTTCGACCACCACCACAGGCCTGCAGTTCAGCCGTGAGGAAGCCAGGGGAACGGAGGCATTCGGCGCCAAGCTGCTCGCGGGTACCAGTACGCTTTCCGGGACCAACGCCCGCTTCGCGGTGAGTGAGTCGTTCCTTGACAACCGCACGATTGGCGGTCTCGTTTCGCAGCAGTTCGCCTTTGCTGATCGCTACTTCATCACAGGCACCGTTCGCGCGGACGACAACAACGCCTTTGGCCAGGATTTCGGGATTGCGTACTACCCGGCGCTCAGCGCTTCGTGGGTCATCGGCGAAGAGGCATGGTTCCCGCAGGTCTTCAGCAACTTCCGCTTGCGTGCGGCTTACGGGCAGTCGGGACTGCGTCCTGGCTTCCGTGACGCATTCGAGTTTTTCAATCCGGTGGCGGTCAGCGTGGCGGGGAACGACGTTCCCGGCTTCACGGCCGGTGGTTTGGGCAATGTGAGCCTCAGGCCGGAGCGGTCCTCCGAGTACGAAGCTGGCTTTGATGCTGGCATTCTGGAGAACCGCATCGGACTCGAAGTCACCGCCTATCAAAAGACCTCCAGCGACGCGCTCATCGCGCGCAATACGGCCCCGTCACTCGGGGTTGCTGCCACCCGGTTCGAGAATATCGGCCGCGTGCGGAATCAGGGCGTGGAAGGCCGTCTCAACGCCGACCTGTTCGATACGGACCGGGCCAGGCTGGACGTGACCTTCACGGGTACCACGACCCGCAACGAACTGCTAGAGCTGGGCGAGGGGATCTCACCCATCATCTTCGGCCTGGGCGGAAACTCGCAGCGCCACTCCCCAGGATACCCGCTGGGCGGCTACTGGGCGCGGCCGCTCGTAAGCTTCGCGGACAATAATGGCGACGGCCTGATCAGCCGCGTGAATTGCCCCGGGGCGCCGCGCCTAGCAGGCGGGCCGGAGTGCGAGGTCGTGCTTGGCGACTCCGCTGAGTACCGCGGCACCCCGTTCCCGACTCGGGAGCTGTCATTTCAGACGAACGCGACCCTCTTCAACGTGGTGAAGTTGTCTACGCTCTTCGACTACAAGGGCGGCCACAAGCTGTTCAACAGCACGGAGCGCTTCCGCTGCACCGCGTTCTTCAACTGCGAGACGATTCAAAACCGGAACTCGCCCCTCGACGAGCAGGCACGCGCCATCGCAGTCCTCATGGGAAGCGTCGATGGGTACTTCGAGGATGCGGATTTCGTGAAGTGGCGTGAAGCTGCCGTTACCTTCATGGTTCCGGAAAGCTTCAACCAGCGGCTGGGTGTGCGCGGCCTTGGCCTGACACTCGCCGGGCGCAACCTGAAAACCTGGACCGATTACTCCGGTTTCGATCCGGAACTCAATGGTGGCGGCCAGTCGAACTTCAGCTCGTTCGACTTCCTGACGCAGCCCCCGGTAAAGTACTTCACGGCTCGCGTCAACTTCAACTTTTGAGCACTCATACTATGGCGTATAAATTCAAGCAAACAGCTGGGAGGGGCCTCAGGCCCCTCCAGCAGGTTCCTGCTCTGGTGGCGGCGATCGTGTTACCGCTTGCCGCGTGCAACACAGACAAGATCTTGAACGTAGACGATCCGGACGTGGTGCTGCCGGCCAGCATCCAAAACGCGGAGGGGCTTCCCTCGGTCCGGGCAGCTTCCATCGGTGACTTCGCCGTTGCTTTCAGCGGTACGAGCGGTACGGAGGGGCAGGTCCTCACCAGTGGCCTGCTGGCCGACGAATGGCTCGCCTCAGGAACTTTCCCGACCCGCGTGGAGGTGGACCAGCGAAGTATCGCAGTGGACAACGCCACCATGCAGATCGTGTTCCGTAATCTGATGCGAGCTCGCACTACGGCGGAGAGAGGTGCGGACCTGTTCACGCAGTTCGGCGCGAACACTGCGGGGCATGCGGAAGTTCTCAATCTGGCAGGGTACACCTACATCCTCACCGGTGAAAACTACTGCTCCGGGGTGCCGTTCAGCACGGCCAACGCGGACGGCACCTTCACTTTCGGCGCGCCGGAGAACACCACGCAGATTTTCCAGCGGGCGCTCGCTCGGTTCGACGCGGCACTCGCCGCGGCGACCACCGCCAACAGTGCGGATCAGATCAACCTCGCGCGGGTCGGACGCGGACGGGCCCTGCTCAACCTGGGTCGGCTCGCGGACGCGGCGACGGCGGTGAGAGACGTTCCGGTTGGCTTCGTTTACAACATCACGCACTCCGAGAACAGCGGGCGGCAGAACAACGGCGTCTTCGTCTTCAATACCATCGTGAAGCGTTGGTCGATCTCAAACCGGGAGGGCGGCAACGGCCTTCCCTTCCGTGAAGATCAGGCGCGTGTCCCGAACACTCGCACGGGTGTCGGATTCGACCGCTCCACCCCGCACTTCACACTGCGGAAGTATCCCAACCGTTCCGCTCCGATCACGCTTGCGAGCGGCCTGGAAGCGCGGCTAATCGAGGCGGAGGCGGCGCTGCGCGCCAACGACGCGGCCACCTTCCTGACGAGGATCAACGCAGCGCGCGCGGCCTTCGCGGGCAGCTCGCTGACGGCTCTGACCGCTGCGGACGTTACGGCTGCAGGAGGAAACGTCAACCTCTTGTTCCGCGAGCGTGCCTTCCTCATGTACTCTACCTCCCACCGGTTGGGTGATCTACGCCGTCTTATCCGGCAGTACGGGCGTAACAGCGAGGCGGTGTTCCCCACGGGTGCGTTCTTCAAGGGCGGCACTTACGGGCAGGACGTAACCTTCCCGGTGCCGGTGGACGAGGAGAACAACGAGTCGTTCGATGCCAGTCAGTGTAACACTCGCACGGCGTAGGCTTTCCTGACCGAGCGCTGGGGTTTCTCTCCAGCCAGCCAATCAGGATGCAACAAGGGGGAGGCGCGGTAAGCGTCTCCCCCTTGTGGTTGGCGTGAAGGCAGCAATACCCGTCATTCTGGTCCCGACGTGGTCTCAATCACAATGGCTCCACCGCCTGCACTGTTGCCGTGCCAAGCCGGAGCCTCCACGCCGGTCAAGATCCGAACTGTCGAAATGGCTTGCACACGAATCTGCGAAGCGCACGAAAGTCGATCAGGCGACCCCGTCAACGATTACGACCGGGGTGTCGTCCAAATAGATGCTACTCCGCCCGCGACGAGTCATGCGCACGGGGCTCCCGAGTAGCTTTCGCGAAGAGCTCAAGTACGTTCCTGTCTTGCGCAGCACCTCCCATGCGTCCACGGCTCCGGACTTCTTAATCTCCTCTGCGGTGATACGCGTCCTGGTGCGGTCCCCGCTCTGGTCGTTCCCGGCCTGGGCGTACCGCACGCACCTGTCGAGAGCAGGATCGAAGCACGACGAGCGGGTTGAGGAGCGGCAAGCGGGAAGAGAGCATGGGACCCTCCAAGGGTGTGAGATGAAACCGCCGCTACGACGGCGTGTGGCACCGAAGGTCCACGACAGCGGGAATGCTGAACGGGCGGTTTACAGGTGCCCGGCCACACACCTTCTAATATACCGTACGCGCTTGCAGGCACAACCTTTTTCTCCGCTGGTATGAGCCTTCCTGCTCATGCCCGGCCTGACACCTGTGGTTGTCGGTCTCGATCTAAACCTGGGGGAACCAGATCGGCATCTGGTTCGAGCCGACACAGCTGGCAAAGAACTTGAGATCGATGCACTCTCGTCGCTCTATCGGTCCCAGCCGGTCGGCTACGCCACACAGCCGGATTTCCGCAACGTGGTATGCCTCGTCCGCGCGCACTCAGCTCCCGGGGAGCTGTTGCGGACGGTGCAACAGATCGAGGAGAATCTCGGACACTCGCTGTTTCCGAACGCCCCGCGCACAATCGACATCGACCTGCTTGCATACGGTGATCTGTTCTCGACACACCGGAGTCATTCTTCCCCGCCTCGCCTTCACCAACGTGCATTTGTACTCGTGCCCCTGGCGGAAATTGCACCGAATTGGCGCCACCCGTCTTCGGCAAGACCGCGGCAGAGTTTTTGAGTGCCGCCGGACCCCTCGAACGGATCGAGCGTGTGGGATCGCTGCCGGACTGGTAAAGCGTTCTGTGGCCCTGCGCTTGCGCAAGGCCACACGGGCAGCATCCTGACACACTTCAAGCTCGTAACTTTGACGCAACACCTGCTGATGCCTTTACCCTCGGTGTCGAGGAAGAGTATCAGCTTATCGATGCAGAGACGGGTGGGCTTCAGAGCCGCGCCCGCAGGTGCTTGCCGGGGACTGGTCTGGTGATCTCAAGCCAGAGATGCGGCAGAATACGCTGGAGGTAGACACGCGTATCTGTGAAAGTGCCAGTGATACGGGCAGAACTGGTTCGGCTGCGACTCGAGGCGGCGGCTGCGGCCGAGGCTCGGGAGTGCCGGCTCGTGGCGGCCGGGACGCACCCATTCAGCCACTGGAAAGGGCAGACGTTTACCGATGCGCCGGTGTACCAGGGAATCCGCCGAGATTACCGGCGGCTTGCCGACTCTCAAAGCATCTTTGGCTGCACATTCACGTGGCGGTGCCTATAGAGACCGATCGCGCCCAGGTGATGAATGTCGCGCGCTGGTATCTCCCGCACCTGCTCGCCCTGACTGCCAGCTCCCCCTACTACCTTGGAGCGACACCGGGCACGCCTTACCGGACCATCCTGTGGCGGCGCTGGCCACGCACCGGCGCACCGCTGCGCTTCTCGGACGAAAAAGAGTTTCAACAGCTTCTCCGCCTACTGCTCGATACCAAGCGAATCGATGGACCGGGCCGGCTTTACTGGGATTTGCGCCCACACCATGAGTACCGCACGCTGGAGTTTCGCATCGCGGACGTCACACTCCGGATCGATGATGCGATGGTTGCGGCGGCGCTCGCGCGAGGGTGAGTGACCGCCGCCGCCGAGGGGCGCCTCGCGGACCCGCCGCTCCCGGATTCGCTGCTTCATCCAGTGCTGGGCGACAACATTTATCGGGCAGCGAGGATGGCCTTGATGCCGAGGTGGTGGAGTTTGTGGAAGGGGAGCCGCGCATGGTATGCCTATCCGTGCAGGCGCTGCTCGAGCTGGCGGAAGTTCTGGAACCCGTGACCGGGATGCTGGGGGATACAGATGCTTGGGCGATGCTGCCTTCCGTGCTGGATCGGGGCGGCGCGGCGCGACGCGGCGGGGAGCAGCATCGTGCATTCGGCGGTGACACCAGGGCCAGCGCTTTTGATGGCCGCCGAAACGGTGCTAGGAACGGGGATGGACCGCTGCGGCGAGCAGCGCGAGAGGCGTGAAGGCGCTGCACCGGATTCCCGTAGCGGCAGGCGCTGGCCGCTACGAGGTGATGATCGGACCGGGGTTTGGGATGCCCTGCCTGCAATCATTTCGCAGTCCTGTCCGGCGCACCGGTACGCCGTGATCACCGATAGCGGAGTGGCGCCAACCTACGCAGCCCGACTCGTACACGCGCTGCGCGCGAGCGCCCAGCAGGCGGAGGCGTTCGCTTTCCCGGCGGGCGAAGCATCCAAGACGCGGGAGCACTGGGCGTCGATCACGGATGCGATGCTGCTGGCGGGGTATGGCCGTGACACAGCGGTGTCGTAGGCGGCGGGGTCCCCGGGGATCTGGGGGCTTTGTCGCCGCGACATATATGCGGGGGCTCCCCCTGGGTGCAGGTGCCGACCACCCTGCTGGCGATGGTGGATGCGTCGGTGGGCGGAAAGACGGCGGTGGACACGCCATTGGGCAAGAACCTGGTGGGTGTCTTCATCCGCCCCGGGCGGTCATCGCGGACCCGGAAACGCTCCGCACGCTCCCCCCCCGAGCATTTGCGTGCGGCCTCGCGGAGGCGGTGAAGCACGGCGCGATTGCCGACGCGGAGCACTTCACCTGGATCAGCCAGTCCGCGGACCGGCTGCTTGGGGTGGACGCAGATGTGATGACGGAGCTGGTTGCGCGTTCCGTGGAGATCAAGGCCGAGGGTCGTTTCGCGTGACGAGCGGGAGGCAGGGCCGCGCAGGGTGCTCAACTTCGGCCATACCATCGGGCACGCGGTGGAAGCCGCCTCCGGCTTCCGGCTGCTGCATGGCGAGGCGGTTGCGATCGGCATGGTCGCCGAAGCCCGGCTGGGCGAGCGCATGCGGGTGTCGGCACCGGGAACGGCGGAACGGCTCCGGGGCTTGGCTACGTCGCCTCGGGCTGCCGACATCGCTGCCGCCAGAGATCCAGCCCTCGGAGTTGATCCGCTGGACGCGAACGGACAAGAAGTCGCGCGAGGGGGCGTGCCGAGTACGTGTTTCTTACCCGGATCGGAGCGGTTGACCCGGCGGGTGGGCGATGGGGGCATACGGTCCCCGACGAGCTTGTGGGTGAAACCCTAGCTGGGTAGCGGCCCTCCGCCACGCCCTCCTCCGAACCCGGCGGGCACTCCAAAGCTGCCCACACAGGGCGCCAATCTGCGTCTTGGCGAGGACACCCCTTGTCCCCTTCGGAGGACGGGGTATAGCGCCGGAAATAGCTAAGTTGTTCCACTGCAACAGTTGAATTTTTGTTCCCTGCGGCACACCGGATGCCCTGCTTGCGTGCAGGACTGTGCAAGCGGTTTCCCACCTGCCTTTGCCGACTTTATGAAAGCCATCACACGCACACAGCTCGGCGTACTGCTCCTGGTGGCAGCGGCGGCGGGCTGCTCCCGACAGGTAATCCGCGTCGCGCCGGAGCAGGCGTTCGACCTGTCCGGCCGCTGGAACGACGTGGACAGTCGCCTCGTCGCCGACACCCTGATCCGGCAAAGCTTCGGCACGGTTGCCGGCAACTGGGCGCTGCGGCACACGCAGGCGCACGGCGGGACACCTCCCACTCTGATCGTCGGCACGATTCGCAACCGCAGCATGGAGCACATCCCGGTCTCCAGCTTTGTCAAGGACCTGGAGCGCGCCTACGTGCAGAGCGGATTGGTTCGCGTGGTGGCGGACCAGGACGAGCGGCTCGAGGTGCGTGCCGAGCGAACGGACCAGCAGGAGCATGCATCGGCCAACACCCGGGCACGTATTGGCAAGGAGCAGGGTGCCAACTACATGCTGCAGGGGGAGATCGAGTCTATCGAGGACCGGGAGCGCGGCCGGAGCGTGGTCCTGTACCAGGTGGACCTGGCGCTGGTGGACCTGGAGTCCAACGCCAAGGTGTGGGTCGGTCAGCACAAGATCAAGAAGTTCATCGAGCGCCCGCGCCTCGGCCTTTGATCAGGGAGAATCCAACCATGAAAGCTGCCTTTCCCCTGATTCTTGTCCTGCTTGCCGCCTGCGGGCCGTACATGCAGGCCCCACGGCCCATCATGTCCAACGGAGCAACCCTGCGCTCCACCACGGATCAGACGGTGGCCCGTGCCCGCGTCGAAGGTGAAGCGGAGCAGGAGCGCATTGCGGCGGAGCGCGCCGCCACGGCGAGCACTGCCCTTGCCACCTGTTCGCCCGCGATATGTGATGCGATTTCGCGCGGGGAGCTCGCGATCGGCATGAGCGAGGCGCAGGTGCTCGCCGCCACCAGTACAATCTCGGGCGCGTGGGACCTGCGCGGCACCGGCCGTACCCGCGTCATGTCCGCACGGGCAATCGGTACAGGCCCGTCCGACGCCGTAGCCGAGATCGCGTACATCGCCCTGCAGGACGGGCGGGTGCGCTCCTATACCTAGCGGGAGCCCCAGGGATCCCGCACCGTAGCCTCTCCCCACGACGCAACTGAGGCCGCACGTACCGCCTCACAGGCCGGTGCCATGCTTCGCGAGGGCGACGCCTTCGCGCTGCGGGGGGACTTCGTGGGCGCGTTGAACCGGTATGACCGCGCGGACGTGCTCCGACCCAACCACGGCGAAACCACGCTCCGGATCGCACGCACACTCGACAAGCAGCTTCGCCCCGTCGAGGCAGAGCTGCAGTATCGGCGAGCCCTTCAGCAGCTCGAGATCGAGCTGCTTCGCGCCGAGGGCGAAGTCGCTGCCCGAATCGCGGAAGCGATCGCCCGGGCCCATGAACGCATCGTCGTACTGGAACGGCGATGATCCCGCGAGCGCTGGGGCTACTGGCAGTCGCGGCGCTCACCGGCTGCGCCCACCTCGGGGCGGTGCACCGGGACTGGCGCGCGGGACTGGATGGAGACATTCGGCTCCGCCAGTACCTGGTTGCCGGTCAGCCGGACTCCGCGCTGCGCCTGCTCGCGCCCCGCAAGCGGGATACGCGGGACGGACTGCTGCTCGAGCTGCAGCGCGCGGTGGTGCTCCACGAAGCGCGCCAGTACGCAGCCAGCAACCAGGCGCTCGAGCGCGCCGAAGCGGAGATCGACCGGCGCTTCACCCGGAGCGTCGGTCGCGCGGCGGGCTCCATGATTGTCAACGACGGCGTACTTGCCTACCTCCCCTCCGCGCCTGAGCGGGCGATGATCCCCTACTACCGGATGCTCAACTACTGGGCGCTGGGCCTGAACGAAGGCGCACTGGTTGAAGCTCGCAAGGCGGGTACACTGCTCGCGCGGAGAGAACCCCCCAAAACCGGAGGCTGCTGGGGTGCTGGCCTGTTGAGCTACGTTTCAGGGCAGGTCTTCGCGGCTGGCGGGGAGCGCAACCACGCCCTGGTCTCGCTACGTCAGGCGGACCGCGCCTACGATGACTGCACGGGATCGGCGGGTGTGTCCCCACCACCGCAGCTCGGCAGGGATCTTTTTCGGGCTGCGCGTGCGCTCGGACTGCGCGACGTTGCCGAAGCTGCCGCCAGGCGGTACGGTGTGGCCGATGCGCCGGATAGCGCGAAAACCGGTGACCTGATCGTGCTGGTCGAGCACGGCTTTGTGGCCCACCGCACGCACCAGGACATCCACGTCCCCATTCTGGGCGACGAATTGAAAGCCATGGAGAGCGAAGAAGGCGACAGTGTCGCGGCCGCCATCGGACGGGCCAGTGCACGGCTGCTCCGCAATCTGGTGCAGCAGGCCGAGTGGGGATATGCCTACGATGAAGCGCCGGGTGTGCAGTGGGCGGACGCGATGGAGGGTGCGTACATCTTCAAGCTTGCCTGGCCTGCGTACCGGCTGGACGCGCACCGTGCCGCGGCAGCACGGGTGATCGTCAACGACCAGGTGGTTGCCGCACCCGCCGCGGAAGACCTGTCAGCCGGGGCGGTGCGAGCCTGGGAGAGCCAGCGTGCGGCGGTGCTCGGCCGGGCGGTGGCACGTGGGCTGGTCAAATTTCAGCTGGCGCGGAAGGCGGAGCGAAAAGCCGAAAAGCAGGGCGGGGAAACCGCCGGGTGGATCGTGGGTCGGCTAGCCAACGTGGCGGGCAACCTGTCGGAGCGGGCCGACACGCGTGGGTGGACGTTGCTGCCGGATCAGATCAGCGTTGCGCGACTGGCACTTGCACCGGGCTCACACCGCGTACGTCTGGAAACGCTCGGCGCCACGGGTGAGGTAATCGGTGAGATGGATCTGGGGATGGTAAACGTCCGCCGGGGTGGGCGGACCTTGCTAAGCCGGCGGGTCTGGCCGCGGGTGGCTACATCCCGGTGTGCGGCGTCAGCAGCGCTACCATCACGATCGGCACCAGAGGGATCATCAAAATGCCAATGATCCACAGCACGATCTCCATCAGGGTGGCGTCTTCGTACTGCGGTTCCGCCGTGCGCTCCACCTGAATGTCCGCCATCTTTCGTCGCGGTTGAAGGTTCCGGTGTTAGGATAACTCCGCCGCGCCTGGCTGTCCAGGCGAGGGGGTGAGACCCCGGTGGAAAAGGTCGGCCACTCGTGGAGCCAGCGCGGCGAGTGGGCGGCTCCGGTCGCCAAGCAGCCATTCCAGCTCGATTTCCTCCAGCGCACCAATCAGCATACGACGCGCGAGGGGGCGATCCACGTTCTCATGGATCGCCCCCTCCTCGTGCCCCTTTTCCAGCATGGCGTCGATGGCTGCCGCATAGGCGCGCAGCGCATCCCGTACGGCCCCCCGATAAAACTGGCTGGACTGCCGCGACTCCAGCAGCAGCACCGTGGCCAGCGCGGGGTTCGCCTCGATCTCTTCGAACTGCAGCCGGATGAACCGGGCGAGGCGCTCCGTGAAACTCAGCTCGGCCGGCAGCTCCCGCGCGGCGGCGCAGAACGCCCCCAGCGTGTCCCGAAAGGCGGTAAGCAGCAGGTCGTCCTTGCCACCGAAGTACAGGTAGATCGTTCCTTCCGCTACGCCCGCACCCTCGGCGATGTCACTGATTCGGGCGGCGAAGAATCCATGCTCCGCGAATGCCCGCACCGCGGAGGCAAGGATCGCCTGTCGCCGCCCCTCCCGCTCCCGAGCAGCCAGTGGGTTAGAACCCCGGCTGCAGGGCGAAATTCCAGCGCCATCCGCGCTGCAGCTCGAAGGCCCTCAGGTAGTCGACCTCCAGGATGAAGTAGCCGAAGAGGTTGACGCGGGCTCCTACGCCGGCGCTGGTGATCAAGCCCCGCCGTGTCTCGTCCGGCAGGATTCCCCGCTCAAAGAAGCTCGGAGTTTGACCTCGCCCCCATGCCACCCCGGCGTCAGCGAACGCGATCCCCTCGATCGGTGGCAGCCCGATCCCGGTGCCGACCACCAGCTGCCGGATCAGCGGGAAGCGGAGCTCCGCCTTGGCGACGCCGATTCGGCTGCCGAACATTTGATTTAAGAGGTTGCAGGAGCGTTCGCGATCCTGGCCGGGCAGGTCCTGGCTTCCAGCCACGCAGTCGCTGTAGACACCTTGATAGCCACGCACCAGGCTAGGGTGGCCAAGGTATACATTGCGCGTGAGGATGGTTTGTTCTTCGGCGTCCGCGCCGTGCCGCGCGAAGTGGAGTCCCTGCACCGCAAGGGTGATGGGGCGCAGCAGCTGGTAGCGACGGTAGTCTGCCAATACCTGCAGGTAATTCAGATTGCCAAAGGTTGGGCTCAGCTCGAAGCGGTACCGCTGCCCGGCGAAGGGCGATGTGTAGCCGAACAGGGAGTTGTCATACACCAGCGCCCCAGACGTTTCGAGCAGGTTAAGGCTACCCAGGTCGTCCGTCCGCCGCCGCCATTCGCCCACCTGCAAGATTTGACCTCCTACCTGCTGGATGGGTACTTCGTCGTACTGAATGTCCTGTGAAAGCCGGCGTGGTCCTGCGGTGAACTCCACACGCTGGACTCGGGAGAACGGGTACTGGGCGAGAGCCTGAATACTGTTGTCGAAAATCCGGGCGCGAGCGATCTGATACAGGGCCCGGTTCGGGTCGCCGCCAGCATCCGGGTCCCGGGCGAAGCCCACCGCACCGTAAATGTATGGTATGCGGGATGCGACAACCCCGTAGTTCCAGCGGTACTTGCTGTAGATGTACGCGAGGCTGCCACCGATTTCATCCAGCTGCCCCTGTGCCTGGACGGTTCCGAAAAGTGTGTGATAGCCAAGAATGTCGCTGAAGATTCCCGCGATGCCCCCGTACACGCCACCCCGCCCGAAGGCGTCACGGCTGGACACGCCTACCTGTGGCTGCCCAAGGTAATCCAGGCCAAGCCGCGCCCGGTAAGGCTCCGCCGGATACACTGTGTCGGCGCGCGGCAGTCCGGTCCGGGCGTCCGCCAGCGCTGTCGCCACGCGGTTAAAGGCCGGCTCCCGCGGGCGGGGTACCGGCGGAAGCACGGCCGCAGCCGGTGCGATGGTATCCCCAACCGCCAGTATCTGCGTCTGAGTGATCGCGGTGCCAGCGAGCTGCTGGGCGCCGCTCAGCGCATAAATGTTGTACCCGCCGCGCTCGTACGCCGCGAAGAGCAGCCGGTCTGAGTTGCGCGCGGCGGTGATGGCCGGGCTCAGGTCCGTGATCCCGCTCACCCCGGTGAAAAGGTTGGTGACCCGCGTCAACTGTCCGGACGCGAGGTCGAGCCGGAAAACGTTGGGGATGCCGAAGCGATTGGAGATGAAGAAGAGCCCCCGTCCGTCCCGCGTCCACTCGGGATTGATGTTGTGGGTGCCCTGCATACTCGGCGCCATGCGGACCTGCCCGCTCGCCACGTCCAGCAGAGCGATGCGATACCCGCTGAAACGCAACGCGGCCACGTCCGCACCCGTTCCCTGCTCCGTTACGAAGGCGATGGTGCGGCCATCGGGAGAGTAGGAGGGGTGCAGGTCGCCGAAGCGGTCCCGCGTCAGCGGGCGTGCCTGCCCGGTGCGAAGGTCCAGCGCGTACAGGTCCGAAATCCCGCCGCGCAAACCCGAAAACACGATGGTTCGCCCATCCGGCGACCAGGTGGGATTGCCGATCTCACCGACACCCGGAACGCGGTATTCGCGCAGAATCCGGGCATTCTGTACGTCCAGCGTGACCAGCACGTCTCCCGGACCCCGCTGTGCCGAAAACGCAAGCTGCCTGCCGTCGGGTGACCAGGTTCCGGCCGAGTAGATGTAGCGCAGGCTGCTGAAGTGTGGGTCGAATGCGGTCCCTCGAACCAGCGTGCGGATGAATTCACCGGTCTCGGCGTTGGCCAGGTGCAGCTCGACGTCCAGGAAGCCACGCTCGGACAGGTACGCCACCTGCCGGCCGTCCGGCGAAATCGCCGGGCCCAGGTTCAATCGGCCGCCCTCACGTCGCTGAGTGATCAGCGGGCGCGCGGCTTCGCGCGCTTCCAACCGGTCCGCAACCAGCGGCAGGTAGGCACGGCGAATCGCAGTGTGCCACTCCTCCGATAGATCCTCCAGGGAAACGTTGAGGATGCGCTGAAAGGCTTCTTCATACGGGACGCCCTGGCCGACCTGCTTCAAGATCTGCCCGATCACGGCATCGCCCCACCGCCCCCCGACGTACGCCCAGAAGGCGTGGCCCCAGCGATAGGGAAAGACGCGTGGATCGCGCGTCATCCGTTCAACGGAGGGAATCTGACCGGTGATTGCGGCGTCCCGCAGCCACATGGTGGTGTGCGGATCCACGGGGCCGATGGACAGATACTCGGCCATGCCCTCGGTAAACCAGAGCGGAACCTGGAAGCGTCGCGCGGCCTGCTCCAGCCCGCCCCCGGCGCGACCAAGCCCGGAGATGTCAAACTGGAAGGCGTGGACCATCTCGTGCCCGAGCACGTGGTCCGTTCCCTCGTACGTATAGGCGAACGGCATCACGATGCGTTGCTTGAACACATCCGTAAAGCCCTCGGTGCCCTCCCCGAGCTCGCCCCGGGTGGTAACCGTTTGCTGGAATTCCGGGCTGCTCGCGTAGAAGACGATCGGCTGGCGCTGCTCGAAACGGTGATCCAGAATGCGCGACAGGCGGGCGTACCAGCGCTCGGCCATGCGGGCGGCGTCCCGGACGGCGGCCTCCTCCTCCGGGTAAAAGTAGATATCGAAGTTGGGCGTTCGGAGCGTTCGAAAGTCGAAAGTTTGGTACTGCACCTTGTTGCGCCCGAAGTACTGGGCCTCGCCCGGGCTGCTTGCAACGGCGAGCACGGCAAACCCCAGCGCGATCCGCAGGGTTCGGTGGATGCGGCTAAACATGGTAGGCTCCTGGTGATTCGACTGTCGAAATCCGCCCGCCGGCGGAGTGCATCTTGGCTCGCTCGGGCGGACCGAGCCATTCAACGAGCATCCACAACAGAACCGAGAAGATCACCAGGCCGAAGATCCACGGCCAAACACCCGGGGCTCGTTGCCGTCCCTGAATAGTATTCGTGCTCTGCTTCCCAAGTTCCACTTGTTTCAGTTCTGGTATAATCGAGTCGCAAAGATCGCGCCCGCCGCGCCCGCCCGCGCAAGGATCACACCCGGCGCGCGGTGGTCCGCCACTTGCGCGGGAAGGGGGCACTCAATACCGGGGAGGAAGTGTGGCAGATACAGGGGACGACTGGGAAGAAAGGGAACAGCGCGCCGTGCTGGCGCTGGATGCATACCGTGAGCGCCGGCGGCAGCGGCGGGGGGGTGACACGTATTTCGGGTCGGCGGAGCTGCTCGAGCACGCTGAGGAGGTGCTTTCCAAGGCGGAGCACGAGCGTCGCCGCATCGAAGTCATGAACGATGCGGCCGCCGCCGGAATGTCTCCGGAGCTCGCGGACATGCTTTACGACATCGCCCGGGAAGAGCGGCTGGACCCGGCGCTCGGTTTCGAGCTGGTGCACTCCGGTCTCGGTGTGGCCGCACCGCTGGATGGGATGAGCAATGCACCTGTCCAGCCCACCACGGACAAGTACGCGCCGGAGTGGCTTGGCGCTGCGATCGGGGCGGACGAGCTGCTCCGGGAGCGCACCCTGCGCCTGTCGTTCCGTCGTCTTCGCGGATTGCTGGAAAGGTACGACGATCCCGCGGAGGCATTCCGAGCGTTCGCGCGCGAGCCGGACGTAGAACCCGTGGGATACTAACCAATGGATGAGGAAATTCCAGCCACCTTCGCCTCCCTCGGCCTTTCCGAAGATGTGCTCGGCGCGCTGGACGCGCTCGGCTACGAAGAGCCAACCCCCATTCAGGTGCAGGCGATCCCGCTGCTGCTCTCCGGTCGCGACGTGATCGGCCGGGCTGCCACGGGTACCGGCAAGACCGCGGCCTTCGCGCTTCCCCTGGTGGAACGAATTGACCCTCAGGACCGCTCGGTCCAGGCGCTGATCATGGCGCCCACACGCGAGCTTGCGGTGCAGGTGGCGGAGGCCGCACATCGCTACGGCGCACCTCGCCGCGTAAGCGTGCTCGCCGTGTACGGTGGCCAGGCGATCGACCGGCAGATTCGCGAGTTGCGACGGGGTGTAAACGTGGTGGTGGGTACCCCCGGGCGGCTGCTGGACCACATCCGCCGTCGCACCCTGGATCTGGGCAAGGTGCGCTACGTGGTGCTGGACGAGGCCGATGAAATGCTGGACATGGGCTTCATCGAGGACATTGAAGCCATCCTGACCGAAACCCCCATGGAGCGGCAAACCGCCCTCTTTTCCGCCACCTTCCCGCCCCGCATCGCCGATCTGGCCGAGCGCCACATGCGCTCCCCGGAGCGGATCATGGTGCAAACGCGGCAGCTGGAAACGCCGCTCGTGCGTCAGGTGGCATACACCGTGGCGCGCCCCTACAAGCTGGAGGCACTCGGTCGGGTTCTGGATCTGGAAGCGCCGGCCTCGGCAATCGTGTTTTGCCGCACCCGCGTGGAGGTGGACGAGTTGACGGAAAGCCTGGGGTGCGCGGGTATCGCCCCGGCGCTGCACGGAGGCCTGAACCAGACACAGCGGGACCGGGTAATGAAGCGCTTCCGGGACGGCACCGCCGACCTGCTGATCGCTACCGACGTGGCCGCGCGCGGGCTGGACGTGGAGCACGTCAGCCACGTGATCAACTACGACATCCCGCAAACGCCCGAGGTGTACGTCCATCGGATCGGGCGCACCGGGCGTGCGGGGCGTGAAGGAACCGCGATCACACTGGTGCAGCCACGGGAGCACGGCCTGCTGCGGGCCATCGAGCGCCTGGTGCGGCAAAAGATCGAGAATGCACGCATCCCTACCATCGCCGACCTGCGCACGCGCCGCCTGGAGCTGCTCCGCACCGCGATTCACGAAACGCTCGTCGAGGACGAGTTCGACGTGTACCGCGACGCCGTCGCCCCCCGACGGAGCAGTGGGACGTGCTGGACGTCGCCGCCGCCGCCGCCAAGCTGGCTGCCGACGCGACCCGCGGCGAAGAGCCGGACGAGGCCGCGGACATCCCGCAGTTCGAGCCGCGGGAGCGAGGGAGCTACGATGGCCACGAGAACCGCGGACCTCGCGGGCGTCGGGACCGCATCGAGGGTCCTCGCCGGGGCGGGGAACATGACCCGCCTGTTCATCAGCCTGGGCCGGAGGCGGGGAGTACGCCCCGGGGACATCGTGGGGGCCATCGCGGGGGAAGCGGGGCTTGCGGGAAACAGCATCGGCGCGATCGAGATCGCGGATCAGTTTACGCTGGTCGAAGTCCCCGAATCCGCTGCGGACGATGTGATCCGGGCATTGAGCCGCTCCCGGATCAAGGGGATCGCGGCTACGGTGCGACGGGCCAAAGACGATTGAACCGGGGAGCATCCCACTCCCCGAGCACACCCGCACGTTGCGCCTGGGCGAAAAGGGCACGGACCGCCTGTTCGCCTTGGTCGCCAAGCTCCAGCGAGTACTGGTTGACGTACAGCTCGATATGGGCGCGCATCACGGTGGGGTCCATCTCCTGCGCATGGGCGCTCACGTACGCGCGGGCTGCATTCGGATGCTCGAACGCATACTCCACTGAACGGCGGATCGCGCGCTCCACCTGAGCGATCGTTTCGGGGCCGAGCGAACGTCGCGCGACAATGCCGCCGAGCGGGATCGGCAGCCCGCTTTCCCGCTCCCACCACTCACCCAGGTCCACCAGCTGGATCAGCTCGTGCTCCCGGTAGGTGAAGCGCGATTCGTGGATGATCAGGCCGGCGTCAACTTCGCCGCGCGCCACCGCGGGCATGATCTCGCTGTACGTCATGGGGATGCCCGGCGGGATCTCGGGATCCCAGAGCCGGAGTAGTAGATTGGCGGTGGTGCGCTCGCCCGGAATGGCAATGCGCGCTCCCCGGAGGTCGCGCGGCTCGCGCGCCACCAGCAGCGGCCCGCAGCCCCGTCCCAGGGCGCCACCACTGCGGAGGAGCACATATTCTCCCAGCAATCCCGGCAGTGCCCCGTAGGACACCTTGCTGACCTGCAGCTCTCCCGCAGCCGCCAGGCTGTTCAGCGTTTCCACGTCCTCCAGCCGCTCGGCGAACGCGAGCCCTTCTGCGTGGGTCCGGCCATTCACCAGCGCATCGAAGATGAAGGTGTCGTTCGGGCAGGGTGAAAAGCCCAGGGAAAGCGTCTGCATCATGCGGCCCCGCTACGGACCAGCACCCGGACGGCCCGACAGGCCGCCTCAAGGGCCTCCGCCAGCCGCCAGCGGCTCAGGTCACGATCTTCCACCAGGTTGCTGATCCCTCGCACCGCGAGGAAGGGAACTTCACGGAGGGCGCAAACGTGGGCCAGGGCGGCGCTCTCCATGTCTTCGCACACGCCCGCGAAGCGCTGGGCGCGTTCGGCTCCAAGCTCGGCTGTACCGGCGCAGCAGGAGACTGTGACGAACGGTCCTGTACGCACGGCAATTCCCGCGGCTGCCAGGCTACGCTCCGCGGCAGCCACTCGGGTGGCATCCAGTGGAAACGCATTGAAGCGCGGCTGCTCTGGGTGGTGCAGGAGAGGAATACCGATTCCGTCCGTGCCGATCCAGCCGGCCGGGGTTTGCACTCCCTCGTCCCCGTACACCGCCAGGGAAGCAAGGGCGGTGTCGCCCACCCCCAGTCCGGAGTCGATGTACGCTCCCGCTACCCCGAAACTGACCACGCCGCGCACTGATTCGCGCTCCAGCAGCGCCGTCAAACCGTGCGCAGCGTTGGTTTTGCCCATTCCGGTTGTCAGCAGGCGTACCGGTACGCCGTCCAGCTCCCCGGTGGGCGAGCCGCCCAGCATCTCCAGAATCGGCGCGGCCTCGGCATTCACGGCACATACCAACGCAAGCGGGCTCCGAAGCTCGAAAGCCTCGGAGCCCGCGGACACCAGGGGCATTGCTTTAGTGCCGGGGGGTAGCGCCCCGAAGGACCATGTCCGGGTAGCCATTGTCCGGATTGCCACCCTTCTGCAGCACCCGGTCCACCGTACCCGGGCCACGGTTGTACGCCAGCAGCGCCAGCTCCTGGTCGCCATCGTACTTGTCGATCAGGTCCCGGAGGTAGTGGAACCCGAGCTCCAGGTTAGTCTTGGAGTCGCGCAGGTCCGACTTTGTCGTACCCGGCTGCAGCCACGCTGCGGTCCGCGGCATCAGCTGCGTCAATCCCATCGCGCCAACATGACTGGTCGCCGAGTTCTTGAACGCGCTCTCGGTGCGCACCAGGCCGAACGCCATGTCCACGTCGATGTTGGCTTCCTTGGCGATGTCGTAGATCTGCTCGGCCAGGTCGCGCGGGATGTCGTAGCTGCTGTACTTCTGGATGTTCTCCTGGATCTTCTGGTCCCGTTCCGCCTGTGCATCAGCCGCCGATCTGGACGCCACGGTGCGCTGCGCATCCGCCGCCCGCCACACCCGGGACACCGTCCGCTCGGTGACCGGCTTCGGACCAGGGATCAGCGACACTCGCTCGTGCGACGGGTCGGTTCGCTGGATGTTGGTCTGGTACCGGTGCATCGCGATCGGAGCGGCGGCACCAGCGACGCCCAGAGCCAGCATTCCGTGGCGCAGGGGGCTCTGCCGGAAGCGCTGCATAGCCGAAGTCCGGCGTGGCTCGCCCCCATCAAAGCTCCGCCGATAGCGCGGGTTGCTTGGCGGCGGGGCTCCCCCATCATATGCCCGCGGCCAGCGGCGACGTGCCCGGCCTACGGGGTGGTTAGGGGCGCTGGTTCGGCGCTCCCAAGGGGCAACAGCGTGACGTCGGTTGGGCTGCATACGCTAGATCCTCCTAAGCTTGAGTCCCGGTGTACAAGTAAACTAACCAGGAAGTTATTTCTTTGCAATAGGTTATCTTGCTAAGCAGCATCTGTGCCAGGTTGCGTCGTGATGCCCGCGGCAGCATTCTTCCTCACATGCGCCCGCTCTTGATCGTCCTTGCCGCGGTGATCGCGCTGAAGCTGGGTCAGCAGATCTTCCGGTACTATGCGTACCAGGAGGAGCGTGTGACGCTCACCGCGATGCGCGAGCGCCTGATTGACGCCGGCGTCGAGGTGGTTACCACGCGCGCACGGGCGGACAGCCTGCGTGTGGAAATCGAAAGCACGGACCGGAAACTGAGGGAGAGTCGCCGAACGGTGAATCGCTACGGCCGGTATGCCACGGGTGGCGCACTCCCGGGCGAGGTGTACGGCGCGTACCGCGAAGACCTGCTCCGCTACAATGACAAGGTGACGGAGCGGAACAAGCGACTCAGGGAGTATCAGCAGGTGGTGGATCGCAACCACACCGCCACCGAGCGCTACAACTTCCTTGCTGACAGCATGGCCGGGCTCGCCGCGCGAATTGGAGACCCCTACTACCCAGTTCCCAAGCCTGTGGAAGCCGCGGCGGAGCGGGGCCTGATTCGGCTGCCCCCGTGACCCGTTCCGGGAGCGGAACTGAATACCGGGGGTGCGGTACTGCACGGCGCCCATGAGCAAAACACGTGCGGTGTGGCGGCGCGCTGGTACGCCGCAGTCCGGCTTCAGCTACGTGCGGGCCGATGGCTCCCCGCTCCGGAGCGAAGCGGCGCTCGCGCGGATTGCGCGGCTGCGCATACCCCCTGCATGGACCGACGTGGAAATTTCCCCGCGGCCGGCCGATAAGGTGCAGGCGACGGGGATCGATGCGGCAGGGCGCAAGCAGTACCTGTACCATTCGGAGTTCGTGGTGCGCGGCCAGCGACGCAAGTTCCGCAAGCTGATGGCCTTCGCGCGGGCCCTTCCGCAGCTCCGGGAGGTGACCGATCAACACCTGAAGGCCCCGGGACTGGCGCGCGAACGGGTGCTGGCCACCATCGTGCGCCTGATGGTCCGAGGCTTCTTCCGGGTGGGAAGCGAACGATACGCGGTTGCCAACAAGACCTTTGGGATCACCACCCTGCACAAGCGGCATCTCCGCATCGAGGGCAGCGACCTGCACTTCAGCTATGTGGGCAAAAAATCCATCGACCAGCGCCAGGTGGTAGCCGAAACGCCGCTGGTAGAAATCCTACAAGAATTGCTCAAGGCTCCCGGCCGCCGACTCTTCCGGTACCAGGATGGCAACGGCGGCTGGAAGAACGTCACGTCCGCGGACGTCAACCAGTACCTTCAGGAGATCCTGGGCGAGCGTTACACTTCCAAGGACATTCGTACGTGGGGCGGGACCGTGCGGGCGGCCACCATTCTCGCTGACCTGGGACCCGCTCGCTCCGAAAGCGAGGCGAAGAAAAACCTGGTTCTCGCTTGCAAACTCGTGTCGACGGAATTGGGAAACACACCCGCGGTCTGCCGGAGCGCGTACATCCACCCTGCTGTCCTCGATCACTACCTGACTGGGGAAACCATCATGCCCGGCATGCGGCAGGCACCCCGCCCGGCGGAATCGCCCGCGCAGTTTTACGCGGAGGAAGCCGCGCTCATGCGCTTTCTGGAGAAGCGGAGCTAGCCGCCAGTTCAGTGGGAGCCGGAATCGGCACCTCGTGCAGATAGTACATGTCGCGGATGCCGTGCTTGCTGAGCACCGGTAGCGATACGTTGAAAACCGGGCACCCACCCGGCGTACGCCCCTCGAACGCACCAATGTGCGCGTGGCCGTGAAAGCACGCGGCCACCTCGTAGCGATCCAGCGGTTCCGCGAGGCGGTCGGTTCCCAGGAACGCCCAGATCTGCTCTGGCTCCCCCATCACGGTGGCGGCGATCGGCGCGTAGTGGAGGACCGCGATGCGTACCGGGGTCTCCATATGGCTCAGGCTGCCTTCGAGCTTCTTCACATCTTCCACGGCGTTGCCAACCAGCTCTTTGAGGCCTGCCTCGCCAAAGGCGGTGAGCGCATACCGCCCGAAGCCGCCGACAAACCCCTTGATGCCGACGAATCCCACCTGGTCGTCCAGCGTCCATCCATCGCCGTTCAACAGGTGCACGCCGGCCTCGCACAGAATGTCGCTCACCTCCTCCACGTGCCCGGTCTCATGGTCATGGTTGCCGAGCACCGCGACGATGGGGATCTCCACGTCGCGCAATTCCTCGACTGCGACGCGCATCTCCCCCGGTGTACCCAGATTGGTCAGATCCCCTGCCAGCACGAGCACGTCGGCCTCGCCGTTGGCCCGGGCAAAGCGATCCCGGTACTTGCCCGCGTCGCCTTCACCGCAGTGGAAGTCACCCACCGCCGCGATGCGTACGCTCGAGCGCGGCGGATCCTCGGCGCGCCGACGCCTCACGCCTCGGTCTCCACCGGCCCTGCGTCCTCCCGTGCCGCGCGTTCGTCCCATGCCTCGCTCGCCGTGATCTCCTGAATGATGGGCGTCTGCTGCATCTCTGTCCGCATTTCGTCCCGCAGGTCCCGAAATCCCCACTCGTTCACGTCGATGGCGAATGAAAAGCGGGAAACCAAGGTGCCCCGTGTAAGCCGCTGCTCCTCCGGCGTCGGCGCATGGTCGGCATCAAGCTCCGCGAGCGAACGATTCAGCAGTTCACGCATGATCCGGTCGGGAATGCGGTCCGTCAATCCGGGGTAGACGTAGCGAAAGGTTTGCAGTTGAGCAAGCAGAAGCGGCCAATGCACGTCCGTTTTGCGCACCAGTCGGTCCCAATCGAGCAGGTGACCCCTGCACTGGATCAGGTGAAGGATGTCGGCCATGTCGTGCCGGTGCCGCTCGCTGATGAAGAGCCGATGCCAGATCAATTCCTCGGGGGAGCCACTCGCACCGGAGTCGCGGCCAGTACCGCGTTTGACCCGTGAGCGTGCCAGTCCGGATCGATCAGTGCGAGTCCGTTGCCCATGCCGTAGATCAGGTCCACGAAGAACGGGTCGCGTTTCGCCTTGGCGAGCCAGTGCGACTGCTCCAGGCGGGTCTTGAATCCGGCTTCGGAAAGCACGCGGGCAGCCGCGATGATGTACTCCGGCTGCAGGAAAATGTCCAGATCCTTGGTTTGCCGGTAGATTCCGGTGTGCTCGTAAATGGCGTAGGCCCCCGCCACAACGTAAGGTATCCCTGCTTCGTTGAGTGTCCGCAGCGCAACCTTGTAGATTTCCCGCTCGTCTTCGGGAATCCAGAAGTCGCCGTGAGTAAAGGATTTTGCTCCTCACGCGACAAATCTTCTACGCATCGATGCCGAGTTCTGTGACCCGGCTTCAGAGTGGGGCATTGATTTCCTGTAGCGGACGCGGCTTCTTCCCTATACCTCAAAGCAAAACGTATGCTCAAGGATCTCGGAGCGCTGCTCCACCGAGCGCTGGATCGCTTCAAGGCAGAGGCGGGGCGGCGCGACCCGGAGGACCAGATTGCGGAGCTGCTCGGCGGCATGCGCAGGGAGATGGTGGATGCTCGGACGCTGGTCTCCGAGCTGAAACAGGCTGCGGCGGGCGCACGGACAGAGCTGGCACGGGAGCAGCAGCGGCTGGCCGACTGCGTTCGCCGGCGAGACATGGCAGCAAAGATCGCGGATGAAGAAACCACCCGAGTAGCCGAAGAGTTCGCCACGCGGCACCGGGAAGCGGTAGGGGTGCTGGAGGCCAAGGTGCGTGCGGCCGAGGCTGAGCTGCAGCTCAGAACCCGTGAAGCCGACGAGATGGCGGAGCGTTATCGGCAGGCCGACGCTCGTCGCTTCGCATTGCTGGCCGAGCTGCGCCGCGCGGGTGCGCACGGTCGTGCCGAACGGGAGATGGCGGGACTGGAAGACGCCTTCGACCGCTTTGCGGAGCAGATCGACGACCAGGCCCGGCGCAGGGACGCGGCGGGCGAGGTGGAGCGTAAGCTGGAGGAACTGAAACGAAGAGCCGGAACCAAGCCGCGCTAGCTGGAGCAATCGCGACACATGGCTTGTTCCCGGATGGGCGTTATCCTAACGTTGTGCGCATGAGCCCACGTTTGCCACCAGTCCTGCGGGACCACCCGGTAGTTCGCACCCTGGACGGCGAGGAGATCGAGATCCTCGGGCGTCGCTCGCAGATTCGGCGCTATCCGGTCGGCAGCTACGTCTTCAGGGAAAGCCAGCCGCGCCGCTCCTTCGGCGTGCTGCTCAGCGGGCGGGTAGAGATCGTCAAGGGGCTGAGCGGCCGTCCGGAAATCCTGCACGTCCTCGTACCCGGCGAATCGTTCGGCGAAACCACCCTGCTTGACGAGTACCCGCACTCCACCTCCGGTGTGGTGACGGAGGAGGCGGAGGTGCTGGAGATCGACCGCGAACTCACCAAGGAGATCGCCAAGACACATCCGCTGCTTTATGGAAAGCTGGCGATGGCAGCGGCCCAGGTGATCGCCAGCCGGCTGCGCCATGCCAACACCCGCCTTTCAGGCCGGGGGGTGGGGTACCTGTCCGGCGAGCTGCGCATGGAGCACGACCTGCTCGGCGAACGCGCGCTCAGCACCGATCTGTACTACGGCGTCCAGACGCTGCGGGCGACTGAAAATTTTCCGATCACGGGCATCCCCATCGGGCAGTACCCGCACCTGATCTCTGCGCTGGCGGCCGTGAAACAGGCCGCCGCGCAGGCCAACCACGAGCTGGGTCTGCTTCCCGACGACGTTGCAGACGCCATCGTACGCGCCACCCAGGAAATCCTGGAGGGGCGGCTGCACGAATGGTTCGTGGTGGACGTGATCCAGGGTGGGGCGGGCACCTCCACCAACATGAACGCCAACGAGGTGATCGCCAACCGGGCGCTGGAGCTGCTCGGCCGCCGCAAGGGTGAGTACCACCGGGTCAGCCCCAACGACCACGTAAACCTGTCGCAGTCCACCAACGACGTTTACCCGACCGCGGTGAAGCTCGCCGCCCACTCGGCCCTACAGGATCTGGTCCGCGCACTCGGCGAGCTGCGGGACGCATTCGCGCAGAAGGGGCGGGAGTTCGCGGACGCGCTCAAGATGGGGCGTACCCAGCTGCAGGACGCGGTGCCGATGACGCTCGGGCAGGAGTTCACCGCCTTCGCGGTTACCATCGGGGAAGACATCGACCGGCTGCTGGAGGCCGCGGCGCTGATTCGCGAGATCAACATGGGAGCCACCGCCATCGGCACGGGCATCAACACCGCGCCGCGCTACGCCGATCTGGTCCGTGAAAAGCTGTCGGAGATCACCGGTCTTTCTCTGGTGACGGCTCCCGACCTGGTTGAGGCGACCCAGGATACCGGCGTCTTCGTGCAGCTTTCCGGGATCTTGAAGCGGGTGGCCGTGAAGCTGTCCAAGATCTGCAACGACCTGCGGCTGCTCTCCTCCGGTCCCCGCACCGGCTTCAGCGAGATCAACCTGCCCGCGATGCAGCCCGGCTCCTCGATCATGCCCGGAAAGGTGAACCCGGTGATCCCGGAGGTCGTAAACCAGATCTGCTATCAGGTGATCGGCAACGATCTTACCCTCACCCTCGCCGCCGAGGCCGGGCAGCTTCAGCTAAACGTTTTCGAGCCGGTGATGGGGTTCAACCTCTTCCAGTCCATGGACATGCTCACGCGTGGCGCGGTCGTGCTCCGCGAGCGCTGCGTGCTTGGTATTACCGCGAACCGCGAGCGGATGCTGCAGATGGTGCACAACTCGATCGGTGTGGTGACGGCCCTGGTGCCCTTTATCGGCTACGAGCGAGCG
The DNA here is from genome assembly GCA_030447645.1 of Longimicrobiaceae bacterium. Taxonomy (GTDB): domain Bacteria; phylum Gemmatimonadota; class Gemmatimonadetes; order Longimicrobiales; family Longimicrobiaceae; genus JAUJOM01. Next base: position 88,564 of record JAUJOM010000009.1, on the reverse strand, counting down.
TCTGCAGTGGCCAAAGAAGCGCTCCAGACCGGCCGCGGAGTGTACGAGCTGGTCCACGAAAAGGGCTGGCTGACGCGTGAGCGCTTGAACGAGATCCTCGCTCCCGAGGCGATGACTCACCCCCGCCCCATGCCTCCCGAGCCTGTCCCGGTTGAAGTTTGAGCCCTACGTCCGGTTCGACGCGCCTCCGGGCGGGCGCTCGTTCCGGTTTGCCGGGGTGCGGGAGGTTGTTGAAGCTTGCTCCCCGGAGCAGGTAGTCCCGGCTCTCCAACAAGTCGAGCGAGCGGTGGCAAAGGGGCTGCACGCCGCGGGCTACGTAGCCTACGAGGCTGCTCCCACCTGGGACCCCGCCCTGGTTACGCACCGGGCCATACCGGAGCTGCCGCTCCTGTGGTTCGCGCTGTTTGCTGAGCGCGTTCCAGTGGACCCACTGCCGCGGGCTGGCAGCTATCAGCTTGGAGCCTGGACGCCCTCGGTCAGCGCAGCAGAGTACGATCGCCAGATCGGTCAGATCCGCGACTGGATCCGCGCGGGCGACACCTATCAGGTAAACCACACTTTTCGGCTTCGGGCTCCCTTTGGGGGCGACGACCTCGCACTGTACGCTGACCTTTGCCGCGCGCAGCAGGCAGCATACTGCGCGTATCTGCGGTTAGGTTCCTGGAGCATACTGTCCGCGTCCCCGGAATTGTTTTTTCGCTGGGACGGCACGGCGCTGGAGCTTCGCCCGATGAAGGGCACGCGGCCACGCGGCCGCTGGTCAGCGGAGGACCGGGCGCTGGCTGAAGAGCTGCGCACCTCGTCCAAGGACCGCGCCGAAAACCTCATGATCGTGGACCTCCTACGCAACGACGCAGGCCGGATCGCGGAGTGGGGAAGCATGGAGGTGCCGAAGCTGTTCACGGTCGAACGTTTTCCAACGGTACATCAGATGACGTCCGCGATCCGGGCTCGTACCCGAGTCGGCACCACGCTGCGCGACGTATTCGGTGCGCTCTTTCCATGCGGCTCGGTAACGGGCGCACCCAAAGTCCGCACAATGCAGATCATTCGGGAGCTGGAGGCTGAGCCGCGCGGCGTGTACACCGGTGCTATCGGCTGGATATCGCCCGGGGAGGCGGTGTTCAGCGTGGCGATCCGCACGCTGGTTCTGCACCGGGGAAGCGGCCAGGCAGAGCTGGGAGTCGGTAGCGGCATCACCTATGACTCTGATCCAGAGGACGAGTACCGGGAGTGCTTTGCCAAGGCTGCGTTCACCCAGGTGCGGCCCCATGGGTTTCAACTTCTCGAAACGCTGCGCTACGAGGTCGGCACCGGATTTTTTCTGCTTGAAGCGCACCTGGCGCGAATCATTGCATCGGCCGAGTATTTCGGATTTCCATGCGATCCCGTGCAGCTACGTTCCGCGCTCGCGAGTGCCGCGACTGAATCCGGCACCGGGCTCTGCAAGATTCGCCTGCTGGTTGACCAGGATGGAGCAATCCAGACCGAGCAAAGCCCACTCCCTTCTTCACGTGAGCCGCTGCGTGTGAAGATTGTAGACCCACCGGTGGCCAGCTCCGATTTGTTTCTTTACCACAAGACGACACGGCGGGAGGTGTACGAGTCACGGGCCGCTGCTTGTCCCGAGTGCGACGACGTGCTGCTGGTGAACGAGCGCGGGGAGCTCACGGAGTTCACGATCGGCAACCTGGTCGTGGTGCTCGATGGGAGTGCGTGGACGCCGCCGCCCGATGTTGGGCTGCTTCCCGGTGTGCTCCGGGAGGATCTGCTCCGGCGTGACGAGTTGCGGGAGCGCGTTCTTCGCCCGGAGGACCTCCAGCGTGCGGAGGGGGTTTATCGGATCAATTCGGTGCGCGGCTGGCAGCCGGTGTTGGTCGCGCGTGACCCGACTGGCATGCGATGAAACGCTTCACACTGCTCCTGGTGGTGTTGCTCACCGGAGCCTGCTCTCCCGGCTATGTGCTCCGGGCCGGGTACGAGGAGGCCAAGATCCTGCGGCGACGCCAGCCGATCACCCGTATGGTAGCGGACCCGCGCACGCCGCCTGCGCAGCGCGCCAAGCTCGCCCTGGTGCTCGAAGCCCGTGGATTCGCCCAGCGCGAGTTGAAGCTGGATGTGGGCGACAGCTACACCACCTTCTCGCAGCTGGACTCGGATACGCTCGCGCTGGTGCTGTCGGCGGCACACCGGGACCGCTTTGCGCCGCATACCTGGTGGTTCCCAATCGTCGGGCGCGTTCCGTACAAGGGCTTCTTCAGCGAAGAAAAAGCCCGGCGAGAAATTGCCAAGCTGGAGCAACGTGGGCTGGATACCTACCTTCGCCCGACGTCGGCGTTCAGCACCCTGGGCTGGTTCAACGATCCTCTGGTGTCACCGCTGCTGCGCTACGACAGTGTGAGTCTTGCCAACACCGTGATCCACGAGCTTTTCCACAACACGCTCTACGTCCCAGGACAGGCGGCATTCAACGAAAGCCTGGCGAACTTCGTGGGTGGGCGGGGAGCCATCCAGTTCTTTTGTGCACGCGATGCGCGGCTGTGCGAGCAGGCGCGGAACGAGTGGCACGACGAGATGCTCTTCGGCGGCTTCCTGAGCCAGGTGGTGGGGGAGCTGGAAGCCTTGTACGCTCGCAGGGATCTCGACCGGCAAGGCAAGCTCGCGGCACGCGAAGAAGTTTTCGCACGTGCCCGACGGCTCTTCGCGGAAGGGATACGCCCCCGCTTCCGCGGCAGGGGAGTGGGGAGCTTCGAGCGCCTGCCCCTCAACAATGCGACCCTGATCTCCCGGCGGCTTTACTATCAGCGCCTGGATTTGTTTGAGCGCGTGTTCCAGCGCTACGGGGGCAACCTGCAGCACACCATTGCGGAGATCGTTAGAGTAGCCAGGGGTTCGCGTGATCCGTATGCCGAGGTGGAGAAGCTGATCTCCGCGACCGCTACCTAGCCGGAGACATTTCACGGGGTTGTATCTTCCAGGGGGAAGGGACAACTTTCACTGCTATGAGCCAAACTACACACACGACCGACACATACTTCCCCGCCGAGGTGGAGCGCCGCTGGCAGCAGCGATGGGAAGAGCAGGGGACCAATGGCTTCACCCGGGACGAGCTTCGGCGCGCGGAGCGTCCATTCTACAACCTGATGATGTTCCCCATACCCTCCGCGGAGGGGCCTGCACGTCGGGAACATCTACGCCTTCGCCGGCGCGGACATCTTCGGCCGGTACAAGCGCCTGCGAGGCTTCGACGTCTTCGAGCCGATCGGCTTCGACGCGTTCGGCATCCACTCGAGAACTTCGCGCTGAAGCAGGGGATCCATCCCATGGAGCTGATCCCGCGCAACGTGGAGCGCTTCACCCGCCAGCTGCGCCGTGTCGGCTTGATGTACGACTGGAACCACACGGTGGATACCACCCAGCCGGAATACTACCGGTGGACCCAGTGGATCTTTTTCCAGCTGTACAAGGCGGGGCTCGCGGTCAAGAAAGAAGCGCCGGTCAACTGGTGCCCATCGTGCAACACAGTGCTTTCCAACGAGCAGGTGGTAGGCGGCGAGTGCGAGCGGTGCGGCACGCCCGTGGAGCAGCGCGTTCTGTCGCAGTGGTTCTTTCGCATCACCCAGTACGCGGGGCGGCTGCTCGACAATCTGGCCACGCTGGACTGGTCCGAAACCACCAAGAAGGCGCAGGAAAACTGGATCGGCCGGAGCGAAGGGGCCGAGATCGTATTCCCCGTGGCCCGCGGCAAGGCGTCCGAGGACCGGCACGAACCCACCTGCTTCACAAGCAGCCGCATGCGATCCGGGTGTTCACCACCCGTCCGGACACGCTCTTTGGTGCCACGTACATGGTGCTCGCCCCCGAGCATCCGCTGGTGGACCAGATCACCACTCCCGGAGCAACGCGCGGCAGTGGATGCCTGTCGGGAGCGGGTGGCCGCGACCGATCCTGGTGAGTCGCCGCATCGGGGACAGGGAAAAACCGGTGTGGATACCGGCGCGCGGGCCATCAACCCCATCAACGGGGAGGAGATCCCGGTCTGGATCGCCGACTACGTGCTGATGGAGTACGGCACCGGCGCGATCATGGCGGTGCCGGCCACGACGAGCGTGACTTCGAGTTCGCGCGCAAGATGGGCCTGACGATCCGGCGCGTGATCGCGGCGCGGGCGAGAATGCCGACACGCCGCTGAACGAAGCGTACACCGGCGAGGGCGCGCTGGTGAATTCCGGGCGCTTCAACGGGCTGGACTGGCGCACGGCGAAGTGGGCCATCACCAGCCAGCTCGCCCAGACCAGTTCGGCGACCCGCAGGACCAACTACCGGCTGCACGACTGGTGCATCTCACGGCAGCGTTACTGGGGACCGCCCATTCCCATCCTGTGCTGCGACGAGTGCGGCACGGTGCCGGTGCCGGAGGATCAGCTCCCGGTGATCCTGCCCGACATTCCGGACTTCAAACCGGATGCCTCGGGGATCAGTCCGCTGGCGCGCCACGAGGAATGGTACATCACCGGGTGCCCGCAGTGTGGCGGGCAGGCGCGCCGTGAAACCGACGTGTCCGACACCTTCCTGGACTCGGCGTGGTACTTTCTGCGCTACCCTCCGCAGGTGATGAGAAGGTCCCGTTCGATCCGGAGATGACCGGGCGGTGGCTTCCGGTGGACTCGTACATCGGTGGCAACGAGCACGCCGTACTCCACCTGCTATGCACGCTTCATCACCATGGCCCTCAAGGAGATGGGTCATGTGGACTTCGAGGAGCCCTTCACCCGCTTCCGTGCGCACGGATTGATCATCAAGGACGGCTCCAAGATGTCCAAGTCGCGCGGCAACGTGGTGGTCCCCGATGATTACATCGAGGAGTGGGGCGCGGATACCTTCCGGATGTACCTGATGTTCCTGGGGCCCTACCAGGAAGGGGGTGACTTCCGCGACGCGGGCATCACCGGGCCCTACAACTTCCTGAGCCGCCTGTGGGACAGTGTGCTCTCCAAGGAGGAGCGCCCGCTCGATGCCGGCATCGAGCAGAAGCTGCACGCCACCATTCAGAAGGTTACCGAGGACGCGGAAGCGCTCTCCTACAACACGGCGATCGCCGCGCTCATGGAGTACCTGAACGCGGTACGCGCCGGAGGCCGCATCCCTGAGCGAGAAGCCGTGCTGCCGCTCGTCCCGTTGGTAGCGCCTTTCGCGCCCCACCTGGCCGAGGAGCTGGGTTCGACTGGGTCACGAAGGACTCCATTTTCGCTGCGGCAAACTGGCCCGGCTACGACCCGGCCAAAGCGGTGGCCGATACGGTGGAGTTCGTGGTCCAGGTGAACGGAAAGCTCCGCGCCCGGATGCCGCTGGCTCGTGGTATCGGAGAAGTCGAGGCCCGTGACGCCGCACTGGCTGACCCACACGTGCAGCGGTTCCTGGACGGCAAGCCGCTTCGCAAGGCGATCTTCGTTCCGGATCGGCTGGTCAACCTGGTGGTGTAGCTCCAACGCCGGGATGATGCCGCCGCGCCGAGGATCTACTTCCCGGCGCGGCGGTTCTTTGTTGCTGCGAGGGGCGAGCCAGGCAACCCTGACGCGTCCCCCGGCATCTAATTCAAACGAGTGCATCCGGTCACGTTGGAGCGGCCCAGATGATCGAACGCGAACTTCTACGGCGGGCGCGGCAGGGAGACAACACCGCGATCGCCACGCTGTACCGGCAGCATGCGCCGCGTGTGTACACGCTACTTCGTCGCCTCGCGGGCAACGATGCCGAAGCGGAAGACTGGGCGCAGGAAAGCTGGGTGCAGGCCATCCGGGGGCTCCCCACCTTTCGGGGCGATTCCGGCTTCGCCACCTGGCTCCACCGGATAGCGGTCAACTGTGCCTTGACTGGACGACGCCGGTGGCATCGCAAGGAGAGCCACGAAGCGCCACTGCCGGAGGAGATGCTTGCGGGCGCACCACGAAGCGGCGTGGTACTCGCAGCCCGGCTGGAGGGGGCGCTGATGCAGCTTCCGGAGGGGATGCACCGGGTGCTGGTGCTGCACGATGTCGAAGGGTACACACACGAGGAGATCGGTGGGATGCTCGGCATCGCGCCGGGAACGTGCAAGAGTCAACTGTTCAAGGCCCGCGCCCGGATGCGCGAATTGCTCGGGTCAAGGGCATCAGCGATGCGAGGGGAGGAAACATGTGTCATTTGAATCTGGAATCACTGGCCCGCCTGGTGGACGAGCGAGCTGCATCTGAAGAGGCCGCGCATCTAGCGACCTGCACGGATTGTCAGGAGGAGCTGGAAGCGCTCCGCGTGCAAACCCACGCGCTCGCCGAGATGCCGGAGTTGGACCTGCCGGCGGGCGCCTGGGGCGGACTGGAAGTCCGGCTGCGCGCGGAGGGGCTTGTTCGCACGGCGCCCCGCACCCGGTGGTTTGACACGGCGGGCCCGCGAGTCGCGGCGGGGCTGCTCCTTTTCTTCCTGGGTGGCGTCACCGGCGCTGCTCTCCGGGGCGGCGACGCCGCGGCGCTGACGGCTGTGAACGAGCCCGCTGCGCCGCCAGCGGCTCCGGTGAATGCCAGCGAGGAGCTGCGGCAGGCGGAAGCCATTTACCGCGCGGCGCTCGCTCGACATGCGGAGCTGGCGGGTATTCCGGAAACACCCAACCCTGCGTCCCGGCTGGCTACCTTGGAGACCATCGTGCTCACCACTCAGGAAGGGTTACGGCAGGCCCCGGCCGATCCGGTGATCAACGGCTACCATTTGGCGGCGGTCTCCCAGCGCGATGCGACGCTGCGTCAGTACGCGCGGGCCACAAATGAACAACCCTGGTTTTGAGGAAGATCAATCTATGAAGCGTGTCTTTGTCTTTGGTTTGCTCCTGGCCAGCTCTTTAGCGGTTGCTCCGCAGCTGGATGCACAGGAGCGTGTGCCCCGCCCCACGCGGGTGGTGGCTCCCCGCGGGTGGATCGGGATCGCCATGAACGCGGAGCACACGGCGGAGCAGGAGCGACGGAGCGGGGTGGAGGTCAAGGAAGTGTGTCCCAACTCTCCTGCCGGCCGCGCCGGGCTGCAGCGTGGTGACCGCATCCTGCGGGTTAACGGGCAGCCTGCGAGGCGCGCCGGCATCCAGGCACTCCAGCTCACACCGGGTGACACCGTCCGACTCCGTACCCGGCGTGGACGGCAGGAGCAGAATGTCGTGGTGGTGGCCGCCCGGCGCGCCCCGAGTGCGATTACCCTTCGGCGCGGGGGTGACAACCTCATCATTCGCGTGGACTCGTTGGAAGCCCTCGTCCTCGATCAGGTCCGCTCCGCCGATACCCTTTTCCGCCGCCTTGATCGTCAGTTTCGCTCGGACAGCGTACGACAGCGCTTGCAGCGGGTCATCGTTCGCGCGGACAGCCTGGGGCGGGTTCGCGCACTGGGCAGGGACAGCATTATCGTGATCGGCCCGGAAAGCATCGTTTTCGATGCGGGTCGCCGTGCAGTCGCCGGGGCCGAGTTCACCGAGGTGAATCCCGATTTGGGCCGTTACTTCGGGGTGAGCCAGGGCATTCTCGCGACCCGCGTGTCGGAGGGTACCCCCGCGGCACGCTCGGGACTCCGCTCCGGTGACGTGATTACGGCAGCCGGAGGGCGTCCGGTGCGCAACGTGGCGGAGCTGCGTACCGCGGTGCGCCAGGCGAGCGAGCGCAAGGAGCTGCGACTCGGGATCATGCGGCAGAGCGCAAAACGGGAATTGACGCTGCGCTGGTGAGGGTTTCCGGGGGTTGACGCGTCAGGGACCACTCATTATACTATTGGTCCCTGACGCGGGGTGGAGCAGCCTGGTAGCTCGTCGGGCTCATAACCCGAAGGTCGCGGGTTCGAATCCCGCCCCGCTATGTGACGCCCGGCCCCTGGGCCGGGCGTTTGTTTGCAGGCCAGGGGAGGGCCAGGTAGCTCAGTTGGTAGAGCATTCGACTGAAAATCGAAGTGTCGGGGGTTCGATTCCCTCCCTGGCCATTGGTTCTACGCCTGTAGCTCAATTGGTAGAGCACCGGTCTCCAAAACCGGCGGTTGGGGGTTCGATTCCCTCCGGGCGTGCTCTTGGACGGGTGCTCACGTAGCTCAGTCGGCAGAGCACTTCCTTGGTAAGGAAGAGGTCATGGGTTCGAATCCCATCGTGAGCTTGGCTCCCATCGTCTATCGGTTAGGACGCCACTCTTTCAAGGTGGAGAGCGGGGTTCGACTCCCCGTGGGAGCGTCAGTGAGAATCAGGTAAAAGATTTGCGGGCATAGCTCAGTTGGTAGAGCGCAACCTTGCCAAGGTTGAGGTCGCCGGTTCGAGCCGGTTGCCCGCTCTGATACAGGATCATGCAGGGCGTAGTTTGGGGCCGTAGCTCAGTCGGTTAGAGTGCCGGACTGTCACTCCGGAGGTCGCGGGTTCGAGTCCCGTCGGCCCCGCTCGAAAGAGCAGCAGCTTTGCAGGTTTGAAAATTTGGGTGTGTGGTTTGGGGCCGTAGCTCAGTTGGGAGAGCGCTTGAATGGCATTCAAGAGGTCAGGGGTTCGATTCCCTCGGCTCCATGGCATGGATGGGCGTCCGTAGCTCAGCTGGATAGAGCATCTGACTTCGGATCAGAGGGTCGGGGGTTCGAATCCTCCGGGCGCATCTGGTTCGTTTTGCGGTGGGGTGGCCGAGTGGCTAATGGCAGCAGACTGTAAATCTGCCGGGCTTCGCCCTACGTAGGTTCGAATCCTACCCCCACCACCACTCGGGCGGTTAGCTCAGTTGGTTAGAGCGCCACGTTGACATCGTGGAGGTCACAAGTTCGAGTCTTGTACCGCCCATTTCGGGGCCGTAGCTCAGTTGGGAGAGCGCTGCAATCGCACTGCAGAGGTCAGGGGTTCGATTCCCCTCGGCTCCACTTTTCGACCGGCGCCACTGTAGCTCAGAGGTAGAGCACTCGATTCGTAATCGAGCGGTCGTGGGTTCAATTCCCACCAGTGGCTCTAGCGGCGAGCGCGGAATGCGTTTAAATTGAATGACAGTGCGGGAGTAGCTCAGTTGGTAGAGCATCAGCTTCCCAAGCTGAGGGTCGCGGGTTCGAATCCCGTCTCCCGCTTGTTTGAAGGCCCGTGGTGTAATTGGCAACACGCCTGACTCTGACTCAGGAAAGTCCAGGTTCGACCCCTGGCGGGCCTATGCTGGAGAGGTGGGTGAGCGGCTAAAACCAACGGTTTGCTAAACCGTCCTGCCCAAAAGGCAGACGCGGGTTCGAATCCCGCCCTCTCCGCTCGAGCCTTTGGGACCGGTGTCCGAGCGGCTTAAGGAGCACGATTGGAAATCGTGTGGGGTGAATAGCCCTCGTGGGTTCGAATCCCACCCGGTCCGTCGTGGCAGGGGACCCCTGGGCAGGGGAGTTTCGGGACGTGGCTCAGCCCGGTAGAGCACTCGCTTCGGGAGCGAGGGGTCGCCGGTTCAAATCCGGCCGTCCCGACTGATGTGGAGGCGTAGTCCTAACTGGTAAGGCAGCACTCGAAATGCGCCGGGAGCAATCCCTTGGGGGTTCGAGTCCCTCCGCCTCCGCCTTTGCAATGCAAGAAACTACGGCCCCTTCGCCTTATCCTGGTGGAGGGGCCGTTTTGCGTTTGGGACATTCACCGCATCAGCCTGCCTGCTTCCCCTCGTGCTCTTGCCGCAGCTGATCCACCTCCGCCGGGTCCCATTCGTGTAGAAAATCCACCTCGGAACGGATTTCCGGGTACGGTGAGCGACCACACTCGATACGGCGTTCCCGGGCAGCGTACGCGACTCCCTTGGCCTCGTCGTAGCGTCCGGCATCCGCATAAGCGTGGATCAGCGTTTCGTAGACCAAGGGATGCGGATAAATTTGAAGCAGCTCCTGCAGGCGCGGGATCGCGGCGACCCGGGCGTCCGGGCGGGTGATGTCCATGGCAACGACTTCATCCGTCACCTGTTGGCGGCGCTGGACAAGCTCCGTCAGCTCTTGCGGATAGGTTTCCGCGGTGTACTCCCCGAGCGAGTGCACGGGCTTGGTTTCCTTGCCGAGCAGCACGTTCAGGAGCGACGAGCCTGGAGGCATGTCTTCGCCCGAGTCTTCCGCCCACCTTTGCTTCATCCACTGCCGCACACCCATCGTCCCGCTCCTCGCTGCTGGTTGTGGCTGCCCCAGGCGCGGGATGCGCAACCCCTGGGCCACTCGGCTCAATCCATCTGCACCTGGCGGGCATCAAGCACTTCCGGCAGATGGCTAAGGCGGTCCAGCGTATCGGAAGTGAGCGGACTGTCCACGGAAACCGCCGCCAGCGCCTCGCCTCCTGCGTTCAGCCGCGCCTGATGGTATTCCGCGATGTTTACTCCGGCCTCGCCCAGCAGGGTGCCCACGCGCCCGATTACACCTGGAACGTCCCGGTTGCGGAGCACCAGTAGGGTCCCCCGCGGGGCGATGTCCACCCGGAAGGAGCCGATGCGAGTGATGCGACCATGTGTGTCGCCGAAGACCGCGCCGCCGACACGCACGCTGCGGTCTCCGCCGTCCATCCGCAGCTCGATGTCCTGACCGCCTTCGGTCCGCCCCGCCACCTGCGTCCACGCTGTTTCGATGCCACGCTCGGTGGCGACGTGCTGGGCGTTTACCAGGTTGATTGCCCGCCGGTCCACCACGTCGTGCAGCGCGCCCCGCAAGGCGGCGAGCAGCAGTGGGCGCGGCGCTTCCTCCCGAGGTCCGGCGTAGCGGAGCTCCACCGTGTTCAAGGCTCCGGGGAGCAGGGTGCGTCCCAGCCGCCCCAGGCGGTCGGCAAGCTCCAGCAGGGAGCGAAGCTCGGCCCAGCCGGTGCCACCCACGCCGGCTGCGTTCAATGCCGCGCTCAGATCTCCCGTGACCAGCGCGTCCCTCACGGCGGCGCACGCCTCCACCGCGACGCTGCGCTGCGCCTCCGTAGTAGACGCACCCAGGTGTGGAGTGAGCAGCAGATTGGGGCAGCTCCGCAGCGGATGGTCGGCGGCGAGCGGCTCCCCGGCGAAAACGTCCAGCGCGGCGCCCGCGATGCGACTACTGCGGAGCGCGTCCATCAGCGCGTCCTCCGCGATGATCCCTCCGCGGGCCAGGTTCAGGACCAGGGTGCCGGGGCGCAGTCGCGCCAGCTCGGCAGGCCCGATCATCCCCTGCGTTTCAGAGGTGAGGGGGACGTGCAGCGTGAGCACATCCGCCTTTTCAAGCGCTGTCGCTAGTCTGTCGTAGCGCTCGACGCCAAGATCTTCGAAGCGTGTGGCGGATACATACGGGTCGTAGCCGACAAGCTCCATCCCAAAGCCGCGGGCGCGGCGCGCCACCTCGCCCCCAATGCGGCCAAGTCCGATGATCGCCATTGTCCGCCCGCGCAGCTCGATTCCGCCGAGCCTGCTCCGGTCCCACGCGCCCCGCTCCATGGAGGTCGCCGCGGTGTGAACGTTGCGGGCGAGAGCGAGCAGCACCCCGAACGCAAGCTCCGCGACGCTCACGGTGTTCCCTCCGGGAGCGTTGAGCACGGCGATGCCTAGCTGGGTGGCCTTTTCCAGGTCGACGTTGTCCACTCCCACGCCGGCCCGCCCCACCACTCGGAGACGCTCTCCCTGCTCCAGCAGCTCTCGTGAGATACGGGTAGCGCTCCGTCCCACGATGCCATCGTAGCCGCCGATCCGCTCCAGGAGCTCGGCGGCAGGGAGGGTGGGCACCTCGTCCACCTCGAGCTCGGGGGCGGAGCGGAGCAGGGCGACTCCGTCCGGATCGATCTCGTCCGTCACCAGCACGCGGTACGTCACGCGAGCACCTCCTCCAGCTCCGTGAGCAGCGCGTCCAGCTCTTGCACGGTGTGATCTCCCATATGGCCGAGGCGAATCGTTGTGTCTTTGAGTTTTCCGTATCCTGCCCCGATGGTATAGCCTCGCTCCGTGAGCCGCGCGGCGACCTGCGAGCCTGGCTGTTCCGGAGGGAGCGAGATGGTGGTCACCGTGGGCGAGCGGTATCCGGCGGGCGCGAACAGTTGCAGCCCCCTGCCTTCTGCCCACTGCCAGCAGCGCTCCGCCATCTGCTGGTGGCGGGCGAGACGAGCGTCCCAGCCCTCTTGCTCCATGCGTCCGAGCTGCTCAACGAGTGCGTAGATCAGGCTGACTGCGGGGGTTTGCGGAGTTTGGAAGCGCTTCCACTGTGCGTCGAACTCCAATAGGTCGAAATACTGACCCCGCCCGGGGAGAGTGCCCGCGCGCTCCAGCATGCGCGCCGAGGCGGTGCCGAAGGCGAGGCCGGGCGGGAGCGCCATGGCCTTCTGGGAGCCGGTGAGCGTCCAGTCCAGCCCCCAGGCATCGGTCTCCACAGGGGCACCACCCACCGAGGTCACGCCGTCCACCAGCAGCAGAATGTCATCGCTGACGGCGCGCACAGCCTCCGCGATCTCCGCCAGCGGGTTGAGCACCCCCGTGGATGTTTCGGAGTGGGTGACGGTCACCGCGTCGAAGTCGCCGACGCGGAGCCGACGCTCGACCTCCTCGGGGTCGTGCGCTTCTCCCCAGGCTACCGTGTAGCTTTCGCAGTCGCGCCCGCAGTCGCCGACCAGGTCGCGGAAGCGCTCGGCGAAGGCACCATTCACCAGCGCCAGAGCCCGTTTGCGTACTCCACAGCGTACACCAGCCTCCATCAGCCCGGTCGCCGAAGCGGTGGCAACGTACACCGGACGCGCGGTGCGGAATAGGGTCCGAAGACCCGGGTCGGCCTGCCGGAGGAGGGCGGACATCTCCGGCCCACGATGGCTGATGACGGGGTGGCTCATGGCTGCCAGCACTTCCAGGCGGACCTCGGTGGGGCCCGGAAGAAAAAAACGTCCCCAGGGAGTCATAGCGCGAGCATACGGGTGCCCCGGGTGAGCAGCTCTCCCCAGGGTGAGGTGGCCAGACGAGTGCGATCGGCAGAGTCGGCGGCGAGAGCCAGCACGGGGGCGAGACTGGCGTCTACGAGCACGAAGTCCGCGGCATCCGCCACTTCCGGCCGGATTACGACACCCATGTAGGCCGCGAAACCATCCACGGCAGGGCGGGCCTCCAGGTCCGTGGCGCCGTCGCCCACCAGCAGCACGGGGCGCGGGAGCTGCCAGGCGCGGATAACCTCCGCTTTGCCGCCGGAGCGAGCGAGGGGACTCGCCCGGTCATAATCCTGGTATTCGCCCTCCGCATCGAAATGTACCTCCACGGCGGCGACGTGCGACGGCGAAAGCCCCAGGCTGCGGGCGAGCATCTCCACCGGCTGGCGCAAACCACCGGAAACGATGCGAACTTCCTTGCCGAGCCACATCAGCGCAGCTAGGGTCTCGCGGGCATCCGGGACGAGCGCGTTGAGGTAGGCTGATCCGAGTGATTCCATGGCGCCCCGTGAAGGGTGAATCAGCGCCAAACGCCGCTCGTAGACTTCCTCCAGGGGCACCGCGCCGGCCATGGCTGCGTCGGTGAGAGCGCTTACCTCGCTGGCACGCGCGCCGGCGAGTACGTCGATGCCCTCAATGGTGACCAGGGTGCTGTCGCAGTCCAGCACGACCGACTGAAAACCCACGTATCTCTTGACGTTCTCTAGTAGAGCGCCTACTGTAGCCGCGGAAGTCGCACGATCAAACCCCATCCCTTTTTCACAGGAGCCGTGCGGTGAACAAGTCAGAACTCGTACAGCAGCTGCGGGACCGGGCGGGCCTGAGCCGGGCCGACGCCTCCAGCGCGATCGATGCGCTCTTTTCGGCCAATGACGGCATCATCGCCCGCGAGCTGAAGAGCGGCAAAAAGGTGCAGATCACCGGATTTGGCACCTTTGAAAGCAAGAAGCGCGAGGGGCGCACGGGACGGAACCCGCGCACCGGCCAGGCGATTACCATTGCGCCTTCCACCAGCGCCGGTTTCAAGGCTGGCAAGGGGCTGAAGGACTTTTTCGGCGCCTGAACCCGCATCGGCCGCGCGGGGCGTTGGTACCGCTGTTTCCCACGCTGGACCTGCACGGCGAAACCGCGGAGGACGCTCGGCGCCTCACAGAGCGGTGGCTGCGTGCCCGCGCCGCGGAGGGGCTTCGAACCGTGGTAGTGATCACCGGGCGGGGCCGGCGCTCCGCGGGCCCGGCGGTACTGCCTGGGGAGGTGCAGGACCTGCTTGCAAAGCTTCGTGGCAGCGTAGTCGCGAGCTGGGAGACTGAGCCGGGCGGCGGTGCACTGCGTGTGGAGATGCTCCGGGCAGCGCCACCTCCCCGCCGCCCGGCAGAGCCGGCCATCCCCGCTGACATCGAACTCCGCCGACGCGCGGAGCAGTCGCTTGCCGACCTGGGAGTGGCACCAACCCCGCTGCTCCTCCTCGCTGAGATGCGCCGCCTGAGCAATCCAGGCTAGCGAGGCGGCGCGGGCCGGCGCACCGGGCGGCGTACGCTCCCCGGTGCGCCGGTAGCCTTGCGGCCGCGCTCCCCACCACGATCGTAATCCACACGAACACTCCTGCCCTTGATCGAGATGCCGTTCACAGAGCGGATTACGGATTCGGCGACCTCCGCCTGCACTTCCACGATGGAAAAGGTGTCCCGAATGTCGATCCTGCCCACCCGGGAGCCTGGAAGGTTGCTTTCGCCTGCGATGGCACCGACCAGGTCACCAGGTCGTACCCCATCGCGCTCGCCCACGCCTACGTAGAGCCGGGCCCAGGTGGCCGGGGCTCGACCCACTTCGACTGCGGGAGATGCCGCGGCGGGGGTGACACGGCCGGACGTATGCTGGGCAGCTTCGGCCGGAGCTTGGGCGGGCTGTCGCTGGCGGAGCAGGCTGCTGGCGGCAGCGGCTACCTCAGCGGCGCTGAACTCCTCGAACAGCGGTGCGAGGAGAAGCATCTGTCCGCCGAGATCCCCCTCCTGGATCGTGCGCCGCAGCTCGTCGCGGAATGTGCGGATAGCGGTGGCCCCGGTTTCGACGGGAATGGGGAGCGGCCGCAACCCGAAGTGGGCACGCCTGGCGATTTCTCGCAGGTGGGCCAGCTCGCGCGGGCCGATCAGTACGATCGCATCGGCGTCGGCCGTGTGGCGATCGGCCAGCGTTTGCTCGTCCGGGGGCACATCAAAGCTGATCGTGGGCCCCAGCGCGCCATCCACCTGCTCCATAAGCTCGTCCCGTGTGGCCCCGGCCTCCGCGATGCCGATGTCCACCGCCGCATCCCCGGGCTCACCCGCCACGAAGCCACGCATAGCCAGTGCTTCGGCAATCTCCGCCGCACGCTCGTCTGAGCGAAAGAAGACCACGGGCCGTGCTTCCTCCGCTTCGGCGATGATCCGGGCCAGCACGTCCAGTCGTTCCGCATTCGGGATCAGCACGTAACCCACCCGTCCCTGCTCGGGTGGTTGCTCGGTTGCTTCGGTGACTGCCGGCTCGGCCGGATAACGAAGGGCGCGCTTCACCCGGCGGTCGATCATGTCCGCTACGGCCCGCGAGAATGCGCTGCCGAGGATGACCCGCTGGGCGTCGCGTGGCAGATGGTCCAGCAGCGTTTCGGTGGTGGGCAGCCCGCCAAGCGCTTCAATGCCGGCAACATCCTCCACCACCAGCACCACCACCGAATCGAGCTTGAGCTCCGAGGCCCGCACCGCGGCGAGTGCTTGCTCCGGGGTAGTGATCAGTAGATCCGCCTCCGTGGCCGGAGTGCCCCAGTTGCCGCCGAGCACGGCCACCCGCAGGTCCACGGTCTGGGCGTACGGCACCAGGATCAGCCCGATGTGCTCGGCCTGTCCCGGGGTAGGAGCGAGCACCAGCATGCGGAGACTGGTGTCCCTCTCCCCGTTGGCCCCCTCAACTCCATCCACGATTTCCGGCGCCAGCCGATCCAGCAGCGCGAGCCCGTAGGCGAGGGTTTTCCCCGCTCCGGTACTGGCGCGCGCAACCAAGCTTCCGCCACGACGAAGCACCGGGATGATCGCCTGCTGCAGTGCAGTGGGACGGTCCAGGCCCTCGTCATCGAGAATGCG
>JAUJOM010000009.1:2269-72474 GCA_030447645.1 Longimicrobiaceae bacterium | reverse complement strand
GGAGGGGCGGGAGAGCGCCTACTACCTGTGCGCCAATCGCAACAAGCGCTCGGTGGCGGCGGATCTGAAGACATCGGCCGGGCGAGATCTGGTTCGCTACCTGGCGAACGAAGCCGACGTGCTGCTGGAAAACTTTGCTCCGGGGATGCTGGAAGAGTGGGGGCTCGGCTATGACCGGCTCGCACCCTCCAACCCCGGGCTGGTGTTCTGCTCCATCACCGGCTACGGTGCTACCGGACCGGATGCGGGGCGCCCGGGCTACGACTTCGCCGTTCAGGCACGTGCAGGCTGGATGGCGGTTACGGGTGAGCCGGCCGGGGAGCCGGTCAAAGTGGGAATGGCGCTGGCGGATGTGCTCGCGGGGCAGAACGCCGCAGTCGCGATTCTGGCGGCGCTTTCCGAGCGTGCGGGGTCCGGGAAGGGGCAACGTATCGAAATCTCTCTGTTCGACAGCGCTGTGGTTGGCCTGGTCAACGTTGCACAGGCGGCCCTGACAACCGGGCGGGAGCCCCGGCGCTGGGGAAACGCTCATCCAACCATTGTGCCGTACCAGACATTCGAGGCGGCTGATCGGCCATTTGTGGTCGCGGTCGGCAATGACGCGCAGTGGCGCCGCCTGTGTGGGGCAGTGGGGCTGGACGCGCTCGCCCAAGATCCGCGCTTTGCTACCAACCCGGGCCGGGTGGAAAACCGCGGTGCCCTGATCGCTCTGCTGGCCGAACGCTTCGCGGGTCGTTCGGCTCAGGAGTGGCTCGCCGATCTGCAGCGAGTCGGCGTGCCCTGCGGCCCCGTGCAAAGCGTCCGGGAAGCGGTGAGCGACCCGGCTCTGCGGGAGCGGGGTGGCATCTGGCGCCTGGGTGGCCCCGCTTTTGGTGAAACGGAAAGCATCGCCTCGCCGCTACGCCTGGAGCGCACCCCCCCCACACTCCGCCGCCCGCCACCCAGGCTGGGTGAGCACACGGAAGAAGTGGCGCGGGAAGGCTGGACCCTGGGTTATTCCCGCGGTGGGTCGCCGGGCTGGTAGGGGAGCTGGTTCATCAGGTAGCGCACCACCCCGTCCACCTTGGAGGTGCGCAGCCGGTCCGTGCGTGCCGTCACCGTGGTGGACAGTCCGTGGCGGTGTGCATCCAGCGTCACGGTGCCCTCCGCGCCAGTGTAGGTGGCGCTGTGGCGGGACTCTCCAGACCGCGCCAGATCCGCGCGCTGCGTGAAGATCTCATTGGCGCGAGCGAATACCTCGCGGATGGACAGATGGGTGTTGCGTTCGTAATCAGCCATGGTGACACGTTCATGCGTTCAGGACCGTTGCAAGCTCCGAGGGGGACCGAGCTCCGGTCAAGATCCGGGCCTCCGATCCGTTGGCGACGACCAGTGCAGGGGTTTCGGTGATTCCCAGTCGCCCGGCTGCTTCCCGGTCCCGCAGCACAGCATCGGTGAGCTGGTCGATGTCGAGCACAACTTTGAGTTCCGTGCGGTCAAGACCGAGGGTGGCGCCGAGCTCTACCAGCACATCCAACCGGCCGATATCCCTCCCCTGAACAAAGTGCGCCGCGTAAATAGCGTCCCGCATCCGTCGCTCCAGCCCGCGCCCACGCGCGAACCGCGCCGCTTCGTGCGCTTTGCGAGTGCGGGGCCGCATGTCAGGGAGCGGGGTACCGGTGGGGTAACGCTCGAATGCGCGGTAATCCACGGGGGTGCCGCGATCAGCCGCGATCCCGGCCACCGCTGTTTCGATGCTGTATGAGTCGCGACAGGTAAAGTCGGCGAAGAGCAGGACCGGCACGACCGCTCAAGCGCCCCCGAAACAGGCAAGCGGCGCATCCAGCGGCTCGTTCTCGCCCGGCCGCCGGAAATGCCACCATTCCTTTTCGTAGTTGGCGAATCCTTCGGCGGCCATGGCGCGCACCAGACGCTGACGGTTCTGTGCCACCACGCCGGAGGCATTGGCGGTGTGGGCCCGCTCCGTGAACTCGTCGTACGGAGTGCCCATCTCCAGCTCGCCGCCGGTGTCCAGACGAACCAGCGTCAGGTCCACTGTCCCCCCCAGGTTGTGGCCGCTCTGCCGCGCCACGTATCCCTGATCCAGCACCCACTGCTTTCCGGTACGCTCCGCCCAATCCACCATGGCGAGCGTGGCCCGGACCGGGCGGTAGGCGTCCCAAACCTTCAGGCCAAGTCCTTCCGCCCGCAACCGCGCCTGCACCCTCGCAAGCGCCGTGGCAGCTTCCGGGCGCAGCAGGGCCCGGGGAGCTTCATAGCCGGGGAGTCGCCTGCCGGTGAAGTTGTTGGATGTGGCGTACCTGACTTCGGTACGAATGGTCGGGTCCAACGAGCGGACATCCACAAGCGTTCTCGCAGGGACGGAGCACGCCGAGGCCGGGCGGGTGACGGCCGGAGCGCACGCGCCGAAGCCAACTGGAAGCAGCGCGAGGAATGCTGCACAACGGAGCCTAGAAGCTGTACGTAGCGCCATCGCTGCCAAGCTCCAGGGCTGAAAAGTGTTTGCGAGCCTGCTCCACATCCCGCTCTGCCATATCGGGCGGAAGGTGCACCAGGATCAGT
Organism: Longimicrobiaceae bacterium; assembly: GCA_030447645.1. Taxonomy (GTDB): domain Bacteria; phylum Gemmatimonadota; class Gemmatimonadetes; order Longimicrobiales; family Longimicrobiaceae; genus JAUJOM01. The sequence continues at coordinate 69,912 of JAUJOM010000009.1, read as the reverse complement.
CGCCCCGCGTTCGCTTCGGCCGCGACCTGTGCCGCATCCGCCATGCTGGTGTGCCCGCCGAAGCCGCCGGTTCCTTCATGTACCAGAATGTCGGCACCCCGGGCGAGCTGCGTGATCGCATCGGAGCGCTCCGTGTCCGCCGAGTAGGTGACCGTGCCTCCGTTCGGTGTGGCCTCGACCCGCAGCCCGATCACCGGAACGCTGTGGGTCCCGGGCGCGGCGGTAACGCGCCAGTGCCCACCCTCCAGCACGGGTGCGTCCGGCTCCAGGGGTACGGGCTTCCACTGGATTTCGGGTAGGCCTTCCCATCCGGAGGTGTTGAACGTTTCAAAGGTGCGGCGCGCCTGGGAGAGTGCAGCCTCCGGCCCATGCACCGGGACCGGGTGCCGTCGGCCAGCAAGCCAAATCTTTTCCATGAAGAGCGGAAAACCGCCGACGTGGTCCGGGTGCTCGTGGGTGAGGATCAGCGCCGTGATGGTCGCCAGGTCGATCCCGGCCGCCTGCAGGCGCTGTACGACGTCACCCCCGCAATCCACCACCAGCGTGGATTCGGCGCCTTCGAACGCGAGCATGGTGGTGGTTCGCGTGCCGTCGGAAAAGCCGGCACCGGTGCCGAGGAGGTGGAGGGTGGCCAAGGAGCTAGCGATTCCCACCGTTGCACGGGTGGGTGGTGTCCCCCCGAACGATCGCCAGGTCCCTCGCAAAGGCCGTGGTGACATTAGCTTCGAGCGTACCCAACTCCGGCGGACTGGGCGCATACCCCAGAGCACTGCGGGCGTAGCGGGTGGAATCGCCCCGCGCCCGCGCATGATTGACAGCGGAATCGACATACGCCATCTGGGTCGCCCGCAGCCCTGCATAGTCCGTATATGCGCGCGTATAGCCCATCACCGCGGTGCCCGCACCGGAGCCGGTGGCGCCCAGCATACGCTCCATCTCGCGCAGAGTCGCCCGGCTGTTGCTCACCAGGGCGTCGTGAAGGCACGCGTCGCGGGCAACGATCTGGCGGCGCTCGCGCGCCTCAGGGGTTTCCCGGTCGAGCATGCCACAGCCTGCCGCCAGCAGCACCAGCGCGAGCAGGCCGGTGAGGCGCATGTGGTTCCAGGCTCGTGTAGAAGCGGCACCCACAAGGACCCCCTCTCCCTAGCCCTCTCCCCGCAAGGCGGAGAGGGGACTCGGTTCCGCCGTTCTCCCTTCCCCCCGTGCGAGGGAAGGGTCGGGCAAGGGGGGTGCCACGGATGCAGCCTGGGTGAACAACATGCGTTCGAGCAGCTCGCACCAGAGGTGGATCACAGTGATGTGCGCTTCCTGGATCCGCTCGGTCGCATCCGAGGGGGCGATCAGCACCTCATCGCACAGGGTCCGCATGTGGCCGCCATCCCGCCCGGTGAGCGCGACTACCACCGCACCCTGCCGCTTTGCCGCCTCCACGGCCCGCAGGATGTTCGGGGAGTTGCCGCTGGTGGAGATCGCCACCAGCACGTCACCCGGCCGCACGAAGGCTTGCACCTGCCGCGCAAAGACCGTGGCGAAGTCGTAGTCGTTGCTCCAGCATGTCAGCGTAGGGGCATCCAGCAGGTGGTGCGCGGGGAGCCCCGGGCGGTCACGCTTGTAGCGCGCGACCAGCTCTTCGACGAGGTGCATGGCGTCGCACGCCGAGCCACCGTTGCCGCAGGCATACAGGCGGTTTCCCGCTCGAAAAGCCGCCGCGATGCGGTCGGCAATGCGCAGGATTTCCGGGCCCTGCTCCCACATCTGTCGCTTTACCCGGGCCGACTCGTCGAGAGCCGCTCGAATCGTGCCGAGTGCTTCCTCTGAGGTCATTCCGGCGGGGTCAGTGCTCGTCGACCCCGTGATTCTGTCCCTGCTTGTGGTTGAAGTAAAGCCAGATTCCTCCGATGATGAACGGGAATGAGCCGGCGGCCAAACTCGCCAGCGCGGGCCAGACGGAATACGAGTTGGACATCAGGCCGTACCCGATCACCACAACCGCGGGAAAGGTGATCAACACGGCCGCGATCAGCATCATTTTCATGGCAAAGCTCCAGGGCGGAAGCGACGCGCAATTTTACGGATCGACCGCGCGGTCTCGCAAGGACGGAGGCCGTGTGTGCATGTGGCATGCCGGGTGCAGACAGCGCGCATCTTCACCTGAGCTTCGAGATTCATGACAGCAGACCTGCAGGGCAAAGCCGCCGTCGTTACTGGGAGCAGCAAGGGAATCGGGCGCGCGATTGCGCAGGCACTCGCCAGTGCCGGTGCAAGCGTGGTCATCTCCGCCCGTGACGTGCACGAAGTGCGAACGGCGGCCGAAGAACTGGCGCGGGAGGGCGGTGGCCAGGTCATCGGCATTCCCTCTGACGTGCGTCACCCGGATGAGGTACGGGAGCTGATCGAGCGCGCGGTGGCCGAGTTCGGCGGGCTGGACGTGCTGGTGAACAACGCCGGGGTCGGGGGATTCGCGCCCGTTGACCAGACCAGCATTGAGCAGTGGCAGCGGATTCTGGAAACCAACCTGCACGGAGCCTTTTACGCCTCACACGCCGCCATCCCGCACCTGCGCGAGCGCGGCGGGGGCTGGATCATCAACATCGGCTCCCTTGCGGGCAAGAACCCCATCAAGGGGGGCGCTGCCTACAACGCTTCCAAATTTGGGCTGCTGGGTTTCAGCGAGGCGATGATGCTGGACGTGAGGGAATACGACATCCGGGTGTGCTGCATCATGCCGGGAAGCGTGGCCACCTATTTCAACGATCACACTCCCGACGAGCAGGACGCATGGAAGATCCAGCCGGAGGACATCGCTCGGCTGGTGATTGATCTGGTGACCTTTCCATCGCGTTCGCTCCCCTCGCGCATCGAAATCCGCCCAACGCGCCCCCGGAGCCACTGAAGGCGAGCGGGGGTTTGCGTTTGCTCCCTCTCGCGTTCATCTTGCTTGGCTAACGCCCAACCCGACCCAGCCATGTCCCAGGCTTTCCGCACCGAGCGCGACTCGCTCGGTGAAATGCAGGTTCCGGCAGACGCGCTGTACGGCGCTCAAACCCAGCGTGCGCTGCAAAACTTCCCAATCAGCCCGCTGCGCTTTCCGCGCCGCTTCATTGCGGCGCTCGGCACCATCAAGAAGGCCGCCGCGCAGACCAATCTCGAGATGGAGCTGCTCGACGAGCAGATCGCCAGCGCCATCGTGCGTGCGGCGGAGGAGGTGGTCCAGGGCACGTTGGACGAGCACTTCGTGCTGGACATCTTCCAGACGGGCTCCGGCACCTCCACCAACATGAACGCCAACGAGGTGATCGCCAGCCGTGCCAGCGCGCTGCTCGACGGCGTACGCGTGCACGCCAACGATCACGTCAACATGGGGCAAAGCTCCAACGACGTGATTCCCACCGCGATGCATGTTGCCGCCCGGCTGGCCATCCACCAGGACCTGCTCCCCGCACTGGAGCAGCTTGGCGACGCACTGAAGCAGAAGGCCGGGGAGTTCGACGACGTGGTGAAGAGCGGGCGCACTCACCTGATGGACGCCACGCCAGTGCGCCTTGGGCAGGAGTTTGGCGGCTACGCCTCGCAGCTGGATCATGCCATCCGTCGCTTGCGCCATGCATCCATGGATCTGGCGGAGCTCGCCCTCGGCGGCACGGCGGTCGGCACCGGCACCAACGCGGTGCCGGGATTTCCGGAGGGCACCATCCGGCGCATCAGCGCGCTTACCGGGCTGGAGTTCTTCGAGGCGGAAAACCACTTCGAAGCCCAGGGCGCCAAGGACGCATACGTCTTCGCCTCCGGCGCGCTGAACACACTGGCCGTGTCGCTGCTCAAGATTGCCAACGATATCCGCTGGCTCGCAAGCGGCCCAACCTCCGGAATCGCCGAAATCACCCTTCCGGCGATCCAGCCGGGAAGCTCCATCATGCCGGGCAAGGTGAACCCGGTGATGAGCGAGGCGCTGATGATGGTGTGTGCCCAGGTGATGGGGAATCACGTCACGGTGACGCTGGGTGGGCAGCACGGCAACTTCGAGCTGAACGTGATGATGCCGGTGATGGCCCATGCCTTTTTGGAGTCCGTGGAAATCCTTGCTCGCGGCTGCAATGCCTTCCGCAGCAACGCGGTGGAAGGCATTGGGGTGAACCGGGAGCGCTGCCGCGAGCTGCTCGAAAAGAACCCCGCGATCGCTACCGCGCTGAATGCGTACATCGGCTACGATGAGGCAGCTTCCGTGGCAAAAGAAGCTGCCAAGAATGGAGAGTCCGTGCGAGACGTGGTCAAGCGGCGGGGGTTGCTATCAGATCAGCAGCTCGAAGATGTGCTCAACGTTCGCGACATGACCGAGCCGGGAATTCCGGGCGGCGGCAAAGTGGCGGCCGCCGGGGGATGACCGGACATACCCTCCCCTGCGGTCACCGGGTCAACAACCCCGCGCAAACGCACTACTGCTCCTACCTGCATCTGGATGAGCTGCTCCGCCTTCAGCCGACGGCGGAGCAGGTGCGTCACCCCGACGAGCACCTTTTCGTCGTCACACACCAGACCTTTGAGCTCTGGTTCACACAGCTCCGCTGGGACCTGGAGCGGATCATCGCTGCGCTACGGCGCGACGATGTGGGACTCGCCACCTGGCTGACACACCGCTGCACCGGCATCGTACGCATGTTTTCGCCGATGATGCGGACGCTGGAAAGCATGACGCCCACGGACTTTTTTGCCTTTCGGGCGCACCTGTCTCCGGCGAGTGGCACCGAAAGCGGGCAGTGGCACGAGATCGAGCTGCTGGCCGGTGCTCGAGAAGATGCCTTCCGCCGCTATCTGGAGACCGAGCTGTTGGAGGATCAGACCACCGGGTCGCAATCGTACCTGTGGACGGATCGCCTTTCGGAGCTGTGGGACCAGCCGTCCGTGGCGTCGGCCTGCGAGGAGATGCTCGCGCGGCGCGGGGTCGCACCTGCCGACATCTACCAGGTCGCTCCCGCCGACAATCCCCACGCCGGTCTGGTGCTGCTGGCCGAGGCGCTGCTGGATTTCGATGAGGAAACCAAGATCTCGCGCTTTGTGCACGCTCGGACCGCGGAGCGTACCGTAGGCCCGGACACGGAGGGTACCGGCCACACCACGGGTGTGCGCTATCTGGACCGGATGGCGCTGCACCGGGCGCCCTTCTTCCCTTTTCTCTGGCACGCCCGGGCGGCATTATGGGAAAGGCAACAGCACTCTTCCTGACACTTCTGCTCGCCGGCTGTACGGTCAACCTGTCGCGCATTCAGGACCCGCCTCGCTCCGTCGCCGTTACCACCACGGCACCGTGGAACAGCATGATGTACCTGGCGCGAACCGACAGTGGCGTAGTGGTGATCGATCTCGGGTGGGCGGGTGGCGAGGGCAAGCTGCGCGAGGGATTGAGGCGAATCGGGGCGAGGCCGGATGACGTACGGCATGTCTTCCTGAGCCATACCCACCGGGACCACATCGTGGGCTGGCGGCTGCTCCGGCATGCACGTTTTCACCTTGCCGCGTCAGAGGCGGCGCTGTTCCGTGGTGTTCGGCCCCATGCCGATTTTCCGTCCAGTGCGGCCGAACGACTTGTTCCCAGTACCCGCCCCCGGGCCGGCGAGCTGGAGGTACGCGGATTCGCTGGAGATACTACATTCAACTTCGGCCGCGATACCATTTTCGCCTTTTCCGCCCCGGGCCATACGGCGGGGAGTGCCGCGTACCTGTTCCGCGGTGTGTTATTCGTGGGGGACGCAGTGACCTACACTCCACTGATCGGCTTCCGCTCCGCCAAGCGAATCTACACTGATGACCTGAGCCGTAGCCGGGCAAGCGTGGCTGCGCTCTGGAAGCGGGTGGAGCAGCATCGAGTCGATTGGGTGTGCACCGCGCACGGCAGGTGCACCCGCTTCACGGAAGAGTTCAGACGGGACGCGACGCGGTAGCCCTTCGGCTGTGACGCACCCGCCGGTATGAGCGTCTTAGCGGCAGGTTCCTTCCGGTTTGGTTCTCCACGAAATCTTCAGCACCGAGCACTTTCCCCTGCACCACGGAGCAATGCGGTTACTGTTTGTGAGCTTTGCGTGTCTGTTTGCACTCCTGCCCCTCGAAGCTGCCACCGCCCAAGAGGTTGAGGATACACATCCGGTAGCGGAAGCGTCCCGGCTACGTGATGTGCGGGAGTTCCGAGGTGCCATCGCGGTACTGCGAAAGCACCTTGAGCAGCACCCGTACGACGGTGAGGCCATTCGGATGCTGGCGCAAACCCTGTACTGGGCCGGTGAAAGCAAAGAAGCCGAGGCTGTGTACGTGTCCGGACTTGCTCAGCACCCCGACGACACCCGCCTGCAGCTCGATTTCGCCCGCATGCTGATGGAGACCCGGCGCCCCGCGCGAGCCCGAGCGCTGCTCGCGCCCCTGCGGCAGGATCAGCATGCTGCGGGCGAGGCGGAGTCGCTCCTTGGGAGCATCGCATACTGGGAGGGGAATCTGACAGCGGCAAACAAGCATTTCGGGAGCGCACTCCGCCATACTCCGGGAGATGCCGACGCTGCCCGACAGCTACGGGAGATTCGCACGCTTGCGGCGCCCTGGCTGCGCCTGGGCGGTGGAATCCGGCGGGATGACCAACCTCTCGACCATCTCACCGGCTCGGCGGAGGCCGGGTGGTACCTGACTCCGCTCCATTCCGTGGCGGTTCGCGTGCAGCCGCAGCGGCTAGAAGCAGGCGACACCACCGAGAACCTGCTTGCGGGCGAGGCTAGACTCGCCGGATTTTGGCCTTCGGCTCTGTTGGAAACAGAAGGGGCGCTTGGCGTGTTGCAGCACTCCTTCGCCTCAGGCCCCCAGTGGACCGGGCGGCTCGGAGTGGGAGTGCGGCTGGCGCGACACTTGGCAGTGCGAGCACGAGCCGAACGCGCGCCGTACCTGTGGACACGGGCGAGCGTGGCGACACCAGTTATGACCGAGTCGGCAAGCGGTCTGCTGGATTGGAATGATCCTCGGGGCTGGATGGGGCAAGCAGGCTACGTGCTGCAGCGGTACCCGGACCAGAACCAGATTCATACAAGTTACGTGTGGACTCTCGCTCCTGTGGTGCGAGGCGCACCTGCTGAGGTACATCTGGGCTACGGCTTCAACTATCAAGATGCTGAGCAGAATCGATTCGTGCTTGCTCCCGTCGTGCGCCGAGGTGTAGGGCAAGGCGCCACGGACCCGCTCGCCGGACAGTATGCCCCGTACTACACACCGCAAAATATGCAGACGCACAGTGTGGCCGGGGCAGTCACGTTACGGCCAGCCTCCATGATGACGATGCGGGCTAGCGGTGCATACGGAGTTTATGCTACGGAGAACGCTCCGTTCTTTTTTCAGGCAGGCTCGGGAGTGACTCAGCCACCCGCTACCCTGAGTTACTACCGGCGGACATTTCATCCCTGGAACGCACGTGCGGCAGTCACCGCGGATCTTCCGGTAGGGCTGACCACAACGGTTCACGGTGAGCACATGCGAACTGCGTTCTGGGCTTCCACGTCGGTGGGTCTGGAGCTTTCGCGACGGTTTACCAGGCGCTGATCCGGAGATGTCCCACGGTCTGAAAGATCGCCCCCGGGTGACCTTCCACCAGCGCGGCGCTACGGCTCAGGATCTGTGGGTGCACCGGGCCGCTCCGGCGGTACGCTTCGCGGACCGGATGCTCACCAGCGCACTCGCTGCGATAGGCGGTGCATCGGTTCTGCTTCTCGCTGACTGGTGGTTCCGTCCCGACCACGTGGCAAATACTGCGCTGTATGTGGTGCTTTCACTGGCATTCTGGTATGCGATCAGCCGCATCGTCGTGGGCTGGATCAACTATCTCGCGATTGCCAAACCAGAGCATCGACCCTCACCGGCGGGGCTTCGAGTCGCCATCTTTACCACGAGCTCGCCCGGCGAGCCCGCGTCGATGTTCGAAACCACGCTCGCGGCATGTGCACGTATCCAGTACCCCCACACCACCTACCTGCTGGACGACACCCGGGACCCGAGTTTCCGTGAAATTGCCGAGCGCAACGGGGCAGTCTGGTTGGGGCTGGTCGGCTTGCCCGGTGCAAAGGCGGGCAAGATCAACCGAGCTCTGGAGGTGACGGACGAAGATTTCATTCTGGTGCTCGACCCCGATCATATTCCCTTTCCAGAGTTTCTCGATCGAGTCCTCGGCCAATTTGATGACCCACATGTGGGGTTCGTTCAGGTGTCGCAGGCGTATTACAATCAGGAGCGTTCGTTCGTTGCTCGCGGGGCAGCGGAGCAGACCTATGCTTTTTACGGACCGGGACAGATGGGATTGTTCGGCCATGGCGCTGCCCTGGCCATCGGCGCGAATTGCGTGTTCCGCAGGAGCGCCTTGGTCTCGATCGGCGGCCATGGAGTAGGGCTGGCCGAGGATCTGGTCACAGCGATCCGGCTGCACGCTGCGAATTGGAAGTCCGTCTATGTCCCGCAGGTGGTGAGTCGCGGCCTGGTACCGGAAGATCTCGGATCCTTTTACCGGCAGCAGCTGAAGTGGGCACGTGGGGTGTACGAAGTGGCGTTCACCGAGCTGCCCCGGTTGTTCGGCAGCCTGACCTGGCGCCAGCGGCTGTGTTACCTGACCGTGGGCACCTACTATCTGTGCGGGGCCACTGCCCCGATCTTTCTGCTGATTCCCTACCTTTACCTGTGGGCTGGAGTTCAGCCTGCCAACATGCGCTTCGAGGAGTTCCTCGCAGTGGGCGGACCGGTTGCCGCCGTGGGGGTAGTGATGTACGCCTGGGTACAGCGCTGGCTTTGCCATCCGGCCGTGGAGCGGGGACTTCACTGGCGTGGTTTGGTGCTCAAGGTGGCGTGCTGGCCCGTATTTCTGGCGGGAACACTGCTAGCGATCATCGGCACGAAAATCCCCTACATTCCCACCGCGAAGGAAGCAGTACGTGGCCAGTTTCTCCGGCTCGCCTGGCCGCAGCTACTGCTAATCTTGGTCTACGCGGTCACCGTTGGGCAGGTACTCCATACGCGGCTGCTCGGCACTCCGGAGGGCGCGCTAGCACTGGGCAGTGAAGCCGTGTGGGGAATGGTGGCGTTCGCTACGCTCCCGGTGGTATTGGCGCTGGGAGCCCTCCGCGCCGCCTGGGAAGCGCGCCGCCTTCCGGCAGGTGCGGCGTGGGACCGGATCGATTCTCGGAAAACTGGCGGAGCAACGTCGTGAATCGTATACAGCGGATAACTGTGGTGGCTGTGGTACTCGGGACGGCAGTTGCAGGTGTGATGGGGCTGGTCGCTTTTGGAGTACACTCGCAGGGGCCGCTCGCGCAGGTGCTTGCCGATGTCGGCAGCGCAGTGGGCGGCGCCGAAGCACGGGTCGTGCAGCGAGTACGAGGGCGAGGGCGTAGCAGCCAGCTCGCTTGGTTCGCGCAGGTGCGCGTGGATTTGTCCCGGCTACGCAATCCCGATCTTGTCCTCCTCGGTGCGTACGACGACGGATTGCCGCGGACCCTGCAAGGAGTCGTCGAGCTGGAAAACCGCCTCGGCACTGCATTCCCTTTGGTCCAGATTTATACGGCCTGGGGGGATAAACCGGAGCAGCAATTTCCCATTCAGCTTGTTCGTGCTATATGGGACCTGGGATCAGTACCGGTGGTGACCTGGGAACCCTGGCTTGCAGACTTTGGAAACCGCCAGCACCCCCACCTTCCTCTGCGCCACCAGCGTGATCGTGGTGGTCTCGCCGCGATCGCGCGTGGTGACTACGATTTCTATCTAGATGACTGGGCCCGCGCGGCAGCGCAGTGGGGCAGGCCTCTCTTCGTGCGATGGGGACATGAAATGAACGACCCCTACCGTTATCCCTGGGGACCCCAGAACAACAAAGCTGAAGATTACATTGCTGCCTGGCGCCGTGTGGTCCAGCGCTTCCGGCAGGCCGGCGCAAACAATGTGATCTGGGTCTGGTCCCCACATGTTGCTTATGAATACCCGGAGGCGTTCTATCCCGGGGATGACGTGGTGGATTGGGTAGCTACTGGAGCACTCAACTACGGAACGGTGGCGCGCTGGTCGGGTTGGTGGAGCTTCGAAGAAATCTACGGCTCCAAGCGGGAGCACCTGACGCGCTGGAACAAGCCGGTGATGATCGCCGAGTTCGGCACGCTCGCTGTCGGTGGGGACCGGAACGCCTGGTTTCAGGAGGCGCTTGCCGGGCTACCGCAGCGACATCCGGAAGTCAAAGCGGTGCTCTTCTTCAATGTTGCTGGCGATGCCACGGCTACACAGCAAAGCCTTGACTGGACGTTTCAGCAGGATTCGACCATCTTGAGCACGGTTGCTGGAGCACTCGCCTCCTGGGGAGTGCCCCGGGGCGTCTACGCCCCGGTAGAGCCGACGGTGGCCCCGAGACGTTGAACAAGACCGTCGAGGAGCGCCTGCTGCTGTTTCAGCCTCTCCCGGTAGTCGTAGCCGTCGGTGTGGACGATCTCGTCGTGAAGATCGCTCAGGTATGATTTGAGAACGTGCTGGAGGGCTTCTGCCTCTTCGGCGCTGAGATCGATTCGCGTCACTGAAATTCGGCTTGTGTTTTAAAGGTGGATTGTGCGGCCGTCCACGGCGAGTGCCGCTTCCTTGAGCGCCTCCGGGAACGTGGGGTGAGCATGTACGCTGCGAGCAATGTCTTCGGCTGAGGCGTGCATCTCCATTGCGAATGCCGCTTCGGCGATCAGGTCGGAGCAGCGGGGACCCAGCATGTGAACGCCGATCAGGCGGTCTGTATGGGCGTCGGCGAGCACCTTCACCAGTCCATCGGTTTCGGCTGCGGCGCGGGCACGGCCATTGGCCTGAAAGGGAAACTTGCCCACGCGGTACTCGCGCCCGGCGGCTTTGGCTTCTTCTTCGGTAAGGCCGACGGAGGCGATCTCCGGCCAGGTGTACACCACGTTGGCTACCGCATCGTAGTTGACGTCTCCGAGGTGGCCTGCGGCGATTTCCACCGCGGCGACGCCCTCCTCTTCGGCCTTGTGGGCGAGCATCCGCCCGCCAATCGCGTCGCCGATTGCGTACACGCTGCCGACGCCAGTGTGGAAGTTTTGATCCACCTGGATGACGCCCCGGTCCAGCCGAACTCCGGCTTCCTCCAGGCCCATTCCCTCGGTGTAAGCACGCCGTCCTACTGAAACCAGCAGGTAGTCGGCCTCGATCGGGTCCTGCCCTTCCACTGAGACAACCACCCTGTCGCCCTGGCGCTCGGCGCCGGTGACGCGTGTCTCGGTGCGGATGTCGAACCCCTGCCTGCGGAAGATGCGGTCCGCCTGGCGAACAATCTCGCCATCCATGCCGGGGAGGATCGTGGGGGCCATCTCCAGCACGGTCACTTTCGCGCCGAGACGCAGCCACACACTCCCCAACTCAAGCCCGATGACGCCGCCGCCGACCACTACCAAGTGGCCCGGCACTTCCGGGATGGTCAATGCACCCGTGGAGTCGATGATCCGCTCGTGGTCATACCGGAGAAAGGGGAGCTCCACCGGAACCGAACCTGGAGCCAGGATGATGGTCTTTGCGCGTAGGGTACGGGTGCCATCCTCCCCCTGAACCTCGATGGTCTCGGGGGACGTCAGGCGCCCGAAGCCGCGCACCCAGTCGATCTTGTTCTTGCGGAATAGGAAGGCGACGCCGTCAGTGTTCGCCTTGACCACGCCGTCCTTGCGGGCGTGCATCTTCGCCACGTCGACCGTGGGGGGGGGCACCGAGATACCGTGAACGGCACTCTTGTCCCGGATCTGTTCAAAGAGCTCGCTGGAATCCAGCAGCGCCTTGGAGGGGATGCACCCGATGCGGACGCAGGTCCCGCCCAGCGCGTTCTGCTTCTCCACGCATGCCGTCTTGAAGCCGAGCTGAGCCGCCCGGATCGCCGCAACGTAACCGCCCGGCCCGCCGCCGAGGACGACGAGGTCGTACTGTTGTTCCTCAGCCATTCGCCCTTACCCCTCCAGCAGCATCGCTTCGGGGTCTTCCAGCACCTGCTTGACGCGTACCAGGAACTGCACCGCCTCGCGGCCATCCACGATGCGATGGTCGTAGGTCAGGGCAACGTACATCATCGGCCGGATCCGGATCTCGCCCTCCACCACCATGGGGCGCTGCACGATGTTGTGCATCCCGAGGATGCCCACCTGCGGCGGGTTCAGGATCGGCGTGGAAAGCATGGAGCCGAAGATGCCTCCGTTGGTGATGGTGAAGGTGCCACCCTGGAGATCCTCCAGCGACAGCTTGCCATCTCTGGCCTTCTTCCCCAGTTCACCGATGGTGCGCTCGATTTCCGCGAAGCTCTTGCCGTCCGCGTCGCGCACCACGGGCACCACCAGCCCCTCCTCCGCACCAACAGCAATGCCGATGTCATAAAACTGCTTCAGGACGAACTCCTCACCCTGGATCTCGGCATTCAGGTGCGGGAACGCCTTGAGCCCCGCGATCACCGCCCTGGTGAAGAAGGACATGAAGCCGAGCTTCACCCCATGGCGCTCCACGAATGCATCCTGCCGCCGCTTGCGCAGCTCCATCACCGCCGACAGGTCCACCTCGTTGAACGTGGTAAGCGATGCGGTGGTCTGCTGGGCTTCCACCAGGCGCCGGGCGATGGTTTGGCGCCGGCGGGACATGCGCTCGCGAATTTCGCGGCCGTCTCGCGAGGGCGTGGCAGCAGGGCTGGCTGGCGCAGCAGCAGGAGCCGGTGCCTGCGGGGCGGGCTGAGCTACCGGGGGCTGGGCACCGCCCTCCCCGTGGCGGAGCATGTCGTCCTTGGTAATCCGCCCGCGGGGTCCCGTGCCCGCAACCTGACCGACGTCCACGTTCTGCTCCGCCGCGATGCGCCGGACGGAGGGAGACGTGGCAGGCGGCGCGCTCTGCCCGTTCCCGGAATCGCTCGCGGACTCAGCGGCGGCGGGAGCAGCGGCACTGGCCGGCGCTGCGACGGGTGCCGGTACGCCCTCCTGGATGGATCCGAGGAGCTCGTTCAGCCCCACGGTGTCGCCCTCGTTCTTGGCGATGTCGCCGAGCGTGCCCGCGGCCGGGGCCGCGACTTCCACCGTGATCTTGTCGGTTTCAAGCTCGACGAGTACGTCGTCCTTGGCTACGGACTCACCGGGGCGCTTGGTCCAGCGGCCCACGGTGGCCTCGACAACGGATTCACCTAGCGGAGGTACTCGGATCTCAACCGGCATGAAAGTTCGGCTCCTCGATGGTGGATGGGTTATGCGGGCTGCAACCTGCGACGTCGAGCCGATCCCCCGGCCTCGGGAGGCTGGGGAGCGGATCCCCACGCCTGGGCAACGATGCGCTCCTGCTCCAGCTTGTGCCGCTCCGCGCTCCCCACCGCGGGGCTTGCCCGCTCGGGCCGGCCGGCGTACCCGACCTCCAGGCGCTCGCCGGCGAGGCTGCGGAGGTGCGGATCGACAAAGCTCCACGCGCCCATGTTCCGCGGCTCCTCCTGCACCCACACGATCTCTTTCAGCGCGGGGAAGCCGTCGACGATTCCGCGGAGTGCGTCCACGGGGAAGGGATACAGTTCTTCGACGCGCACCAGCGCGATATTGGCTGCTTCCGCCCGGGCGTCCGCCACCGCCAGGTCCACGTACACCTTGCCGCTGCACAAGAGGAGCCGGGTAATCTCGCCGGCACGCTCGGAAGTGGTCTCGTCTCTGAGCATAGGCTGGAAGCGCCCACCAGCGAGCTGCTCCAGACTGGATGCCGCCATCGGGTGGCGGAGCAGGCTCTTGGGGCTCATCACGATCAGCGGGCGCGGATCAGTTTGGAGCAGCGCCGCCTGCCGGCGAAGCAGGTGAAAGTACTGTGCCGAGGTGGTGCAGTTGACCACCCGCCAGTTGTCTTCCGCAGCTAGCTGGAGGAAGCGCTCCAGCCGGGCGCTGGAGTGTTCCGGTCCCTGGCCCTCGAAACCGTGCGGCAGCAGCATCACGAGCCCGGCGCGCTGTCCCCACTTTTGGTCACCGGCGCTGAGGAACTGGTCGATCATCACCTGCGCACCGTTCACGAAGTCGCCGAACTGGGCTTCCCACAGGACGAGCACGTTCGGATCGCCTACCGAGTAGCCGTACTCGAACCCGACCACGGCCATCTCCGACAGGGTGGAGTTGTGCACCTCGAATGAAGCCCGGGTGTCCGTCAGCGCCTGCAGCGGGTTGAAGTTCGCTCCCGTGGTGGGGTCGTGCAGCACCAGGTGGCGGTGGCTGAAGGTACCCCGCTCCGCATCCTGCCCGGTGAGTCGCACCGGGACGCCGTCGTAGAGCAGCGAAGCAAAGGCCAGTGTTTCGGCATGACCCCAATCGATCTTGCTTTCTTGCAAAGCTTCGCGCCGCCGCTGTAGCAGCTTTTCCAGCTGCGCGTTGGGAGTCCACCCTTCTGGCCGCTGCAGCAACACCTCGTTGATCCGGGTGAGCGTGTCCGCCTCCACGCCGGTTTCAGGGGACGCATCAGGGCGTGCGCCGTTTGGAGACGGCGGTTGAGTGGCGACTCCCGCAGCCAGTCCAGCCTGGGCCTCGGACATGCGGTCGTACACTGTCCGGAGCATGGCTTCAGCCTCCTCACGCTCCACCACGCCCTGCTCCGCGAGGGTGCGTGCCCACTGCTCGCGCGCCGTCGGGTGCGCGCCGATGGCCTCGTACAGGCGCGGCTGCGTAAAGCCGGGTACGTCCCCCTCATTGTGTCCCCACCGGCGATAGCCGACCAGGTCGATCAAAAAGTCCTTGCCGAACTCCGACCGGTACGCACACGCCAGCCGCACCGCTGCGAGGCAGGCATGGGGATCGTCGGCGTTGACGTGTACCACCGGGACCTCGAAGCCCTTGGCCAGGTCGGAGGAATACCGGGTGGAGCGCGACTCCTCCGGGTCGGTGGTAAAGCCGATCTGGTTGTTGGCGATGATGTGCAGCGTGCCACCCACCTGGTAGCCCGGCACGCGCGACAGGTTGAACGTTTCGGGCACCACGCCCTGGCCCGGAAACGCGGCGTCACCGTGTACCAGCACGGGTAGCGCGCGTGCGGGATCGAGCGCTGGCGCGCCGGGACGGCTGGTGTCGTCCTGCGCTGCCCTGGTCATGCCGATCACCACCGGGTTCACGAACTCCAGGTGACTCGGGTTGGGTGCCAGCGTGACGGTCACCCCATCTTCGCTTCGGCGCCATCCCATGTGGTACTTTACATCCCCCGAGGGGCCCAGAGCCTCGGGGTTTGCGGGCACCGGGTCGAGTTTCGCCGTGCCCTGGAAGCCTCCGATCATGGTGGTGTACGGCTTGCCGAGCACATGGGTCAGCACGTTCAGCCGGCCCCGGTGGGCCATGCCGATCACCACCTCGGCCGCGCCGCTCTCCCGGACCGCTTCGTCCAGCATCGGCACCAGCGTGTCCGTGCCTTCGATGCTGAAGCGCTTTTGACCGAAGAAGGCCTTGTGCAGGAACTTTTCGAAGCCTTCGACCTCCGCAAGGCGCGCGAGCAGGGCCCGCTTGCGTTCGGCACTCAACGGAGCGGCGAACCGGCGGGACTCCACCGCGTCGCGGAGCCAGGCTCGCTCTTCGGCCGAAAAGATGTGCTCGAACTCATAGCCGGTGGTCCCGCAGTACACCTCCCGCAGGCGCCGTGTCTCCTCGGTTTCCGTCGCCCTGTGGCTTTCCGGCCGCAGCATCGGGTCCGGGCTCGGCGGCGGGCCGAGTGGGTTCACGCGCGCGGCGGTGTGTCCCCGGGTGCGGATGGCTTCAGCCAGGGAGCGCGTCGCGAGCGCCTGCTCCACATCGACCCCAGCGGCGATGGGGGCCGAAGGTTCGGGCGGCGTGAACTCGGTGAAGTACGCACGCCATTTCTCGTCCACCGACTGTGGATCGCGCGTGTAGCGCTCAAAGAGGTCGAGGACGTAGCCCGCATTGGGGCCGTGGAACTGTCGAAGGTCAGCCATTGCGTTGATGATGTGCGAGCGTGCTGCACAGACGGCATATTGTAACCCCGCGAACGGCGTGCCGCCACCGGGAGGGTGCACACGCGATCATCTATGGGGTAGCAGAATCCGTACACCCAACGCTATCTTTTGGGGAAACACTATCTTAACAGAAAGACAGATGCGTTTCGAAGAGTTGGGGCTCGCGCCGGAGCTGGTGCGAGCTGTGTCTGAATTGGGATACGACGTGCCCACGCCGATTCAGCAGCAGGCGATTCCGGTTGCCCTGGTGCAGCGTGACATCCTGGCCCGGGCGCCCACGGGTACGGGGAAAACAGCGGGGTTCATTCTGCCAACGCTGCACCGGCTGCGCGGCGGCGAGGGCTTGCGGAGCCTGGTGTTGTGCCCCACCCGTGAGCTGGCCATTCAGGTGGCGGAAGCAGCTCGGGCGTACGCCAAATACCTCGACCTGTGGGTGGGTGTGCTGTATGGCGGTGTCCCGCTGGAAAAGGAGCTGCGCGATGTTCGGGCGGGGTTCGACATCATCGTCGCCACGCCCGGCCGGTTGATCGACCACCTGGAGCGGGGGAACGTGGACCTGTCGCGGCTCGAGGTTTTGGTGCTGGACGAGGCAGACCGGATGCTCGACATGGGATTCCGCCCGCAGATCGACCAGATCCTTCGACGGGCGCCGAAGCAGCGGCAAACGCTCTTTTTTTCGGCGACCATGCCCAACACAGTGAAGTCGCTGGCCTACGAAATCTTGCGTGATCCGGTCAGCGTGGAGGCGGCTCCGCACGCGACGGATGCGGGCGTGTTGAACCAGTATGTATACCCGGTAGAACAGTCCAAAAAGGCCGAGTTGCTGGTGAAGCTGCTCCAGAGGCCCGAGGTGGACTCGGCGCTGGTGTTCACCCGGACCAAGTTCGGTGCGGACCGGGTGGCGAGCCACCTGCAGCGGGCGGGATTCGGGGTCGAGATTCTGCACAGCGACCGTAACATGCAGCAGCGTGGCAATGCGCTGGACGCATTTCGCGAGGGTAAGGTACAGGTGCTGGTCGCCACCGACGTGGCGCAGCGCGGGATCGACGTAGTCGGGATTTCCCACGTCATCAACTACGACGCCCCCAAGGACCCC
Source organism: Longimicrobiaceae bacterium (assembly GCA_030447645.1). GTDB lineage: Bacteria > Gemmatimonadota > Gemmatimonadetes > Longimicrobiales > Longimicrobiaceae > JAUJOM01. The sequence continues at coordinate 52,834 of JAUJOM010000009.1, read as the reverse complement.
GAAGGCTATGTCCACCGGGTGGGCAGAACCGCGCGGGCGGGGGAGACCGGCGAAGCCATCACCCTGATGTCGGGGGGGGAGATCGGCGACGTGGTCGCGGCCGAACATCTGCTCGGCTATGTCATCCCAAGGGTGATTTTGCCGGGGTATGGTGAGGCTGTCGCTGAGATCGCCGCTTCGGCTCCGGACAAGAAGGCGACCCGTGCCATGCGTGGCCGCCGGATGGGCGGACGTGCCGGGGCGGACCTGTCGCCCGAGGCACTCGCGGCTCTGCTCAAGATGGGATAAACAAACAAAGCAACTTTCGTAACGCGCTGGGGGTATCCGCCCGTATATGCATCAGCTGACCGCGTCCCGGCGCACTCTCGGGATCTTTTTCCTATTCCTTGCGTCCACGCTCGCCGGGTGTGCTACCCGTCCCGCGGCGAACGCGGGTCCGCTCCCTCGTTTCACCGAGTATGCGGGACGTGAAGTGGGGCGGGTCGAGCTGGATGGCGAGATCGTGCTCCCGCGAGACTCGCTGGAAGCCGTGATCGTGACTCAGGCTTCCCGCTGCCGCCTTGCGGGCTTTCTGCCGTTCTGCATTGGGGGCCTGGGCAGGGAGACCTACCAGCTGGACCTGAACGAGCTGGCGGAGGACGTCACCCGTATCCGGCTGCATCACCGCGACCACGGCTACTACGGCACCCGCGTGGTCCTGAACGTCGACCCCATGCCACGGGAGCGGGTTTCAGTTCGCTTCCTGATCGAGCCAGGAAAAAGGGTCACGCTCGATCACCTGGGCGTTGAAGGGACGCGGGACATCATCCCGCTGGAGGAGCTCCGACGCAGGCTGCCCATCCAGGAAGGCGGGCCCTTCCGGCGCACAGGATTCCTTGCCTCGTCCGACACCATCCGGGCGGAGTTGCTGCGTCGGGGCTATGCCTATGCGCAGGTGCTTCGCAACTACTCCCTGGACACCATCGCCAACGTGGCGACCGCCGAGTACGTTGCCGTGCCGGGACCGCTGGTGCGGATCGACAGCATACTTTTTTACGGGGGTGAGCGGCTGGGGGAGCGGTATGCGCGCCGGCAGCTTTCCATCCGGGAGGGTGACGTCCTGCGGAACACGGAGTTGAATCGGAGCCAGCGCAACCTGTTCGAGCTCGGGCTGGTGAACTTCGCCACGGTGGGAATCGCACCGGACACCCTCCAGTTGAATCCCGATAGTGCGAGCGCCACGGTGCTGGTGCACATTGTGGAAGCCCCACGGTATCTGGTGGACACGTCGGCCGGATTCGGTACTGTGGATTGCTTCCGGGGCAGGGCCAGCTGGACGGATCGCAACTTCTTTGGTGGTGCCCGGCGCTTCGAGGTATCGGGCACTGTTTCCAAGCTGGGGGCCCGCGCGCCGCTCGATCTGAACTTGGAGCAGAGCTTCTTGTGTGGCGGCGCTCGGCGAGACACGCTGAGCAACATTGTGGACTACCGGTTCGCGGCTGACTTTCAGCAGCCACGCCTCTTCGGAAGTCGTAACCTGTTCAGCGCCCGTGTCTTTGCGGAGCAAGTTTCCGAGATGGACGCGTACATGAGGCGCGGCGAAGGTGGGCAGTTCGCGCTGACTCGGGAGGTGGCTCCCCAAACGCTCATGACCGTCACCACCAATGTGGAGAACGGCCTTACACTGGCCGACCCCGTGGTATTCTGCACACCGGCTTCGAAACGTGCGACCCGGCGGCCATCGAAGTCCTGCAACAGCGCCGCTGGTCGAACTCCATCGGTGTGACGGCGATCCAGGACCGGAGCGTCGGTGACCCGAACCCCACCGGTGGTCATCAGGTACGGGGTGCCGTCGACTGGGCTTCGCCCCTCTTCCTTTCCGACGACCAGTACCTCCGCTTCCTGGCGGACGGCGCGGCCTACCGATTGCTGCGCCCTGGCTTTGTGCTCGCCGGCCGTTTGCTCGTGGGCAGCTTTCTGCAGGGCTCACTCGGAGAAGACGAATTCATCCCGCCCGACCGCCGTTTTTACGCCGGTGGGCCGAACAGTGTACGGGGCTTCCGCCGCAACGAGCTTGGACCTCGTGTCTATGTGCAGGAAGTGACGCTCAGGAACGGCCTCCCCGACACGACCGGGACACCTGTTATCAGTGCGGCAACCGGGGGCACGCAGATGCTGGTGGGCTCGGTGGAACTGCGACTGCCTTCGCCGATTCTGCGCCAGAACCTGCGGTTCGCGACCTTTGTGGACGCCGGTCAGGTGTGGGCGCGTGGCTCCGATTTGGAGTCTTCCGGGCTGAAGATTACACCGGGGGCCGGAGTGCGGATCGCGACACCCGTTGGGCCGATCCGGGTTGATGCCGCGTACAATCCCTATGTGCCGCTTCCCGGGCGCCTGTATCTTGCCGAAGGCACGACGGGGGAGCTGCTTCCGGTATCGGAAAGCTACGAGCCGCCTGCTCCAACCTTCTTGAACCGCATTCGGCTCCACATCGCGGTGGGGCAAGCGTTCTGATGTCCGACGCGCATCACTGGCGCCGGGCGGGGCTACTGCTGCTCGGCTTTTGCACCGGGCTCCTGCTCCTCGCAGTGGGTGCGCGGATCTGGCTGCGGGGGGGGCGCGAGCTGGCTACGGCGCGGACCATCCAGACCGAGCTCAACCTCCCGGCGGGGGTGTTCGAGTGGGAAGATGTTCCCCGCAGGGGTCAGCCGCTCCGCGCCACCGTCCGCGATGTTGCACTTCTGGATCCCGCGGGCGACACCATCGCAGTGGCCCCGCAGCTACGCCTCACGGTGGATCCTGCTTCCCTCACCGGCGACGGACCCGTCGTGCTCCGCGACGTGGAGCTGCGCAGCGCCCGTCTCCGCCTGGTACAATCCCCACGTGGCGAATGGAACTTCGCGCGCGTCGCACGGGTGCAGGCAGGTGGGCAGGATGTGGAGGTGGGTGGAGAAGGGCGGGGCGTGGTGCTCCGCGATGTGCGCATTCTGGACAGCCGGGTGACGCTGGTGCAGTACCGCGACGGGGAGCGCCAGTCCAGGACGATCCAGGGATTGGCCGCACGACTGCCGATGGTACGAGCGGGCGGTGGGGCGTGGCGGGTAGACGTGGGCTCCCTTGCCGCGGTGGTCCCCGAGTTCGGCATGCGCATCGCACAGCTCCGCGGGACGATCGAATCCGCGCCACGCGACGCGATCCGGTTCGCGATCCGTGAATTCCGCACTAATCGTTCGGCGCTCACGGGCGAGGGTACGGTGCGTTTCGCGGGGGACTTTCCTCAGGTTGTCGGCACCTTCGGCGCCGCCCCCCTGGACTTTCGCGACCTGGTCGCGCTTGGCGTCCCGGTCCCGGAGGAGGGGCGGGCAACCTTCGCGCTCCGCGCTGAAGCGCGCTCCGGTGGGCGCACCGCCTGGATCCTTCGCGACGCACAGATAACCGCGCTGGAGTCGCGTGTGGCGGGTGCGTTGACCGTGATTACCGGGGGGCGCGGCCCAATGACGTTCGGGGACACGCGCCTGAGCTTTGATCCGCTGAACCTGGCTGATCTGGAGCGGCTAGGCCTGATGGAGGAAGTCCCGTTCACGGGACCGGTGCGCGGCACTCTGGCCTCTTCAGGGGGCGACGCGTTCCGGCTGGACCTGGTTGGTACCGTAACGCCGCGGGCGGGTGGCCCTCCCTCCACCATCGCCGCGGACGGGCTGCTCGCGCTGGCGGATGGCACCAGCGCGGATCGCATCCAGCTTCGGGGTCTGCGCGTTTCCGGGCAGCCGCTGAACCTGGCGACCCTCGCCTCACTCTTCCCGGAGCAACGCGACCGGCTGCAGGGCACGGTAACCGGGGGCGCTACGCTCTTCGGCTCCGCGCGGAATCTGCGGATCGAGGATGGCGATCTCACTTATGTGGTGGGCGATGCTCCTCCCTCTCGGCTGACCAACGCCACCGGGCGGGTAGCCCTGGATCCCGAGCTGCGCTTCGACTTACGCGCCCGTGCCGAACCGCTCGCTCTAGGGACGCTGGCGGAGCTGTTTCCCGCGTTGCCCGTTCGTGAGGCGCGGGTAACCGGCCCCATTGCGCTTTCCGGTACCGCACAAGCAGTGCGCTTCGACGTGGACCTCGCCGGTGACATTGGCGGCCTCGCGGCTCGGGGCCGCGTTGCGCTCGGCGATGTGCCCCGATTCGATGTGGAAGGCACCCTCCGCGGCTTCCGCCCCGACCGGCTCGTCACCGGCGGGACGCCGATGGAGGGACCGCTATCCGGGCGCTTCGCGGTGGACGGCACCACGCAGGACTTACGTTTTGATGTGGACCTGACGGAGGCCGCGGCCGGGCGGTTCGCGCTGGAAGGGCGCCTTCGGCGAGGGGCGGCGGGGGCGCCGCAGTTCGAGGTGGCGGGTACAGTGACGAATTTCCGCCTGGGAGCCCTGATCGGCAGGCCGGGATTGTTCCCCTCCCCGATGACCGGGCAGGTGGCGTTGACGGGGGGTGGGCAGCAAGCATATCGCTTCAACGTGGACCTTCGAGGTGCCATCGGCCTGCTGGATCTGCGGGGATGGTATCTCCCCGGAACCGTTCCGTCCTACGCATTTGCCGGGCGGGTGGCGGGGCTCGACGTTCGTGGGCTCCCCGGCTTGGCCAACGCACCCGAAACCAATCTGACCGCCACCGTGGACGTGCAGGGGCGAGGGCTCACACCCGAAACCTTTGCCGGCCGGGCGAACATTGTTGCGGCGCCTTCCGTAGTCGGCGGGGTTCCGCTGGATGCCGGCCTGGTTCGGCTGGCGGCCGAAGCTGGCATCCTGCGCGTGGACACGCTGGCAATCGCTCTGGGCGGCACCCGGATCAATGCGGCCGGACAGTGGGGCCTGACCCGCCCCGCACCCGAGCCGCTCCGCTTCAGTGGCTACTCTCCGGACCTGCGCACGCTGGCGGTGCTACTTCCGCCACCGGGGCGCTTCGAGCCGCAGCTCGGCGGCGCAGCGGCGCTTTCCGGCACCGTGGGTGGCACCCTGACCAACCCGGTGATCGCGGCGACTCTGCGGGGAAGAGCCCTGCGCTACCAGGCATTCCGTGCGGATACTCTCGCCATTGACCTGCGGGCTCGTCGGGAGAGTGCCGGCTGGGCCGGGAACGTCACCGCGCTCGGTGATCGGGTGGTACTGCCGGGTGGGCGGAGCTTCGATGCCTTCCGACTGGAGAGCGCTTTTACGCCCCAGTCGGCCTCGATCGGCTTGTTCGCCGGCCGGGATCCGGAAACCGCCGTTTCGGTGTCGGCTGTACTGGATCTGCAGGCGGGTGGATTCCGCGGGGTTCGTGGCGCCGAGATCGAGACGCTCGCGCTCCGACTTGGCCCGGACACCTGGCAGCTTGCCGGCCCGACCCGCGTCCGGTGGGGTGGCGCCACCGACATCCAGGTGGAGCGGCTGGTGCTGCGGCGTACCGGAAACGCACCTGGCCTGATCGAGGTAGACGGGCGCCTTGCCACCACCGGGCCGCTGAATCTGCGACTGCGAGTGGGTGGGGTGGATCTGGCGGAAGTGCGCCGTCTGGTTCCGACTCTGCCGGAGATGCGCGGCACGGTTGCACTGGAGGCCGCCCTGTCCGGAACCGCGGCCGTCCCCCTGCTCAGCGTGGACGCCACCCTGGACAGCCTGCGCTACGGAGGTGCGGAGGCGGAGCGGGTGTCGTTCCGTGCGCGCTACGCGGACCGCAGGGCCACGGTTGATGGCCTGGTACGCGTACTCGGGTCGGATATCGCCCGCTTCGGGGGTACGGTACCGATGGAGCTGACGCTGGCGGGAACGGCTCCGGGAATCCGGCTGCTGGACAATCAGCCGCTGAACGCACGTATCGAAGCGGATTCACTCCCTCTGGGCTTGCTCGCCGCGGCCATCCCCGGTGTAACGGACGGGGAAGGAATCGCCGCGGCTCGCATCACCGTGACCGGGACGCCTGCGCGCCCCCTGGTCGCCGGTGGGGTGGGGCTGACTCGTGGTGCACTGACGATCGAGGCGCTGGGCACACGCTACCAGGACATCGAGGCGCGCTTGGCGCTGGATGGCCGTCGCGTGCGCATCGACTCGCTTTTCGTGCGCAACGAGGGCACAGCCCAGATCACCGGTTCCGTGCTGCTCGAGGAACTCACGCGCCCACGTCTGGATCTGGTGGCAACGTTCAACCGCTTCCAGGCGATTGAACGCGAAGACGTGGCTGCGCTCGAACTTACGGGACGCGTAGCGCTGCGTGGGCGCCTGCCCGAGCCCTCTCTGACGGGGCGCATTACGCTCGAGGACGGCTCCATCGCCATTCCCGAGCTGAGCCGCAGGCGCCCCATCGATATTGCCACCGCCGACATCGGGGACCTTGGTGCGGATACTATTCCCACCGGCCCGCCGAGGCCCGCAGTGGCGGCGTTTGCGGGGCTGCGGGTGGAGAATCTGGAGGTGGCGATCGGTGACAACGTCTGGCTCCGCTCCCCGGACGCCAACATCCAGCTGGGTGGCGAGGTGAGCGTATCGCGTGCCGGAGCCGAGAACCGCGTTAACGGGAGGCTGGAGGCGGTGCGGGGCAACTACCAGCTCCACATCGGGCCGCTCACGCGGGAGTTCGACATCGTGCGTGGGACGGTGCAGTTCTTTGGGACGGGCGAGCTCAATCCCGCGCTCAACATTCTCGCCCGAAACGAGGTGCGCACCTTTGAGCGTGGACAAACCGGCATCCTCGAGATCCTGGTGCAGGTGGCGGGTACCATGCAGAACCCGACCATTCAGCTTACCTCGAACACCCGGCCGCCGCTTCCCGAATCGGAGCTGCTCAACTACCTGGCCTTCGGCCGCTCCAGCACCGAACTGGGTGGCGCAACGGGCAGCCTCGCTCAGGAGTTGATCACGCAGGAGCTGTTGGGTGGCCTTATCCTCCAGCCGCTTGAGCAGGGACTGCTCCGGACGGGCTGGGTGGATTACGTACGGATCCGGGCAGGTACGTCGGATTTCCTCGGCGGGGGCGGGGCGCTGCTTGGCTCAACGGCCATCGAAGCAGGCCGGCAGATTGCCCGTAACCTGTATGTGACGGCAACTGTCTTTGAAGTTGGTGGCGTCTTTGGCGGAGCGGCCACCCCGCAGCTCGGGCTGGGGCTGGACTATCAGATCACACGGGAGTCCAGTTTTCGGGCTGCGCTTGAGCCGGTGCGGCGCGACCGCTTGTTCCAGCTGGGCACCGTTCAGGACAACGTTCGCTACCAGTTTTCCACGGACTTCCGGCGGCGCTGGGAGTACGGGCTCCCGGCGGATCCCAAGCCGATCCGCCTGCCGTCGCGGCCGGCACCCGCGCCGCGACCGGATACGACCCGCCGGACACCCTGAATTCAGCGTACCGGCCGCGCCTCGGCGTTTTCGGCTGTCAACCGTACGGTGGATGGCCGCTCCCTGATCCGCAGTGGGACGTTCCAGTAAAGCTCCCGGTCCGGGAGCAGATAGCGAGCGAATACCCACCACTGGCCCTCTGGAGCACGGAAGGCGACCCGCCCGTCCGCGTTCGTGGTATCCGCGAGTTCCTGCACTCCTCCCAGGTTTTCCAGTCGCGCCTGTACGGCTTCGTTGAAGCCCTTGAGGGTTTCAGCGGACCACTCCTGCCGGGCGGCACGAATGGAATCCACCTGGGCGCGCAACGTGCGTAGGGTGCGCTCCCGGGCGACGTTGAGCGTGTCTCCCGCACGGGCGCGGGTAGCGCGTTGCAGGCTGTCGATACGGGCGAGCAGCGCGGGTGGGACCTGCGGTTCGGGCTTCGCGGCTTTTTGCCGCAGGCCCGCGATGATGGAATCACGGTTGTAAGGGAGCAGTCGTACCGGCATGTCCGGCACAGGCGCCGCGGCCGCGCCCTGCCGCGCCAGCGTAGCTTCGACAACGACTTCCGGGTCTCCGCCGCAGCCGACGGCACCGAGAGACACAAGCAGGAACAGCGCGCACGTACGCCGCATCGAGGGCTCCGAACCTGGAATGATCATGGGAAAGTGAAGCAACGTACGGGGTTTCACTGGCTTTTTCAAGCCGCGCTGCTGATATGCTCGGCAGCGACCAGCTCGGCGCAGATCCGCCTGCCTGCACCCGTCGGATACGTGAACGACTTCGCCGGAGTCATGGACCCGGAGACTGAACAGCGGATCAACGCCGTGGCCCAGGAAGTAAAGGCCAAGTCCGGTGGCGAAATCGTGGTGGTCACACTCCCCTCCCTGGAAGGGCGCTCGCGCGACGAGGTAGCTCTGCAGATCGGCCGGGAGTGGAAGGTGGGCCAGGCCGGTGAAGCGGGCGACCCCGCGCGGAACACCGGCGTGGTCGTCCTCGTCGTACCGGGTGAGCGGCAGCTCAAGATCGAGACGGGGCTCGGTGCCAACACGTTCATCACCGCCGGTGAGGCGGGGCGCATTCGTGACCAGTTCCTGGTTCCAAGCTTCCGGCGTGGGGATTTTGGCGGTGGAATTCTGCTCGCGGTGACGGCGCTTGGCCAGCAGTACGCTGAGCGCTTTGGATTTCAACTCACCGGGGATGTGCCGACTCCTCCCGAGTCACGCCGACCCACTGGCGGCGGGGGTGGGAGTTTGTACTTCTGGCTGATCCTCGCTTTCGTCCTGTTTTCGCTGTTCAATCGGGGCGGTGGGGGACGGGGTGGGCGTCGTCGCCGCGGCAGGTTCGGCGGACCGGTGATCCTCCCCTTCCCGATTGGCGGGGGCGGCTTTGGAGGAGGTGGGTTCGGGGGTGGCGGTTTTGGTGGCGGGGGATTCGGTGGGTTCGGTGGTGGAGGTGGGTTTGGAGGCGGTGGAGCGGGAGGGAGTTGGTGAACCGGGAAGAAAGGGCGGCATGGCAAAAACTTACATGGAGCGGGCAAGTACATTCGCCGGGGGATTGAGAGATACGTACGGCGACGGGTTGGTATCCGTCGTATTGTACGGCAGCGCTGCTCGCGGGGAGTTTCAGGAGGGGGTGTCGGATTTGAACATGCTCGTGCTGCTGCGAGATACCCGTCCGGCAACTCTGCGCCGTGGATCCGGGATGGCGCGTGATTGGGCCAGGCAGGGGAACCCACCGCCCTTGATTCTGGGCGCGGATGAATGGACCCGTTCCGCGGACGCGTTCCCCATCGAGTTCGCGGACATCCAGGCGGCGCACCGAATCCTGCACGGAACCGATCCATTCGCCGAAGTGGTGGTCGATCGCGAGCACCTGCGCCTTCAGTGCGAGCACGAGCTGAAGGGGAAGCAGATTCAGCTACGGGAAGGATTTCTCCTGTCAGCGGAGCAGCCCAAAGAACTCGGTGCGCTGCTCGTGCGCTCGTTCTCGACTTTTCTGGTGCTGTTTCGTACCGTCCTCCGGTTGGCGGGTGCCCCTGTTTCGCACGACGCGGAGGAGACCATCGCGGAAGTGGCGCGGCGCGTGGGCTTCGACCCGGGGCCGCTGCGGGAGATCTTGCACGCCCGGCGCGCCAAGACCCCGCTCAAGCCGAAGGCCGATAGCGGCCTGGTGACCGGGTATCTGGATGCAGTAGCACGAACCGTGGAGTTCGTGGACCGCCTTCCGGCGGCATAAACCTATTTCAGTGAGGAAGAAAACAATGCGGCTGCGGACCCTTGCGCTGGTGCTCCCCCTGAGCTTGTCACTCGGTGGGTGCGGGTACAACCGGATTCAGGCGCTGGACGAGCGTACCGAAGAGTTGAAATCCAACGTCGGTGTGGAGCTGACCAACCGCAATCAGCTCATTCCGAATCTAGTGGCGACGGTGAGCGGCGCCGCGGACTTCGAGCGCGGCACCTTTACGGACGTCGCGCAGGCACGGGGCGGATTGCTTCAGGCGCAGCAGCAGATGCAACGGGCAGTCCAGACTGGCGACGTGAACCAGATGTCGCAGGCGGACGCCGCGGTAACCAGCCAGCTCCGCGGCTTTATGCTGGCGGTGGAAGCATATCCTCAGCTCCGAGCGACGCAAAACTTCCAGGGCTTGCAGGACCAGCTGGCGGAAAGCGAGAACCGGATAAGCGTCGCACGTCGGGACTACAACCAGGCTGTGCGCGAGTACAACACCTACGTCCGGCAATTCCCGACGGCGATCACCGCGCGGGCAATTGGCGCCGAGCGCAAACTACCCTTTGAAGCGCCCGCGGGATCCGAGCAGGCGCCGACGGTGGATTTCAGTCGCACCGCGCCGCCGGGAGCGGCACCCCGCTAAGGGACCAGATCAGTCCGCCCTGCCCGCGGCGGTCGGTCCGAGGAACACCAGCACCGGGGATTCGAGCGCCTGTGCAGCCGCGCGCAGGCGCTCCGCGGTGACAGGCTCCAGCTCGATCGGGGTGCGCTCGCGGCCACTCGATCGGAACAACGCACGTGCGGTTTCGCGGGCCCGCGCTTCGGGTGAGCTCAAGCGCAGCAGGTGAATGCCGCGGTAGCGACGCAGATGCTCCTGGAAGGCACCCTCGGATAAAGGCTGATCCGCGTAGCTGGCGACTACCTCCTGTACACGTGCTCCCCACGCGCGCCCCTCGCTCGGGCGCACCACTACGTGGAAGCGCACTTCCCCCCCATCGCCCACCTGCATCACTTCGCCGCGGGCATCGTACACCGCGCGGCGAGTCGGCCCGTACCCCAGCTGGTCGGCCACCAAATCGGCCAGCAACACCAGGGCCGGCAGATCCGCTTCGGGCCCGAAACGATAGCTCGCCGCCACCCAGCTGGTGATGTAGTTGTAGTTGCGACGAACGGCCGAACGTGCCGGGGCCGACTCGGGTGCGGTCAGCGGCTGCCAGGGCGCATCCGGCAGAAAGGGGCGGACCAGGGTAGCCACCGCGGCGGGATCCACGGGACCCGCTACGGCCAGCCAGCTCCGCTCGGCGAGCAGGTTGGCCCGCATGAACGCCTCCACGTTCGCTGCGGAAAGCTTTTCCACCGTACGGGCATAGCCCACGGCTGGCCGGGCCCATGGGTGTCGCGGTCCGAACACCGCCGCGTCGACCTCCCGTGCGAGCGTGTTGGCGGGATTGGCCTCCTTCGGGAGCAGCTCGGCGCGCACGGCGTCACGCTCCGCGACCATCGCCGCGGGACTGGGCTCATCGCGGTACACGGCGCTGAGCAGCAACCGGGTGGCGGCTTCCCAAACATCGGGCGCGGCGAGCAGACTGAAGCTTACCGCATCCTTGTCAGCGCTGACCATGAGGCGAGCACCCAGGGATTCCAGCGCTGCCCGGATCGGCTGGACAGCCGCGCGCGCCCCTACGTAGGCAACCCCGGCCTGCGACGCGGTTTCTTCCGCCGTGCCGGTGGCCACCAGCAGCTCCACCGCGACCAGTGGCGTGCCTGGCTCCGGCCGGACCGCGAATCGCTGCTGCGCGGCAAGGTGCCCGCTCGTCAGGGCGAGCAGAGTGGCGAAAATCCAGGAAAATCTCATCGTCGGACGTTCAACACCTGGGCGGGTACTTGTACCTGTTGTGGGGGGCTCGCCGTCATCGCGGTGAGAACGCGCCTTATCTCCCGCTCGTTCACGCGTGCCAGGCGGGCGTAGAATTGCTGGGCCGCGTTCGGGTCCCGGTCCCGGTCCACGAACTGGCCGATCATCTCGGCCATTCGCTCCGGCGTGCGGCTGGCGAAGAGCATTTCGCGCTGGATCTCCGTCGCCACTCCCCGAATCTGCTCCTGGTCCAGCGCATCCTGAAGCTGCTGGATGGCGGCTGTCACCGGAGCTACGAGGCTTGCAGGGCGGGCCGTGGGGCTCGCCACCACCAGGGACATCGCCTGGCCGTGGTGCGTCCACCAGTGATCGGCGGTTACCTGGGCAGTCCGGAGGCTTCGCTGAAGCGACCTTTGCAGCAGCCGGGCGGTGATCGAAACCGCGGCAGGTTCCACATTGCTGAGCGAGTAGCCAACCCCGAGCCAGTTGCGAGTGGCCTGTGGCACGGCGCCCGGTGTAACGACCGCGGTGTCGACTGCCAGGTCATCGAGCGGCACTTCGCCCACCCCGGTACCGAGCAAAGACCCCATGTCACGGAAGGCGTTCTCGACCTCGGATGCGGAAACGCCCCCGATCGCCACCACGGAGATCCGCTCCGGGCGATACATGTAGTTCCAGGCGGAGAGGAGCTGCCCTCCCTCGAGCCGGACCGCGGAGGTGGGTGTTCCGGCGGCCGGGAGATCCTGGGGAAGAGGCCCGCCCGCAGCGCTGAGCGGACGTGTGCGTCGGCCTGCTCCCACTCCGCCTTGCGCTCCTCGTCCAGATCGTATCGCGCTTGAAGCAACTCGGTGGCTTCCAGAGTGCGAGGTCGGAGTGCAGTGCGGATGATCCCGGCCAGGTAGGGCAGCTCGGAGGCCGGTCCCGTGAGGGTGTACACCAGCGCGTCGGAATTGCGGGCCACCTGTACCCGGCCACCCACGCGAGCAGCCCGCTGCTGCAAGCCCGGCAGCAGTACGTGCTGCAGCTTGTGGCCTGCGCCGGCATAGCCGGGCGGATCATCCGCGAGCAAGGACACCCGCAGCGCCACGATGGGGACAGCGGGCTGTCGGTGCACGACAATGGATACGTCCTGTGCGGTGGCTACATCCGGGGTCTGGAGCGTATCAGGCGTCAGCGCCCCGGCGAGGAGAAGCGCAAGCAGCATTATTCGCGAATCAGTTCAGCAGCCATGAAGGGCACGGGATCCACCCGGTGGCCGTGCACCTCCACCTCGTAGTGGAGGTGCGCACCGGTCGTGCGGCCGGTTGCACCCACCAGGGCGATCAGCTGCCCCCGCTGGACCCGTTCACCGGGTTCACTAGCAGGCGGGAAGCATGAGCGAAGCGGGTGAGATAGCCATACCCGTGGTCGATCTCAACGGTGTATCCGTAGCCGCCTTCCTTGTTTCCCGCGAAGCGTACGGTCCCTTCCGCCGGCGCCAGGATCGGCCGGCCGGTGGGAGCCGCGATGTCAACCCCACGGTGGTTACGCCGGACGCCGAGCACAGGATGCTCGCGGCTCCCGAACAAGCTCGACAGATACCCGCTCGATGGCATGATCGAGGGACGCGCCGCCAGTCGTGCGGCGAGTTCGGCCCGATCCGTCTCCAGCTCCCGGATGCGCGCGTCGCGCTCCGCCATGCTCGCCTGCCGCAGAGCAATCTCCCGCCGGGCAACCGTGGCGCCTCCCCAACCGGCGCCGAGGAGCACGATGAACAAGCCACAACCCACCGCCGCTGCCATTCTCCCTGGCGAAACGCGCAGCTCGTGCACGCGCCCTTCGCCATTCGGAATCAGCACCACCGTCCATCCCCACTTTTGTAAACGCCCCATGTTCTACACTCCAGAAAGTTCAGGCCGAGGAAAAAGCACACCGCCGGCTTGCACCTGTCGTCCCGCAGGTTCCAGCGCCATGATATCGTCGAGCAGCGGCATCGCCGCTTCACCGGCACCCAGCCGGCTCCAAAGCTCGCTCATCTTTCCCGGCATGAAGGGGAACAACAACACCGCCGCCACCGCGAGTGCCCGAATCAGCGAGCGCAGTGCCGCGTCGAGATCAGCGGCGCGCCCGGCTCTCGGGCGAGCTTCCACGGCGCGGCGGTCTCCACGAAGCCGTTGGCTTCGGCAACCAGGCCGAAGACCACACTCAACCCCTCGTGCAGCAGGTAGCGGTCCATTCGCTCCAGATACTCGCCTACGCACAAATCCGTCTGCTCGTCCAGATAGCTGCGCCCGGCAGCCGGAACCCGCCCGCCCCGGTACTTTTGCACCATGGTAATCGTGCGGCTCGCCAGGTTGCCCAAGTCGTTGGCGAGGTCCGCGGTGTAGCGCTCATCAAAGCGCTCAAGGCTGAAGTTGCCGTCCCCATCCCAGGGGATTTCACGCAGCAGAAAGTAGCGGAGGGCATCGGTGCCGTGACGGTCGACAATTTCGCCGAGATCGAACGCAACCCCGCTCGACTTGGAGATCTTGCTGCCACCCATGGTCATGAAGCCGTGTGCCCATACCCGCTCGGGGAGTGGGAGGTCCGCGGAAAGCAGCATCGCGGGCCAGTACACGCAGTGAAAGCGGATGATATCCTTGCCGATTACGTGCAGCGCCGCCGGCCAGTGCGCCTGGTACTCGGGGTCCGGAAAGCCGATCGCCGACAGGTAGTTGGTGAGCGCGTCGATCCACACGTACACCGTGTGATCGGCATCACCGGGCCAGGGATTCCCCCAGGCGAGCAGCGAGCGGGATACGGAAATGTCCTTGATTTCTTCCACCATGCGGCGCACCTCGTTGCGCCGCGACTCCGGCTGCACAAACTCAGGGCGCTCGTCCAGCAGCCGGAGCAGGGCGGGTCCATACCGGCTAAGGCGGAAAAACCAGTCTTCCTCCTCCATCCACTGAATCTCGCGCGTCGGGTGAATGGGGCAGCGCCCGTCCACCAGCTCGTCCTCGGTCTTGTACGCTTCGCAGCCGACGCAGTAATGCCCGGCGTAGGTGGAGCGGTACAGGTCACCTTTGGCGCTCATGCGGCGGATCATTTCTTCCACTGCCTCGCGGTGCCTTGGCTCCGTGGTACGGATGAAGTCGTCATAGGAGATGCCGAGCGCGCTCCACGCCACGCGAAACTCTCCGGCGATGCCGTCCGTCCACTGCTGCGGAGAAACGCCCTGCGCGGCGGCGGTTTGGGCCACCTTTTGGCCATGCTCGTCCATCCCGATCACAAAATGCACCTGATCGCCACGCAGCCTGCGGTAGCGGGCAATGGCGTCCGCCCCGATCTTTTCCAACGCGTGTCCCAGGTGGGGAGGGCCGTTGGCGTAATCGATGGCGGTGGTGATGTAGAATCGCCCCCCGGTCAAGCCGCCCCCACGGACGCTTTCTGCATCTCCGCCGTCAACTCCACCAGGGTGACAGTCCGGCGCTGACGTGCCTCGTTCTGCAGTGTTACCTGATCCCTCCAGATGTCGATCGCCGCCACTCGCTCCATGCCCTGAAGGGTGCGGAGCGTCTTGCCTTCCCGGGGGAAGCGCTTGCGAGCCTGCAGGTATGCGTCGTGTTCATAGGTCAGACAGCACAGGAGCCGGCCGCAGCTGCCGGAAATCTGCTGCGGGTTGAGCGACAGGTTCTGGTCCTTGGCCAGCTGCAGCGAAATCGGCTTGATCTCCCGGAGCCAGGTCGCGCAGCACAGGTCCCGGCCACATCGCCCGACGCCGCCGAGCAGCGCGGCTTCGTCGCGCACACCGATCTGCTTCAGTTCGATCCGCGTACGAAAGGCGCGAGCCATTTCACGCACCAGCTCGCGAAAGTCCACCCTTCGCTCCGCCGTGAAGTAGATGGTGAGCCGGTTGCGATCCCACTGCCACTCGGCGTCCGTCACCTTCATGTCGAGACCCTGGCGGAGCACCATTTCGCGGCTGGTGCGCCGGATGCGGTCCTCGTCGGCACGCAGGGCAACGAGCTGATCGATCTCCGCCTGCTCGGCCCGCCGAAGCAGCCGGGCCGTGGGTGTGCCTTTGTCGGAGCACTTGGCGAGCGCGACCCCGCCGAGTGACCGAACCCGCCCCAGATCACGCCCGCGATCGCTTTCCACCAGCACGTACTCGCCCGCCCGTGCGTCCGGAATGTCCGAATTGTAAAAGCCGGTTCGGATGCCCTTGAAGGCAACCTCGACTACGCGCCCCGCGCTTTCGGGGGAGGGCAGGGGCTGGAGAACGGGAAGGGCAATCACCGGCTCGTCCTCCACTCGCCCATCGCCATGTATTTTTCCCAGCGCGCAGGGCGCAGCTCATCAATCGGAATTTCCCGAAGCTCCCCAAGTTGCCGGAGAAGCGCGCGCTTCAGCGCCGCAGCGGTGCGCTCCCAGTCGGAGTGCGCGCCTCCCGCGGGCTCCGGGATGACCTCATCGATGATTTCGAGACCTTGAAGGTCCTCGGCGGTGATCTTGAGAGCGGCCGCCGCTTTCTCCTTTTCCGCGCTGGACTTCCACAGGATCGCGGCACAGCCTTCGGGGCTGATCACCGAGTAAACGCTGTTTTCGAGCATCAACACCCGGTCGGCCACGCCGATGGCGAGCGCGCCGCCAGAGCCACCCTCGCCGATCACCACCGCGATGGTGGGCACCCGAAGTGCCGCCATCTCCCGCAGGTTGCGCGCAATGGCTTCCGCCTGGCCCCGCTCCTCCGCACCCAGGCCGGGGTAGGCTCCCGGCGTGTCGATCAGCGTGACGACCGGGCGCCCGAACTTTTCGGCGAGCTTCATCAGCCGCAGCGCCTTGCGGTATCCTTCGGGGTGCGGCATCCCGAAGTTGCGCCGCAGGTTCTGCTTCATGTCCCGGCCCTTTTGCTGGCCGATCAGCATCACCGATTCACCATCCAGCCGGGTCCAGCCGCCGATGATCGAGCGATCATCGCGGAACGCCCGGTCTCCGTGCAGCTCGATCCAGTCAGTGAAGGCGAGCTCCAGGTAATCACGCGTGTACGGCCGTCGTGGATGCCGGGCGACCTGCACCCGCTCGATCGGCGACAGGTTTCGGAAGGTGTCTTCTTTGAGGGTATGGAGCTTCCGCTCCAGCGAGCGAATTTCGCCGGACACGTCCAGGCCGCGCTCGCGGGCGAGGGTGCGTAGACGCGTGATCTGATCATCGACCTCCGCGATCGAGCGCTCGAAGTCCAGATGCGAGTTGTTAGCCATTATGCCCTCACCAGGCGGACCCGATCCGCGCCCAGGGTGTCGCGGAGCACGTTCAGCAGATCGTCCCGCGGAGTGACCCGTAGCGAGCGGGAGCGGAGCCGGGGTGCCTCCGGGGAGGCGCCTCCGCCATTGCACCATACCACGGTAACCGGTCCGGAGCCCGGGTGCTCCGCGAGCGCGCGCCTGGCGGCTGCGAGCGACTCCGGCGCGGCTCCATCCGAGCCTAGCTCCAGGCAAACCCCGATCTCGCCGTTTTCACGCAGCGTCGCCAGGGGGACCACACTGTCCAGAAAGATGGGTGGGTCTTCCTCGTCGCGCTCCCGGTTGGAGACGGCGCCGCGGATCAGCACGGGGGCATCCTGCCGCAGCGCCTCCTTGCAGCGTGCCCACGACTCGCCGAAGGCGAGCACCGTGGCGGTGCCGTGGAAGTCTTCCACCGTTAGCCGGCCCCATTCGGAGCCGTCCTTTTTGGAGATCTGCCGTACAACTTCGGTGAGCACGCAGGCGAGCTCAACCTTGGCATCCCGATGGGCCCCAAGTGTAGCCGTGTTCACCGTGCCATCGAAGAGCGCCACGTCCTCGCGGAAACGGTCCAGCGGGTGCCCGGAAATGAAGAAGCCCAGGATCTGCTTTTCCCGCGTGAGTCGCTCGGTTTCACTCCACTTCTCCACCGGAGGGAGCGGCGGGGCCTGGATCTGCGCCCCGGATACGCTCCCGAAGAGCGAGTCCTGGGCACTTTCCAGCTCCCGCTGTGCCGCCTGCGCCGCCCCAAAGCTTTCGTCCAGCCCCGCGAGCAGCTGGGCCCGCCCCGCTCCCGCGTCGAATCCATCCAGTGCACCGGCGGAGATCAGCGCTTCAACCACCCTCTTGTTGCACAGGCGCAGATCGATGCGCTTCAGGAAATCGAACATGGAGCTGAACGGCCCCTCCACCTCCCGAGCGGCGATGATGGAGCGCACCGCCCCCTCTCCCACGCCCCGGATCGCGCCCAGTCCGAAGCGGACCTGGCCGACGCCCTCACCCACCACCGTGAACTTGAGGTTGGATTCGTTGACATGCGGCGGCAGGACTTCGACACCACCCCGACCTACGCGAGGCAGCGACTTGCCGAGCTCACGGCAGGCGGCGATGTAGGCGACCACTTCCTCCGCCTTGTCCACCACGCTGGACATCAGCGCCGCCATGAACTCCGCCGGGTAGTGGCACTTGAGCCACGCGGTCTGGTAGCTCAGCAGCCCATACGCGGCGGAGTGCGACTTGTTGAAGCCGTAGCGGCCGAATGCCTCGATCTGGTCCGCGATATCCTGAATGACCGGGCGGTCGTGCCCGCGCTCCACGGCCTTCTCGACGAACTTGCCCAGCTCCTTGGCGATCAATGCCGCGTCTTTTTTGCCTACCGCCTTGCGGAGCACGTCGGCTTCCGCGAGCGACAGCCCCGCCAGGACCTGCGCGATGCGCATCACCTGCTCCTGATACACGATCACGCCGTAGGTGGGCTCCAGCGTTTCGGCGAGATCAGGGTGTGCATAGCGCACCGGCTCCTGTCCCAGCTTGCGGCGGATGTACACCAGGTCCATCCCCATGTCCAGTGGACCGGGGCGGATCAGCGCGTTGGTGGCGATCAGGTCGTCGAAGCGGTCCGCCTTCATCGCCCGCAGCTTTTCCGTGGCGAGCGAAGATTCGAACTGGAATACGCCGCTGGTGCCGCCGCGCGGCGAGCATGGCGTAAACGTCCGGGTCGTCCAGCGGGATCTCCTCCGCGCGGGCGAACTCCTGATCCGTCTTGGGGTGCTTCAGCGCTCCGTGCCGCGCGCGGATCATGACGACCGCGTCGTGGATGACCGTGAGCGTCTTGAGTCCCAGGAAGTCCATCTTCAGCATGCCCGCCTTTTCCAGGCAGGTCATGTCGTACTGGGTGACGATCACCGACTCGCCATTTCCGCCGGACCCCTTGGTGCTCTGGGTGCACACGGGGACGTACTCGTCCACCGGTCCCGGGGCGATCACCACCCCGGCGGCGTGCACCGACGAGTGACGGGAGAGCCCTTCCAGCGTTTGCGACAGGTCGAGCAGCCTCGTGTACCGCGCGTCACTCTCGTATAGCTCCTTGATCTCCGGGATCTTGTCGACCGCCTCGGCCACGGTGAGGGAGTACGCTGGCCCGTTGGGGATCAGCTTGGCGAGCCGGTCGGTTTCGGCAGGCTGGAAGCCCAGGGTGCGCCCGACGTCCTTGACCACGGCGCGCGACTTCATCGTCCCGAAGGTGACGATCTGCGCCACGGCGTCACGCCCGTACTTTTCGCGCACGTACTCGATCACCTCGCCGCGACGCTCGAAGCAAAAGTCCACGTCCACGTCGGGCATGGAGACGCGCTCGGGGTTCAGGAAGCGCTCAAAAAGCAGGTCGAACCGGAGGGGCAAAGATCGGTGATTCCCGTGCAGTACGCCACAATGCTTCCCGCCGCCGAGCCGCGTCCCGGTCCCACGGGGATCCCATGGTCGCGGGCCCAGCGAATGAAATCCGCGGTGATCAGGAAGTAGCCTGCATAGTTGAGCTTGGGATCCGTAATGACACCCAGCTCGTATTCGATCCGCTCCTGCACGTGCTCGGGCACCGGGTCGCCGTACCTTTCCCGGGCGCCGTCCCACACCCACTGCCGCAGCATCTGGTTCTCGTTCGCCATCCCCTCGGGAAGGGGAATGCCGGCACGTGGTACTTCTTGGGCATCGCCAGCTCCACTTCCTCGGCGATGCGCAGGGTGTTTTCCAGCACGTCCGGGCGATCTGGGAAGCGCTCCCGCATCTCGTCGGCATTCTTGAAGTACAACTCCCGGTCGTACTTCATGCGGTTGGGGTCGTCGAAATCCTTGCCCAACCCGATGCAAAGCAGGACGTCGTGCGCCTCGTGGTGCTCGCCCTTGAGGAAGTGCGCATCGTTGGTGGCCACCACCGGCAGCCCGATCTCGTCAGCGAGCTTGAAAATGCGTCGGTTAAGCTCGTGCTGCCCCTCGGAGTCGTGGCCCTGCACCTCCAGGTAGTAGCGCCCCTGAAAAAGCTCCGCGTACCAGGCCGCGGCTTCGCGGGCCTGGCCCCAGCGGTCCGCCATCAGGTGCTGCGCTATCTCGCCCGCGAGGCAGGCGCTGGATACGATCAATCCTTCGGAGTGCCTGGCGAGGACTTCGCGGTCGATACGAGGCTTTGCGTAGAACCCCTCGGTGTAGCCAATGGAGGAAAGCTTGCTGAGATTCCTGTAGCCCTGGAGGTCGCGGGCGAGCAGAACCAGGTGGTAGTATCCCTTTTCGCCTTTGCTTTTACTGCGCTCGAGTCTGCTGCCAGGCGCGACGTACGCCTCCATTCCCACGATCGGCTTGACGCCCGCCTTCTTGGCCTGCTCTTGAAAGGTCCACGCGCCGAACATGCAGCCGTGGTCCGTCAGGGCCAGCGCCGGCTGCTCCCATTCCTGGGCACGCCGGATCAGATCCCCAACGCGGTTGGCACCATCCAGGAGGGAGTACTCCGAATGGCAATGAAGATGACAGAACGACATCTATTTATATGAAGCGTCAATCGCTTACGTAATGAATACCCGGGTGCAAATATGACCCTGCAGGGCGGGTTTGGGCAAGGGAATGTGGACTGGAGGACCGGCAAGACCCGCTACTCAGAGCGTGCAGCGGGTGTTCTCCCGAAGTCGATTCGATCGTACACCTCGTCAAGCGGGAGCGTGCAGCTGATCGAGGCGAGTTCCACCGTTTGCTGCCCCTCCTGGGTGTCACGGTAGGACCAGAGACCGCTTTCCTGGCGGGTATACCACTCGATCCTGCGTGCGTCCTGCGCCACCAACACGTACTCGGCGAGCGATGGGATCTTGCGGTAGTGCTCCAACTTTCGTCCCCGGTCGTACCGCTCGGTTGAGGGAGAAAGTACCTCCACGATCAGGGTCGGGTTGAGCAGCGTGTCCACGTTCTCATCTTCGAATTGGGGTTCCCCGCAGACGACCACCACATCGGGGTAGGTGTAAAGCGCGGTTCCCGTGACTCTAATCCGCATCCCCTCCACATAGCTTTCGCAGGGGCGCCTTCGCAGCTGCGCGCGCAACTCTGCCCCGACGTTCAGAACAACAAGGTTGTGCGCGCGGTTAGCTCCAGTCATCGCCAGGATTTTGCCCTCGAAGTACTCGCTGCGGGTTTCGGAAGCACGCTCCGCGGCGAGGTACTCTTCGGGGGTGGCGGATCGTGGCTGGAGCTGAGTCGACACGAGTGCTCCCGGGTTGCAGTGAAGCCCAGCGCACAGGGGCTGCGATGGAGCTCGCGTATTGTACACGCTCGGGCGGTGCGGGTCTACCCGCTCGCGCCCACCTGTGTGGTCACCGACGTACCCGAGATGCGCTCGCCAACGAAAGCCTCACCAGGACCCGGCTGTGGTGCCGCGATCCGGTCGGGTAGTGAAAGAGCCGTACCCTCCTCCAGCCAGGCATAGTTACCCTTGAGCACGTCCTGGGCGAGCCGATAGGTGGCGTCGTCCTGATTGCGAAACAGGTGCCTGAACAGGTCGTGCACCCGCAGGCGTGAGCGACGGCAGAACACGTCCGCCAGCTGCGCAGCCTCCCTGCCATTCGGGCCGTCCCGCAAGCTTTGAGCACGCACGCAGGCGGCCGACATGGCATACAGCTCAGCGCCAATGTCGACAAAGCGACCCAGCAGGGCTTGCTTCCGCTCCAATTTAGCCTGGTACTGTGCCATCGCCCGGAACATGCCGCGCGCCAGCTTGCGTGAGGAACGCTCAACAAAGCGCAGGTGTTTGGCGAGCGGGCCGAACTCGCGGTAGGAGGGTAGCTGCCCCCTGCCCACCAGCTGCTTGGGTAGCCAGGCGGCGTAGAACACCCCGGCCCTGGCCATCGCGCCCGCCTTCTGGGCCATGCTCGCCTTCGGATTGACCAGCTCGCCGGCGACCTGCAGGTGAGTGTCCACGGCTTCGCGGGCGATGAAGAGCCGCATGATCTCCGAGGAGCCCTCGAAGATGCGGTTGATGCGGAAGTCGCGCATCATTCGCTCCACCGGGATGGGCAGCTCGCCGCGGCCTTTCAGCGAGTCCGCCGTTTCGTAGCCGCGCCCACCGCGGATCTGCAGCAGGTCATCGGCGATTCGCCAGCCCACTTCCGTGGCCCACAGCTTGGCGATGGCGGCCTCCAGCCGGATGTCGTTCCGCGCCTGGTCAGCGAGGAGGGAGGAGAGCTCGGCCATGGATTCAATCGCGAAGGCATCCGCGGCCATGGCGCCGATCATTTGCGCCACCGCGTCGTGCTTGCCGATGGGGGCGCCCCACTGGACGCGCTCGCTCGACCATTTGCGCGCGATCTCCACCGCCGCCTTGGCCCCATACGCGGCGCTCATGGGGAGAGTGAGACGGCCGGTGTTTAGAGTCATCAGCGCGAGCTTGAGGCCCTTGCCTTCGCCCCAAAGAATGTTTTCGCGCGGAACCCGGACGTTGTCGAAGCGGATGACCGCATTCTGGATCGCCTTGAGCCCCATGAAGCGGCAGCGATAGGTGATCTCGACACCCGGCGAGTCGACTTCCACGATGAAGGCGGTGATCTGGGGGATCTCCTTGCCACCCTTCATCTTGGAGGGGGTGCGCGCCATCACCACCAGCAGCTCCGCAATGGTGCCGTTGGTGCACCACAGCTTTTCGCCATTCAGGACAAAGGCTTCGCCGTCCTCGCTCGGGGCGGCGGTGGTGGTCATCGCCGCCGGGTCGGAGCCGACAGCGGCCTCGGTTAGGGCAAACGCGGAGATCGCCCCCCCGGCCAGGCGCGGCAGGTACTTTTTCTTCTGCTCCGAGGTGCCGAACATCTTCAAGGGCTGCGGCACCCCGATGGATTGGTGGGCTGAAAGCAGCGCCGTCAGGTTGCCGTCGTAGCTGGTCACCATTCCGATGGTGCGGCCATAGCCCACCTGCGACAGGCCGATCCCGCCGTACTCCTCCGGGATCTTGAGCCCGAACGCGCCCAGCTCGCGCAGCCCCTGGACTACCTCCTCCGGAAGCTCGCCGGTCCGGTCGATTTCGTTCGGGTCCACCTTCTCTTGCAGGAAGCGGCGCAGCTTGGCCATGTACGCATCCGTCTTCTTCTTGTCCTCGGCCGACTGCTGCGGATAGGGGTGGATCAGGTCCAGCCGGAAGTTTCCGAGAAACAATTCGCGCACGAAGCTGGGCGCGGTCCATTCGGTTTCGCGGGCTGCCTCGGCGACTTCGCGGGACTCCTGCTCGCTCGGGCCCTTGCCATCGGTGGCACTCATTGGGGCATCTCCGTGAATGTCGGGTTTAGAACCCGGGTATGCGTGGCAACTACCGGACCGCCCTGGCACCTTCAAGCTCCAAGCTACCCGTGAGCCTGACTCACACAAGACTTCGCCTGGCACCCCTCGTGCAACGTGTCGGCCTCCCCGTTCTCCAGGAGAGTTTGCATGCATGTTCTCGTAACCGGCGGTACCGGACTGGTCGGCAAATCCGCCGTAGACCACCTGCTCGCGCGCGGGCACACGGTCCGGCTCTTTGCCGTCGACGCATCTGAGGTCGCCGCTCAATGGCCGGAGGGCGTGGAGCCTCGTGACGGCGACGTGGGGAGCGACGAGTCCGTCCAGGGCGTGGCTCGCGGGTGCGATGCGGTGCTGCACGTGATCGGTATCGTGGCCGAAGACGCGCCCAAGCTCACCTTTGCCGGGATCAACGTGGAGGGGACCCGGCGTGTGGTGCGCGAGGCGGAAGCCGCTGAGGTGCGCCGTTTCGTGTACGTGTCCTCACTCGGGGCAGACACCGGGGAGTCCGACTACCACCGCTCCAAGCTCGCCGGAGAAGAGATCGTTCGACAGTTCCGCGGCAACTGGACGATCTGCCGGCCAGGCAATGTCTACGGGCCAGGCGATGAGGTGATCTCGCTGATGCTCAAGATCGTGCGGGCATCCCCGGTGATCCCGGTGATGGGAGACGGCGAGCAAGAGTTTCAGCCGATCTGGGTTGAAGATCTGGGGGAGGCGCTCGCCGTAACGGTCGAGCGGGAAGACCTGTTTGGGCAGGTACTGGAACTGGCCGGGAGCGAGCGCACCACCACCAACGATCTGGTGGACCGCTTCGCCGAAATTACGCGGACAACCCCCAGGCGCCTCCCGGTCCCTGAATGGCTGGCAGCGGCGGGCGCCAAGACCGCGGAGGCACTGGGCGTCAGCCTCCCCATCAAGGCAGACCAGATTACCATGCTGCAGGAAGCAATGTGATCGATGGCGCCAACGCATTGACCGAGGTGCTGGGTGTCACCCCCACCCCTCTCACGGACGGACTTCGTAAGCTGGCCGACGATCTTCCCGAGATGCGTCTGTCGGAAGGCGTCGGGCGTTTGCATCGCGAGCGCTTCTGGGCCGACATTCGGGGGAGCCGCTTGACTCCCGAAGAAATCTTGCTGCTGGTGCGCGACCATTTCCGTGCCCTCCCACCGGAAGGGCTGCTCGAAGTGGGCGCGGAGCCGGAAACCCCCACCACGCTGGAAGTAGGAGGTACACTCACCCTGGCCGTACCGATGCGCGGCCACGTGCAGGTCCGGGTGCAGGAGGTGACTTCCCGCGTCATCACGAGCGTGACGCTGGAGGGGCACTTCTTCGCGGGCGTGATTCGCTTTTTGACGGAGGAGCCTGACCCGGGCGTGATTCGCTTCGAGGTGCGCGCGTACACTCGCGCCGCGGATCAGATCGACCGGCTTGCGATACGCACCGTAGGCAAAGTAGCGCAGCGCCAAACCTGGACGACGGTCGTGGAAGAGGTGGTCCAGCGAAGTGGGGGGGATGCTCCCGATGGCGTTCACGCGGAGGACGAGGTGGTCAGCGCGCAGGAAGCGCGCGAGGTGGAAGCCTGGGCCGAGGCGCTGGTGACGGAGAGGAAGCGGGAAGAGGCGCCGACACCCGGCTGAAGTCCGGGCGCCGGCTCTCCCCCCCCGCATCACCTTCGGGGATACAAGCGGTAGCGGTCCTGTTTGGTGCTGATCCACTGCTGGTTCTCCTCTTCCCAGCGCCGTGCAACCGTACGTGGGTCTTCACCCCGGTCGAACGCTTCGCGCGCCCAGCGTGAGCCAAGCATCTGCGTGAAGCCCGTATTCTGGATCCGGAAGCGGTCCGGCGCCTGCCGCTTCGCCTCGGTCAGCAGCACCAGCGTGGTGAAGACCGGCCGGAACCGCTCGCGGTCGGTAACCGTGAGCCGCAACGTGGTGAAGGTCGTGTCGCGGTAGCTGGTGTAGACCGCCGGATCACGCGTCGGGGTGATCTGCACCGGTTCTAATCGCACCCCGGGGAGATCATACTGTCGTACCGCAGCGAGCAGCTTGTTCGCATCCAGCCACGGCGCGCCGAAGTACGAGAACGGCGCCGCCGTCCCGCGGCCGGTGTGCACGTTGGTGGCCCCGTCGGCCAATACCAGCCCCGAGAACTTCAGCGCTGCATCCAGCGAACGGATGTTGGGACTCGGATTGATCCAGCGAAGCCCGGTCTGGTCGTACCACATGTTGCCGCGCCAGCCTGCCACGGGAACGACGTGAAGCTGGGTCCCCACCTTGGCGTCTTCGTTGTAGTAGCGCGCGATCTCGCCGGGTGTCATCCCATGGCGCAGAGGCACGGAGTAGTATCCGGTGATCACCTGGGTCACGTTCCGCACGTCCATATCCATCAGCGGGCCGTCCACGGCCGCGGTGATCGGATTGGGGCGGTCCAGCACCACAAAGGGAATCTTCCGCTTGGCGGCCTCTTCCATCGCCATGGCCATCGTCCAGACGAAAGTATAAGGCCGCGCGCCGACGTCCTGCATGTCGAACAGGAGCACGTCCACGCCCTGGAGCATCTCGTCCGTTGGGCGTTGCGTCTTGCCATAAAGCGAGAAGATCGGAACACCCGTCTTGGCGTCGCGGTCCGTCGCGATCTTGGCACCCGCCTCCGCGGTGCCGCGGATTCCGTGCTCAGCGGCGTACAGGGCTACGAGCTTCGCGCCCGGGGCACGTGCGATGACATCGATGGCGTGCTCGCCAGCTCGGGTGATCGCCGACTGATTGGTGATCAGCCCGACACGCTTGCCGCGAATCAGATGGAGGGAATCACGGACGAGCACCTCCAGCCCGGGGAGCACGCCAGCGGTCTGCTGCGTGCCGGCCGTCGGCTGCGGCGTCGCTTGGGTAGTCTGCATGGTATCCGGCCCGTCGGTGACGGGCTGGTCGGTTGAGGCCGTTCGACAGGCGGGGAAGACCGCCAGGGCGAGCAGACCGAGCAGGGCGGGGCGAGCGCCACGCCGGAAAGTCAGGTGCATAGTCGAGTGGGGGTATGGGTGTATTCTCCTGCCGCGCGCCAGCCGCGTGGCACGATCCGCGCATCCGTGCTCACTTGCGAATCCCGGACCACCGCAACCAACCAGGGAGGCCGATCCGTTGAGCGAAACGTTCCGCCTGGCCCGGGCGGACGAGGTTCCGCAGGTTGCCCGGGTTGTGGCCCACAGCTTCGTGGGCCATCCCGCTTCCTATTATGAGCAACTGTTGCGGCACGGCCCCTGGGGAGGGCTGGATGCACTCTGGGTCTGCGAGGACGAAGGGTGCATCGCGGCGATTTGTCAGCTACTTCCCCTTCAGCAGTGGGTGGGTGGCACGTGTCTCCAGGTGATGGGCATGGCCAGTGTTGCCGTGGCACCGACGCATCGTCGGCGTGGGTTGGCGGCGCGCCTGGTGACGAGTGGGATGCGTTTCGCTCGCGAGCGGGGCGACGTGGCGACGGCACTTTACCCCTTCCGGGCGTCGTTCTACCAGAAGCTGGGGTACGGGCCCGCCGGGGAAGCGTACCAGTACCGGGTGCCGCCCGAGGTCATCCCGGATTCTGCGGAGCGCCAGGGAATTGCCCTGGTCGAGTCGGACACCGCTCGGGCTGAAGTCCGTGACGTGTACGAGCGCTGGGCACCGACCCAGACCGGTCAGCTCCGGCGCACGGACGCCATCTGGAAGCGGTTGCTGCAAAGTGATGGACGAGTCGTGGTGGTGTACCGCAACCAGGCGGGGAGCGCGGAAGGGTACGCGGTGGGTCGCTACCGCGCGGATCTGCCAGTGGACGCCCGGTTTCTGGAGATCGAAGAGCGTGCCTGGCTGTCACCGGGAGCGCGGCGGGGGCTTTATGCGTGGATGGGATCACTTGCGGACCAGTGGCAGCAGCTGGTGTACCGTGCCCACCCCGCGGAGCGCTTCGGCGACCGGATCGAGGAGCCGCGCATCCTGCGCACCGGCGAGCCGGGGTGGAACCTGTGGTTTCCCTCCGCGGTGCTGCTGGCGGGGCCGATGTTCCGACTGCTGGACATCCCGGCCGCATTTGCCGCACGGCCTCAATTCGGCGGTACCAGCTTGATGCTGCGGCTGGAGGTGGAGGACGGGCAGATTCCGGAGAATGCAGGCAGCTGGGAGGTTCGACTTGAAAATGGCCGGCTCCACGCAGCCCGTGCCTCGGCCGGGACCCCGGACGCCACGCTATCTTTGGGAATCGGTACACTATCTCGGATGTTCGTTGGCGCGCTCCGGCCGAGCGAAGCGGTGGATGCCGGTGTGGCCACGATTGACCGGCCCATGGAGCTGCCGGCGCTGGACCAGGCGTTTGCTCTCCCGCGGCCGTGGACCTTTGACGCTTTTTGAACGGAGCCTCGAAATGAATGCAATCAGCAGATGGGCGGTGGTGCTCGCCGTGGCGGCAACGGCCTGCGGAGGTAGTGGGGACGACCGAACTGCGGGGGGTGGCGATGGGCAGCCGGGCGGTAACGTCAAAACACTCTCGGGCGGGCCTCCCGGAGGGTCGCTGGTGGTGTTGATGGATGGCGAGCCCGACAACCTGAATCCGCTGACCTACGACTCCAAGCCGGCGTCGGACGTGGCGCACCTGATCTTCCGGACGCTGGCGCGGCGGGACTCGACGCTTAGCAACTACAAGCCGGACCTGGCCCAGTCCTGGGAGCTTTCGCCGGACTCGTCCAGCGTGATCTTGCAGCTGCGGCGCGACGTGAAGTGGCATGACGGGCGTCCGGTTACGGCGGAGGATGTGGTTTGGACGATCCAGCAGCAGCAGAGCGAGAAGATCGCCTCGCCGCGGCGCTCGGACGTGGCGGCGATTGGGCAGGTGACCGCCCGCGACAGCTTCACGGTGGAGGCCAAGCTGGCCAGGCCGGGCCCGTATGCCGTGAATGCACTGCTGGAGGTGATTCCCGCGCCCAAGCATCTGCTCCAGGGAGTGTCCGCGGAGCAGATGCGAACGCATCCCTTCGGGCGCAATCCGGTGGGCAACGGGATCTTCCGCTTCGTGAACTGGAACCCGGGTCAGCAGCTGACGATCGCCGCCAACCCGGATGCACCCGAAGGGCGGCCGGCACTGAACCAGATCGTGATGCGGTTCATTCCCGATGCAAACGCCGCGGTGACCCAGCTGATGGGTGGCCAGGAGGGGGATCTGCTCCCAAAGGTTACGCCCGAGCAGGCGCGTACCATAGCGAACGCTCGCAATGTCGAGGTGCACAACGCCGCCCGCGTTCGCCCGGGCTGGATCGCCTGGAACGCCCGGCGCGCTCCACTGGACGACCCGAACGTACGACGCGCCCTGCTGATGGGAATTGATCGCCCCGCGCTGGTCAAGGGACTGCTTGGGGAGCGGGGCGAGCCGGCCCTGTCTCCAATCCCCCCCAGGCTGGCGGAGCACAACCCCGGCGTTCGCCCGATCCCCTTCAATCCCACCATGGCGGGGCAGCTGCTGGACCAGGCGGGATGGCGCGACACCAATGGGGACGGGATTCGGGACAAGAATGGCCGTCCGCTCCGCATCGAGCTGGAATACAGCACCGCCGACCAGATGCGCACCGACATGGCGGTGGCGATCCAGGCGATGCTGAGCAAGATCGGGGTGCAACTCGTGCCGAAACCGTACGAAAGGACCACCTGGGTGAGCCGGCTCCGCGCAGGAGAGTTTCAGGGCTCGTTCTGGGGGTGGGGATGGGGACCGGGGGTGGTCGGGCCGAACGCGGAGGCGGTGTTCCACTCCCGCTCGATCCCGCCCGGCTCCGGCGTCAACTTCGCCCGCTACAGCAACCCGCGGGTGGATGCGCTGATCGATTCGGCACTGGTTACCTTTGATCCCGCCAAGTCCAAGCAGATCTGGGCTTCGCTGGAGCAGCAGCTGATCGACGATGCGGTATACGCGCCGATCTTTTTAGACCCTGAATTGCTGGGTGTGAACGACCGCTTCGCAAACGTCAAGTTCCGGAGCATCGAATGGTGGGAGGACGTGCCCTACTGGCACGTTCCACGGGACCAGCGTCTGCCGCGGGACCGGGCCGGGGGCTGAGCTAGCGCTTTACCAGCGTGGAGACCGGAGGCCTGTGCTTCTGGTTCAGGTAAAAATTGGCGATCCGGCTCGCGATCGGAGCGGCGGCATCGGAGCCGGACTCGCCGAACTCCACGATCACGGAAATGATCACCTCCGGCTCCTGCCCCGGGGGCCGGCGAAGCCAGCGAACCAGGCATGCGGGCGCTTCAGGTCCTGTGTGTTCTGGGAGGTGCCGGTTTTGCCGGAAAGCTGCCACCGGCTTCAGCGCGACAGCCTGCGCCGTACCGCCGCGGCCCGTGACCCGCGCCAGACCCTCCCGCATCACGGCGAGAGTTTGCGGGCTCGCGTGGAGGTCGGTTTCCGCAGGCGCTGCCGGACCGTCGCGTAGCAGCAGGTGCGGTGCCGGCACCTTGCCGTCGGTCGCGAGCGCGGCATAAAACTGCGCGACCCGCAGCGGGGTCTGGTTGTTCGGGCCCTGCCCAATTGCGAGGTGCATCACTTCCGAGGGCGCCGGGCGACGCCCGAACTGCTTCCGGTACCACGCGCGGTCCGTCGGAAAGGTGCCGGTCTTTTCGCCCGGCATGTCGATGCCGGTTGGGCGCGAAAATCCCAGCCGCGTGCCCTCGCGGGTGAGCAGGTCAAGGCCGATCGACACGCCGAGCTGGTAAAAGTACACGTTGCACGAGTGCTGGATCGCCCCCAAACATCGACCGAACCATGGCCGTACTTGTTCCAGCAGCGGGAGTAACGGCCCGCGTAGGTCATTCCGCCGGTGCACGGAATGGGCATGCGCGTGGTTGGGGTGATCAGGCCGCGCTCCAGCCCGATCATCGCGGTGACCAGCTTCCAGGTGGAGGCGGGTGCGTAGCGCCCATGAATGGCTCGATTGAGGAGTGGGCGCCCCGGATGGTTGTTGACGGCATTCCAATTTTCCGGGGTGATGCGCCCAACCAGCAGATTGGGGTCGAAGGTGGGATACGAATACAGCGCCAGGACCTCACCCGTCTTCGGCGCCATGACCACCACAGCGCCGCGGCGGTTCTGGGGAAACGTCTGGTGTATGAAGGTTTGCAGCGGGAGGTCAATGGTCAGCTGCAGGTTTTCACCGGGCTCCGGCTCCACGAAGTGCTGAGCGGCGAACCGGCCGACCATCTTGCCGCGAGCGTCCACCTCGACGAAGCGTGCCCCGGGAGTGCCCCCAAGCCGCTTCTCGTAGAATCGCTCGATGCCCGTCCGGCCGATGATCGTTCCCAGCGGGTATCCCGCCCAGGCGGAGTCCGCCAGCTCGTTCCGGTTGATCTCCCCGACGTAGCCGAGCAGATGGGCCAGGACGGGGCCGTGGGGGTAACGGCGAATCGGCCGCGGCTCCAGCAGGACGCCGGGGAACTCGGCCCGGCGCTCCTCGATATACGATACCTGCTCGAAGGAAAGCTCCGGCCAGACGAGCACCGGCTCGATTGGCCGGCGACTTGCGGTCGCGAAAACCTGCTCGACGGCGGCGGAGTCCAGCTTCAAAACATTCGCCAGACGCAGCGTACGCGCTCGGATCGAGTCCATTGGCGCCGGCTCCAGCGATGCCGCATGCCCGATCAAGCTTTCCGCGATGATCTCGCCGTTTCGGTCTCGAATGGTGCCGCGCAGCGCGGGTACCGGGATGGAGCGGAAGCGGTTGTCGTCGGCCCGGAGCGTGAAGTCCGAGCTGCGCAGCACCTGGACGTGAAAGAATGCCGCGCTGAGAGCGCAGATGGCAACGGCGATCACGATGCTGGCCAGGGCCGCCCGGTAGCGACGCTTTTGCGGATTGAACGGATGGTCGACGGGGAAAAGCACGTGCCAAACATAAAGCAGTGCAAGCGGTTGTGGTAGGGGAGGGCATTGCCGCTTGCGCTCGGCCCCCGATCCGTTATCTTGTCCGTGTTGCGCCTCCCCGCCCGGGCTCCATTTACCGTTATTGTGCGCTTACTGTAGGTAGCTGTCGGTACTTCTTGAAACACCCACAAACACTGGTTGCATGACTGCGTCCGCCCATTCTCCGGCCGTGGCCCGCTCCGGCGGCACGTCCATTTCCGAGGTGCAGGGCATCCTCGAAGTGCTGCCGAGCGGCAGCGGCTTTCTTCGCTCGGCACTGCACGGCTATCAGGCCGCTGATGGAGACGTCTTCGTCCCGCAGGGATTGATCCGCCGCATGGGGCTCCGCCCCGGTGATCGGATCGTCGGGGCGGCCGGAACCGCGCCCGGCCGCGGCAAGAGCCCGCCGCTGGAAAGCGTCGAACAGGTCAACGGGGCCGGGCCGGAGAGCGCCCGCGGCCGCCCGGACTTCAACTCCCTTCCTGCCGCATACCCGGATGAGCGCCTGGTGCTCGAGATTCCCGGCCACAAGAGCAACCGCAACGACACCAACCGCATCGTCGACCTGATCTCTCCGCTCGGCAAAGGCCAGCGGGCGCTGATCGTAGCACCGTCACGCGCCGGGAAGACGATGCTGCTGCAGGGCATTCTGGAAGGCGTGGCGACCAACTACCCGGATGCGACGCTGCTGGTGCTGCTGGTTGATGAGCGCCCGGAGGAAGTCACCGAGATGCAGATGCTCGGCATCGGCGAGGTGATCGCGTCTTCCTTTGACTGCCCGGCGGAGCGGCACGTGGCGGTCGCCGAGCGCACGCTGGATTATGCCCGACGCCAGGTGGAGAGTGGGCGGGATGTCGTGGTCGTGCTCGACTCCATCACCCGACTGGCGCGGGCCTACAACACTTCGGAGCGGGGAACGGGCAAGCTGCTTTCCGGCGGAATTGACAGCGGCGCCCTGGAAAAGCCCAAGCGCTTCTTCGGCTCGGCTCGCAAGGTGGGCCGCTCAGTGGGCGGGAGCCTCACCATCATCGCCACGGCACTCACCGAGACGGGCAGCCGCGGGGACGAGGTGATCTTCGAAGAGTTCAAGGGGACCGGCAACTCCGAGATCGTGCTGGACCGCGAGCTGGCGGACCGGCGGATCTTCCCCGCCATCAACATCGAAAAGAGCGCGACGCGACGCGAAGAGCTGCTGCTGCCGCCGGATATCCTGGCCAAGGTGCACGGGCTGCGGCGTGCCCTCCACTCGCTTCCCCCGGCGGAGGCGATGCAGCTTCTGCTCCGCCAGATGGGCGACACCAAAACCAACGCCGAGCTGCTTGCGCGGCTGCGTTAAGCGGCGAGGAAGCCCGGCAGGACGCTGAGCAGCTGGGTGCTGTTGATCGGTTTGGTGAGGTAGCCTGCGCATCCCGCGGCAAAGCACGCTTCCCGATCCGTTTCCAGCGCGTACCCGGTTAGCACCACAATGGGGATACGCGCTCCCCGGGGGTCACGCTTGATCGCGTGCACGACCTCCAGCCCATCCATGTCGGGCAATCCCAGGTCCAGCAGAATCAAATCCGGCGAAGCTTCACGCACCGAGTGGATCGCCTGCGAGCCCGTAGCGGCTGGGCGAACGCGGTACCCGCTGTCTTCGAGAAGGAGCGTAAAAGCGTCGAGAAGGTGGGCGTTGTCTTCGACCAGCAGGATGGTTCGCGGGCTCACGCAGCGCCTAGCTGACCTTCGGCGACAGCGGCGGGCAGTGTAAAGAAGAAACGGCTTCCCCGGCCGAGCTCGCTCTCCACCCAGATGCTTCCCCCGTGCAGCTGCACGAACTTGCGGGCGATGGCGAGGCCGAGGCCGGTGCCGTGGTGAACGCGCGCCCGGCTGCTGTCCACCTGGGCGAACTCGTGGAAAATCATCTCGTGGTGCTCGGGATCGATCCCGACCCCACTATCGGCCACGACCACCTCCAGCCAGGCTGGGTCATCCGCACAGGGACGCACTTCCACCTGGATGCGCCCGCTCGGTGGGGTGAAGTCGATGGCGTTACCCACCAGGTTGCCGAGCACGTGGATCACCTTGTCGCGGTCCGCGTGGACCGGGGGGAGATCGTCGTCGATGTGCGATTCGTAGCGCAGGTTCTTCTTCTGGACGAGCGAGGCGTTCATCGAGTAAACGTCCGCAATCACCTCCATGATGTCGAACCTGGACGGGCGCAGCTCGATGGCACGCGCATTGGCGCGCGCATAGGTGAGGATCTCCTCGATCATTGTGAGCAGCTGGCGGCTCGACCCTATCACTGACTCGACCGCCGAATGCTGCCGCGGGTTGATTTCACCGAGCAGGCCGTCCCGAAGGATTTCGCCGTAGGTGACGATCGCGGTGAGCGGCGTGCGCAACTCGTGGGAAACGTTGGCGAGGAACTGCGACTTGGCTACATCCAGGTTGCGTAGCTCGCGCAAGGTGCGCTCCAGCTCTTCAACTCGGCGTGCAAGGGCATCCTGCGTGGTTGCCTCCGCAGTTGGGTAGAGTCGAAGCTCAATCATGGCGAGATGGCCTGGGGAATGGTCCGGCAGCACAATTTAGGCTTCGTTCGAGACGGATGCAAGCGTGTTGTTACCGGAGCCAACGCCGGAGGTTCAGCCGGGTTATTGCACCACCCGCCGCACTTCTGCCACCCCCACGGCCGCGCCACCCCGGCGTGGATCGGCTGCTCCGATCAGGGTCCCGTCGCGCAGCACCATGATGGACTGCACGTCCCCCTGGAAGCCATCTCGCTCTTCCACCTGATGCCCTAGGGTGCGCAGGCGCGCCACCGTTCCAGCCTGCAGGCCGTTGCGCTCGAAGCGCAGCACGTCCGGGAGGTGCTGGTGATGGAGGCGTGGCGCCGCGGTTGCACTCGCCAGGTCCATGTTCCAGTCCACCACGTCCGAGATTACCTGAGCAACCGTAGTAATGATGGTGGAGCCACCCGGCGTTCCGGTCACCAGCCGTACGCGCCCCTCGGGCCCCAGCACGATGGTGGGCGTCATGGCCGAAAGCATGCGCTTGCCCGGCTGGATCGCGTTCGCCTCGCCCTGAACCAGACCGAACTGGTTTGCCGTGCCGGGCTTGGCGGCGAAGTCGTCCATCTCGTTGTTGAGCAGGAAGCCCGCGCCACCCACCACCACCGCATTTCCGTAAAGCGAATTGATGGTGGTGGTGATGGCTACCGCGTTGCCGGCGCGGTCCACCACGCTGAAGTGCGTGGTTTGCGTTCCTTCGCCGGGGGCAGGTCCCAGACCGGGGGCTACCTCGCTCGACGGCGTCGCCCGGTCCGGCCGGATCGTCCGGCGGCGCTCGGCGGCGTACGCATCCGAGATCATCCGCCCAGTCGGCTGCGGGACGAAGTCGGGGTCGGCCAGGTAGGCATTGCGGTCAGCGTATGCGCGGCGCACAGCCTCCGTCCACAGGTGCACGTGCTCCGGCGAGTGCCAGCCGAGCGTCCGGAGATCGTAGCCTTCCAGCGTTTTCAGGATCACGGCGAGCGTGGCCCCACCCGAAGAGGGCGAGGGCATGGAGATGATCCGGTGCCCGCGGTATGTGAAGCTGACCGGATCGCGCCATACGGCCCGGTAGCGCGCCAGGTCCTCGGCGGTGATGATGCCGCCACCGCGCCGCATCTCAGCCGCGACCAGCTCGGCGGTGCGCCCGCGATAAAACCCGTCGTGCCCCTCGCGGACGACCCGGCGCAGCGTCGCCGCTAGATCCGGTTGTGCCCAGCGGTCCCCCACCCGGGGAGGCTGGCCACCCGGCAGGAAGACGGCGGAGGTGGAGGGAAAGCGGCGCAGGTATGCTTCATTGGCGCGAAGCGAGCGGGCGAGCCGCTCGTGTACCACGATGCCGTCGGCAAGATTGACGGCCGGCAGGAGCAGGTCGGCCCAGGGCATGCTCCCCCAGCGTCGGTGCGCCTCCCACATCCCGGCAACCGAGCCGGGCACGCCCGCCGCCAGGTGTCCCACTACCGAGCGCTCGGAAAGGTTGCCTGCGGCATCCAGGAACATGTCGCGCGTGGCGGCGAGCGGCGCTTTCTCGCGGAAGTCCAGTGAGGCGGCACTTCCATCGGCCATGCGGGCGACCAGAAAGCCCCCCCCGCCGATGTTGCCGGCCTCCGGGTTGACCACCGCGAGAGCGAAAAAGGTGGCGATCGCCGCGTCCACCGCGTTTCCGCCGCGGCGCAGGATTTCCGCACCCACCTCGCTCGCCACCCGGTCCGTGGTCGTCACCATTCCGCCGGTCGCGCGGGTTGGTGCTACGGATTGGGCCGGGAATGCCCATCCGGTAGGAAACTGGGCCTCGCTCTCCTGCGGGTGGGGGGCGCGCTGCAGCTGGGCTTCCGGGGCGCAGCCGCCAACGAGCAGCAGGGCGCCCACGAGGGTGGTTACATGGTGTTTGATCATGGGGCGAATCTACCGGTGTCCTTTGCGCGCGAGCAATCCCCGTCCCCGGTTGCTGCCATGGACCGTCACTTGCTACTTTTGCTTGCATGCCAGCCCCACCCGAGGACCTGCGGCTCACGGAGCAGCGCAATCCCGCCACCACCGGGATCGATCAGCTGTCGCCCCTTGAGCTGGTGGACGTGATCAACGCCGAAGACGACAAAGTCGCCCCCGCCGTTCATGCCGAGCGCCTGGAGATCGCGCGCGCCATCGAGATCGCGGAGAAAGCCCTTCGGCGGGGCGGGCACTTGATTTACGTCGGCGCTGGAACCTCCGGGCGACTGGGCGTGCTGGACGCATCCGAGATGCCGCCTACGTACAGTGTCGAGCGCACGCTGGTGCAGGGAGTGATCGCCGGCGGCTCGCCGGCCCTCACGCGCGCCATCGAGGGGGCGGAAGACCACCCGGAAGAGGGGGCCGCTGCCATGGACCAGCGCGGCGTCACGGAGCGCGACTTCGTGCTCGGTATCGCCGCCTCCGGGACTACACCCTACGTCCACGGGGCGCTCCGCCGGGCCCAGGAGCTGGGGGCGCACACCGGCTTGTTGCTCTGCACTCCGCCTCCGAAGGAGTACCTGGAGGCGTACGACGTGGTGATCGCCCCGCTGGTGGGACCCGAGGTGGTCACGGGGTCTACCCGCATGAAGGCAGGTACGGCTACCAAGCTGGTGTTGAACACCATCAGCACCGGAGCCATGATCCGACTGGGCAAGACGTATGGCAACCTGATGGTGGATCTGCGGGCCACCAACCGCAAGCTGGTGGACCGCAGCCAGCGTATCCTTATGGAAACGCTGGAGGTGGACCGGGACGAGGCCGCCGCGCTGCTCCACCGCTCCGGCGGGAGCGTCAAGCTGGCTATTGCGCTGCATTTGACGGACGGAGACATGAGCGAGGCCCGCAGGCGCCTGGATGAGGTTGGTGGACGACTGGGTGAGATTCTGGCTCGGCAGGGCACGGATGACCGGTAATCCGTATGCGGATTTTCCTTCCGCTCCGCCGGGAATCGCGGAGTGGGAAGAATTGCTGATCCGCTTCGAACTCGGGCCCCGTATCGCCGCCACCGCACTGGAGGAGATACCCTCCGAGCGGTGGAGTCACGCCGGGGGCGAGGGCGGGTGGAGTCCACGGGAGCACCTGGCTCACCTGGCGGCCAGCGAGGCGGAGCTGGAAGACGGACTGTGTTCGCTGCAATGTGGCGAGCCACTCGGCGGCCGCGCGCCGGAGCCACGTCCAGGCCTGGAGCCAGGTGGGTACCTGGATGAATACACCCGCCTGCGCGGGCGCAACTTTGGCGCGGTCCAGCGGCGCGGTGTAGAAGTTTGGGCCTGGGCGGCGCCGCATCACGAGTGGGGAACGGTGACGGTGTACCAGCTCCTGTCCGCGGCCGTCCGGCACGACGGGCACCACATTCGCCGCATACGGGAAGCGTGCTGATCGTCGGCTTGATGTCCGGCACCTCCCTCGACGGCGCCGATGCGGCGCTGGTGGAGATCGGCGGGACGAGTATGGAGGACATCCGGTGGCGGCTCCGCCACTCGGTGACTCTCCCCTACGACGACACGCGCCGGGCCCGGATTCACGATGCGATCCTGGCCGGTACGGCGGACGCTCTGTGCACGCTGCACGCGGACGTCGGGGAGTGGCTGGCTGAGGCAGCGCTGCAGGTTTGCGCGGACGCCGGTGTGCCGGTGGAGCAGGTAGACGCCATCGGCTCCCACGGGCAGACGGTGTGGCACCGCCCCCCGGCGAACGGCCGGCGAGGGGCCACGCTGCAGCTCGGCTGTCCCGCCACCATCGCCGAACGGACCGGCTGCGGTGTGGTGTCGGACTTCCGGGCGCGGGATGTCGCCGCGGGCGGGCACGGCGCGCCGCTGGTACCCTGGGTAGATGGCCTCCTGTTCGCCGATGCGACCCGCGCGCGTGCTCTGCAGAACCTGGGAGGGATCGGGAACGTGTCGTACGTTCCCCCGCGTGGAAGCGGCACGGGGGTGTTCGCGTTTGACACGGGTCCCGGCAATGCCCTGATCGACGCGGCGGTGGAGATCGCCACCGGGGGGCGTCACCGGTTCGACCGGGATGGCCGACTCGCGGCACGGGGCACGGTGGACGAGAAGCTGCTCGGCGAGCTGCTCACCCACCCGTTCTTCGGGAGGAAGCCACCCAAGTCCACCGGGCGCGAAGAGTTCGGCCGCCCGTTTGTGCAAAAGCTGGTGGAATCGACCGCGCCGGAAGGGGACCAGGACTGGCTCGACCTGGTGGCGACGCTCACCGAGCTGACCGCGCGCAGCGTTGCCGAGGCGCACCAGCGCTGGCTCCTCCCGCTGGGCGTGAGCGAAGTGGTGCTCACGGGCGGGGGGGCACGCAACCCCACCCTGATGCGGCGAATCCGGGAGCTGCTCGATCCCGTACCGGTTGCGGATGGCGCCGGGCTGGGCGTGGACGTTGACGCCAAGGAGGCGCTGGCCTTCGCGGTTCTGGCCTGGGCCCACCTGTGCCGGATCCCCGCGAACGTACCCGCGGCGACCGGTGCGGCGGGGCCCCGGATCCTCGGAAGCTTCACGCCGGGCGCGTACCCACCCCGCGTCCCGTAAGATGCGGCAGGATTTTCGCGGTGTAAAATGATATGCGTCTCTTGAGCTGCTACTCTGCTGTCCTCTTGGGACTCCTGACCGGGTGCGGTTTGCGCGCTCATCCACCCCGCCCAGCGTCGCTGGCGTTCAACGACGAGGTGCGTAAGGTGCTCGGGACCGAGCAGCCGTCGCCCCGCTTTTATCGGGAGCGCGAGCGTCTGGAGCGCATGGGGGTGGAGCTGGACGCGGTGCTGGTTACGCTGGCCGAGGACGAGGACGGGGACCTGGCGGTGCGCCGCAACGCGCTCGCGCTGCTCGGCGAGCGCGGGTACCCGATCGCGCTGGGGGTAATCCGGCGCGTACTGCTCCGCGACCCGGACGAGCGCGTCCGAGCGGCGGCGGTCACCGCGCTGCATGGCCCCGGTGTCGCGGGTTCGGAAGCCCGCAACGCGATCCGGGCCGCGGTGGGGGACCCGTCCCGGCAGGTGCGGCTGGTGGTGCTGCAGGCGCTCGATACCGAGGACGTCGGCTTGATGCGGTCGCTCCTCGCCTGGGAGACCGATCCGCAGGTGAGTGCGATCGCCCGGGAGCTGGTGGGCCTCGCCGAAACGCGGGGTGGCCCGCTCGCTGCCCGGCGGGATGGGGGCTACGAGGGGATGTCGCGCGCGGGCGAGCCGCGCCTGGTCTTCCATGCCGCTGTCCGTGATTCCGTGGCCGATGTGGCAAGCGGGGCGCTGCTGATCGAAACGTCCGGGAGTAAGTTCGTGCCCCTGGCGCAGAATGTCGAAGTGGTGGCGGGTGTGCTCCCCGCGTTTCTAGCCACCGATCGCCCGATCGCGGTATGGGAGGCAGGGCGCGTGATTCACGTGCTGGACCTGAAGACCGGCGAGTCGCGCTCACTTGGCCCCGGGGTTGCACCCCGCTTGCTCCCGTTCACCGAGCGAGCCGTATGGGTGCGGGAAGTCCCCGGAAAGCGGCGTGCGGTGAATGGCGGCACCGAGATCGTTTACGAGGTGTGGAGCGCACCCTTGACCGAGGGCGAACCCAGCCGGCTGGGGGAGCTGCGGGCTACGACCAACCCGGAGCGGCATGGCAACGCTTCGCCGGTGCGCTGGATGGTGATCGGTGAAACACCCGAGGGGTTTGTCTTGCGGGGTCCGGGCATCGCCACCCCATTCGCTCTCCCCAACCCCTTTGCGGGATCGCACCCGGGGCGCTCCGGTGCACCTCGCCGACTGAAACCGACTGGAGACGATTTGTGAATGTTGCCCGTTTGCTGCTCCCCGCGCTGCGCTGGGACTCCAAGACAGGATATGAGGGGATGCGGGCGAGGATCGAACGAGGGCTGGAGCTTGGGGTAGGTGGCTTTATCCTGTTTCTCGGCGAAGGTGCTCGGGTTCGTGAACTGACGGAAGAGCTGCACAGCCGCGCCAAGTACCCGCTGCTGATCGCCAGCGACCTGGAGCGCGGGGCGGGACAGCAGTTTCGCGGCGCCACCCCGCTTCCCCTGCCGGAGCACTCGGCTCGCTGAACGACGTCGAAGTCACCCGGCGCGCGGGGAGATCACCGCCTATGATGCGCGTGCGCTCGGGATCAACTGGGTGTACGCTCCGGTCGCCGACGCGGATATCGAGCCCGAAAACCCCATCATCGGCACACGCGCCTTCGGCCGCACCCCCACCGCACCGCGGAGCACGTCGCAGCCTGGATCGAGGGGTGCCGGGCGGGCGGCGCGCTTTCGTGTGCCAAGCACTTCCCGGGGCACGGACGCACCACCGGCGATTCGCACATTGAAAAGCCGCTCGTGGCCGCGTCCCGCGAAGAACTGGAGGTGGATCTGGAGCCCTTCCGGGCCGCGATCGCCGCCAGGGTGGACTCCATGATGACGGCGCACGTCGCCTATCCGGCGCTGGACCCCGAGTGCCACCCGGCCACCCTTTCCAAACCGATCCTGCGCGGGCTGCTGCGGGAGAGCTGGGCTACGACGGGTTGATCGTTACCGACGCGATCGTCATGGACGGCCTGACCGAAAACATGAACGAGGCGGAAGCCTCAGTCGCGGCAGTCGCGGCCGGCTGCACCATGCTGCTCTACCCGCAGGACATGGAGGCGATCATCCGCGAACTGGAAGCGGCGCTCCAGGATGGGCGGCTCACCGAGGCCCGGATCGAAGAAGCTCTGGGGCGGGTGGAGGTGGCGGTCGCCAGGGTGGCGGGTCCACCCCGGGGGGTGTGGGGACGCGAGCGCGACCTGCGCTGGGCATTGATGACGGCAGTCCGCACCCTGCGCGTGGTGCGCGGCAACCCCGCACTCCCTGCGGATCCCGTGCGTGTGATCGAGATCGACGACGACATCGGCGGCCCGTGGCCGGCGTATCCACGGAGCGCGTTTCCCGCGGCGTTGGGGCACGCGGGGATCGACCTTGGGGAAGGCGGCAACCCGATCATCGCTTTGTACTCGGACATCCGTGCCTGGAAGGGACGACCGGGTATCTCCCAGCAGGCCCAGGCACGAGTTCGCGAGGTGCTGCAGGTGCACCCCCATGCCCCAGTGATCCTTTTTGGCCCTCCGCGCCTGGCTGCGGACGTGCCCGACGCGCGCCACGTGCTCGCCGCGTGGGGGGGTGAGTCGCTTATGCAGGAAGCCTCCGTAGCCTGGCTGCTCGGAACCACCAGCGGACTTCCCACGCTGGTTGCTGGGGGGCTGGACCGGTGAGCGCCCCCCGGGATGGTGTGGTGGAGCGGACAGTTCCGGGTGTTACGCCGGCAGAGGCCAGCCGGCCTCTGGGTATTTGGGAGGTGTTCGGGCAGCGCAAGATGCTGGCGCTGCTCTTCCTCGGCTTCGCGTCCGGGCTCCCCCTATTCCTGACGAGTCAGACGCTACAGGCGTGGATGACGGTGGAACAGGTGGATCTGACCACCATCGGGTTGTTCAGCCTGGTTACCCTCCCGTACTCACTCAAATTCCTCTGGGCCCCGCTATTCGACGCTTACGTTCCACCTTTCCTGGGCAGGCGGCGAGGATGGCTTGTCATCACCCAGGTCGGGCTCATGCTCGCGATTGCAGCGATGGCGCTTCAGGACCCGGAGCGAGCCCTCCGGCCACTAGCGCTAACGGCGGTGCTCATTGCCTTCTTCAGTGCGAGTCAGGACGCCGTCTACAATGGCTATCAGGTGGATGTGCTGGCCGAGCGCGAAATGGGGGCGGGTGCCGCGATCGGAGTACTCGGCTACCGCGTCGCCCTGATCGTAACCGGCTCGCTCGCCCTGATCCTCGCGGACCGGATACCCTGGCCCAGCGTGTACCTGCTCATGGCGGGGCTGATGCTGGTGGGCATCGCGGCGTCCCTTTTCGCCCCGGAACCAGTGCTGCGGGCCGCACCCCCCCAGGGACTGAAGGAGGCAGTCGTCGACCCCTTCGTTGACTTCTTCCGGCGCACCGGGCCCGGGCTGGGGGTGACCGTCCTGGCGTTCACCATCCTTTACCAGCTCGCGGATCGGCTCGCTCAAAACATGACGACGCCCTTCCTGCTCCAGATCGGCTTCACTCAGACCGACGTCGGCGCAATCAGGGGCGGGATCGGGATGGTCGCGACCATCGTAGGCGTGCTGACGGGTGGTGCGGTGATCGCGCGGCTGGGAATCAATCGGTCGTTGTGGGCCTTCATGGCGCTCCAGATCCTCAGCAATCTGGCGTACTACTGGCTCAGCGTGTCGGAGGTGACCGCTAGCCGTGTGGGGCTCACGGTCGCAATCGTAATCGAGAACGTGAGCGGCGGAATGGTTACCGCGGTGTTCGTGGCGTTCCTGATGGTCATGTCCAGCCGCCGTTTTTCGGCCACACAGTTTGCGCTGTTGTCAAGCTTGATGTCGTTCGGCCGGGATGTCCTCGCCGCTCCCGCAGGCCGGATCGCCGAAGCGACAGGGTGGCCAACCTTTTTTCTTTTCACCATCGCAGCCGGGATCCCCGCCGTTCTACTTCTCCCGCTCATCGCGCCATGGAGGGCGGAGGTGCCGAGGGGTGCCGCTTCCCATTCCGGTGAAGTCCGGGAGTAAGCCCGTTTGCACCGGGTGCGAGCATAACCTGTGACCCGGGCGGCGCTGCTGTTTGTTCTGCTGGTGGCGTGCGTGCCCGCCCCGCGTCCGATGACTGAACCCGCCGCCCGGCGCCGGACCCCACTCCCGCCGATCCCTGTCCAAGCGGGTCCGCTCGCCATCGACCTGGTGTACCCGAGTGAGGGGTGGGTGGTCGGCACCGACAGCACCTTTGTGTTCGGCAGCGTGGGTACAGGCGACGCCACCCTCCAGATCAACAATGCCCCGGTGGACGTAGCGCCGAACGGCGCCTTTCTGGCATACCTGCCGGTGCCGAGGGATGGCCGGTACGAGCTGATTGCCGCGCGCGGAGCGGAGAGTAGACGGGCTCTGCGCACCGTGCGACCCACCATGGGAGATGAAGCGCTGCCGCGGGGGAGCTTCACCCGCATGGCCGGCGAAACCTTTGAGCTGCGGGTGCGTGGGGCACCGGGAGCGGGGACTCGGCTACTGCTTCCGGACGGCAACGTGGTGCCGCTCCTGGAGCAGCAATCAACCGAACGCGCCGAAGGCTTCTTGCAGGACCTGACGGTGCCACCCCGCCCATTCGCGGAGTACGTGGGATCCTGGATAGTCCGTTCGCCCGTGGCTGAAGGACAGGCACGCCTGGAGTGGGTGCGTGGCGGGCAAACGACGCGCACATCGCTCCCCATCAGCCTGGCCGAGATCCCGGAAGGTCAAATCCGGGTGGGAGTGGCGCAAGGCTCCGCGCCCAGCGGCACCATCATCGGGCAGGCGATGCCGGGACCCGGCTCGCCCTACCACTGGTTCTTTCCCACGGGCACCCGCCTGGCCATTACGGGCGAGCAGTCGGGGATGCTCCGCGTCCGCCTCACCCGTGATCTATCCGTATGGGTGAATGCGGCGGACGTACGCATGCTGGAGGAGGGGGCCCCGCTACCGCGGGGCGGAGTGGGGGCGATTCGCGCCGTCCCGGCCGGGGCTCACGTGGAGTTGCGCCTCGCGATGACGGAGCGGCTCCCGTTCCGGGTTGACGGCGCGGAGCGGGGCCTGACGGTGACGGTGTACGGCGCGCGGTCCCGCACCAATTGGGTGCATCACAGCACGCGGGACCCGCTGATCGGCCGGATCGAATGGGAGCAGCCGCGCGACGACGAGTACCGCGTGCAGGTAGAGTTGACAGAGCCGCTGTGGGGATGGGAACCCTTCTGGGATGCGGCGGGGAACCTGGTGATCCGGGTACGCCGGCCACCCCGCATCGACGCGCGCGACCCGCTGCGGGGCCTGCGCATCGCCGTGGATGCGGGGCACCCACCGGGCGGAGCGATCGGGCCAACACGCCTCACGGAGGCGGAAGCGAACCTGGCGATCAGCAAGCGCCTGGTCGCCTGCTGCGCGCTCGCGGCGCGGAGGTGCTGGAAACCCGCCCTGACACCGCTGCGGTGGCCCTGGGCGAGCGCCCGGTGCGGGCGACCCGCTGGGGTGCCCACCTGCTGGTTTCCGTCCACAACAAC
Source organism: Longimicrobiaceae bacterium (assembly GCA_030447645.1). Classification (GTDB taxonomy): domain Bacteria; phylum Gemmatimonadota; class Gemmatimonadetes; order Longimicrobiales; family Longimicrobiaceae; genus JAUJOM01. The sequence goes on along the minus strand of JAUJOM010000009.1, from coordinate 9,394 downwards.
GCTTTTCCGGACGGGGTGAACCCGATCGTGCATGCCGGTACGAGCGTCTTTTACAATCAGCCGCAGTCGCTGGATTTCGCCCGGTCGTGCAGAACGAGCTGCTGCGGGAGTTCGGCCTGCCGGACCTGGGCATTGCCCGCGCGGACCTGGCGCTGGTGCGCCCTTCGGCGCTCCCCTCCATCCTGACGGAAACCATGTTCCTGATGGTGCCGGAGCAGGAGAACGCGCTGCGCGACCCCGGGGTGCACGAGCGCATCGCGCGGGCACACCTGCGCGGGATCGAAGCTTTCTTGCGGGGACGAGCGGGGGAGCGGTGAGGCGGTTTGCCGTTCCGCTGGCCCTGCTGATCGGCTTGCTGGCCCTGGCCGTCGTGCCCGCCCGGGCGCAGCTCCCGCCGGGCGAGCCCTGGCGCACGTTCGATACCCCCAACTTCCGGGTGCACTTCACCCCGGAGCTGGAGCCCGCGGCGCGCAGGGCGGCGCGCCATGCCGAAAACGCCCACCGGGAACTGAGCGCGGAGTTCGTGCCCGCCCCGAGGCGGCGCATCGACCTGGTGGTGAGTGACCACGTGGATTACTCCAACGGCTACGCGACGCCGTTTCCCACCAACCGCATCGTCGTCTTCACCCACCCACCCACGGACGAGCCATCACTCGCCTTTTTCGACGACTGGCTGGAGCTGGTGGTGACGCACGAGCTGGTGCACATCTTCCACCTGGACCACGTCGGCGGGATCTGGCGCCCGCTGCGGCGCGTCTTCGGGCGCTCGCCGCTGCTTTTCCCGCAGGCGTACAACAACCCCCGGTGGGTGACGGAAGGGCTGGCGACGTACTGGGAGTCCCGGCTGACGGGCGCGGGGCGAGTACGCGGCACCTACTTCGACATGGTCCTGCGAACTGCCGCGCTGGAAGACGAGTTTTTCCCCATCGATCGGGTGACCGGCGTTCCCGCGCGCTGGCCGGGGGGGTACAGCGTTTACATCTATGGGGCGCACTTTCTCCAGCATCTGGCGGAGCGCTTCGGTCCGGAGCGGGTGAATGACTACGTTCGGGGATTGGGACGGCGACTGATCCCCTACCAGGCGGATCGTCAGGCGCGTAATGCCTTCGGGGCGAGCTTTTCCCGTGAGTGGCCGGCCTGGAGGGACAGCCTGCGCGCGGCTTACCGTGCCGAGGCGGATTCGCTGCGCGTCGCCGGGCTCACCGAACCGGAGGTGCTCACGGGCGCGGGGTACCGGGCGGCCTATCCCCGGTACGGCCCCGGTGGGGTGGGGATCGCGTATGCCGCCTCCACCGGGAGGGAACCCACGCAGACGCGGGTGATCTGGCCGGACGGGCAGGAGCGCCGGGTTGCCCAGCGAAACAGCACCGGCTCGACCGAGTGGCTGGGACATGGGAGTCTGCTGGTGTCGCAGCTGGAGGCACGCGATCCCTACCGGGTGCACGCGGATCTGTACCGGGTTGGAATGGATGGTACCCAGACGCGCCTCACCCGGGGCGCTCGGATTTCGGAGCCGAGCATCCATCGGGATGGCCAGCGGGCCGTGGCGCTGCAGAATGCGGCGGCTACCAACGCGCTGGTGCTGGTGGACCTGCGTAGTGGCGCCACCCACCGCCTCGTCCAGCCTTCTCCTGAAGTGCACTGGTCTGCCCCACGCTGGTCGCCGCGGGGCGACCGTATCGCGGCGGGACGGTGGCGGCAGGGAGGCTTTTTCGACATCGTGGTGCTGGACAGCACCGGCGCGGTGGTGCGGGAGATAACCCGTGACCGTGCGGTGGATGACACGCCGGCCTGGTCGCCGGATGGGCGCTACGTGGTGTGGTCTTCGGACCGGACGGGGATTCCCAACCTGTTCGCGCACGACCTCCAGCTCGGGCGCACCTTCCAGGTCACCAACCTGCTCACCGGTGCGTTTCAGCCGGATGTGTCGCCGGACGGGCGCTGGATCGCATTTTCCTACTACCAGGCGGACGGCTTCCACATCGCCCGCATTCCCTGGAATCCCGCGGATTGGCGCCCTGCGTCCCCACTGCGGGCGGGGATAGCAGCCGCTCGTGGGGACACGGTCGCACCGGCGCCCCAGGTCGGCGGTGCGGCACGCCCCTACTCGCCCTGGCCCAGCCTGCCGCCCGCCGGGTGGTCCCCGGTGGTGGCGGGGGATACCACCCTGGGCCTGGGCCTCGGTGCGGCCGTCTTCGGGCAGGACGTGATCGGGCGCCACGCGTACTTCGCGACCGCGCTCGCTTACACGAAGCGGGGCCGCCTGGAGGGGGTGCTTGACTACCAGTACCGGGGCCTGGAAAACCCGGTACTCAACGTGGCGGCGTCGCAAACCTGGGATGCACTGCAGGGCGGCGTAGTCCGGCGCGAGCGGGGGATCGCGGCTTCGGCTACGGCGGTGCGCCCGCGCTTCCGCTCCTTTGCCTATCTGGCCGGGGGCGTGGAGCTGGAGAACCGTGACTTCCTTCCGGCTTCACGGGCGGATACCCTGCCCACCCGCTTGGTGGACGAGCCGCCGGACGTGGGTGTCTTCGGGACGGCGGGCTTTTCCACCGCGCGTGCGTTCGCCTTTTCCATCAGCCCCGAGGCAGGATGGGCTGCCTCGGCTACCCTGGGCGGGCACCGCTACACGCGTGCCTATCCCGGCCTGGTGCGACCCACGGGCTATCTGGAGATGATCGGTCGGGCGCGAGCCTACCCCGCCTTCCACGGCTGGGGCTTCGCACGCCACGTGGTGGCACTGCGCCTCGCGGGAGCTGCCCGGACGGGCGAGCGCACGCCGCTCTTCTTCGCAGGGGGGACCGGGGGCGAGATCGAGTCGCCGCTGGACGTCGCTTCTCCCGGGCGCAGCGGTGGGTTCCCCATCCGTGGGTACAGGGAGGGAGACCAGACCGGAGACCGCGCCTTTCTGGCCTCGGCGGAGTACCGCTTCCCGCTCGCGCTGGTGGAGCGCGGGTATCGCCTCGTCCCGCTCTTTTTGGACCGGCTCTGGGGGGATGTGTTCACCGACGTCGGTGGCGCGTATTGCGCGAACGTCTGCCGGAGCCGCTTCGCCCCCGAGCGGCCGACACCGCTCTTTTCGGTCGGGGCGGAACTGGGGGTGGACCTCACCACCGGCTACTTTGGCACGGTACCGCTCCGCGCCGGATTCGCGTTGCCCCTCAGCAGGGCCGGGGAGCGAGGCGCGGAAAAGCGCCCCAGCCCCCGCTTGTACATCGCGGCGGGTCGGTCGTTTTAGCGGTGGGCGGCCCCGGCACGCTTCCTGAAGGATGGGGCTCGTCCACATTCCTTTGAAGGAGCAAATCATGGCTGGTAAACGTTACGATCAATACCGCATCGACCCGCGCGAAGGCGGTGCTACGGACTACAAGAACCTTCCGCAGAACGGCCACGGAAACTCAGACCTGGACGACACCATCGCGCTGGACAAGCAAAAGCTCGCGCAGGGAGAACAGTCGGCAAAGGGGCAGCCATTCCTGCCGGACGTCCCCAGCCCATCGGTTCACGCCAACCATGGGCAGAAGCTGAACAACGACGGCGAAACCGGCGACGATAGGTCGGCCGTGGGGAATACGTGACCAACCCCGCCGCACCGCGGGGCCCGAAAGGGCCCACGGGGACGCGCACGGAGGTAGGGAACGCCGCAACGTCGCGACGGAACCCGCCGCATATCGACCAGAACGCCGAAGACGCTCCGCTGCAGGAGGAGCACCCCAGCCCTGAGACGGTAGCCACTTCCGGGCCGCTGGCGCAGGGTACGGACAAGGTGCCCACCACGGAGCAGATGCGCCCGATCAATCCGGAAAGCATGTACGACCGGCGGCCGGCGGAGGACAAGGACGTTCACCCGGCGGAGGAACACCCGACGGACGAGTAGCGAGCCTTCCCTTCCTCGCAGGCTCGGCGGCGATAGTACCCAACCCGCAATACCCGTCTTGCATTTTGCCAGCGGCCCCGGACCCACCGGGGCCGCTGTTTTGTATTACCCCTTGGGGATTTCCCCCGCAAGTGTTTGCTGCGGAAAGAAGTGCCTGACGTCCCTGAAAGGGACTGTGTAACGGCACAACGCTTGCATTATGAAAAAAGTGCTTGACCGCTAGATGTGGGGCGAGTATCGTAGACAGGCACAAGATATGGTAGCTTGCTCGAACATCCCGGGCCCACTCGCCAGCAGCAGCACAAGGCCGGGCCTCGGTGCCGGCTCTTTCTTGAGACTTCAACCAGGAACGCCCTATGAACCCTCCTGTGTCCGTGCCCTCCGTCGTTGATCCGACCACGCGCATCGACCTGCCGCCTGCGCAGCTTTCCCAGAACGCGCGCACCGTGCTGGCCAAGCGGTACCTGAAGAAGGATGCCTCTGGCAAACCGATCGAGGACCCGGAGGATATGTTCTGGCGTGTCGCTTCGGTGATCGCCGCAGAAGATTTAAAGTTCGGCACGTCGCCCGAAGAGGTGGACGGTCTCGCACGCGAGTTTTACGCGCTGATGACCACCCGCCTGTTCGAGCCCAACTCCCCCACGCTGATGAACGCGGGGCGGCCGCTCGGACAGCTCTCGGCGTGCTTCGTCCTGCCGGTGGAGGACGAGCTCTCCAACGGCAGGAACGGCATCTACGACACGCTCCGCGCCATGGCGCTGGTACACCAGTCGGGCGGTGGCACAGGCTTCGGTTTCAGCCGCATCCGGCCGTCGGGGGACATCGTCAAGAGCACCACGGGTGTGGCTTCGGGGCCGGTCTCCTTCATGTCCTTGTACGACGCGTCCACCGAGGTGGTGAAGCAGGGTGGCACGCGCCGGGGCGCCAACATGGGCATTCTGCGGGTGGACCATCCGGACATTCTGGGCTTCATCGACTGCAAGCAGGACATCACCAGGATCACCAACTTCAACATCTCCGTCGCAATCACGGACGCATTCATGCGGGCCGTGGAGAAGGGGGAAGCGTACGACCTGCTTTCTCCGCGCAGCGGTGCGACCGTGGGTCAGCTCGACGCCCGCACGGTGTTCGACAAGATCGTCCAGAATGCGTGGAAGACGGGGGAGCCGGGGGTGTTCTTCATCGACCGCGCGAATGCCTTTAACCCCGTGCCGCACCTGGGCTCGTACGAGAGCACCAACCCCTGCGGCGAGCAGCCCCTGCTGCCGTACGACGTGTGCAACCTGGGTTCCATCAACGTCGGGTGCTTCGTACGGGAGGACGTGGAGCCGGATGCGGCCTGGCATGAAAAGATCGATTGGAAGGAGTTCCGCCGCGTCACCCAGCTTTCCACGCACTTCCTGGACAACGTCATCGACGCCAACCAGTACCCGCTGCCGGAGATCCACGACCTGGCGCACCGCATCCGCCGGATCGGGCTGGGGGTGATGGGCTTCGCGGACCTGCTGGTGCGCATCGGCGTCCCTTACAACTCGGAAGAGGGCGTCGCGGTAGGCCGCAAGATCATGGCGTTCATGGACGAGGAGTCCAAGAAGGAGTCGGAAAAGCTAGCGGAGACGCGGGGCACCTTCCCGGAGTGGGAGCAGTCCATCTGGGGTCCGGACGCAACCGCGGCGCGCGCGCCCAACGGGGACCGCATCCGCCCGCTGCGCCCCCTGCGCAATTGCAACGTGACCACGGTGGCGCCCACGGGGACGATCTCCATCTTCGCCGGGTGTTCGTCGGGAATCGAGCCGCTCTTCGCTGTCGCCTTCATGCGCAACCAGGCGGGATCGTTGATGCCGGATGTGAACGAGGACTTCGTGCAGGTGGCGAAGCAGGGCGGGTGGTACTCGGAGGATCTGATGAGGCGGATCGCGGAGCAGGGCCACATCCACCAGCCGGAGGTGCCACGGGAGGTGCAGCGCGTCTTCGTAACCGCGCACGACATCTCCCCGGAGTGGCACGTCCGCATGCAGGCGGGCTTCCAGGAGCACTGCGACTCGGCGATCTCCAAGACGACCAATTTCCCGCACGACGCCACGGTGGAGGACGTCCAGGAGATCTACGAGCTGGCGTTCAAGCTCAACTGCAAGGGCGTCACGGTGTACCGCGACGGCTCGCGCGACAACCAGGTGCTTTCCACCGGTGCCACCAAGTCGCCGGCTCAGCAGGCGGAAGAAGCCGGCAAGCTGGCGGAAGCGCAGGAGCGGGTGAACAAGCTCGAGCTGCAGCTGGAGCACGCCCGTCTGGCGGTGGCGCAGTCCGAAAAGGAAAAAACGGCGCTGATCAACCGTCGGCAGAAGCGCAAGCGGCCCAGCCTGCTTCGGGGGACCACGCGCAAGATGCAGTCGCCGCTGGGTGACGTGTTCGTCACCATCAACGAGGACGAAAAGGACCAGCCGTTCGAGGTCTTCGCCACCCTCGGCAAGGCGGGGAGCGTGGCCATGGCGGACACGGAGGCGATCGGCCGGCTGATCTCGCTGGCGCTGCGCTTCGGGGTGCCGGTGCACGAGGTCCACAGCCAGCTCCGGGGGATCTCGTCGGACCGCGCTGTCGGCTTCGGCGCGAACAAGGTGCTGTCGGTACCCGACGCGATCGCCCAGGCGATTGCGCTGCGGCAGCAGGAAAAGGAGGGAATCCAGCAGGAGCTGATCCCGAACCTGCTCGGGCATGATCCGGAGAATGCCGCCAGTGGCGCGCTGGTGGCCGGCCCACCGCAGCTCGGGATGACGCTGGCGGGCTATGACCCGGGCCAGGTCTTCATGGGCACCTGTCCGGACTGCTCCAGCCAGCTCGAATTCGCCGAGGGCTGTATGAAGTGCCACATCTGCGGCTACTCGGAGTGCGGGTGAGTAGGGGAGTCCCGGGCAGGTGAGTGGTACGACGGGGGAGCTTCGGCAGCGGCCGGGGCTCCCCCGTCGCCGTTCGGTACGGACCCGGTGAGGAGAGCAGTCGGAAACCCTGAACCGCCGGAGGCGAGTATGAAAGATCTTGAGTCGTTGATCCGGGAGTTGCAGACCCCGCAGCAGGCCGCCGAGGTGGCGGTGCGCCTGTCCAACGGCGAGCGCTGGAGCTTCAATGCGGACGCCGAGCTGTTCACTCCGGATGGCGAACGCATCCCCTTCCGCGAGCTGCACGGCGTCTTGGTGAACCGCACGGTGCCCTACGTCACCTACCGGGGCCGCTGGACGCTGCCGGAAGACGAG
>JAUJOM010000009.1:0-2169 GCA_030447645.1 Longimicrobiaceae bacterium | reverse complement strand
TCGAAGACTGGCATCCACAGGCGGCTGAAGCTGATTGGGCGGGCCCGTCCGACATCAAGGCACAGTATGGAGATGCCAGTATACTGAAAGGCGGACGAGTCGTCTTCAACATTGGCGGAAATCGGTACCGCCTTGTGGTAAAGATCAACTACGAATTTCGCATCGCGTATGTCCGTTTCATCGGCACTCACGACGAGTACGACCGAATCGACGTCGAGACGATCTGATATGCTTGCTACTCCCATTGCACCGATAAAATCCGAGGTAGATTACGACGCCGCGCTTGTAGAGATTGCAGATCTTATGGACGCGGAGCCGGACACGCCGGAAGGTGACCGAGTCGATGTGCTCGCAACGCTCGTCGAGGTCTACGAGGCACGGCACTGGCCGATTGAACCACCCGAGCCGATCGAGGCGATTCGAATCCGTATGGAGCAGCGCGGGTTACGGCCAAAGGACTTGGAGCCGTACTTCGGTTCGCGCGCGCGCGCGTCGGAAGTGCTCAACCGAAAACGTGCGCTTACGCTCCCTATGATTCGGCGGCTATCCCGTGGTTTGGGAATTCCCGCTGCAATCTTGATCCGCGAGACGCGTCCGGAATCAGAGCGGAAACGATCCACGCGTAAACCGCGTGCAAACTCGAAGACGGCGTCGCCAGACGCGAGCAAGAAGCGTCGAGCGCCACAGGACGTGTAGCCCCGCTGCTTGTGCCGTCATCAATGCCTACGCCCGGTGAGCGCGTGAAGGATGTGCGGATGACGGACGACACGCTGAGTGTCGATCTGCTCGATGGGCGCACGATTAGTGTTCCGCTCGCCTGGTCCTGGCGCCTTTCAGAGGAGACATCGGAACAGCGGAGGAACTGGCGAATTGCTCGAGGCGGCTACGGCATTCACTGGCCTGATGTGGACGAAGATATCGGCGTTCGCGGGATGCTTGATGGAAGACCTGCTCCGCGCCGGGGGGGAAATAGATGATTTCTCCCGCTTCGATCAAGGAGGTTGCCCACCGGATCGTGCGTGCATTCAATCCGGAGCGCATCATCCTGTTCGGTTCCCACGCCTATGGCACGCCGGGGCCGAACTCGGACGTGGACCTGCTGGTTGTGCTGCCGTTCGAGGGGAAAGCATGGCGGAAAGCGGCAGAAATCCTGACACGGGCAAAACCGCCGTTTCCTGTGGATCTGCTTGTCCGCACGCCGGAACAGGTCCAGGAGCGCTTGCGCTTCGGTGATGTACTCATCACCGAAGCGCTTACCCGGGGCGAGGTCTTGTATGAGGCCGATCACGGCTGAATGGATCGCGAAAGCGGAAGGAGACTACGTCACCGCAAAGCGTGAGCTGCAAGTTGAGGATCACGCGAACTATGACGCGGTCTGCTTTCATGCGCAACAATGTGCTGAAAAGTACTTGAAGGCGCGGCTTGTGGAAGAGGAGATCGGGTTTCCTAAAACCCACGATCTGGGGGCACTCCTTACCCGGCTTGCTCCCGTCGAGCCCGAATGGGAGTTGCTGCGATCCGAGGTTAATGGTCTCACAACGCTTGCGGTGGAGGTACGGTACCCCGGCATGTCTGCGGGTGGAGAGGACGCCAAAGAAGCAGTACGGATTGCGGAAGATGTTCGTAGACGAGTTCGCGGGTCACTCGGGCTCAGCCTGGAAGAAGGTGAGTGAGGCGCAAAAGCAAGAATCAGCAGGGACGCCTGAAGCGCGGGTTCCGGTAAAGAGTTTTCGTGCTCACGGCGCGTATGCCGCTGCTGGATGATAGCTGCGGCCCAGAAAGCCGCACAACGAGCATCCGTGGCGATATCCGCGACGCTGCGAACGCCCGGATCGGCTTTGTAGAGGTGCGGCTACTGGAGGTCCGTGGCGACCCAGAACCGCGGCGGCTCGGCGCGATCTTCATGTGCCCGAGTTATGGAGTGCCCGGCCCGCTGAGCGGGCACATCAGAGCGCGAAGCTTCTGGATCGTACGGGTGCCATCATCCGGGAACTGCCGTTCGGGCCTGGAAACGAGCACGAGATCATCAGGGCACCGGGAATCCAGATCACCGATGCGTCTGAGTCCGACGAGCTCAGACGCCGCTTCATCGCCGGGGACGTGGTGATGGAGATTGAAGCTGATCTCACGGGGCGCGAGCGGCTCCGGATCCCGCTCCCACTCCCGCAC
>JAUJOM010000050.1 GCA_030447645.1 Longimicrobiaceae bacterium | reverse complement strand
TGATCACTCACCTTCGGGAAAAGAGGATACTATGGAGGGCAGAGGCATCATCATGTGGATCATCATCGGTTTGGTCGCTGGCGGTATCGCCAAGCTGATCATGCCGGGGAGGGATCCAGGCGGGATCATCGTCACCATCCTGCTCGGCATCGCGGGCTCCGTCGTAGGTCGGTTCCTGGCGAGCATGTTCGGGCTGGGCGGAGGTGCGGGTCTGATCGGCTCGATCATCGGTGCGCTGATCTTGCTGGCCCTGTACCGCATGTTCGTGGGACGGCGGACAACGGTGTAAGTTGGTACGCCATTAGAAAAAAGGCCCCCGCAGCGCTGCGGGGGCCTTTGCTTTTACTCGGCTATCTTCTGCCGCTTCTGCAACCCGTCTGGTGTCATCCACTGCTCAAACCAGCTTCGCAGGTAAAGCTGCGTACGCATGAAGTTGGACGGCTTGGAGCTGGTGCCGTGCCACTCGTCGTTGAAGCGAATCATCGCGGTGGGCACCTTGCGCAGCTTGAGCGCCTGATAGAACTCCTCCGTCTGCGCGATCGGGGTGCGCAGATCCCCCACGCCGGTCATCAGCATGGTGGGCGTTTTCACGTTCCCCACGTACATGAGTGGGGAGCGGCGCAGGTGCTCGCTCGGGTCTTCCCAGGGTAGCTTTTCGAAGTTGCGGTACCAGCCGGGGCCGTCGGTGGTACCCACGAACGACAGCCAGTTGGTGACCGGGCAGTTCGAGCTCGCCGCCCGGAAGCGGTCCGTGTGTCCGACGATCCACGCGGTGAGCACACCGCCTCCGCTGCAGCCGGTGACGAACATGTTTCGGGGGTCCACGTACCCTTTGGCGAGCACCACGTCCACGCCCGCCATCAGGTCGTCGTAGTCCTTGCCCGGGTACGCATTCTTGATCGCATTGCCGAAGGCGCTCCCGTACCCGGTACTGCCACGCGGGTTGGTGTACAGGACCACGTAGTCGTTGGCGGCGTGCTCCTGGAACGCGTAATTGAACCGGACCCCGTACATGGAGTGCGGCCCCCCGTGAATGTGGAGCTGCATCGGGTACTTTTTCGCCGGGTCGAACTGTGGCGGTTTGATGATCCACCCCTGAACGCGGAACCCGTCCGGCATGGTGTACCAGATTTCTTCCAGCTTGCCGAGCTCCACCCCCGCAAGCACATCCTCGTTGACCCGGGTGAGGCGCTGCGGCGACGGGTTCCCGAGGGAAAGGCGAACCACGTCGCCGGGGTTGTACGGGTCTGACAGCACACCGGCGATCACCCCGCCGCGGCTGATGCTGGAGGCGCGCAGCTCGTGTGTTCCCCGGGTTACCGGCCGCACTCGCCCATCCAGCGCGGCCGCGTGCAGATTGTAGCTCCCCTCGCTCTCCACGTCGAACAGGATTTCACGCCCACTCGGTGCCCACACCGGGTTCGACGGTGCCCGCTCCAGCCCTCCCGTAAGCATGCGCGGGTTGCCGCCGTCGATGTTCATCACGTACAGCTCCGGATCCCGATAGGTCGCGTCCGTCGAGTCATATCCGAGGTAGGCGATCTGCCGCCCGTTCGGCGACACCACGGGGGCGTAGTCCGGCCCCCTGCGCCGGGTGAGCTGGCGCGTCATACCACTCGCCACGTCCACCGCGTAGATTTCGCTTTCCCGCCAGATGTACTCGGCGTCGTCTTCCAGCAGCGAGCTGAACACGAGCGAGCGTCCGTCCGGCGTCCATTGCGGCGCCCCATGATTGAAGCTGCCCCGGGTCACCTGCCGCGGCGAACCACCCTCGGCCGGGACGACAAAGATGTGGGTGGCACCCGGCTCCACAAAACCAGTGCGATCACGTCGGTATGCCAGGCGGTCCACCACACGGGGCGCCTCCGTCCACTTGGCGCCCTTGGGCGCGTCGGGAAGTTTTACCGTCCAGCGGTTCTTGTCGGGGACGAAAGCGGTGAAAGCGAGCTGCCGGCCATCCGGCGACCATGTCAGGTTGCCCGGGGTGTCGCTCACCCGGGTGATCTGGGTGGAGGCTCCCTCCGCATCCATGTAGCGGACCCACACCTGGGTGCCACTCGGCTCGCCCTTGCCCAGATACGCGACGCGGGTTCCGTCCGGAGACCACACCGCGGACTGGCCCTGGGTCAGAAAGCGATTGCGCGTACCATCGGCATTCATGATCCACAGGCTGGACTCGCGCGAGTCCGTCATCTTGTTCACCCAGCCGCGAGTGTACACGATCCGGCGGCTGTCCGGCGAGATCTGCGGGTCGGAAACCGACTCCATCTCCATGGACATTTCCAGCGAAAGTCGCTTCGGCTGCTGAGCCGCAAGCGGCACCACCGGGACCAGCAACAGCCCGGCGGTTATTCGGGTACGACAGAATCGTCTCATGGGCGCGAAAAGTGAAGGTGAACCGATCCGTAAATCTAGCAGTGCCCTGGCGGAGTGCGCCACCAGTTTGCGGCTGTGGCCAGCAGGGCATAACTTGGGCTATCACCACAAGCTATCGAGACTCGCGTGTTTCCGTGACTGCGAACGTACGAAGGTTCGCCTTGATCGCCATGCTGCTGTCCATGGCGGACACGGCGCGCTCCGCGGCGCAAAGCCCCGCCGACGCCACTCGTCGGGATAGCGCGGCCGTGGTCCTGGACGAGATGCTCGTGCGGGTGGGCCGGCCGGTCGCCACCGCAGGTGGGGCAAGTGCGATCGTCGTGCGTGTCGATCCGGTGCGAACGCCGCCGGCACCGACCCTGGATCAGGCGTTGCGGAATGTCCCATTCATGCAGGTGCGCGCCAACTCGCGCGGCGAAGCGCAGCTGTCGCTACGGGGCGCCGGAGCCCGGCAGGTCGCGGTGCTGGTGGACGGTGTACCGCTCAGCCTGGGGTGGGATCACCGGGCGGACCTCGCGGGCATACCTGTGGGTGGTGCCGCTGGCATCACCCTGGTGCGCGGCCTCTCCTCGGTGCTGCACGGCCCCAACGTGCTGGGAGGGGTGGTGGAGGTGGACGTTTCGCATGGATCGCCCCCAGTGCAGCAGGAAGATCCGCTGCGGGCCAGAGCGGGCGTGGATCACCTCGGGGGACATGCGTTCGGTGCGATGGTCACCCGCCCGGTGCAAACCACGGGTGGCGAGCTGCGCGTGCGTGGTGGTGCCGGGTACCGGGGCCGCCCGGGTGTCGCCGGGTTTGGTGAGCTGCGAGAAAACAGCGACCTGCGCCACGCGGATGGATTCGTGTCGGGGCGCTACGCGGGTGAGACAGGCGACTGGGCGGCGCTCTCCGCCTTCGCTTCCCGTGCCGAACGTGGGGTTCCCCCGGAGCTGCACCTGGCCGCTCCACGCTTCTGGCGCTACCCCGAGGTGTCCCGGAGCCTGCTTGCCATTTCCGGGGAGTGCGGGGCAGCGCCAGACCGTGTGCTTGGCCGGGGCGACGGAAGCTGGCCTGGGGATGGACCTTGGGCGTACGGAGATCCAGAGGCTTCCCGCACCCGTGATTGGGAGGTCACCGGGAGCGAGTCCGCGGACGACCGTACCCTCACGCTACGCCTGCTGGGGGATCACACGCTGGAGTAGGTGGGCAGGACTGCGTGCCGCGGCGACGCTGGCGGATGTGCGTGCGAAGAAGGTGCTCAACCCCGGCGGCACGGCGCGCTACCGACAGCGGCTCTGGAGCCTGGAGCTCCGAGATCGCCGCGCCGCTCCGTGGAGGCCAGGTGAGTGGCACGTGGATGGGGCGGACACACCGGAAAATGGCGACAGGCCTTGCGCCATTGGGCGGTTGCGACCGCGTGGGAGGGCGCGCCGGAGCGAATGTTCCGGCTGGTGAATCGGTGCTGCTGCACGCCGCCCTCGGCCGGCGCGCACGCTTCCGTCGCTGCGCGAGCTGTACTCGCGCGCTCGGGCGATTCGTACCCGGTCCGGGCTGCGTCCCGAAGCGGCGCACGCGAGCCGTCAAGCAGGACTCGCCGTCCGCGGGCACGCTGGAGCTGCAAGCCGTCGGCTTTATCAGCAACTCGCCGATGCCATCGTGCTGGCACCAACGCCGAGGGTGAGCGTTTCCGGCCCACGAGAAAACCGGGACCGTATGCGGAGCACCGGACTGGAGCTGCTGGCCGTTGGCGAGTGGCGCGGTGTGTTCCTCTCGGGGGCGACCGTCTGCAACGCGTGCGGGTGCTGGACCTGGGGCGCCCGAGGAGAGCGAGAGGGGCCGGTACCAGCCGGGCTTCGCGGGTGGGATGGATCTGTCGGTGCCCCTCGTCTTCGCCGCGCGGGGTACGGTGAACCTGGACTACGTGGGCCGCCAGTGGTGCATGCACCCGGAGCAGGAACGCGAAGTGGAGCTGGAGAGCGAGTGCGCGTACGGACCTCGCGCTGGGCGTTATGGAAATCCGGGGGACGCACGCTGCGCTCGGTCCTGGCGCTCGATAATGCCGCCAATTCCGCGATGTACGACCGGTGTGGGCTGCGCAGCGGCGGGCGCACGCTGCTGCGCCTGCAGGTGGAAATCGAACAACACTCAACCACGTGTACCTTACCAGAACACTTCGTTCTTGGGCTCATCCTGACTGCTCGCTGGCACCGGCCCGCCAGGTGGGCGCAACACCCCACCGCCAACGACACCGTGCGCTGCCGCGGCTCGCCTGGCTGTCGGTCGCCGCGGCAGGCGCTCCATCGCCGTGGCGGCGCAACGTGGCGCGCCGGGCCGATCTCGCCCCGGCGCGACCGGCGGTGGGCTGTGAAGGCCACCGACGCGGGAACTACCTGGCAGCCGGTCACCGACGCTGCAAGATCAGATCGTCGAGCATCGCGCCTGATCAAGTGTGCCAGGCCAATCCAGATGTAGTTTACGTAGAGCACGAAGGCGCAGCGCGGCAACATTCTGCCCGGGAACGAGTCTACGGGTCGACCAACGCCGGCAAGGCCTGGACGCACGTCGGCTTCCGTGAGGGCAACGTTGCCGCGTGCGTGTGCATCCCACCGACTGCAACACCGCCTACGTTGCCGTTCCGGCCGGTAGCGGTCCCAATCAGGAACGCGGCATCTACAAAGCCGGAATGGCGACCGAAGCTGGCAGCAGGTGCTGCACCGGAAATGCTCCAGACCGGCAGGTGAACACATCTCCATCGATCCCCGCAACCCCAACATCGTGTACGCAGCGTTGTAGCCAGGAAACGCCGCGCAGCAATCAGGATGTCGAGCGGTGAGCCCGGCAGCAGGCTCTTTCGGAAGAACACGGACGGTGGCGGAGAGCTGGACAGAGCTGACCACCAGACGGGGCTGCCCCCAGCAGAGCCTGGTGAGCAAGATCGGTGGTATCGGTTTCGCCGGCGGACCCGGGGCGGGTGTACGCCATCGTGAAGCACGACTCCGGCGGTGTTCCCGTTCCGGACGACCGGGGAAGCACGTGGACGCGCATGAGCGTGGGGCGCAAGCTCGCCAGCCGCGCCTTTTACTACACCGCGCGCATCGCGCGGATCCCCAGCAGGATCCCGGCGTCTACGTCCTCAATGTTGGCTTCATCGCTCAAGACGACAGCAGCAGACTTTCCCCGGCGATCCGCGTTCCGCGGCGACAACCATGACCTCTGGATCGCCGCGAACAACAACGCCAGCGTATGGTGGAAGCCAACGACAGCAGCGCCAACGTTTCGGTGAACGGCGGGCAGACGTGAATGACCAGGACTGCCCAACGGCGCAGATCTACCGCTGCTGACCGCGGCCACGATCCATCCTTCGCCTGCGGTGAAGCTGGCAGGACAACACGACGGTCTGCGTACCGATTCGCAGCTGGAGGCCACATGGCGGCACGCGGTGGAAGCCAGCTACTTGCTGCACGGCCGGTGGATGTGGTCGGGCTACGTTGCCCACCCGGTGAACACCAACCTGTACTTCGCCGGCTGCTGCGGTGGCTCGCTGGACCGCTTCGACCAGGCGACTGGCCAGGTGCGCCAGTGAACGTTGCGGCGGAAAACCCCGCGGTCCAATCCGCCGCGAAACACTCCGTGAGCGTGTGCGGTGGACAACTTCGATCGTGCTGATCCCATTCGACAACACGCTCTACACCGGAACGCAGCACGTCCGGGAGAGTCACCGCCAGGCGACTGGCGGCGCGCTCTCCACGCGATCTCACGCGCGCAAACCCCAGACGCTCGGCCCTCCGGCGGGCCGATCCACCCGCGACCAGACGGGGGTGGAAACCTGCAGCACCGTCTTCACCATTGCCCCCAGCCCCGGGAGCGCGCGGCCTCATCTGGACCGGCTCGGATGACGGCTACGTGTATCTCACCGAAACACCGGTGGAAGCTGGCAGAACGCCCAATCACCCCGGGTCCACCGGTGCCGCAAGCTGTTCACCGTGGGCCTCGCGCAGGCGGAACGTACATCGCCGGCAACCGCTACCTGCTCGGCGACTTCCGTCCCTACCTGTTCCGCACCGATGACTTCGGCGGTCGAACCTGGACGGATATTGGGCCGCGGCATCCCCGAAGAGGCGACTTCCTGCGCTCCGTGCGCGAGATCCGGTATGCGACGGGGAATGCCTTGCGCCGCTACCGAGCAGGGCGTCTGGATCTCCTGGGACAATGAGCTGACCTGGGAGTCGCTCCCGGCTCAACCTGCCCGTGGTGCAGGTCTCCGACGTCGCGGTTAATGAGAACGATGTGGTGATCGCCACGCACCAGGCGCTCGCTGCAGCTGCTGGACTGCGGCGCGCCGGCTGCTTCGACGAAGATGGACGAGCTGCCAGCCCACGTACCGCCTCTGCCGTTGAAAGTGTCACGGGGACCGGCAGGGAACTGCGACGAGGAAGTACCAGCTTTGCGTTCGCCTCTTCCGCCAACAAACCCCACACGGTGGATCGCGTCTGCGTGTACTACTCGCTGGAACGTCGCTCAGCGGTTGACATTGGAGTTTCCTCGATCCGCAAGGCAAAACCATCCGCTCCTTTGCGGCTCGTGCACGCAGCGACACCGCGCGCCAGCGGAGCAGCACCGGGGGCGGTGAGGAAGAAGACGCCATTCCCGAGCAACCGCGGCGACCATGCTCAAACCGATGCCGGGATGAACCGCCACCTGGACATCGCCATTCCGGCAAACCGGCTTCGAGAATGATCCTATGGGCCGCGAATGCAACCCTGGGACCACGCAGCGTTGCCCAAAAACTACGCCGTCCGACTTGTCGCTGATGGACGAAGGCTCGCACAGCCTTTCGCGATTCGGCTGGACCGCGGGTAAAGGGCGTCACCGAGGCCAAACCTGCGGAAGCGATTTCGACTTCGCGATGCAGATCGCAACCGGACCAGCGAGGCGAACGAGGCGGTACTGTTGATTCGTGGCGTAAAACAGCAACTCGACCAGCAGCTGGCCGGTACGCAGGACGCCGACTCCGCCGGGCCTGGAAGGTACGCGCTCGCCCTGAACGCAACCGAGGAGCAGATCTGTCGGGTGCGGCTACTGCGTATGGGATCCTCAACTATCCGATCCGCCTGAACAACAAGCTGGCGGCGCTCCTGAGCCACGTGGGCCGCGCAGAAGCGCACCGACTGCCCAGGTGCAGAAGTCTTCGTGAGCTGTCGGCGCAGCTGGATCGCGAGCTGGCGGCAATCAACGCCGTGCTCCACCCAGAACCTGGAGCCGCCGTCGGCGGCTACGTGCTGAGATGCAGCCGGTGACCCCGAACCCCGCTGCAAACCGCGGCCACCTTCGACACCCGCTAACCTTCAACGTGCTGAGGAGGTGCCATCGCACCCTCTGACGACTCTTCCATGCGCGATAGGCAGCGTCAGGGTCACCGTGGGCTCGGTCAAAAACTCCGGGGGGATCAGCTTGGCGCTGGCAGCGAACCGCGCTACGCCCATCGTACAGCTTGTCGATCGATGAACCCCAGCGAAAGTGCATCGGCAGACTGGTGACAAATATTTCGCACGCATTGCGCGGCGACTCGATCGCCCACCCAAGATCGGCGTAGCCGGATCGGGTGAACGCCACGCAGTGCCGCCAACAAGTCGCCAAAGCGCACGAGCAGCGTCCGGGCGCCCGCCGTTCTCGAACTCTCCCCAAGTGTATCAGGGTCCGGGAAGTACTCGCGCCGGGGTCCGCCTGGAAGTGACGGTGCCGGAAGTCCTCACTGTCGATCCTGATCGCCAAAGGCCGCAGCCAGCGCCTCGATCTCCGCCGCGAAATCTTTTTGTGAAAATCGGCCGCGCCCCAGCTCGTCAGGAACCGTGTTGGAGGTTACCACCACCCAGGTGCCGTCCTCCAGCGCACCACGCAGAAAAGCGAGAGCCAGTTTCAGGTTGCCGGGATCATCCAGCTCCCACTCATCCACGGCCACGAGCCGCATGTGGTGGAACGCGCTCCGGGTACCGCCTACACCGAGCAGGCCAAGCGTGTACACCAGCTCGTCGAAGCTCAGGTACGCCTTGGGTCCGGGTGACACATTCCACAGGGAGGCAAGCAGGTGAGTTTTCCCAACCCCGAAACCACCGTCCAGGTAGGTGCCGCCCCCGCGGCTGCCCTGCCCGATGGCAGTCTGCAGCTGTCGCAGCAAACCACCTCGGGAGCGGCGGAGAAGATCGGCGGCGAGCTTGCGCAGGTACTCCAGCGCGGCAGCCTGCGATGGGTGGTGCGGATCGGGCTGGTACTTCCCGAACCGCTTGTCGGCGAAGCGCGTCGGAGGCACAAAGGAGGCGATCAGTGCGTCCGGGTCCGGGCGTGCGGTCAGGGAGGCGAGCAGGACGTCTAGCGAAAGCATGGATGAAGTTCCGGATAGCAAAAGGGCTGGGCGCCCACCGGCGGCGCCCAGCCCCTACCTTGATGTCGGGACTCCCGCGGGGATCAGAGCCCGCCGGATTGACCGTAGTTGCCGCTTCCCATCGGGCCGGACTTGCCGAACTCGCCCGCCTGCTGGGTGCTGGAAACACCCCCGGAGCCGCCAGATGTGCCGCCAAGGGACTGGTCGTTCATGGTACCCCCAGTGGTGCCTGACCCGCCGGCCCCACCCACACCGGAGTCGTCGCCCACACCAACGTCCCGGTCCCGCTGGGTTGCGCCCATCGAGCCGCCAGCCGCTCCTGATGCACTGGCAGCCGCACCCGTCGAGCCTCCGGTACGGAATCGCTGAGACGAGCGCTCGTACCCGTGCCGCGCATAGTCGCGCATCTGGGTGTAGTCCTCATCCTGATCCCCCCAGCCGCGGCGCAGATCGGGCTCCACCTCATCGAACGAGCGCCCCTGATAGTCGGGGTTGCTCCCTGCGACATGACCAAGCTGATACCCAGTACGAGCGCGGTCGTAGTCCACGTCGTCTGTGCGGTTGGACTCGTAGTGGCTGCGGTAGTACGTTTCGTCATCTTCCGTATACCCCGCTGCCGCTTCCGATACCGCACGGCCCGTCCACCAGCCGCCCACCGCCCCGGCGATGCCGCCGATGATCGTACCGACAGGTCCACCCATCGATCCCAGTGCAGCTCCGGTCAGCACACCGCTGATACCGCCGGCTGCCTCGCCCACCAGATCGCCCGCACTCGGGTCATCAGATCCTGCCAACCGGGGGTCCGAGTCCCGGTCCCCTGAATAATCGGAAACGCTCCCACTGGAAGCGCCACCTGTAGTGTACGTAGCGTCGGAGGTGCCGCCGGTCCCACCGATGCCGCTCCGTTCACCACTGTAGCTCCCCAGATCACCACCCGTCGCACCCGCGGAGCCGCCTGTAAGCCCTCCAGCGGTGTAGCGCTGGCTGGAGCGCTCGTACCCATGTCGGATGTAGTCGCGGTGCGAATCGTAGTCCCCACCGGTGTAATCACGACGCAGATCACTCTCGACGTCGTCGTACCCACGGCCCTGGTAGCTTTCGTTGCTGCCCGCCGTGTGCCCGTACTCGTACCCGGTACGGGCCCGGTCATAGTCCGTATCCGTGCGCCCCAGAGAGCTGTGGTGGCTGCGGTAGTGCTGATCGTCATCGTCGGTGAAGGCATCGCGCACCCGGCCTACCCCGCGGCTAATTGCGTCACCCGCGCTGTCCATACCACGGCGAGCTTTGTCGCCGAGACTATCGTTGTGGTCCATCGTAGTGCTCCTTTCGTTGTCGAATTTGCACGTCAGGGAGGAGCGTACTACGCAGATTCCAAGCCAAGCACACTACACCTGGGGAATACGCAGACTGCGCCACAGATACAGTGACGCCACTGAGCGGAAAGGGCGCCACGGCGCACCGAGTGCCTCCATCTCCGCCCGTCCGGGACGATCCGGAAGTGCATATGCACGCTGCACTGCAACCCGCAGCGCCAGATCGTCCACCGGGAGCACATCGGGCCGCCCCAGCGAAAACATCAGCAGCATCTCCGCGGTCCAGCGCCCGATTCCCTTGACCTGCGTCAGCTCGGCGACCAGTTCTTCATCCGGGAGCGCCGGCCATCGCTCCGGCTGAAGGGTGCCGTCCAGCCACCTGGCGGCCAGATCCCGGACGTAGCGCACCTTGGCGCCCGAGAGGCCGCAGGCCCGGAGCTGTTCACCAGGCAGGGCGAGAATCATCTCCGGTCCAGGCCGCGTCCCCCCGCCCAGCGCGGCGATCCGCCCCACGATGGTCGCTGCCGCCTTTACCGAAAGCTGCTGGCTCGCAATGGCATCCACCAGCGCCCACCACAGGTCCGGCTCGTGCGACGGCTCAAAGGTACCCACCCGATCAATGATCCCGGCAAGGACGGGATCGGCACCCCGAAGGTACTCCACCGCCCCAGACGGAAACGCGCTCTGGCTCGTCCGGCGGCTCATAGCTCCGCGATCTCCCGAAGCTGCTCGGCCGTCAGCCGGTACATGTACCATTCGTGCATGTGGCGGGCGCCCAGCTTTTTGTAGAAGTCGATGGCGAGCTGGTTCCAGTCGAGCACCTGCCACTCCATTCGCCCGCACCCCCGCCGCACCGCTTCGCCCGCCAGAAACCTGAACAGCGCACTCCCAACCCCGAAGCGCCTCGCCTCCGGCAGCACGAACAAATCTTCCAGATACAGCGTCGGGAGGGCCAGGTGCGAAGAGTACGTTTCGTAGGTCATCGCCATTCCCACCGCACGGTTGTCCTGCTCCGCCAGAAAAATCTGAAAGCGGGGTTCGGGACCGAAGCCGTCCCGCACCAGCCGCTGCTTCGCCTCGGGGGTTGGCCCTGGCATCCGCTCATATTCCGCCAGGGCGTCCACCAGATGGACGAAGGTGTCCGCGTCGGCTGGCGCGGCGGGACGGATGTGGATCAGATCCTTCGTTGCTTCAGGCAATTCACTGCTCATTGACCAGCCGCGCAAGAATATCTACGATTTGGTTTACATGACCGCTCCAACGCTCAGCCGGCATATACTTCCAGCCCTCGGGGTAGCGCTCAGGGATTGCAGCATCTCTTAACCCATCGATTCGTTCGATTTCACCCCGAAGCCGGTCTCTGAAGAGCCGGGCTGCCTCAGACTCATTAAGCCATGCGAAGTTGAACACCATCTTGCCGTCCGAAAAGACCGCGTACACCGACTTTCCACTCCCGGCGGCGAATTTGGCGCTGAATGATCCAGTCGCAATGCCAGAACCCCAGGTGATCTGGTTAGCCGCAGTCAAAGAGAACTCGTGCAACCGGCGCACCGCATCCAACTGCTCCCCAGACAGTTTTTTGCGTGCATCCTCGAAGAATGAAGACTCATCCCACTTGGTGCCGGTACTCGTGGGCTTGCCGCTTCCCAAGTCCTTCCTGACTTCAGCCCCAAAAAGCTTTGGAATCAAAATCTCGAAGTGCTCATGCCGGTAATACTCCATCTCCACTGCAAATAAATCGAATTTGCTGTTCTGGTTCAGGAAGACAATGAGGTCCTTAAGCTGGGGATGTAGCCGATCCATCAGCACCACGAATTTGAACCGTCCCTCATTCAAGTTGCGGCGTAGCGCCTCCAACAAGGTCGCGACTTCTTCCTCACCAAATCCGAAGAAATCCGACAGACGCTGGTGGAATCCGACTTTGGATCGCTTCTGACTCTCAGAATCCAGCGCCGCAAGAAAATCGGAAAAGTTCGGTGAGCTTCGCCACAAGGACGCACCGTAGTCCAGAACCTGGGCTACGACGGTGCGTTTATCGGGATTCTTGTAGAGCTTGGTTTCCACCAGGTAGAGGTCGCCATCCTTGTCGATCCCGACGGCATCGATGGGACCGCTTGGTGTTGCAAACTCCCTGGATACGATCAGTAGACGAATGTCCTCCTTGATCTCGTATAGCGGTATGCTGTCGGGATTCTCGTAGATGTAACGCTGAAGGTCATCCTCACTCTCAAAGCTGGACGGGTCCACACGCTGAGCATTCCGCCCATTCTGGGAAATAATGATCGGCATCTGCTTTGTCAGGTGATGGAATAGATGGTCACGGCTGTCTCGGCAATGGGATGCTTTCGGCCACCGGGTGGCAAAACATGATCCGCCGCGTGCTCCACCGCCAGGATCCGGGCGAAGCGGGAGCGCTGCCACCCCTCGATCAGCCGGTCCAGCATGCGCGAGCCGTAGGGTGGGTCAGCGAAGGCGATGTCGTACCGCTCCGGCTCCAACGCGGCTGCCCAGGGGAGTACATCGCGCTTGAAGATGCGGCAGTGGTCCCGCGCCCGCAGGGCAGCCACGTTGGCCTTGAGGGCGTGCAGGCTGGCCGGCTGCGATTCCACGAAATCCACCGATGCCGCACCGCGGGAAAGCGCTTCCAGGCCCAGCGCACCCGTCCCGGCGAACTNCCGGTCCAGCATGCGCGAGCCGTAGGGTGGGTCGGCGAAGGCGATGTCGTACCGCTCCGGCTCCAGAGCGGCCGCCCAAGGGAGTGCATCGCCCTTGAAGATCCGGCAGCGGTCTCGCGCCCGCAGGGCGGCTACGTTGGCCTTGAGGGAGTGCAGGCTGGCGGGCTGGGATTCCACGAAATCCGCGGATGCCGCACCGCGTGAAAGCGCTTCCAGGCCCAGCGCACCCGTCCCGGCGAACAGGTCGAGCACGCGGGCGCCCTTGAGCTGCGGCTCCAGCAGGCCGAGCCAGGCGTCCCGGACCGCTTCCGAGGTGGGGCGCACCCGACTTCGCTCCGGTGGCGAAGTCAGGTGTCTACCCGCCCACTTCCCGGCAATGATTCTCACCCTATGGGCTCAGGGATTGAGGCATACCGGGACCCAAGGCTGCGGCTTCATCCCTGCTGCACTGGTCCGTCATCAAAACACCCACCTGAGTGAGACGCGGAGCTGGCGCGGCTCGACCGGGTGAAAGTGCACGTCATCGATCCCGCCCGTCGGCTCTCCGCGAAGGCGCGATGCGTAAAAGTACTGGATGTCCGCTGCGCGCGAGTTGAGCAGGTTGAGCACCGTGGCCTCCAGCCGCACGCCCGAGGTGAAGAGGTAGCCGAATTCCGCGTTAAGCAGCGTGGCGGGATCGGCGCGGACGCTGTTGTCCTCGATCAGCGGGTAGGCCCCGAAATGGCGAACCCGGAGGGCCCCGAGCGCACCTCGTTCGGGGCTCCAGGCGATCCCACCGGCGAAAACGTTCTCCAGCGCGCCCGGAATGCGGTTCTCGTCCGCGGGTACGTCGGCGAGCCGCGCGCGGGCAAAGGACACGTCGGCGTCGAGCGACAGGGCAGGAATCGGCCGGTAGAAGTTGGCCCAGGTTACGCCCTGCCGGCGGCTGGTTTCGGAGGGTTCGGTTGCCCCCGCGTCACCGACGAACAAAAGCTCGCTCTCGAGGTTCAGAGCCCACAGTGCCAGGGTCGAGCGCAGGCCCCGCACCGGCGACGTGCGAACTCCGATCTCTCCGCCACGGGAGCGTACCAGAGGGTCCACTTGCTCGGCCAACTCATCGGTCGCGGGATCAACGGTGATCGTGGTGCCGCGTGCATCGTTGCTGTGGAAGCCGAACCCGCCGCTCAGATAAAGCTCCGTCGCGCGTGACGGGGTGAATACGAGTGATGCCTTGGGGCTGACGATGCCCGCGCTGCGGGTTCCGGAATTTTCCGGGCGGTCGCTTTCCACGTCGAACGTGTAGCCATCTCCGCGCAGTCCCAAAACGCTGCGGAACCAGGGGCGCCACCGCGACTCCGCTTCGAGGAAAACGCCGGTCCCGGTCTGGCGGACGCGGTCCTCCCGCACGGTACCGCGCCGGACCTGCGCCTGGGTGCGATAAAGACCGAGCCCATTGATGATGTCGGCCCGGGTTTGCAACCCCACCTTCAGGGAGTGCGGCGCGCCCAGCGCCTGGAGCTGTTGCGTGTGCGCGGCATTCCCACCAAGCACGACGCGGCGGTCCGTCTGGTTGAACTGGTCGCCCTGATCCGGGTCGTCGAAGAAGTAGGTGAAGTTGGAGTACAGATCAAGGTCGGAGCGGATGCCGAACAGCTGCACCTCCTGCGTCGAGCTGCCGCCGGTGCGGCTCCACGAGCCGGAAAGGCTGTATCGCCGCGAGCTCCCGCCGTCGGTCGAGTCGATGTGCCCAAATCGGCCGATCAGGCCATTGTTGACCGCACGTAGCGGGATCTGATCGGGGGAATTCCAGCGGTTGCGGTAGGCAAGCCCCAGAACCGAAAAGCGGGACGAGCCCCGGTCCAGGGAATAGCGGGCGATCCCGCTGAACTTCCGGATCTCCTGGGATCTTTCCCATGGGCCGTCGTAGCTTCTGGCTTCGCCGCCGGCGAGCAGATCGCCCCCGCCCACACGCGCCGATCCGCCCGCGACGACGCGCGCAAGCCCATTCTGGCCGACGCTGACCGTGGTGAACGGGCGGTCCAGGCTCCGCACGAGGTGGAACTCGGCGCCACCCGCGCTCCCGAAATCGCCCAGTTCGGCATGGTACACACCGAGTCGGTAATTCAAATGATCCACGAACTCGGGGATGAGGAAGTTCAGGTCGGTCCATCCCTGTCCGTGGCCGTGGGTCGGCATGTTCACCGGCATTCCCTCGACCCGCGTTTGGAAGTCGGTCCCGTGATCGAGGTTGAAGCCGCGAACAAAGTACTGGTTCGCCTTCCTCCCCGAGTGCTGCGTGACGATCACGCCGGAACAGTCTCCAGCAGCTGCCTTCGCGGGTGATCGGCCGCGAAAGCAGATCGGAGTGTTCCACCGCCCTTCCGGCGGTGCTGGCGAAGCCGATGAGGTTCTCGATCCGGCCCCGCACCCGAGCGTGTCGAGAACCGCCGTGCCGGTGTCGCGCCGCAGGGGCAGTAACCTGCGCGCTGAGCCCCTGGGCACCACCCGCCGCCAGGGCGCCGGCGAGCAGGGCCGCGCAAAGGGCGGGTTGGGGGCGAATCAAAGAAAAACGCTGTCGCCGTTGTCTTCGCTTCATGGTATTTGTGAACCTTTAGAAAAGGTAAAATTCAGGGCAAAGGAATGCACTGTCCCTCATTTCAGGGACCTGTAAGAAACGACCCAAACAGGCGAGCACCCCGCGCTTCACCCGAAGAAGCGGGGACCCCCTTTCAGGGAGACGAACTACCTGGGGTGCCCTTCGGTTCAGCTAGCGCGGAGGGGGAGTTTCGACGGAAAGTGTGATTTGAAGCGGTGCCGCCACGGAGCGTACCCAGCCCTGGTCTCGGGCGGGGGGCGGCGGGGACGACAAGGGGTTCGAGAAGAGATAAAACTTCGCGAGGGAAATGGTCAGCAGGAACGGGTGCTCGGTCGGACTCTGCTCATGCGTGTGCACCTTGCCCTGGTGCTCGTGAGGCATGTTGGGCGCGACCGGCAGCCGGATGCCATCCAGGTGAGTGCCGGCAAACATCGCCTGGTGCGAGCCTTCGTGCTCGTCCTGCCCCGGGGTATGGTGGTGAGCTGCACCGTGGTGGTCTTTGGCGAGATGTACCGCGAGGTCCCACCCCTGCTCGATGGGCGAGTTGCCGAGGACGCTCAGATGCGCCACAAGCACCAGAGCCGCAAGCACTCGGCTCCACGCCGGGCGCGCATCGGGCCCGCCTTGCCATCCATGTTTCCAGCGGATCATGCGAACGCTCCGAAGGGCCGACAGCTGCTGCTTGGTGCTGCGACTCGCACTGATACAACTTTTGTACCAGCAGAATCGATCCCATTCAGGGCTGTGCCATCCACTGCTTCCATTCCGTCTCCACAGCGCCGACGCTGAGCCGGTTGCCTGCACGCACCAGCGGGGTTCGGATCAGCATCGGCTCCTGCTCCAGCAGCGACAGGATGCGCGTCTCGGTCAGGTGCGCAGCGTGCAGCCCCAGATCCCGGAAACGCCTGCTTTCCCGGTTCAGCAGGGTTTCCACACCAAACTTCTGCGCAAAGCGTCGCAGTTCCCCCGCGGACGCAGCACGCTGCTTCAGGTCCACAAAGTGGACCTTGACGCGGCGCTCCTTGAAGAAGCGCTGCGCCTTGCGCGTATCGCTGCAGCCCGCTGAACCGAAGATCTGCACTTCCGTCATCTTACTGCCTTCATGCGGTGAACGGCCCACGCGAGCGCAAGGTTCGCGGGAAGTGCGAGTGCGATGATCCCGCCATTGGCCTGGTCCAGCCCAGGCAGGGCCTGGAGTACGAAGCCCAGGACGGAAGAGATCGCAACGCCGAGCGCAAACCACCACGCCGGCCGTCGGGCCCAGCGTGCACCGAGGGCAAGCGCCGGGATCAGCAGAACCAGCGGGAGTGCCAACGGGCTCAGATGGAACAGGTTTTCATTCCGGTACGCGATCGTGTGGTCCGTGGCCGTCCACAGCAGCAGGAGCAGCAGTCCCCCAATACCGGCCACCGCCGTCCAGAGTCCGCCCAGGAGGGCGAAGCTCCATCGCGCCGAGCGGAGCCGGTCGGAGCGCCAGGCAAGAAGGACCAGGGCGCTACCAAGCAGGAGTCCCGCCAGCAGGTAGCGCCACAGCCAGCGAGGTGGGGTCAGGGGCTCGGGCGGGCGGGATGCCGCAACCAGCACATGCTCCGAGCGAACCAGAGGCACCGGGCGCCCACTCGCGGCCCGAACCGCGATTCCGCGCACGTGCTCCTGCAGCTTCCCGGGGAGAAAGCCTTCCTCCCAGACCGAGATAGGGCGATCTGCGGCAGGCCCGAGCCCGGCCAGCAATCCGGTGTAGCTAAGGCCATCTTCTACCATCAGCCGCTCGCTGTGCCAGCGGTAGGTTGTACCGGTGGGCTTTCCGCGGGTTGGAACGCGCAGCTGCCCGCCGAGTACGGCATCCAGCGCATCACGCACACGAGTCGAGCAGTTGTCGCGGTAGTAGTCGTAGCGGTACTCGCGGTTTTCCGGCTGGTCGTTCAACTCAAGGAAATC
>JAUJOM010000008.1 GCA_030447645.1 Longimicrobiaceae bacterium | reverse complement strand
TGTGAAGGCAGCGCTCTACCGCTGAGCCAATCGCCCGGGGGTGCCCAAAGATAGGTCCAGCCCACCTCCACCGCAAGGTGACGGAGCGGCTGGCGGGGTGATCTCTACGGCAATGGACCTGGCCCGGTTCGATGTTGCACTGACGCAGGGACGGCTCCTCTCGCGTGGATCGCGCGAGCACATGTGGACACCCGGCAGCACACCTTCCGGAGATGTGCTGCCATACGGGCTCGGGTGGTTCATTGCCGACAAAGCGGGAAAACGCCTGGTATGGCACACTGGCCTTTGGGAGGGACAGTATTCGACACTCTATCTCAAGGTGCCCGCCGAGCGTGCATTCCTCGCGGCATTCCTTCCGGCATCAGCGCGGCCCTGAATGCGAGTATGGCGGCACCCCGGCTGCCTAACGAGTGGACGAAGGCGACGAAGGGCGCTGCATGTTCTCAGGCGAGGGGTAAGCCAGTGTGCGCGCCCTCCGCGCGTTATGCTTCACGTTAGACGTACACATCTCACTCTGTAACTCGATGCTTCTGCGCTCCCTTTGTCTCGTGGCCCTTTTCCTCCACAGCGGGTCCGCCGTAGCTCAGCGGCACGCTGTCGCGGGTGACTCCGCCCTAGCCCGGCCGGCGTGTATCCAAGCCTCCGAGTCGGATTCCCTGATCCGGACTGACACGGTACTGTCTCGCTTACCGAGGGACTCCGTTGTTCTGCGCGGCGGGGAGCGGGTTAGACTATCCGATGTGCGGCCCCCGATCATCGGATTCACAGCACCGCCGGGTGGCTTCGCGGCCGACTCGACTTGTCGCGCGCTCCATCCCAAGTACATTCGGCTGTTTGGTGAATGCTACACCATGTTTGGACCTCCTCGTTCCATTCCTCACAAGTTCCTAACTGAGGTCGGAGTTCTCCACGGCGTGACCCTGTTCTTCGCACCAGGAACTGAGCTGCACGACCCTCGGAAGTTCGTATTTTACGTGCTCCGCGAAGAGGACTGCCGCTTTCAACCCTACTCCGTTCCAATTTTCTGAGCGCTCCCCCGGCCTCTGAGTAGCAAACCCGCTTGGGTCGGTTCTGTCCGATCGGCGGAGCGTACGACAGGTGAGTTCGTGAGGAGGACCAAGAACCGGCGCACTCCGGCTGGTGAATCACGTCTAACCAGCGGATTCAGTGGACAAAGGGCCGTGCATCATTTCGGCTGCCGAGATAAGTTGAAGTTTGGCGAATCTGCACCAGCATGCCGTGGTCGGCTGGTTTTTTCCGCCTTCTGTTCTCTACGCGTGCCGCGTTCAGGAGCCATGACCCTGCTCAAGACGTTCCTCTTCACCTTCGTGGTGCCGGGCACCGTGGCGGGGCTCATCCCTTACCTGCTCCTCGTCTACGGGCGGATCCTGCCGCCGCTGCCGCTGGGGCCCTTGCGGTCTGCCGGCCTCCTTCTGCTCGCGCTGGGGGTGCTGATCTACCTCTGGTGTGCAGCCGAGTTCACCTTCCGTGGACGCGGCACGCCCTCACCCACAGATCCGCCGCGGGAGCTAGTCGTCACGGGCCTGTACCGCTACAGCCGCAACCCGATGTATGTGGGTGTGGCCTCCACGCTTTTCGGCACCGCGCTGTTCCTCGAGTCTGCCGAGGTGCTGCTGTATGCCACCCTTGTACTCCTCGGCTTCCACCTCCGGGTGATCTTCTATGAAGAGCCGACGCTAGAGCGCTCCTTCGGCTCTTCATTCCGGCAGTATTGTCAGGAGGTGCCGCGGTGGATCCTTCGACTTGGTCGACGGCCAGGGCGCCAGTAACTACAGCGCTGTCATACGGTTCTGTGCGGCAGCACGGGCTAACGAATTTGCTGCAGGAGACGCAGGGCCGTGCACGATTTTAAGTTCCGTGCTAGCTTCGAGTTCCGTGCTGTTCACAGACACTGGTGTCGGTCATGCGCTTTTGCGCTTGTGCGTTAGGCTGCGCGGCCGGCATGCTGCCGCACACGGAAAGTTTGACTGATCGCAACGTGTTCAACGTCGCACCGCAAATCGGCCGGAGTCTATGACCCGAATCGCTTTCTCTATTCGTTGCATGCTGGTGCTGGGTGTGCTTCTCGCCGGAGTGGTGCTCCCAAGGTCTGCGGCTGCACAGCAGCCCCGACGTGGATCGCTGCCCGCGGAAATTGATTCCATCGCGCGGGAGGTCTTTGGCGGGTATCCGAACGCCGCTCTGTCCTTGGCTGTACTTCGCGGCTCGGACACCATCCTCATCAAGGGATATGGCGTGGTGAACCGGGAGCAGAACGCACCCGCGAACGCGCGAACGGTCTACCGCATCGGCTCCGTGACCAAGCAGTTCACCGCTGCGGCGATCCTACAGCAGGTCGAGAAGGGTAAGCTGGAACTCGACACCCCGATCTCCGAGTACCTGCCCGAGTATGCGCCGTCCGGAGCGCCGATAATTATGTTGCGCCAGCTCCTGGCGCATACCTCAGGCATCCCGACGTACACGGAACCACCCGTTGCGCGGGAACTCGCCGGGAGACAATCCCTCTCCCACGCCGATGTAATCTCCGCGCTCAGCAACAAGCCACTCCATTTCGCGCCCGGATCTCGTTTCGAGTACAGCAACTCCAATTACTACCTGCTCGGGGTTATCCTGGAGCGTACGACCGGGCAGCCGTACGCAGCCTACGTCCGGCAGCACCTTATCCAGCCTGCGGGCCTCACCGGGACGACGTACTGCGGACCGGGGGCAACTGCTCCTGTACAAGGGTACAACGCCGCGGGGAAGGAACTGCGTACCGTACCGCCGCTCCAGGTGGACTGGCCCTATGCTGCGGGCGCCCTGTGCTCGACCGTCGCTGATCTGGCGGCTTGGAGCGACGCGCTCGCACGCGGCCGGATCATCTCGCCAGCCCTCTACCAGCGCATGGCATCCCCAACCCCGTTGCAAGACGGCGACAAGATCGCCTACGGGTTGGGGCTTCGGATCGACACGCTGGCAGGGCATCCGCGCGTGTGGCACGGCGGCGCATTGTCGGGATACACTGCTACGCTTAGCCGGTATCCCCGGGACAGCCTCACGATCATAATCCTGACCAATCGCGGGGCAAACCCCACAGTGCCCGAGCTGGAGGGCAGAATCGCCCGGCGGGTGCTGGGGATTCCCGAGCCGGAAATGGTAGCGCTCACGGCCAGCGAACGTGCGCGCTACGTTGGCGAATACGAGATGAACACAGAGAGCAGGACGATCTCGGTTCGCATTCTGGAGCAGGCCGATCAGCTGATGATGCAAGTATCGGGAAAGCCGGCATTCCCTCTCTCCTACCGGAGCGAGAATCGGTTCGTGCTCAAGCCCGATCCGCGGTACCGCTTTGACTTTCACGTTCAAGGCGAGCACGCCACAGGTTTCACCTATTTCGAGCGCGACAAGGAGTACCAAGCGGTCCGGAAACAGAAGCAGTAGGAGCAGGTCTCCGCTAGTACGCGGCCCAACCGGCGGTTGCAGTGAATGCGGAGCCGCCGACACCTTTGCTGCTGAGCATGCCACACTGGCCCCGCACCACTGAACCTTGAACGTTGGGCCCTCTCTTCCAATTAGCCCTGATGAACGTGCCCCGTATCCAACTCGCCCTACTCTCGCTTGCGCTGTGTTTAGGAGCGATCCCGCTGCACACCCAGAGCGTGTCCATTCCCACGGAGGTGGATTCCCTCGCGCGAGTTCGCGTTGTGCAGCAAGACGCCAAGCCGCGCAGAATCACTGGTCAGCTCGCGTTTGCCGACTCCCAACGCGTCATGATCGAGCAAACGGAGGGACTGCTCGTCGTGCCGGTCTCGCAGATCCGCCGGCTCGACGTGAGCCTCGGCCATCCGAAGATTGGCGTGGCTCGCGGCGCAAGCCACGGGCTGCTGGCAAGCGTGATTGTGCTCGAAGGTCTTTACTTACTTGGTGACGGAGAGTGCGAGGACTGCTGGGTCACCCCACGAGACGTGGCTGTCGCGGTTGCAGTCCCGTTCACCGTCGTCATGACGGGTGTCGGCGCACTTTCGGGATTGCTCCCCGGCTGGGAACAGTGGAAGCGGGTATCGCTTCCCGTGCGCATTAGGCACGCATCGGAAGCGTCCGCCAGGAGGCCATCGCCTGATTCGGGAGGACGTCCACACAACCTGCTCCCGTGAATGCCTGCTCCCGCCGCCAGGCTTAACCCCGGATCGCAGAGGATGCCGGTTCTGCCATATGCACGAGCTAGAGCGTGAGCCGCGGCTGTTGCCCGGTTGACGATCCAAGGTGCCACGGCACCGTTTCAAGGACGCACGTCAGGCTCAAGCACAAGTTCGTTCACCCTCTCATGCAATCGCCGATGTCGTCTCGCACGCTCTGGACAACCGCCTTCGCTCTCTGCATCCTCGCTCTGATGGTTATGCTGGTGTACAGCTTCCGCGCGCCAAGCAGAGATCTGCTCCCGTTCCTGCTCGCGGTGCCGATTGCCGTCCTTGCCCGCACCGCTTGGCAGCGGCTCCGTCGCGCGGCCTAACTTCGCTTGCAGGGGACGCGGGGCCGGGCTTCCTTTCATGGTGCTGCAGGTGCGGAGTAGCCCCGCGCCCCTGAAGCTATTTTGTTGGGCCCACGCCGAGTGGTACCCTATATCATGCTTCTACTTGCGCGAGATCTCACTCCGGCGCAGGTATAATGCGGAATCAGGCACTCACCGAATCCGGCAGGTATGCTACCGGAAGCCGTAGAGCGGAGGCGGAACGTAGCTGGCCTCCTCTCTAGCACCTTTACGCTGGGTGCGAAAGATAGATCGTAGGGTTCAGGGGTGGCTATAATGCAGGAAACGCCGCGCTTCTTAAGAGGATCGGCGAAGCGGCTGCAAGGAATATCTTCGCGCTTGCGGCTTTCTGGTGCATGGCAGTTGCCGGATCGCTCCTTTGTAACAGAATCACGGATGAATGGGTTGTCACGGCCGGTTAGACGATCGTTGCTACGTTTCTCGGGGTTGGGCTCGCAAGACGGCTACGCGCACCCATCACCGGCGTCATTCTAACGGTGGTGGGTGTGGCACAACTGACGGGGCGGCGGCTATAAGCCTTACGGCACCGGCGAGAACGCCTGCCGCTCGGCGCGGATGTTCACCCCACGCTCGGCTAGCGCCGCGATATAATCTTCCGCGGGGACCGCCTCGTCCGGCGTCCAAACGCCCGGCGGAATCCGCCCTCCGGCCTGCAGCGCGCCCGTGATGGCGAGCGAAAAGCCGGTGGTCCGCATCATCGCGGTGATACCGGTGGTGGTATCGAGCCGGTCGAGCAGATCCCAGCGGAGCCGCACTTCCTCCCCGTCTTTTTCACCTTCCACCTCCACCCGAAGCGCGACCAGGTCCGGGCTCGTGCGAGGGTCCTTTCGCAGGCGCGGACCGGCGGTGGCGATGAAGAGCTGCCGCGGCACCACCGGGTGGCCATCGACCTGAACCGGCTCCAGGTCCAGCAAACCCAGCTCCCGGACCGCTTCCATGGTGCGCGCATGCCCCGGGTAGCGAAGCGTCTTGTACTCCATGGTGCGCAGCTTCCCCTGGTAACTTTGCGCCATGGTGGAAAGGCCGCCAGCGGTGTGGAAGGATTCGAGCGTTCCCACGCCGGGGAATTCCAGCTCTTCGACTTCGGAAAGAGCGCGCACCTGCGCCGGCTCACCATCGCGCAGCACCCAGGAAGGCGTGGTGTAGTAGTCGAGCACCCCCTCCAGACTGTAGACGATCTGGTAGTTCAGCGGGGGCTGCGGGTTTTGCGGTAACCCGCCTACCTTGATGTACACCGCGGTGGGACGGTCGAGCTGCCGGATGCCATGGCCCGCGAGGATGTTGACCATGCCCGGGGCAAGGCCGCAGTCGGCGATCACGCTCACGCCACGCTGCCGTGCGCGCTGGTGCAATTGCTTCTGCCGGAGAACGATCTCGGTGTTTCCACCCAGATCGCAAAAGTGCGCGCCGGATTCCACCGCCACCACGGCCATTCCCAGGTTCAGGTAGTACGGGAAGGCGCTCATCACCGCCGCCGCGCCCTTCATGACACCGCGCACTGCCGCCCTGTCTTGGGCATCGAGGCGCACCAGTGTCAGGCGCTCGCTCCCCTGGTACGGCTGCAGGAAAGAGGGCAGATGGTCGGGATGGAGATCCGCGAGGACCACCTCGTGATGTGTCTTCGAGAGCAGATCGTACGCACAGGCCGACCCCTGCATTCCCGCACCGAGAACCAGCATCCGCATACCGCGCCGCCTCCGTTGAAGTGAGTACCCCCGGCCCAGCGCGGCAAAATACCCCTGGATCGGCCCAGCCGCGCCGCCTCCGTTGAAGTGAGTACCCCCGGCCCAGCGCGGCAAAATACCCCCCTGGAGGCGCGGGCGCAAAGCGCCACATCGCCGTATTTCCCCTTCCGCCGCCTCCGGAGGGAACGTACATTTTTTCCCGGCAGGCCGTTTTCACACACTTGCAGAGGAGAATCTGCTTGGGGAAGGAAGCAATCGAGATGCAGGGAAGAGTAGAGGAAGTCCTGCCCGACACCAACTTTCGCGTGGAGCCGGAGAACGGGCACAAGGTGCTCGCCTACATCTCCGGGCGGATGCGGAAGAACTACATTCGCATTCTCGAGGGGGATCGTGTAACCGTCGAATTGTCGCCCTACGACCTGAGCCGCGGCCGCATCACCTACCGCTTCAAGTAAGCACCAAACGGAGCACGTTCGCCGGGTGCTCCAGCAACACGTTCGGGCGCGCCGCCTCAAGTGCGGCACGCGGAAACGGCCCCCACAACGCCCCGGCTGTCCGCGTACCGGCGTCCCGTCCCGCTGCTACATCGTGCGGTGAATCCCCCACGAAGAGGGCGTGTGCCGGTGAAATGCGCAGCTCCCTGAGCGCATGCACTACCGGCTCCGGGTGGGGCTTGGCGTGGGTCACGTCTTCGGGCGTGACGATGACCGGGAAGTGTTTCATCAACCCGCACAGGTCCATGCCCCGCAATGCTGACTCCCGGTGCTTGCTGGTCACAATGGCCAGGGCGATGCCCCGACGGGCGAGCTCAGCCACGGTTTCAACAGCACCCGCAAAGGGACGCAGCATCCCGTCATGGCAGGTTAGCTGAAAGCTGCGGTGGTGTGCCGGTAGCACCGCATGATCAACTCGGTGCTGTCGGCCAGGGTGCCATCAAAGTCCCACAAGACAGCGCGAATCACTCAATCTCCATCAGGTGTAGAATTGCCGGTGCGACGTCGGTAATCGCCGTCACGCGTTCCGCGATCATTGCCCGCCTCGGCCCGACAGCCACGACCGGGACCGGGTTCCGCGTGTGCCCAGCGCGGGTGTCTTCCAGGTTGCCATGATCGCTCGCGATCACCACCAGTGTGTCGTCGGGGAGCAGCTCCAGAACACCGCCCAGGAATGCGTCCACCCGTTCCAGCGCGGCCACGCAGCCGTGCCACCCGCGGCGGTGCCCGGCCAGGTCGGTATCGTAGTGGGCGAAGAGCGTCAGGTCCACCCTGCCGGCGATCCGAGCAAGGGTGCGGCCCGCATCCCGGGGTGAAACATCCGGGACTCTCACGTCGGCTGCGAAGCGCTGCCACATCTCGCTGGTGATGGAGGACGCCACCGCCCCACCTCCCCACAGCGCCTCCGCTCCGTGCACCAGCAGCCCGGCTGCGTGCGCCGCTAGCGTCGGTGCAGCCGGGCGCTTCCCCGGCTCGGTCGTGTGGTGGGCATTGGCGAACGCGGCGCTCTTCCCCGCCCCGAGCGCGCGCACCAGCAGGTTACGCTCAGCCAGCAGTGCACGGAGGGGGGTCGGCACCCATGGGCCGAAGTGCCGGCCAAAGAGGGCCGCCGCGTTCACACCGGTGAGCAGTGCTGTTTGACCTGTGCCACTCTGCGGAAGACCTGGAAGGCCGAGTGTGGCGTCCGCCGGGACGAGCAGGGCGCGCCCCCCGGTACACTGCGGCTCGGCCAGCGTAGGGAGTTGCCCGCCGAGCATCGCCCGGAGTCGCGGGAGACGAGCTCCAAGCCAGGGATTGATCTCGGAGTTGTCGGGGCCGATCCCCACTCCATCCAGAAAAATCAGCACAACGCGAAGCGGGGCCGTCGCCCCGGAGGACGACGGCCCCGCTTGAGGGACCTGAACCGGGATCAACCCGGGATGGTGAGCCGCTGCCCGGCGCGAATGCGGCTGCTCTTGCCCATGCGGTTGGCCCTTCGCAGCGCCGTCACCGTAACCCCCTTCCGCTTGGCGATCACTGACAGCGATTCGCCCTTCTTCACCCTGTGCGTGGCGACACTCGCCCCGCTGCTCTTCGCACGCTGCTTCTTGCTGCGCGCCTGGGCCAACTTCTTCGCTGCAGCGGCCTCTTTGGCCTGCGCCAGCCTGGCCTGGCGTGCCTCCTTCACCTTGGCCGCGGCAAGCTTACGCTCGGCTTGTAGCTTGGCAAGACGTGCTTGCTCGGCAGCCCTGGCCTCCGTCTGCATGCGCTCGAAGTTGGCCGCATACTTTTCCTTGCGGCCCTCCGGGATCCGGACTTCGTACGGCTTCTTCCCCGGCGGTGTGATGCCGCGAACCAGGTGCGGGTTGAGCGCACGGAGCTCCTTCTCGTCCACTCCCACGGCCTTCGCCACCACCTTCAGCGAAGTCCCTGACGGCACTTCTACCTTGTCCGTCTCAACCGGCAGCCAACGCTTGACGTGGTCCAGCTCGTACTTGTGGGGCTCCTTGCCGACCAGCGCGGCGGCCACCATGAGCGGCACGTACTCGCGGGTTTCGGCGGGGAGACGCCGCCGGATGCGCCAGAAGTCCTCGTCCCTGCCACGTGTGGAGCCGGTTACTTCACGCATCACCCGCCGTACGCGCCCTTCCCCGGTGTTGTACGCCGCCGCCGCCAGATACCAGGAGCCGAACTCGTTGTGCAGGTCGGTCAGGTAGCGGAGCGCCGCATCCGTGGACTTTTCAGGGTCCCGGCGCTCATCCACGTACTCGTCAACGCGCAGACCATAGCGCCGGCCCGTGTCCGCGATAAACTGCCAGAGACCGGCGGCCCTGGCGTGCGAGTAGGCGTTCGGGTTGAGAAGCCCTGACTCGATCATGGACAGGTACAGCAGGTCCTCCGGCATCCCGCGCTCACGGAGCTTGGAGCGGATCATCCCCTCGTACCGCCCGGAGCGCTTCAGGTAAAGCGCCATTCGGTCGGACTGCTTCCCGGTGAAGAGCTTTACAAAGCGCTCGACCGGCGCATTCAAAACAACCGGGATGTCCCACAGGGACGCCTCGGAAACCTCGCTTGCAACCGCCACGGCGGGCCCACGAAGGCCACAGCCGCTGGGCCACTCTGCGAGCCATGTACGCCCGCGGCAGCCAAACCGACGACGCCCCCGAGGAAAACCGCTACCGGCAATGCAGAACGAAATTCCATAGCACCCTCCAGAAGAATCAGGTGGATAACTCCCCGCCGTCCTCGTTTCCGAGAGACAACCTAACGCTATTTGGGTTCAAATTCAAGTCCCACAACAGCTTAGGTAAGTACAAGCAGAAAGCTTCTAGACGCCTCCCCCGCGAGTGCGGCGCTCCCCCGCCCGGAACAAACTCGCCACTCCGAGCCAGAAGAAGAAAAAGGCCAGCGGCCAGGCGAGCACGGGCGGCACCAGCAGTCCAATCACCGCCAGCCCGATCAGCAGCGCACCGATCAGGGTGATCCACCCGGCATCCTCCCGCCCGATGATCCGGCGTCCCACCAGGGCCCGGGCGAGCACCGAACTCGCGCGTGAAATCCTGCCCAGCCAGCGGCCAGCGCCGCTTCCCCGATACGCGCGGCGCTGAGCCCGGCGAGCCTCCGCCAGTTCGGGGTACATGTCCCGCGGGCGACGCCGGCGCTCCGTGGAACGCCGTTCACGACCGTACCCACCGGTCGTGTGCATGATCCGGCTCAGGGTGATCTCCGCCGAGCGGCCCAGGTCCTGCTCGAACAAGCGCTCCATCTCGGCCGCGAATCCACGGTCGAGGATGGCTACGTCCAATTCCCAGTTTCCCAGCAGACTTGCCAGGTTCATGTTGCTCGATCCCACGCGGGACCAGACTCCGTCCGCAACCGCGGTCTTGGCGTGGATCATGGGCCCTTCCCACTCGAAGAGCCGCACACCCGCCTCCAGGAGCGGTCGGTAGCCGGCGCGGGACATGCCCCCTACAACCGGCCAGTTGTTGTATGCGGGAACGATCACCCGGACGTCCACGCCGTCCGCGCGGCGGCGGCCAGCGCTTCCGTCATGGCGGGCGGAAGGACGAAGTAGGGATTGATCCAGAGGCGCCGCTCCACCCCGACAGCGACGAACTGCGCGAGCCGGTAGATGCGGGAGCGCCCCGGCTCCCCTTCCACCACTCGAACCGCGACATCACCCGCGGCAGGAATCCAGTCAGGCGGGGATGCCTCGCTCACCGGGAGCGGCGTTCCGGCCGCCGCCCAGGTGGTGCCGAATGCTCGGTCGATCACCGCCGCCACCGGGCCCCGGAACTCCACCGCGGTGTCCCGCCAGGGCGGAACCCCCGCGGCCGGGTCACCCGCCCACTCGTCCCCTATGCACATGCCGGCAACGCTGGCATACTCGCCGTCCACGACGATCACCTTGCGGTGGTCCCGGCGCAAAAAGGAGAACGGGTCCCGCAAGCTCGGCGGCGCGAAGGCACGCACCTCCGCCCCGGCTTCGTGCAGGGGGTGCCAGAAGCGTCCGGGAGTCGCCCAGCAGCCGAGCCAGTCGTAGAGCACCCGCACCGTGACCCCGGAGCGGGTGATCTCGACGAGTGCGTCGCGGAACCTACGCCCGGTGCGGTCGTCCCGAACGATGTAGTTTTCCAGGTGAATGTAGCGCTCGGCGCGAGCGGCGGCGGCGAGCCACGCATCAAAGGTCATGGGGCCGTCAATCAGCAGCCGGGCGGCGTTGCCACGAACCTGCATGGCGTCCGATGCGCGCAGCATGGCGCGCTCTGCGCTCCGGGCGAGGGCCCGGGCCCTGGTGAGCGGGCCTGCGGGCGGGCCCAACAGCTGAGTTTCGTCTTCGCCTGGTAGCTTTCTCACGCCGCCTTCGGTGCGGGATGCCCGCGAGTCAGGGCGCTAGAAGCATGCCGATCGGAGCAGGTGGTCCAGCAACCCGGCACAGGAGCGCTCCTCCACGTCGTGCACTTCTTCGAAGCCGCGCAGCTGGCCGGTGACATAGGGGTCCGGCGCGTCCCGCCCGTTCGGCTTGGGGTCCCAGTCGCGCAGTCGGTGTACACGCGCGCTCCGGCCGGTGGCTTTCTGCAGCGCGCGGATGTCGGCGAGGTTTTCCGCGTCCCTGGCAATGACATAGTCGAACCGCTGGAGATCCTCGGCGGTGAGCTGCCGGCTACGGCCGGTCACCCCGATTCCCCCGGGTGCGTACGGTTCGTACGGTGCGTGGATCACGGGGGTTGCCCACCTCCCAGTGCGAGGTGGCCGCCGAATCGATCTGGAAGCGATCCTCCACCCCATGCTCCCGCGCCTGGTGGCGAAACATGGCCTCGGCAAGTGGCGACCGGCAAATGTTGCCAAGGCAAACAAAAAGGATGCTGGTTGATGCGGACATGTCCTGGAGCGGGGATGCAGAGCTGACAGACCGTTCAGGCTATTCGCTCCACGTAAGCAAATCGCGTTCTATCCCGGCAGGGGCTGTTGGGGCAGCAGTTCGAGGGTATCCGGGCTCGCACTCCGAGCTCGGCTGCGCCGAACCAGGGGAAGGGCTGGAAAGGTGATCTCCGCGTCGGCGGTCTTCAACGACCGGTACAGTGCGCGGCCCTCCCGGCGAAGCAGACGCAGCGCGCGGCGAACATCATCCAAAAGGACATCCGTAGCCAACAGTTCGCGCACTACATCCCCGAGCGATACTGTCCCGCCCAAGAAATGGCTCCCGATCGCATCAGCCAGCGCGTTTTCATCGAGCTCACGTTCGGAGGTGCTGGAAGCAGTGGTGCCGGCAGCGGGGAAAAAGTCCAGCGTTTCGGCCACGGGCGGGGGTGCTGGGCGAGGACGCCGGAAGCGCTCGGCTGGCCAGCGCACCTGCTCATCCATTCCCATTCTTTCCAGCACCCCATTGAGAGCCAGCGCCCGCATCGGGTTGCAGGTCATGCAGAACAGGTAGAGTGACGCTCCTTGGGGAAGCCGGAGTGCCGCGAGCTTCAGTGCCCGGCCGCTCCCAACATCACGCAGCGCATGTCGAAATCGCTCCACGATCAGCTGCTCGGCGGCGCCCGGTTCCGCGGCCATTTCCAGGCGTCGCCATTCGGCAGCCCAACCCTGCCGTGGGTCGTCCAGCAGACGCGAATACCCCTCGACGATTCTTCGGGCATAAGGCGACAGGTCGGCAAGAGTGCTCCCCCGAAAGCGGGCCAGCTTGTGCAGGCCTTCATGTGGAAAGCGGATCCACAAGTCTACTCCGGGGGCCGCGGCGAGCACCCGGACCACTTCAAGCGGAAGCATTCCCGGAGCTGGTGGATGGAGGTGCACCAGTGCATACTCTACTCTAGCCGCACGCTCCATGAGGACTGGCGAAACACCGGCCATGTCACCTTCCAGAACGCTCACATCTACGCGATTGAGCCGGTCCAGCGCCTCTCGAAGGCGTGCTGCGCGGGCAGGATCCTCCTCGACCAGGATCATCGCCGCGGCGCCCGGCGGGAGCGCTGCTACCCGTGCGAGCGCACCGTCGTCCGGGAAGCCTTCGACGTAGAGAAAAGGCATTTCCGGCAGGGTTTCCACCCAGGCCAGCAGATACCGGGAGGCAATCTCCTGAGCGGCGTGGTCGGGCGAGGTCGGAGGCATGGTAAAGAGTACATGCCCCGCGCGAGTGTATCAACCGGAGGTACGCTGCTTGCAACCCGCACGGCGTGAACCGACAAGCACCCGAGACCCCGCCGATGGAAACAACGACGACGCCA
This sequence comes from Longimicrobiaceae bacterium, assembly GCA_030447645.1. Lineage (GTDB taxonomy): Bacteria > Gemmatimonadota > Gemmatimonadetes > Longimicrobiales > Longimicrobiaceae > JAUJOM01. The sequence goes on along the minus strand of JAUJOM010000008.1, from coordinate 102,860 downwards.
AAGGCCACCGTCCGCTGCCCGTTCTGTGGGCGCCTGAACCGCGTCAAGCTCTCCCGAGCCGCCGACCGGCCCATGTGCGGAGAGTGCGGCAAGCCGCTGCTGCTCGATAGGCCAGTCCTGGTGACCGACAATGACCTGGAGCAGGTGGTGACCGGTACCGACGTCCCTGTGCTGGTGGACTTTTACGCCGACTGGTGTGGGCCCTGCAAGATGATGGCGCCCGTGCTAGACGACCTCGCTCGTACTCGACTTGGGGAGGTGCTGATCACGAAGCTGGACACGGACCGCAATCCGCAGATGTCCACCCGGTTCGGCATCCGCAGCATCCCGACGCTGATCGTATTCCGCAATGGGAAGGAGGTGGGGCGTGAGCTGGGAGCTATCCCCAGGCCGCGCCTGGAGGCGTTGATCGCGAGCGCCGCCGCGTAGGATCTACGTCGCTGGGGATTCCAGCTCCACGGTCCAGCTGATGCGGGTGTCCGGCGCGAGCGACGTGGCAACCGAGCAGTACTTGTCGAAGCTGAGCTGTACGGCCCGCTCCACATGCTGGCGCTCGGATGCGGTCGCCACCCGGTAACGCAGTCGGACGTCCAAGAGACGGCGCGGCGGGACAGGGGCGCGTTCGAAGTCCACCTCCACCCGCAGCGCTGAGGGCGGCGTCCGGCGTTTTTCCAGGATCTCGACCACGTCGATGGCGGAGCAGGAGGCGAGCGCGATCAGCAGGCTATCCACCGGGCCGGGTGCCGCTTGGCGCTCGCCGTCCAGCAGGAGGGCGGGCCCGCCCGGGGGTCCACCACGGTAGCGCCTCCCTCCCTCCCAAACAACTTCGATCATGGAAATCAGTACGGCGGCTGCTGCGGATCCCGCGGTTTGGTGCGGCTGGTGGCCGAGATGATGCCGATCCCGATCAGCACCAGCACCCCGACTCCAATCCACATCGGCGGCGCGCCTAGCAGATGAGCCGCCACCGACAAACCAATCACAAAGATGATAAAGCCCAGCAGATACGTTTGAAAGGACGTCATATTCGCCTCCATAAAGGAGATGGATCTTCCCGCCGTGAGCACCTTCTGCACGAGCGGTGCCGCGAGTCAGAGCGGGCCGACGTGGCGCCCCACCAGATCTTCCAGCCACCCGTGCAGCGGACCGTTGCTGGCGATCACCCGCCCGGTGGTCAACGGCCCTGCTTCGTCTCCCGGCCAGCCGCTCACCTCCCCCCCCGCCTCGGTCACCAGGAGCAACCCCGCGGCGAGATCCCAGGGGCCAAGCCCGAGCTCGAAGTAGGCGTCCAGCTTGCCGGCAGCCACGTACGCCAGATCAAGCGCGGCGCTCCCGGCCCGACGCAGGCCGTGGGAGCTGCGGAGCACCTCAAGCACCAGCTGCAGGTACGCCTCGGGATTGCCCTTGCCCGCCTTGAACGGGAAGCCGGTAGCGAACAGTGCCCGCCGCGACTCGCTCGTGGGGCTTACGTGGATGGGGCGGTCGTTGAGGCAGGCTCCACCCCCGCGTGTGGCATGAAATACCTGGCCGAGCAGGGGAGCATTCACCACCCCTGCCGCGGGCCCGTCTTCGTCCGCGAAGGCGATGCTAACCGCCACGAAGGGATGGTGGTGGACGAAGTTGGTGGTCCCATCGATAGGGTCCACGATCCACCTGCGCCCGGTTGGGCGTGCACGCGCGGCGGATTCTTCCGCGATGACGGCGTCCTCGGGGAAATATCCGCGAATGCACGCAAGGATGGCTTTTTCCGCGGCTTCGTCCACCACGGTGACCAGATCGCCTGGGCCCTTTTCGCGAATTCGCTCCGCACCTTCGCGCAGCGAGATCAGCGCCGCGGCTTCTGCGGCTGCGCGGCGCGCGACGGCGAGTTCCGCCGCGAACATTGTGGAGCTGAGATGCTGGGTCTCGGTCTTCAATACAGGCTCGTCCAGAGTCAAGGAGGCACGGAACAGTCTATGCAGGCGATGCACATCGCTGCGCCGTCGGCAAACAAGATACGCGCTCACTCACACACGGAACACTCCAATGGCACGCACGACCGGGACGGTGAAGTGGTTTTCCCAGGAGAAAGGCTTCGGTTTCATCAAGCAGGAAGAAGGCCCCGACGTATTCGTGCACCACAGTGCGATTCGAAGCACCGGTATGCGTACGCTGAACGAAAACGAGCGGGTGGAGTTCGACGTCGTTGAGGAGCCCAAGGGCCTCAAAGCGGCGAATGTCGTTCGCCTTGATGTTCCGGAGGGATCCGAAGGCGGCGGTGGGGAGCAGGCCGGCTACGGCGGCGATCGTGGAGGCGGGGGCTCCGGAGCCGGAGGCGGTGGGCGCGGCGGCTACGGGGGCGGCTACAGCGGCGGTTCTGGAGGCGGAGGTTATGGTGGGGGGTGAGTCCGGAGGCGGTCGAGGTGGACGGGGGGTGGAGGATACGGAGGTGGGGGTGAGCGCGGCGGCGGCCGGGGGGGCCGGGGTGGCGGCGGCCGCGACAGGGGGTACGGCCGTGACAGCTTCGGCGGCGGGGGGGGCGGGGGCGGCCGGGGTGGACGCGACCGCTACTGAAACAGATGGGGGAGCCGACAATCGGCTCCCTTATTGATTTTCCCTTCCGCAGTGTGCGGCAACCCCGTACATTGCAGCAATCCCGCAACCCTGGAACGTTCATGGCCAAAGACCCGACTTCGGAATTCGCGTCCCCCTCCGCCACAGCCGTGCTCACGGGAACCCCGGAAACTTCAGGGCCGTTTCCTGGTGACACCAGCTTCTTTGGTCACCCGCGCGGCCTGTCCACCCTCTTCTTCACCGAGTTCTGGGAGCGCTTCAGCTACTACGGGATGCGCGGCATCCTGATCCTGTTCATGACGGCGGCCGTCGCCCAGGGTGGATTGGGAATGGACGCGGCGCGGGCGGGCGCCATCTACGGGCTGTACACGGCGTTTGTGTACCTCACGGCGCTGCCCGGAGGGTGGCTCGCGGACCGGGTTTTCGGTCAGCGGCGAGCGGTGCTGATCGGCGGGATCATCATCGCCATGGGCCACTTCACCATGGCCATCCCGGCGGTCACACTGGCGCTCGGTGAGCTCCCGCCCTTTTACGCGGGGCTGGTGCTGATCGTGCTCGGTACGGGTCTGCTCAAGCCGAACATCTCCACCATGGTGGGCAGCCTGTACCCCGAGGGTGGAGCGCGGCGGGACGCCGGCTTCTCCATCTTCTACATGGGGATCAACATGGGCGCCTTCCTCGCCCCACTGGTGGTCGGCTACCTGGGCGAAAAGGTGAACTGGCACGTCGGCTTCGCGGTTGCCGGCGTGGGGATGGTGCTGGGGCTCATCCAGTACGTGGTTGGCGGCCGTCATCTGCAGAACGTCGGCAGGTACGCACACATCGAGGGTGATGACGGGGGACCCCAGCGCCGTCTGTTCATGGCGGCCGGCGTGGCGATCGGGCTCATCGCCGTCATCGCGCTGCTCACTACCACCGGCATGTTGAGCGTACAGGGCCTGGCCGCGGCGGGCACCTACATCATCGTGCTGCTTTCGCTGGGGTACTTCGGGTACATGTTCCTGGCGGGTGGCCTGGACGAAACGGAGCGCAAGCGAATCGCGGTGATCGCGATCCTGTTCATCTTCAGCGCGATCTTCTGGTCCGGCTTCGAGCAGGCCGGCTCGTCGCTGAACCTGGTGGCTGAGCGGCTCACGGACCGGAACATTCTGGGCTGGGAGATGCCGGCGAGCTGGCTGCAGTCGGTGAACCCTCTGTTCATCATCGCCCTCGCGCCGGTGTTCGCGGGCATCTGGATCAGCCTGGCCCGGCGTAATCAGGAGCCGTCCAGCCCGGCCAAATTTTCCTTTGGGCTGGTCTTCCTCGGGCTTGGGTTCCTGGTGCTGGTCGTTGCGACGGGCCTTTCGGGAGCCGGCGCGCAGATCAGTCCGATGTGGCTGGTGCTGACCTACCTGCTTCATACCATTGGTGAGCTGGCGCTGAGCCCGGTCGGCCTGAGCACGGTCACCAAGCTGGCGCCGCAGCGTGTTGTCGGGCAGATGATGGGCGTGTGGTTCATGTCCGTGTCGCTCGGAAATTTGATCGCGGGTCAGGTGGCGGGCTTCATCGAAACACTCCCGCTGCCGCAGCTCTTCGGCACTGTAGCCGCGATCACCATCGGCGCAGGATTGCTCCTCTTCCTCTTCGTTAAGCCGACGCGAAAGCTGATGGGCGGCGTACTGTAGGCTGGAGTTCAGGATGTAGGAGGGCGAAGCTTGACCGACGACGAGATTGCCGCGGCGATCCAGCGGCTAGGGCTGGAAGTCGAATACCTGCAGGAGCTTGCGGCATCGCTGGGCTTCGCGCCGGAAGAAGGGTGGAGCGAGTCGGTGTTCGACGCTATCGACCGTGCCACTCCCGAGCAGCGTCGGCTGGCGGCGCTCCGCACCCTGAGCCTGGATGACAGCCGTCCTTCGCGCTGAACTGCACCCGCTGGCAAAACAAAAGAGCCGGCCTCACAGTGGCCGGCTCTTTTTTTTAGCGGGACCCTTGCCGCCTACTCGCCGTACGGCACCCAGATATTCTTGACGTGCGTTGCGTGCCGCAGGAACTCCGGCCCCTCCCCCTGCTGCCGGTCCGCCCAGTCGCGCCCCTTGCCGTAGTTCACCCAGGTGCGCTTCATGTTGCCGGCGGAAAGCCGCTCCACTGTCGCGCTCCCCTCCTGGGAGCCGAAGTACCACATGGCGTCCACGTCGTCGTGGGCCGCCAGCGTTTCGGCCAGCTCATCCCGCACTCCCGTGACGATGTTGATCACGCCACCGGGGACATCCGAGGTATCCAGCACCTGATAGAAATCCGTGGCGGCGAGGGGGAAGCGCTCGGAGGGCGCCGCGACCACCGTATTTCCCATGGCGATGGCCGGCATCACCAGCGACACGAAGCCGAGCAGCGGGAAGGCGTCCGGGCAGCAGATGCCTACAACGCCCATGGCTTCCGGCATGGCGATGGTCACGTTGCGCAGGGGCGTGTGGTGCACGTCGCCATCCCATTTGTCCGCCCAGGCGGCGTAGGTGTAAAGCCGCTGGATCGCCAGCTCCACCTCCTGCTGGTTTCCCACGCGGCGAGCAAACTCATCCGAGCGCGCCGCCAGGTTTTCCGCCAGGTAGTACAGAATCTGCGCGCGGTTATGGCCGGTTTGCCGCGCCCAGCCCGCAGCCTTGTGGGCCGCCTCCACCGCATTGCGGATGTCCTTGCGGTTCCCTCGGCCCGCCTCCCCGACCAGCGCCCCGCGGGCGTCCCGCACCTGCACGCTGTATCCGGAGTCCGGCCGGGCCTGCTTGCCCCCGATGTACAGCTTCGCGGTACGGTCGATCGGCGGGGGGCCCTCCCGCCGGCCGGCCTTGTCTGGCTGTACAGCGAAAGAAGCGGATTCCTGGATCGTCTGCCCCCGTTCCCAGCTGGGCTTCAGGTACTCGTACAGCCCCTCCCTGCCTCCTTCACGCCCGAAGCCGCTTTCACGGTAACCACCGAAGCCGGCAGCCGCGTCGAACAGGTTGGTGGAGTTCACCCAGACCGTGCCGGCCTTGATCCGGGGGGCGATGTCCAGCGCCAGGTTGACACTTTCCGTCCACACGCTCGCCGCCAACCCGTACCGGGTATTGTTGGCGAGTGCCACGGCTTCAGCCGGCGTGCGAAAGGTCATCAGCACCACCACCGGCCCGAAAATCTCCACCTGCGCGACGGTGGAGGATGGCGCCACGTCGGTGAAGAGCGTCGGTGGGAAGAAGCATCCTTCCTGTGGACAGCTCCACGACGGCTGCCACATGGTGGCGCCTTCTTCGGTGCCCTGCTTCACCAGCTCCTGGATCTTTTCGAGCTGCACGGGCGCGATGATGGCTCCGATGTCCACGCCCTTGTCCAGCGGATCGCCTACCCGGAGCGTTTCCATGCGGGCTCGGAGCTTGGCCGTCAGCTTCTCGGCGATCCCCTCGTGAGCCAGAATCCGGCTCCCCGCGCAGCACACCTGCCCCTGGTTGAACCAGATCGCGTCCACTACGCCTTCCACCACACTGTCCAGATCGGCATCGTCGAACACAACGAACGGGGACTTGCCACCGAGTTCCAGCGACAATTTCTTGCCGCTCCCTGCGGTGGCGACACGAATGATGCGCCCGACTTCGGTACTGCCGGTGAAGGCGATCTTGTCGATGTCATGATGCTGGACGAGCAGCTCGCCGGTGCGCCCATCGCCGGTGATGATGTTCACCACACCCGGAGGGAGCCCCACGTCCTCGCAGATCTCCGCGAAGAGCAGGGCGGTGAGCGAGGTGAACTCGGCCGGCTTCAGCACTACGGTGTTGCCCGTCGCCAGCGCGGGCGCGATCTTCCACGCAAGCATCAGCAGGGGAAAGTTCCACGGAATGATCTGCCCTACCACCCCGACGGCCACCTGGTCCGGCATCTCGGAATCGAGGAGCTGCGCCCACCCGGCGTGGTGGTAGAAGTGTCGCGCCACCAGCGGGATGTCGATGTCCCGTGACTCCCGGATCGGCTTGCCGTTGTCCAGCGACTCCATGACCGCGAACAGACGGGAGTGCTTTTGTACCTGCCGGGCGATCGCGTACATGTAGCGCGCGCGGGCGTGCCCACCGATTTCCCACCAGCCGGGCTGGGCCGCACGCGCGGCGGCCACGGCTGCGTCCACGTCTTCGGAGCCGGCCTGTGGAATGCGGGCCAGCGGCCTGGTCGAGGCCGGGTTGATGGTGTCGAAGTACTCGTCCGTGCTTGGCGCGCGCCACTCGTTGTTGATGAACAGGCGCCCATCTCCGCCACGCTCCTCGATCCATTTGAGGGCGAGGCTGGAGCTTTCGGGAGCGGGGCCGTACTCCATGGTTTCAAAGATTTCGGCGACGGTCATGCGCACCTGCCTGGAGCGGTTGTGTGATGGTTTTGACTAAAGGTACATCATTTCAACGCTGTGCGCAGCGGTGCCGCCCCCATGCGTTCCCGCATTGCGAAGGTCCATTCGGCACGGATATTGTTTTCACCGAGTGAATCAAAGCCAAGAGAAGGTAACGTGCTCGCAGAAGATCAAATTGTCCAGATAACGCCGTCCGCACCCGGCCTCACTCTCCCCCGGGCGGTTTCTCCGCAGGTGGTGCCGGAGGGCGCTGAGCTGGACCATCCGGCGCTCTACTTCAACCGGGAGCTGGGGTGGCTGGATTTCAACTGGCGGGTTCTGCATCAGGCGCGTGACCCCCGCGTCCCACTGCTGGAGCGGGTGCGCTTTCTGGCAATCGCCGCCAGCAACCTGGACGAGTTCTTTCAAAAGCGTGTAGGGGGATTGAAGCGGCAGGAAGCTGCCGGGGTGATCACCCTGTCGCGCGATGGGAGGCAGCCAGCGGACCAGCTGCTGCTCATTCGCGACGCCGTGCTGGTGATGCATCGAGCGCTCTCGGAGAGCTGGAGCGGAGAGTTGAAGCCGCTACTTCGCAGCGAAGCTGGCGTGATGGTTTCCGACTACTCAGAGCTTTCCGGAACGCAGCAGGCGGCGCTGCGGGACTTTTTCCGAGACCACATTTACCCGGTGCTGACCCCATTGGCCGTGGACCCGGGGCATCCCTTCCCGTTCATCTCCAACCTCAGCCTTTCGCTCGCTGTCGTGCTGAGGCACCCCGCGAGGGATACTCTCCACTTCGCGCGGGTGAAGGTGCCCACCAACACCGGCCGCTGGCTGAAGGTGCCCGAATCGCAGCACCGCTTCCACTTCGTCCCCCTGGAGCAGGTGATCCGCTCCAGTGCCGAAGAGCTGTTTCGGGGAATGGAGCTGGTGAGTATCCATACCTTCCGGTTCACACGCAACGCGGATGTAGGGCGAGGCGACGACGATGAAGCCGAAGATCTGCTGGCCCTGATGTCGGGCGAGCTCCGGGAGCGCCGTTTTGCGCCCGGCGTCCGCCTGGAGGTCGAGAGCGACATGCCGGAGCAGCTCCGACAGCTGCTTCTCCGCGAGCTGGAGCTTGGGCCTGAAGACGTGTACGAGAGCGAGGGACTGCTTGCCCTGAGCGATTGTGCGGAACTCGCCGACCTGGACCTCCCCAAGCATCGCTACACGCCCTGGGAGCCGGTGGTACCGGAGCCCTTTCTGCACGAAGGGGAAACAGAGGAAGAACAGAACGTCTTCGCGATCATCCGCAGGGGTGAGATCCTGGTGCATCACCCCTACGACTCATTCACCGCGAGCGTGCAGCGGCTGCTCGAAGAAGCGGCTGGCGACCCGCAAGTCGTCGCCATCAAGCAGACGCTTTACCGAACCTCGGAGAACTCACCCATCGTCAACGCGCTGGTGCGGGCCGCCGAGCGGGGGAAACAGGTGGCGGTGCTGGTGGAGGTGTCGGCCCGCTTCGATGAGGCCAACAACATCGGGTGGGCCGAGGTGCTGGAGGACGCTGGTGTTCACGTAACGTATGGGGTGGTGGGACTCAAGACCCACAGCAAGGTGACGCTGATCGTACGGTATGAGGAAGGGCGTCCCCGGACCTACTGCCACGTGGGCACCGGGAACTACCATGGACGCACGGCGCGGCTTTACAGCGACCTGGGGCTACTCACCTGCGACAGGGAGATCGGGGCCGATCTGGTCAACCTGTTTCACTTCCTGACCGGGTACGCCCCGGATCAGCAGTACAGCAGACTGGTGGTGGCACCGCGGGAGATGCGCCGCACCTTTGAAGAGTTGATTCGCCGCGAGGTGGAAATTCAGTGTGAGTACGGCAACGGCCTGATCATCGCCAAGCTGAACGCGCTTGACGACGCGGGGATCATCCAGGAGCTTTACCGGGCCTCACAGGCGGGGGTTCGCGTCGACCTGATCATCCGTGGTCACAGCCGCCTGCGCCCCGGCCTGCCGGGATACAGCGAAAACATCCGCGTGCGTAGCATTCTGGGACGCTTCCTGGAGCATGATCGGATCTTTTATTTTCACAACGGTGGGGAGCCGAAGATCTTCATCGGCAGCGCGGATTGGCGCCAGCGCAATCTGAACGAACGCGTGGAAGCCATGGTGCCGGTCAACAATCCCGCGCTGCAGCGCAGACTGATTGGCATCCTGGACCAGGCCATGGCGGACAACCGCCTCGCGTGGGAGCTACAACCCGACGGGCATTACATCCAGTGCCACCCCGCGCCAGGCGAGCCGGAAATCAACTTCCAGGAGCAGCTGATGCAGAGCGCGCTGGAGCGGACACAGCGCGGAACACAGCTGTGGGGAACGGAGCTGTCGTAGACGCCAGGCCCTCCCCTGGCCTCGCTAGCTCCGCACCGGGTGCCCGCGTGCCGCCAGGAAGGCACGAGCCTCGCCCACGGTGAACTCTCCGAAATGGAACATGCTCGCCGCGAGGACCGCGTGTGCCCCGGCGGCCAGTCCCTGGTCCAGATCCTCCAGCGTGCCTGCGCCGCCGGACGCGATCACGGGGATGCGCACCGCACCCGAAACGGCACGGAGCAGCTCAGTGTCGTAGCCGTCTCGGGTGCCGTCCCGGTCCATGGAAGTGAGCAGGATTTCCCCGGCTCCGAGCGACTCGGCACGCGCCGCCCACTCCACCGCGTCCACGCCGGTGGGGGTCCGACCACCGTGCGTGTACACCTCCCACCCGCCTCCTGACCGGCGGGCATCCACCGCCACCACCACGCATTGGGAGCCGAAGTGGTCCGCGGCGCGCGCCACGAGTTCAGGGTCGCGCAGAGCGGCCGTATTGACGGCCACCTTGTCTGCGCCCGCATCGAGGAGCGCCCTGAAATCATCCACGGAGCGAACACCCCCGCCCACTGTAAACGGAATGAAAACGGACTCCGCGGTGCGCCGGATCATCTCCAGGGTTGACGCGCGGTCCTCGTGGGACGCGGTGATATCCAGGAAGACCAGCTCGTCCGCGCGCTCGGCATCATAGCGCATCGCCTGCTCCACCGGGTCACCGGCATCGCGCAGGCCCACGAACTGGATCCCCTTCACCACCCGCCCACCCGCCACGTCCAGGCAGGGGATGATGCGCTTCGCTAGGGCCACGAAAGCATTCTCAGGCGTGCAAGCATGCCCGACGTGAAGCTGCCCCGGTACACACCCTCCACCGGCCCGCGTAGGAGCAGGCTCCAGTCGTCGCGAACCTGAACGTGGACCGAGCCGCCCGGCATCCGCACCTCGAGCTGGCGCTCCGGGACCAGACCCCGGCGCACTGCCGCCGCCGCTACCGCACACGCACTGGAGCCCGACGCCATCGTTTCACCCGCTCCGCGCTCCCACACCAGCGCTTCCAGCGTGGATCCGTTCAGTGCACGGGCGAACTGCACATTGGTCCCGCGAGCGAAGTCGGGATGGGTAGCGATCTGGGGTCCGCGCCGCCGCATTTCCTCCGGATTGAGCTCGTCCTCGAACACAACGCAGTGCGGATTACCTATGGAAACCGTGTTGATGGCAACACGGTCTCCCGCCGCGAGCTCGAGAAGCTCATTCTCCACCTCGCGATCGGGCCCGCGCAGCTCAACAGCGGTGCTCCGGAACGAGGCCGAGCCCATCTCCGCTTCCACGCTGAGCACGCCCTCCGCGCTTTGCCCAAGGATGAGCATGCGTACGGTGCCGCCCGGCGTTTCCACCGAGAACGGTGTCTGCTCGCGCACATGCCCGCCGTCCAGCAGGTACGCCGCGAAGATCCGCAAGCCGTTGCCGCTCTTTTCGGCTTCGGAGCCATCCGGATTCCAGATGCGCAGCCCGAAATCCGCACTTTCGGAGGGTACCCGAACCAGAATGCCATCGGAGCCCACGCCGGTGTGACGGTCACAGATCAGGCGAACCGTGGGGGGACTCAGCTCCACACCCAGCTCATCCACGGCTACCGCGATGTAGTCGTTGCCCAGGCCGTGGCCTTTGAAGAATACGCTCATTCGGCGCTATAGCCGCGCGAAGTTGCCGAGGATGTGCAATCCGTCCTCCTGGCTTTTTTCCGGGTGAAACTGGATTCCCCACACGAAGTCACGACCGACGACCGATGCGAAGCGTGTCTGGTACTCGGAGCGACCGAGCACCTCTGATGCGTCCGCATCGTGCACCGCATAGCTGTGCACGTGATAAAAGAACCGCGGGCGGTCATCCACATCGCGGAGCAGTGCGTTGCCGGGGCGGGTCCACTCCACCGAGTTCCAACCCACGTGCGGCAGCGGCAGCGCGGTGCGCAGGCGCTCAACCCGTCCGGGGAGAAGGTCAAGCCCGGACGCACCCGGGGCTTCTTCGCTCCCCTCGTAGAGCAGCTGCATACCGACGCAGATGCCCAGAAAGGGGCGCCCGCTCGCGACGTGCTCGCGCACCACATCCCCCAGCCCGCTCGCTTCCAGTCGCCCCATGCACTGGCCAAAGTGTCCCTGGCCAGGGAGTACAAGCCGCTCAGCCTGCGACGCCGCCGTGGGGTCGTCAGTCAGGCACACGTCGGCGCCCGCGTGCTCGAAAGCACGCACCACGGAGCGCAGGTTCCCGGCGCCATAGTCCAGCACCGTGACCCGCGGCCTCAAAGCGAACCCTTGGTGGACGGTATCGCGTCCGTACGGCGCGGATCGATTCGCGTTGCCGCTCCAAGCGCGCGTGCCGCCGCCTTGAAACACGCCTCCACGATGTGGTGTGCGTTGTCGCCCCGTAGACCATCCAGGTGCAGGGTAATGCGAGCTTCATGGGCGAAACCCCGCCAGAACTCCGGGAGCAGCGCCGCATCCCACTCGCCAATCCGCGGCTGGTCCGCTGGTAGCGGCACATTGAAGCGCAGAAAGGCTCGCCCGCTCAGGTCTACCACGGCGCGCACCAGCGCCTCGTCCAGCGGTACGGTAGCGTCGGCGAAGCGAGCCACGCCCCGCTTGTCGCCCAGAGCTTCGCCAAAGGCCGCACCCAGGGTGATGCCGATGTCCTCCGTGCTGTGGTGCGGATCGATGTGCAGGTCTCCGGTGGCATGCACCCGGAGATCGAACCCGCCGTGCCGCGCGAGCGCGTCCAGCATGTGGTCCAGAAAGCCGATTCCGGTGGCCACGTCGGACTCGCCACTGCCGTCCAGGTCGATGCGGACGGAAACCTCGGTTTCGCGCGTTTTGCGCGCGCGCTCAGCGACACGGCTCATTGTGGCTCCAGGATGGCGTGAAGCGCGGCGAGGAACGCGTCGTTCTCCTCCGGGCTGCCGGCATTGACCCGCAGGCAACCCTCCAGCATGGGATAACCGGACACATCGCGCACCAGGATGCCGTGCTCGTCCAGCAGGCGCTGAAACACCGTCCTGTGCTCCGCCACCCGTAAGAGGACGAAGTTGGCGGCACTGGCAAAGACCCGCACGGCCGGCATCTCAGCCAGGGCTGCGTGCAGCCGGTCCCGCTCCTCGCGAATCGTGTTTACCTGCGGCGCAAGCAGCTGCCGGTGCCGAAGCACCTCCGCCGCGGCGATCTCGCTGAAGAAGTTGATGTTGTAGGGCAGCTTGGCCTTGTTGATCTCCGTGACGAGATTCGGGTGTGCGAGTAAATACCCGGCCCGGAGCCCAGCGAGCGCCATTGCCTTGCTGAAGGTGCGGAGCAGCACCAGCCGGGGGTGCTCGTCGAGGAGCGGAAGCGCATCGTAGCCGCCGAACTCCACGTAGGCTTGATCCAGCAGGATCAATGCGCCGGTAGCGTCGTGCACCCGCTGGATCTCATCCCGGGCGAGCGCGGCACCGGTGGGGTTGTTCGGGGAGCACAGCACCACCACGGCAGCGTCGGTGCGCTGCGCCGCGTGCACGACCGCGTCCACGTCGAAGCGCAGTTCGCCGTCCAGCGGAACAGAAACCACCTCGCCACCATTCACCTCGGTCATCAACCGGTACAGGGTGAAGGTGGGCTCCGGAATCACCACCGACACGCCCGGTCCGACGGTGACCGCCAGCGCGGCCTGGATCAGCTCATTGGAGCCGTTCGCCACCAGAATACCCCCGGACGGCCAGCCGGTTGCCTCCGCCACCGCACCAATGAAGTTGTGCGCCACAAAGGGTGGATACCGGTTCCAGGGGCGCTCCGCCGCCACCTTCAGGATCCGAGCCTTCAGCGCGGCCGGAACATCGTAGGGGCTCTCGTTCTGGTTGAGCTTGATGCGGGGCTCGTACGGGCGCAGCGTGTACGCCCCCAGCGCGCGGACGCTCGGCTTGATGTGGCGGAGCGCTTCCTCCACCGCGGTGTGCTCAGCCGTGCTGGACATGGATGATCTGGTCGCGGCGCGTACCCACCGAAACGTACTGGATGGGGACCTCCGTGAGCGCTTCGATGCGGCGGAGATAGGCCTGTGCGGCATCCGGGAGATCCGCCCAGCGGCGCGCATCCGCAGTGGACTTTTCCCATCCAGGAAGGCTTTCATATACGGGCTCCGCTTCTTCAAGCAGGCCCAGGTCACCCGGAAAGTCGTCCAGCAGCGCGCCTCCGGCCCTGTAGCCGACCGCGATCTTCAGCTCCGGCAGGGTGTCGAGCACGTCCAGCTTGGTCATGGCGAGTCCGGTGAGGCCGTTCACCCGTGCCGCGTAGCGCACCACCACCGCGTCGAACCAGCCGCACCGGCGCGGCCTGCCCGTAGTGGCACCGAACTCCCCACCCAGCTGCCGAACGTGCTCCTGCATCGGCGATGGGAACTCGGTGGGCAGCGGCCCCTCACCCACGCGGGTAGTGTACGCCTTTACCACGCCAACCACCGCATCAATCGCCGTGGGTCCGATTCCGACCCCGAGCGCCGCGCCGCCGGCGGTGGTGTTGGAGGAGGTCACGTATGGATAGGTCCCATGGTCCACATCCAGCAGGGCGCCCTGTGCACCTTCGAGTAGCACCCGCTCCCCAGCACGAAGCGCGTCGTGCAGCACGCGGCCCGTATCCACCGAAAGGGCCAGCAGGCGCTCCCGGATGCTCAGCACCTCGTCGCAAAGTGCATGCAGATCCACCTGCTCGTCGCTGCCGAACGCCCCGAGGCGTTCATTCACCCGTTCCGCCGCGCGCCCGAGCAGGTCCTCCATGCGTGCTGGGTCTCGCAGGTCCGCCACGCGGATACCCTGGCGCGCGACCTTGTCCTCGTAGGCAGGCCCGATTCCACGCCCCGTCGTTCCGATCTTTCCGGCGCCGCGACGGGCCTCGGCAGCGCGGTCGAGCATCTTGTGATAAGCGAGCAGCAGGTGTGCCCGCCCACTGACTCCCACCCGCGGCTCTGCGTCGATACCCCGGGCCGCAAGCGCGTCAAGCTCTTCAAAGAACTGGAACGGATCGAATACCACGCCGTTGCCCAGCAGGCAGCGGCGGGCGGGGTGCAGGATCCCGGAGGGAATCTGGTGGAGTACGAACTCATCGCTCCCGACGTGAACGGTATGGCCCGCGTTGGCACCACCCTGGTACCGTGCCACCACGTCCACGGACTCGGCGAGCACATCGACGATCTTTCCCTTGCCCTCGTCGCCCCACTGGGAGCCGACGATGACGGTGCAACGCTTGGACTGGCTCACTCGCTCTTGCTGCTTATAGGGGTAGGGTGACGGTAAACACGCTTCCCTGGCCGGGCCGGGAGCGTACGCGCACGGTGCCGCCGAGCAACTCGAGCATCTGCTTGGTGATTGCCAGTCCCAGGCCGGTACCCTCGTGCTCACGGGTCCAGCTCTGGTCTACCTGCCGGAACTCTTCCCAGATGGTTGACAGGTGCTCCTGGCGGATTCCGATCCCGGTATCCGCCACAAGAATCTCCACGCCACGCCCACGCCTGGCCCGGCGGGCCTGCACCGAGATGCTTCCGTGCGAGGTGAATTTAATAGCATTGGAAAGCAGGTGCATCAGCACCTGCCGCAGCCGTGCGCGATCCGTGGTCACCCGCGGCAGCTCCGGCTCGATCTCCACCTGGAAGTCCAGCTGCTTCGCTTGTACCTGGGACTCTATCGCGCGACCCACATCACGGATCAGCTCAGCGAGTTCGACCGGCTCTGGATGCACGGTCAACCCACCCCCCTGGAGCCGCGCCAGGTCGAGCATGTCGCTGACGAGCTCGAGCAGATGCTCCGACGCGCTAGACACCCGCTCGAGCGCCGCCTCCTGCCCCCGAGTCAGATCACCGTACACCCGATCCCGGAGGAGCGCCGTGTACCCGATCAGTGCGTTGATAGGGGTCTTCAATTCATGGCTCATGCTGGCCAGGAATTCGGACTTGAGCCGGTTCGCGCTTTCGAGTTCGCGCGCCTGCCGCTCCACCCGCACCTCCAGCTCATTGCAGGCGCGGCGACTGTCGGTCACGTCGCGCAGGGTCCAGAGCCTCACCCCCTCCCCGGCTGTCTCAGGGGGCAGTGGCGCGGAAGAGGCGTCGAAGACGCGAGCGCCATCGAAGGGGTGCACCAGATGAAGCTCCCCCTCCTCCCCACGGTTGATCAGGGAGGAAAGGAGAAGGTTGTTCAGCTCGGCGGTCCGGCGAACTCCGGCGTCTCCAGTGTCGTGAGGGTGAAGGAGTGCCGTCGCGTGCTGGTTTTCCAGGAGAATCCGCGCGTCAGGGCCGATTACCAGCGCGGGACCCGAGAGCCCATTTAGAACACCCAGCAGGGAGTGATCGGGAAGCATCAGCCGATCAAAGTGCCGAAAAGAGTGCCACGACGGCGATCGCGATTCCGATCCCCACCTTCACCGCCGTAGCCGCGACACGGCCGAGCAGCGCGCCCCATCCCGCCCGCAACGCGGGATTGGCCCCGCGTCCGGTGGTTAGCTCCAGCAGTGCCGCACCGACGAACGAGCCCACGAATGCCCCGATCACGCTGCCGATGATCGGCACAGGGACTCCCATGATCGCCCCGGCGATGCCGCCGAGGATCGCCCCCCACGCTGCCCTCCGCCCCCCGCCGTACCGGCGCGCGTAGCGCCCTCCCAACGCGAACTCCAGCGCTTCGGCCACCAGGCCGAGCCCAACGGTCAGAATGATGGGGACCACCCCCATCGTCGCGAAATTCGACTGCCAGCCGTAAAGGGCCAGTGCACCCACCTGGATCCACAACCCTGGCAGGCCGAGCGGGATCAACAGGATGCCGACGACTTGCGCAGCGGCGAGCAGAAGATAGCCTGCGGAGTAATCCACGGCAGTCAGTATCCGGCACGCTTGTCCACCACATTGCGGAGCGGCCGCCCCGCAAGATAGCGGCCCAGGTTCTCCCGGACCAAGTCCACCTGTCTCCGCCAGAAGTGGGGCGACGCACCGGAAACGTGCGGAAGCACCAGCACGTTCGGGAGCGTCCAGAGAGGGGATTCCGGCGGGAGCGGCTCGCGCGCGAACACATCCAGCCCGGCGCCGCGCAGCTTTTCTGTCTGGAGTACCCGGGCCAACGCCGCTTCATCGAGCGCGCTCCCCCGCCCGACATTCACCACCACCGCACCGGGAGGAAGGAGCCCGAGCTCCCGCGCGCCAACCAGCCCCCGCGTCTCGGGTGTGTCAGGGAGGGCGAGGAGGAGATAGCTGCTTTGGGGGAGTATCTCCTCCAGGGGCACGCCGCCCGTCCGGCGCAGAGCGAGCACGCGCATCCCTAGAGCCTTGGCCCTGCGTGCTACCTCCCTGCCGATCCCGCCGAAGCCGATGATGCCCAGCGTAGCACCGCCGAGCTCACCCACGGGCGAACCAGGATCATCAAAGGGCGCCTTGTCCCAGCGGCGCTCAGTCTGAGCGTGAACTGCGAAATCGAGCCCGCGGGCAAAGTAAAACAAAATGGCGATCACCGTTTCCGCGATGGCGGGAGCGTACACGCCCGCGGAGTTGGTGAGCACCACGTCGGAGTCACGCATCTCCGGGTAAAGCGATCCTCCTACGCCAGCGGAGGCCGAGTGGACCCAGCGGAGGCGAGAGTCAGCCTCCGCGGTGGCAGCGAGGAATAATTCCTGGGGCATGCCGAAGCCGATGTACACTTCGGCCCCTTGCACGGCGTGCAGAGCCTCGGGGGACGCATCGCCCCCGTCACCCTGCCCGTCCGCGGGAGCGGCGACAACGTCCATCTCCCAATCGGCGGGGATCGCACCTCGGATCTCCTCCATTGCCCAGCCGGGGATCCCCCACCGCCCCCGCGGATCGGCCAGATCGAGTACCAGCCGCCGCTTCAGGGCAGACCCAGAACCTGCTGCATGGTGTAGCTCCCCGGATCACGCCCGGCCAGCCAGCGTGCGGCCCGGAGAGCCCCCTCCGCAAAGAGCGCCCGGTCGGTGGCGACGTGCCCCAGCTCGATGCGCTCCCGTTCACCGAGGAGCAGCACCCGATGCTCCCCTACTACATCCCCTCCACGCACCGCGTGCAGGCCGATCTCCCCGCGGGGACGCTCCGCGGTGTGCCCTGCCCGCCCATCACGCCTCACCTGCTCCAGATCGGTTCCCAGACCACGCGCAATCGCCCGGCCAAGCTCGAGCGCGGTACCACTCGGCGCGTCAGTCTTGCGGCGGTGATGGGTTTCCACGATCTCCGCATCATACTCGTCGCCGAGCACGCGAGCGGCCTGCTCCACCAGCGCGGCGAGCAGGTTCACACCCACACTGAAGTTGGCGGAGCAGAGCACCGGGGAGAGCGTCGCCAAAGTCGCAAGCGCATCAAGCACGGTGGCATCCAGGCCTGTGGTACCCACCACCACGGCCCGGCCAGCGAGGGAGTCCCGGTGCTCATCGAGCAGCGTGGATAGCAGCGTCGGCGCGCTGAAGTCGATCACCACGTCCGCGCTGCGGAGAACCTCCCGAGCGGCATCCAGGGTGCCCCTCCCGATTCCGCCAGCGAGTTCCAGGTCTGAGTCCGCGGAGATGAGGTGCGCGAGCACCGTCCCCATGCGTCCGTTGGGACCGGTGAGCGCGATGCGTAGCCGTTCGCTCAACCGGTCCCCGCTTCTCCCATTGCGCGGCGCAGCTCTTCCTGGACACCCGGTGACGCCTCCAGCAGTGGCAGCCGGACTGGACCGACATCGAACCCCAGCTCCCGGACGGCCGCCTTGACCGGGATGGGATTGGATTCGCGAAAAAGCGCCCCAATCACGGGGAGCAGGCGCAGCTGCAGAGCGCACGACGCTCGCACGTCGCCCTCCACAAAGAGATGCACCATCCGCGAGGTGTCGCGCGGCGCGATGTTGGCGAGCACGGAGATTACCCCTCGTCCGCCGAGGGCGAGCAGCGGAACGACCTGGTCATCGTTCCCGCTGTAGATCGCGATCCGGTCCGCAACGACCCTGGCAAGCTCCGCCACCTGCGAGATGTCGCCGCTTGCTTCCTTGACCCCGATCACCCGGGCGTCAGCCCCAGCCAGCTCGGCTACCGTCTCTGGAAGCAGGTTGCAGGCGGTGCGGCCGGGGACGTTGTAAAGAATGGCCGGGAGATCACCGGCGTCCATCACCGCGCGGAAGTGGGCGATCATGCCACGCTGGGTCGGCTTATTGTAGGGCGGCGGAGCGAGCAACAGGGCATCCGCACCCGCCGCGCGCGCCTCACGAGCCAGCTGCGCGACAGCCGCGGTGTCGCTCCCCCCGGCACCGGCGATCACCGGGAGGCGCCCGCCCGCCTCGTCCACCACAACTTCCACCGCCCGCCGCTGCTCGGTCGGGCTCATGGTGGCTGCTTCGCCGGTGCTCCCATTCACGACCAGCGCATCCGTCCCGTGCTCCAGGTGAAAGCGGACCAGCTCACGCAGCACGCGCTCGTTCACCCCATCGGAGCTGAAAGGGGTGACCAGGGCAACGCCCGATCCGGTGAAGCGCGGGTCCGCCATCAGATCTGGTTGAGATCCATTACGTCACCCGGCAGGGCGTCGCCCTCCGGGTCGTCGGGGTCAAGGTCGCGCTCGGTGCTGTCGCGGAAGTCGTCCACCACCTCGTCGCCCACGGAGGTGTCAAAGGCGCGGAACACGGTGCCGCCGCACTTCGCACTTCAGATTCGGGCCTGGTGCCTCGTCCTCGAAGTAGTACTCCTTGCCGCAGGTCAGGCAGACCAGGGTCAGGACCTCCTGTTCAGGCTCCTGCCACTCGGCGCGTAGGGATCCGCGGGGTTCCGCCGGGGCTGCTCGGTGGCATCTTTGCCGCGGACGATGGAAGTGTCGTCCGAACCCAGGTCGTGCAGGTGGTGTTCGCGCATTATTCGTTGCTCCGTGTTGGAAACGCCCCGTGTGAAGCACATCCCGTACCTAACGCTACGCCCCACCGCGGTGCGGACCCGCTCCATCACCTCCCCTGCGACCTTGCGGGCGCGTAGCGCCCCCTCCCGCAGCACGTCTTCCACGTAGTCCGGGCGAGCAGCGAACTCGGCGTGACGCTCCCGCATGGGGGCGAAGTACTCCCCAATGGCGGCGTGCAGCCGCTTCTTGAACTCGCCGTAGCCGATCCCACCGGCGCGAAAATCCTGCTCCATCCGGGTGACCTCTTCGGGCGGAGCGACCAGCCGGTACAGCGCCAGGATGTTTGAGCCCTCCACCGGCTTGCGATCTTCCAGGGGGTGGAGTCGGTCACGATTCCCATCACCCGCTTCCGCAGCGCCTTTTCATCTCCGAAGAGATCCAGCGTATTGCCGTAGCTCTTGCTCATCTTTTGCCCATCGGTGCCCGGGACGGTGGCGACATCCTCGCTGATCTCCGGCTCCGGGAGCTTCACCACCTCGCCGTACGCTTCGTTCAGCTTTCCGGCGATGTCCCGCGCCATCTCCAGGTGCTGCTTCTGGTCCCGCCCGACAGGGACCACATCCGCATCGTAGAGCAGGATGTCGGCGGCCTGGAGCACCGGGTAGGTGAACAAACCCGCATTCGCGCTGAGCCCGCGGGCAACCTTGTCCTTGTAGGAAACAGCGCGCTCCAGCAGCCCTACCGGTGTGACGCAGCTCAGGAGCCACATCAGCTCCGTGTGCTCCGGCACCTCCGATTGGCGGAAAAAGATGCTCCGGTCCGGGTCCAGTCCGGAGGCGAGAAAAGCCAGCGCGCCGCTGCGCACGTTCGCGCGCAGAGCCGCCGCGTCGCGCACGCTGGTGAGGGCGTGCAGATCCACCAGGATGGCGAAGACCTGCCCCCTCTCCTGCAGTTCGATCAGGGGCCGCATTGCCCCGAAGTAGTTGCCCAGGTGGAGCGAGCCGGATGGCTGGATGCCGGTTAGAATGCGTGTCATCAAGTCGAATCTGGACTATGGGTTATAGGCGGGCGTAAGTTAGCCGCGTGACCAACCCACTCGCCACCCTGCGCCCGGCACCGGACCCGCGCGATCCGCGCGCCCCTCCCTGCTCCACCCTGGGACGGCTCGTCGCCGCTGGACGGGCGCAACGTGCTGCTCGGGCTGCCCTACGATGGCGGCATCCCGTCGCGCCCCGGGTGCCCGCTTCGGACCCAAAGCAATTCGTGAGGCTCTTGCCTCCTTCGGCACCTGGGACGGCGAGCGCGAACTGAGCCCGGTGCTGGATCTCGGTGATCTATCGCTTCCTCGATGAACGGGGCCGAAGCCCACCGGAGCATGGAGGAGGCCGCGCGCCATGTATTCACGGCGGGAGCCCGGCCGGTCTTTTTGGGGGGAGATCATGGCTGTACCGGCTCACTCATCCACGGGCTGGCCGCGGCTCGCCCGGAGCTGCGCCTCGCCTTGATCTCCATCGACGCGCACCTGGACGTGCGCGAGTACCCGGACGAGGCGTCGATCTCCAGCGGAACGCCATTCCGGCGCGCTCCAAACGCCGATCCTGTCGGGCGGACGAACCGCCATGCTGGGTATCCGCCGCTGGGCGAACTCGCGCTTCTACACTGACTGGGCGCGGGAGCAGGGGGTATGGCTCTTCACGGCCGACGACATCACCGAGCGCGGGGCTGCATCGGTAGCCCGGGAGGCGCTCGAAGATGCAGCGGAGATGGCGATGCACTTTATCTCAGCATCGATCTGGACGCCGCCGATTCCACCGTGGCACCGGGAACCAGCGCCGCGGGACCGGGTGGGTTGATGGCCCGCGAAATGATCGCCCTGGTCCAGACCATAGCCGCGGACCCACGGCTGGTGGGCGCTGACATCATGGAGCTTTCCCCTCCGTACGATCAGGATGGGACGCACCGCCAAGCTCGCCGCCCGCCTGCTCCTGGAGCTGCTCGCGGTCCGGTGATTGCACCGACCCGCGAATGCCAGATCAGCTCCTCGAAACGCTGCGGGACCGCTTCGGGCTGGAGGAGTTCCGCCCGGGGCAGCAAGAACCCGTTCGTGCCGTCCTGCGAGGGCGCGACACGCTGGTGGTGATGCCTACCGGTGCGGGCAAGTCGCTCATCTATCAGCTGCCGGCTGTACTCCTCCCCGGGCTCACGGTGGTGGTGTCCCCACTGATCGCGCTGATGAAGGACCAGATTGACAAGCTTACCGAGATCGGTGTGGACGCGCTGGTGGTGAATTCGTCTCAGAGAACGGGTGAGCAGCGGGACGCGGAAAGCTCCGTGACCGAAGGGCGGGGCGACATCCTGTATCTCACACCCGAACGCTTTCGGGACCGGGACTTCTTTGAAAGGCTGCTCGGTCGCGAAATCTCGCTCTTCGTCGTGGATGAAGCGCACTGCGTATCGCAATGGGGACATGATTTCCGTCCTGATTACATGATGCTCGGCAGCATCGCGGAGCGGCTGGGCAGACCCCCGATCCTGGCGCTGACCGCCACCGCGCGTCGCCCGAGGTGCGCGAAGACATCATCCGGCAGCTCCGCATGCGGGAGCCGCAGCAGTTCGTGGGCGAGCTGGTTCGCCCCAACCTTTTTCTGGAAGTCCGCCCCACGGTGAACGAATCGGATAAAGACGCCGCAGTCGCCGAAATCCTGCGCTGCACCGAAGGTTCCGGAATCATCTACACCGCGACCGTGAAAGAAGCCGAGCGGCTGCACGAGCAGTTCAGCGAGCGGCACTCGCTTGTGCTGTACCATGGTCGCCGCTCCGCAAAGAGCGCACGGAAGCACAGGAAGCATGGATGGCGGGCGAGGCAAAGGCTGGTGATCGCCACCAATGCATTTGGGCTGGGAATCGACAAGCCGGACATCCGCTTCGTGGCACACTACCATTTTCCCGGCTCGCTGGAGGCGTACTACCAGGAAGCGGGGCGCGCGGGACGCGACGGACTCCTCCCGCTGCACCATCCTGTACCAGGTGGAAGACCGTGCGGTGCAGGGATACTTTCTCGGGGGCAAGTACCCGGACATCGAGGAAGCAGTCCAGGTCGCGCGGGTGGTGAATGCACGCCCGAGGGCGAGCAGTGCACGCTGGACCAGATCGCCGAGTCCGCCGAGGTCCCCCGACGCAAAGCTCGCATCGTGCTGACCCTGCTCAAGCGGCATGGGATGATGCGGGAGCACCGGGGCGGCGTTTGGGAGCGGATCGCTCCCGACGTGACCCAAACGGACCTGAGCCGTGAGCTGACCGACTACGAGGAGCGGCGTGAGCTGGACCGCCGCAAGCTCAACGCAATGGTCCGCTACTGCCAGAGCGCCCGCTGCCGGACAGCCACCATCCTCCGCTACTTTGGCGAAGACGTGCCGGAGGACTTCCGCTGCGGCCACTGCGACAACGACACCGGAGCCCTGCTGCGTGCGACGAGCGCTGGTGAGCCAGCAGCTTCAAGCACTCTCCCGGCCAGCTTCGACCCCGACGAGTCCACACCGGGACTGGAGCCCGGCGTGGAGGTTTCGCACGACACCTTCGGCGAGGGTGTCGTGCTGCAGGTGCGCGGTGACCGCGCCGAGGTGCACTTCGCCGGTCACGGGGTGCGGGTCATCCGCGCCGACTTCCTCCAGCCGCTCTAGGTCAGCGGTCCAGGCTGAAGCCGGCCAGCAGGCTCGTCCGGCTTCCCCTGGGGGAGGGGACGAATGCAAAGTGAATGGGCAGATTGAGGCGCCCAGCCTGCAAAGTCGCACCTGCCGCAAAGGTGAGCCCTACGCCGGTGAGCGACAAATTCGGCCCGGCACCCACCTCAAAGCCCTGCCCGGTTCGTAGCCCCGCAAGCCAGGACAGACTCGGAAGAAACATGTTTTGCTCCAGCCCACCCACCAGCACGACAATTTCGCTGAGCGCCGCCAAGGCCGCTTTGCTCGTCCGCATAGAATCGCTGCTCGAACTGCCAGCCGATCTGAGTGATCGATCCGCTCACATCACGCTTGTAGTGACTGCGCAGCGAGTCGAGCGCTTCTCCCTGAGCGAGCATGGTCATGCCGATTCTTGGGCCGGATAGGGAGAGCGGACGGGACGGAAGCGTTTCAGCCTGAATCACCTGGGCAGAAGCACGCCCGCTGGTCAACAGGCCGAGCGAGAGCAGTACAAAGGCAATGCGTTTCATGGTAGCGGTTCTGGAAGTTGAGTGTGGGGACGAAGTCTTGCCCGCACTCACAAGCTACCGAAACAGCGAATCGCGATGGTGGGCTGAATGACGTAGCTGGGGGAGCCAGGCGACGTAGCGCGGGCTATGACTTCCCCGCCGCAAGCCGCGCCCTGGCAGCTTGCCGGTCGGCCGGCCGCCACGCAGCACAGGGGTGCCATTCACCAGCACGTGCTCGATCCCCACCGAGGTTTGCACAGGATCCTCGAAGGTTGCTCGGTCGCACACGGTCTGCGGGTTGAACACGGTGACATCTGCGTACATCCCAGCCTTGAGCACCCCGCGCTCCGCCAACCCCACCCGCGCCGCGGGCAGGCTGGTGAACTTGCGGATGGCGTCCTCCAGGGGGATGACTCGTCGCTCCCGCACGTAGCGGCACAGGATGCGAGGGAAGCTGCCGTATGCCCGCGGGTGCGGGCGCCCCTGCACCGTGGTGTCGGCGGCGCGTGCGCCTGCGTCGATGCCTACGCTTACCCACGGCTGGCGCATCGCCAGCTCAACGTCATCCTCGGACATGCTGAAGTAGATCGCCGCGGTGTTGGCGCGATCCGCGAGCAGGATGTCAAAGACTGCGTCCACCACCTCCTGCCCACGCAGCCGGGCCACCTGGTCCAGGCGCATGCCCTGATAACGCCTGAGGCTGTCGGTGCTCACGCTGGCGATCATCACCCCACTCGGTCCCCCTGCGGAGGTGCCGATGCGCCAGTCGGTGCCTCCGCCGGCAAGCTCCTCCCGGAGACGAGCCCGGCTTTCCGGCTGCCGCAGGCGGGCGAGCAGCGAGTCGGTTCCGCCCGCATGAGCCCAGTTGGGGATCACTGCGTCCAGACCGGTGCCAGAGGCGGTGTACGGATACTGGTCGGCTGACACGTCCACACCACGCGCGCGTGCAGTCTCGATGGTGGCCACCGCCTGCGCCATCTTCCCCCAGTTCTTTTGGCCGGAAGCCTTGAGGTGGTGAATCTGCACCCAGGTGCCGGCCCGCTCCCCGATTGTGATTGCTTCCTGGATCGCTTCCACCAGCCGGTCTCCCTCGGAGCGGATGTGGGAGGCGTACCCGCCCCCGTACTGAGCGGCCACCCGTGTCAATTCCGTGATCTCTTCCGTGCTGGCAAAGGATCCCGGCGCGTAGATGAGCCCGGTGGAAAAGCCCATGGCTCCCTGCCGCATCGCGTGCGCTACCAGGCCGCGCATCTGCTCCAGCTCGGCCGGGGTGGCGGGGCGGTTCGCATCGCCCATCACGTATCGGCGTACGGTGCCCAGCGTCACAAAGGTACCCAGGTTGATCGCGGTTCCACCCTGCTCCAGCCGTGCGAAGTAGCCGTCCAGATCCCGCCAGGTTACCCGTTCCCGGGTTGCCGGGGCGAGCTCACGCAGAGTGTTTTCGTTCACCGGAACGACGCTGCTCACCTCGCCCGTGATCTCCGAGGTGATCCCCTGGGTGATCTTGGAGATGGCCCGGCCGTCGCGGAGCAGCGGGTACTCGGAGTGCCCGAGCATGTCGATGAAACCCGGCGCGACGATCAGCCCCCTCGCATCAATGGTATCCCGCGCGCGAGCACCGGGGAGCAGCCCGACGGCCGCGATACGATCGCCCCGGATCGCCACATCCCCGCGATACCAGGGGCCTCCGGTACCATCAACGATGCGCCCCCCACGAATGATCAAATCGTACATGGGCGCTGGGCTCGGGGAGCTACGCGGCGCGGGAGTGCAGGCAGCGAGCAGGCAGCCGGCACCGATCATAACAGACCTCAGTTTCATCGGCCGTTGAAGTGCTGGTACACGGTACGCGAAATGTTGCGAGTCAGCGTCCAGGCTGCATTGTCGGGCTTCCAGCTCTGGTCCTGCAGGTTCTTGGCGAGCACCGCCAGCACGTAATCACCGCGCGGCGCATTCACCAGCAGTACCTCTCCTCGAAAGCGGTCTAGAGCCCCGTACTTGGACGCGACCTGCACCGTAGGCGGAATCACCGACGCCGCCACGTCCTCCCAGGCGTTGTTGGTCAGGGTGCGGTACATCTGCTCTGAGGCCCGGGGGCTCACCGCTCGCCCCTCGCGAATACGCACCATCAACTCGGCGATCTCACGCGGGGTGGTCTGCCCCCAGCCGTGCTCGGTGCGCGCAGCTTCGCGCCCCGGCGTGCGGGAGTTCACACGGGTGTCCTGAAAGCCATTGCTCTCAAGCCAGCGGTTCACTTCTGCCCCGGTCCCCACCAGCCGCTGTAGCCAAAGGCTCGCCGTGTTGTCGCTCAGGCCGATCATCAAAAAGGCCAGCTCCTTGGGGGTGAGCGTCTGCCCTTGGCGGAGCTTGCCGGATAGATCGTAGTCGGCGTAGCGCATCGTATCCTGGAATACGACAGCGCTGTCCAGCCTGATCGTACCCTGCTCGACCCGGTCATACAGCGCTACGAGCAGCGGCACCTTGACCATGCTGGCAGTCGGGAATACGTCATCTGCCCGGATGGCGACCTCCCGGCCAGAAGGTAGATGACGGAGGTAGATGCCCACGTCGCCCCCGAAGCCGGCTACCATCTGCTGAAGCTGCCGCGCCAACACGGCGTCCGTCCGCGGAGCAGACCGCGCACCTGAACCGGTGTGCGCGCAGGCGGCAAGGAGAAGAACGAGCAGCGGAAAGGCTCGACGCAACATGGGAGGTTAGTTCAGGGCCAGTTTCCGGGCGTACCGCAGCGCGCCCGCAACAGCATCCTCTACGGGATCAACCAGCTGCGCCTCGGGGAGCTGCTCGGCGAGAGCGCGCGCAAGCAGGTCGCGCATCAAAGGCTGACGGAGAACGCCACCATAAGGTACCAAGCGGGGCGGCTCCGCCCAGGGCTGCAGCCGACGAACCAGCGCAACCGCGTGCGAAACGAGGTCGGCGGCACCCCGCTGCACGATCCGGCGGGCAACAGCATCGCCGTCACCTGCGAGCCGAAGTACGTGCACGGTCAGGGCGGCCACCTCGGACTTTGGCGCTCGTCCGACCCAGGGGGGCAGCGCGTCGGCGTCCCCCAGCATCAGCGCCTCGAGCATAACGGGGAGCAACCGCGTGGGCTCCCCGCGTCCGTCCACTGCGCGCACCGCGGCAATCAAAGCAGCGCGTGCGATGCCGTAGCCACTCCCTTCGTCCCCGAGGATCATTCCCCAACCGCCACAACGCTCGAAGCGACCGTCCGGAGCGCGGGCATGCGCGACCGAGCCGGTGCCGGCGAGCAGCAGGATTCCCGGGCCCCCACCCAGCGCCCCCTCCAGCGCGATCTCGCCATCCGAGATCACGCCCACCCGCGCCGCGATACCGGAGCCGCGCAGCGCCAATTCGACAGCCACCCGCTCCGACTCGCTTCCCACCCCGGCGAGCCCGGCACAGAGTGCTTCGACCGGCGCCGCAATGCCCGCGGAGCGGGCGGTGTCACGAACCAGGGCAACTACCGTCTCGGCGCTGGCGATGGGATCGCGCGGGTCCACCAGCCCCGCTGCCCCCGCACTCCGCGCGATTTCCCATCCATTCTCGTCCGCGAGCCCAACCGTGGTTCGGGTTCCGCCTCCATCTACCCCGGCGAACACCCGCATCGGCTACGCGACCTGCGGGCGGTCCGCCGGTCCGCCCGCCTGCGACCCCAGCTGGCGGCGCTCCCGAGGGTGCTGGTGGAGACCACCTCCGTTTCGATCGGCTGCCCATTCCGGCGTACGACATACGCTTCCATGGCAAAGTACTCCGGGAGGCCGAGCTGGTCCACCACGCCGGCGGTGCTGGTGTTCCTTTCCTCCACTCGCTGCCAGAACTCGCGGTCGTCCTGACCTGGAAAGGGAGCACGGTCCTTTTGGGACTGATGTTTAAAGATCGCGAAGATCTTGAGACGCAGCTCATCCTCCGAGAGCGGCACCAGCACGTCGGCCTCGGCGACCGGCCACTCCTGCCAGGCGCCGCGGTAGTACCACATCTCCGGCTGTTCACCGCTGTACCGCTCCAGCGCGCTCTCCACCGCCTCCAGACACATGCGGTGGGTGCCATGCGGGTCCGACAGGTCTCCCGCCACGAACACCATCTCCGGACGGTGTGCCTCCAGCAGGTCGAGCGTGATCTGGATGTCGCGCTCACCGATGGGGTCCTTGCGCACCTGCCCGGTCTGGTAGAAGGGGAGATTCAGGAAGCACGCCTGCTCACGCCTCATCCCAAAGGTCTCGATCCCGGAGACCGCCTCCGCTTCGCGAATCCGCTGCTTGATGGTTTGTACCTCGGGGATGTCCATCTCCCCGGACTGCTTGGTGTCGAGAAACGTTTCGATGCGTTCCACCAGATCGCCACCCTCACCCCCCAGATCGAAATCCCGCCCAAAGCGGCGCAGGAAGTCCACGTAGCGCCGCACCTCGTGGTCGAACACGGCGATGTTGCCGGAGGTCTGGTAGGCGACGGTGATGTCGTTGCCGTTCTGGTGCAGCTTGTTCAAGATGCCGCCCATGGAGATCACGTCGTCGTCCGGATGCGGACTGAAAACCACGATGCGCTTGCCGGTGGGCAGCTTGCTTCGCCCGCGGATCTTGGAGATCAGCGCGTTGAACACCTCGCCGTTGAGTGGTCCAGCGGAGCCGTAGCGCGCGAGCAGGCTCGACAGGTAATGCTCACGGTAGTCCAGATTGTCCAGTTTGAGCACCGATTTGCCCGTAGTCTGACTGAGCCAGATCACGGCGTTGATCTCCTGCTGGCGTGTCCACTCTACCTCGCCCACCACCCACGGCGTTTTGATCCGCGTAAGCTCGGCTGCCGATGCCGGATCCAGATAAAAGGTGGCGTTCGGGTGCTGCTGCAGGTAGGTGGCGGCGATATCCGGATTCTGCTCCCCCTCCACC
Source organism: Longimicrobiaceae bacterium (assembly GCA_030447645.1). Lineage (GTDB taxonomy): Bacteria > Gemmatimonadota > Gemmatimonadetes > Longimicrobiales > Longimicrobiaceae > JAUJOM01. Next base: position 74,680 of record JAUJOM010000008.1, on the reverse strand, counting down.
GCGCGCTGCACGATGGCGGCCTTGTGCTCGCCCGTGGCCACCAGTGCCACTTCCCGCGCATCCATTATGCTGGCGACACCCATGGTGATCGCTTCGGTGGGCACGTTGTCTTCGCCGAAGAAGTCGGCGGCCGCGTCCCGGCGCGTCACCGTGTCCAGGGCGATGCGGCGAGTGCGGGAGTCCGCGCCGGAGCCGGGCTCGTTGAAGCCGATGTGCCCTGTTTTCCCGATCCCCAGGATCTGGAAGTCGATCCCGCCCGCTTCCCGGATCGCCTGCTCGTAGGCATCCGTCGCTGCCTCGATCTCGTCGCGCGGCACGGTGCCCGGCGGGATGTGCGCGTTCTCGGGGCGAATGTTGATGTGGTCGAAGAGGTTTTCCCGCATGTACCGGTCATAGCTGTGAATGCTGTCCGGGTCCATGGGGTAGTACTCGTCCAGGTTGAACGTGACCACATCCGAAAAGTCCAGCCCCTCCTCCCGATGCATGCGGATCAACTCGCGGTAGATGCCGATCGGCGTACTTCCGGTTGCGAGCCCAAGTACGGCATGCCCGCCGGCCTCACGCCTGGCGCTGATGATCTCGGCGATGCGCCGGGCGAGCAGGCGGGCAATCTCCTCGTACGGCACCACGACTACGGGTACTTTTTCGCGGTTCTGGATCATGGATCTGGCTTTTATGGCTGGAGATAGGCTTACTATCGTCGCGCCTCCCAGTCGATCAGCGGCGCATCGGTGATCGCCGCCTGTACGGCATCCGCCACGCTGCGCCGCAGGGGAATGTGTTTCTGGTTGGCGCTGGTCGGGTTCACACGGTTGGTCAGCAGCACCACGAATACGCCTCGTTCGGGATCAACCCACAGGGAGGTGCCGGTATAGCCCGTGTGCCCGAAGCTCCGTGGCCCGAAAAAGCGCCCGGCGCTGGACTTTCCCGCGGGAGTATCCCACCCGAGCGCGCGGCTGGATCCCGGCCCCTGAGGGGCCGTCCACCGCGCGATGGTGGCCGGCTTCAACACCCGGACTCCGTTGTACTCGCCACCGTTAAGAAGCATCTGCGCAAACACCGACAAATCGTGCAAGGTCGAAAAAAGCCCGGCATGGCCTGCCACCCCGCCGATCGCGTAGGCGTTGGGATCGTGCACGCTGCCGTGGATCAGGCCGCCACGCGTGGTGTCCCGCTCCGTGGCGGCGATGCGACGGAGCAGAGTAGGGTCCGGATTGTACCCCGTGTCCTGCATCCCCAACGGGCGGAAGACGCTCTCCTGGACAAACTGGTCCAGCGGCTGACCTGTAATACGCTCGATCACCAGCTGGAGCAGTATCAGGTCCCAGTCGCTGTATTCGGTGCGTGTTCCCGGAGGTGCCTTGAGTGGTCGCAAGTTGATCTGTTCCAGGTACTGCTCCCGCCCGCGGAACTGGCGAAACAGCGGAGCAAACGCCTCCAACCCACCCCGGTGCGTGAGAAGCATTCCGACGGTGATCCCAGCCTTGGCCGAGTCTGAAAGCGCCGCAAGATAGGAAGCGACGGGCTGATCAAGGTTCAGCCGGCCCTGCTCCTCCAGAATCATCGCGGCGGTTGTGGTCGCGACGACCTTGGTGAGCGAAGCAAGATCCCAGATGGTGCGCTCGTCCACCGGAGCGGCACTCTGCGGCCAATCGGTGCGACCATAGCCCATGAGGTGCACGAGCCGTCCGTACCGGCCCACGGCCAGCGCAATGCCGGATGCGGCGCTATCGGCGATTGCCGCCTCAACGATCGAGTCGAGCTGAACGGGGAGAGCCGGATGCATTCCGACATCCCGGGGTGCCGCTGGCACCAGGGTCGCAGTGGGATTCATCCGCGGTGCAACCGGCGGTGGAACAGGCATGCACGCGGCCACCGAGACCAGCATAGCCAGAACAAGTTGGAATCGTTTCACTGAGGCGTCTCCGCAATGCGGGCCGGGCGCTGAATCCCTTCGCCCGCGCGATGGAAGGGTGGAATGGAGATGGGTAGCCGCCCGGTGATGGGGATTTGCCCGAGCAGCGCGCGCGCAGCCGCCTCCTGGGACGCCTCCACCCCACTCCATGCCAGCAGATACGTGGGCACGGAAGGAAAGGAGGGGAGCAGATACGGCGTGCCGAACGACAGCGCGACCAGCGGCTTGCCGCGCGTGGCGAGTCGCTCTGTCCACCCCGCGAATCCGCCACCTGCCCCAACCGAGCCCTTGTACTCTCGCGGCTGAACGTACGCGGCGGCAATCACCACGTCGGCGGAATCGGCGCGGGCGGCGAGCGCCTTGAATTCCGCCGGTGTGGTCCGGTCATCCACCCGTACCGCATCCACTCGGCGGCCCGGGCCAGCGAGTGTGCGGGCGAATACCCGCCCCGCCACCAGGTCCGCCACGTCCGCGTAGGATACAACCAGGATGCGTCGTGCCCCCGCCGAGAGCGGGACCAGGGTGCGCCGGTCCCGCGCCAGCGTGATCGAGCGCTCGGCCACCCGGCGGGCGAGTTCCGTATGCGCGCGGATTCCGACGATGTGATCCACCGAGTCGAGGTTGACCTCACGCCGCTGCTGGAGGCCGGCTCGCGCCTTGGCGGCCAGAATCCGGCGCACGGACGCATCGATGCGCGCCTCCGGAATCCGCCCACTCTGCACGGCCGTCATGACGGTCTGGATCGCCTCGCCCACGTCGCGCGGCATCAGCAGAATATCAGCGCCTGCCTCCAGGGCGCGCACCAGCGCATCGGCCGCTCCGTAGCGCTGCGTCACCCCACCCATGGTCATGGCGTCGGTCACCACCAGCCCCTGGAAGCCCAGCTCATCGCGCAGCATCCGTGTGGTCAGCGCCGGCGAGAGGGTCGCGGGGGGCGCCGTATCGCCCTCCACGCCGGTGAGCGCGATGTGGGCGACCAGCATCGCGTCCGTTCCCGCCCGGATCGCCGCGCGGAACGGGGGGAGCTCCACCGCCTCCAGCCGGGCCCGGTCCGCGCTGATCGCCGGCAGCCCGATGTGTGAGTCCACCTCGGTGTCGCCGTGCCCCGGGAAATGCTTCCCCGTGGTGAGCAGACGGGCGGACTGCGCCCCTGCAATCCAGGCGGTGGCGAGCCGCGAGACCAGCGCCGGATCTTCCCCGAAGGAGCGGGTATTGATGATCGGGTTGAGCGGATTGGAATTCACGTCCAGCACCGGACCAAACGTGAGATGAACCCCTACTGCGCGGGCCTCCCGTCCGGTTACCCGCCCCACCTCGCGGGCAAGGCTGTCGGAGCCCGTGGCCCCCACCGCCATGGTGGAAGGGAAGGCGGTCCCCCCACCCTGCGGCAGGAGGTGGGGAAGGGTATAGATCCCGGAGAGCCGCATCCCCGGCCCGTTCTCCATGTCGGAGGCGATCAGCAGGGGGACCTTGGCGCGGCGCTGCAATTCGTTCAGCTTGGCCGCGTACGAATGGGGTAGCCCAATGGAGATGATCAGACCACCCACCCCGTCACGCTCCACCCATTCGCGCAACCTGTCGAACTCGGGGGAGTCCACCGGAACGTACTCGCCGCCGGTCCAGGGCATGATCAGCTGGCCAACCTTTTCCCGAAGCGAAAGGGATGCGAGGGTTCGCTCCACCCACTGCTCCGCATTGGGGGCCGGATCGCGGTGCGTGGTGTTTGCACGCGTCGCGGGGGCACAGGCGGCGAGCGCCAGGCTAAGCGCGACAGCGATAGATTTCAAAGGGGGCACAGCGGTATCGTAGGAGCTACGGCGAGCACAGTCAAGCGGCACAATCGCTGCACGCATGTTTCCAGCATGTTAAGGTTAACGTGTGGATCTCAGGCTCCTGTGTTGACCCGAAAGTTTGAGCACCAGCTGTGACTGATCACCTCCACCCCTCAGACGCTCTGGAGCCGCGATTCGGTGATGCTGAGGTCGAGCGCATCCTCCGCCGTGCTGCTGAACTGGATGCGGCTGACAAAGCACGCCGTGGTTTCACTCTGCGCGAGCTAGATCAGATCGCGGCTGTGCACCCGGACTATGCAAGGTCCGGGTGCACACCGGGTGAGCGAGTGCAACTCAGGATTCCTACACTGCGAAAACTACTCCCGAGGCTGCTTGCGCTAGTCGCAGCGGTGCTGGTATTAGCAATGGTCCTCCCGCCGTATGTGCGGGAAGCGTTGGCGGCTGTGCTAAATGGAGCGCGCGCAACGGCGCTGGCGTGCGCGCCCTTTCCTTGCGTACCGGATTCAGAGCAGCGAGCGTAGGGTGCGCTTTGACGGTAGCTACGAACCCCGCTCTTGTGTTGAGGATTACACAGTTCGGGGCGCGCGTGTTGCCGCGGTGCATCGGGACACCTGCCAATGGGCCTACGAGCCACCGGCCACGGTACCTGTGCTGTTCGCTCTGCTTGCGAATTCGAATGGTGCGTGTGGCCCCAACGGCTGTTTCTGTGATGGGCGGCACCGGGTGTACGCGAGCTACGATCCGGAATGGGGCTACCCGCGCCGAATCCGCACCCACCTTCTGGAAGAAGGCTGGCAATACTGGGTAGGAAGCGCTTTCCGCGCGCTAACGAACACCAGCTACACGGCGAGGGGCAGGGGCGATCTTGAGATCGAGGTCCGAGTCCAAACGCTCCTCCCCCCCGGACCACGGTCGTGAAGCCCTGCTGCGGTCCGGAACGGGCCGGTCAGCGGCGAATCGCAGTGCCCGGACGTTGCGGTGGCAGAAGCCAGAGCACGCTTGCCGCCGCGTACGCTTCTCGCGTCCAGCCGGCGACCACAGGCACGATGAGCAGGAGCAGCCAGGCGGCCATCAGCAGACCGGCACGGGTGCGCCCGTAGCGGGCGCGCCCCTCCAGCTCGCGGCGCTCTGCCAGACCGGTCAGGTCGCCACGCCGAGCTGCGACTTCCGCGAGACCCGATGCCGCGGTTTTTTCCACTGCCGCAAGCCCCAGACGTGCCAATGCCCGCAAGAGCTGGCCCAAAAGCGCGAACGCTCCAGCTACGGCGAGCACCGTCAGCAGAACGTTCAGCACCGCTGGTTATACCCGTACCGGCGCGTTCAGGGAGCTTTCCAGCTCTTCGGCTCTGCGCTCGGATGTGTGCTCGCGGAGCACGCGCCCCCGCGCCGCGACCCCGATGGCCACGCGGTCATCCGGATGTGTGGTGCGAAGCAGGTCCACAACCTCGGCTGAAGACTCGGGGAGGAGAATTTCCCGGCCCGGAGTGAAGAACTCCTCGATGCCCAGCCAGCGATCGGAGAGCATTGCCGCGCCACACGCCGCAGCCTCGAACAGCCGGACCGACGGAGACCACCCCGCCGCGATCATGTCGGCACGGGTGACGTTGAGCTGCCAGGCAGCACTGGAGTAAAAGGCCGGGTGCCGTGTTGGCGGAAGATGCGGAATGAGCCGCACGTTGGAAGCCCACGGATAATCCGCCGGATACTGGGGTCCGGCCGCCAGAAAACGATACCCACCAAGCAGTCGCGCTGGTGCATTCATTAACTGCTCAAGCGTCGGCTGGCGATCAGGTGCGTAGGTGCCCATGTATGCCAGATCCGCCTGCAGCTCCGGATCGGGCAACGTCGGTCGATAGTGCTCCGCATCGACCGAGCAGTAAAGCGGCATCGCATCCCGTGCTCCGAATTCCTGCTCCAGCACCTCGTGCAGCCATGGACCTCCGGTAAAGCTGAGGTATCGGGCGAAAAGTGGAATCTGATCGGCACGAAGATAGTCAGCGTTCGCGCCGCGCACTTGAGACACAGTGACCGGTGTGTCGATGTCGTAAAAAAAGAGCGGATCGATGCCGCCTTCGGCCAGCTCGTCGATGACCTGTGAGCCCCGGTGCACGTACGAGCCAACCAGCGTGGCATCGGCATCCCGCGCCTCGGCAAGGGCCTGCGAAGCGATTCGCTCCCACTCCGGGTAAAGCACCAGCCGACAAAAGCCGGGGTTTGGCAGATCCCGGTGCTCGCCGCGGTACCAGGGAGCGTCCCATTCATAAAAAACCACCTCGTGCCCACGGGCGGCAAAGGCTCGGAGCATTGCCCGGTAAGTGGTCGCATGCCCGTTGCCCCAGCTGGAAGAAATCGAGAGCCCGAAGACTACCAGCTTCATACGGTGCTCCCTACCGGCTCGCGTAGAATCGTGTCCACGAGTGCGGCACGCTGTGCATAGGTATGGTCCGCCAGCGCACGACGACGTCCCGCTTCACCGATGCGGCGCGCGGTGGTCGTGTCCGTGGCGCGCACCAGTTCCGCCACGTCGGCACCATCACGGGCGACCAGGATTTCAGTGCCGGGCATGAAGAAATCTTCGATCCCCTCCCACGCATCGGTGATTTGTGGCGCCGCCGCACCCGCCGCCTCGAACATCCGCGTAGCCGGGGACCACCCGTTGGTGACCATCGACTCACGATGGATGTTGAGCACCAGCCGCGCGGAGGCGTTTACCCGGTTGTGCTGGGCCGTGGGAACGTGGCCCAGCCGTGCGACATTGGGTGGCATTGACTTGTCCTCCCACCCCTGGCCTCCCAGCGCGAAGCGTCCCTCCTGGTACAGCTGTGCCGCACGCAAAAAAAACTCGTCCACCCGGGCTTCCCGGTCCGGCAGACGGTTTCCCATAAAGAGCAGGTCCCAGGCAGGCTCTCCCGGCGCATTCAGGGGACGATGCTCAGCCGGATCAACCCCGTTGTACACCGGCGTGCATGCGCGCGCGCCGAAATGCTCGTATGCCGCGACTACCCCGGGACCTCCGCCGTAGGTGAACACGTGATCGTAGGCGGGGATGCAGGCACGAAACGGGTCTGAAGCGTCCGCCGTGAGGCGGGCCAGGGTGGCTGGGGCATCCACATCCCAGAACGCGGTGAGTGCATCGCCACCGCTCCCTTCGGCCACGGCGCGCTCAAGCTCCGCATCCCACACACCCACACCGCTGCACTTGATCACCCAATCACTTTCGGCGAACGCCTGCGCAATCAGCCGATTCCGCTCCGCCTCGCTCCGGTACACGATTACGCGCGCGTATGACGGGTCCTCCAGCAAATCCCGGTGCGCCTGCCGGTCATATGCATCCGGCTCGCAGAAGGTGATGCGGTGCCCCCGCTCGGCCAGCGCACCCAGCAGCCCGCGGTAGTAGGTGGCTGCCCCATTCCAGTAGCAGGAAACCAGGCTGGAGCCGAAGAAAGTCAGGTGCATATCAGCGTTCGTAGATACGGTCGAGCGCGGCGGCGACGTCCACGAGCCGCTCTGCTTCAGGGTCGAAGCGCTCCCCGGCCCCGAGGCGAACAGCCCAGTCCACGGCGGCACGGCCACCCCACTCGTCGGGGTGAGTCGTGAGGACTTCGCGGCTGGTTCCCCGGAAGCGCTCCGCGGTGAAGTCGTAGAACGAGCCACCCACGTTGCGCAGCGCAGCCCCACCCTCGGTGCCGTAGAACGCGGCACCGATCACCGCGTCGGTTCCAGCAGGCAGCCGCCACGAGCACGCGAGCTGCACCGACGTGCCGGAATCCAGGTCCAGCCGGGCGATCGCGTAGTCCTCGACACGCTCGGGCCGGGAGCCCAACGGCTCGCCGCCAGCAAACAGGCGGCTGGAGACCCCGGCCACCTCCGGAAACCCGAGCGTCCACAGCGCCAGGTCCACCAGGTGAACCCCCAGGTCCATCACGCACCCGCCGCCCGAGAGCCCCGGGTCATAGAACCACGGCTTGTCCGGACCATACGCATTGTGAAAGACCAGATCCACCGCGTAGATCCGCCCTAACTTGCCACCAGCAATCAGCTGCTGGATGTGGCGCATCCCGGCCGTGAAGCGGTAGGAAAGATCCACCGCGAGCAGGCGGTCCGCGGCACGAGCCGCATCAACCACCCGGCGCGTTTCAGCGGCAGTGCGGCCGAGCGGCTTTTGGCAGAAGACGGCTAGACCGTGCTCCAGGGCACGGATGGATTGGTCCGCGTGCTGGACGCTGGGCGTGGCGATCACCATACCGTCCAGTTCCTGCTCCAGCAGCTCATCCAGGGTAGCGAACTGGGCACCGGCCTCCGGGTTCGGATCGGCAATCGCGGCGATCTGGGCTACGCCGCTGCGGCCGATGGCTTCCATACGATGACGGCCAATCCAGCCGACACCCAGAAAGCCCAGCCGCACGGTTTCGGTAGCCTGCATCATGCGAGCACCAGCGCCTTCAGGAAGCCGTCCGGGCGGTCGCGTGTCGCGTTCAGGGCGTCACCGAGCTGGTCCAGCCGGAAGGTGTGGGTGTAGAGCGGCGATGGGTCAAGCCGACCACTGGCTACAGCCTCGACCGCAGCGCGCATCCCGTCCAGGTACACCTGGGGATCGCGCTCGTGAGCGTTGATCACGTCCAGGCCCCCCCGCACCTGACAGCCGTCGCCGTAGATGGTGACCGGCTCTCCAGCCAGCAGCGACCGGGCGAAGTGCGCAACCCACCCCTGGTCCTCGGTGCCGAACTGCCTGGTTCCGTAGACGCAGCTCATCCGGAAGACGACAGTACGCAGCCCGTAAATACGAGCGTAGTCGCGCACGTACTGATCCGCGGCTCCCTTGGAGCAGCCGTAGGGTGAATGAAAGTCAAGAGCCGCATCTTCGCCGATCCCCGCGTGCCGCTCCACAAATCGGTACATGTCACCGTCCAGGTAAACCGGCGCTTCCTCGAGGCCGCCGTACACCTTGTTGGTCGAGGTGAAGAGGAGCGGCGGCGGGGTAGGCAGTGCCCGCGCAGCTTCCAGGATGTGAAAGGTGCCCAGCAGGTTGGTTTCAAGGTCGTGAACCGGGTCGTCTACCGAGGTGGTGACCGCCACCTGGGCAGCAAGGTGAAACACCTGCCCGGCCTCGGCGACGAGCGCCTTCACGTGGTCCCGGTCGCGAACGTCGGCGACCTCGATCCGACAGCGCTTGCCATGTCGCTCCCCGAGCCACTCCGCGTTAAGTGAGACACCGGCGCGGCTGAAGTTGTCAGCAATGATGACGCGCTCTCCATCCTGGAGGAGCGCGTCAGCCAGGTTGGAGCCCACGAAACCGGCCCCCCCGGTGATCAGCGTTGGCCGCCTCACAGCGTAAGCCCCCGCGCGGCGAGCTCCGCCGCGTGCGACGCCACACCGTCTTGGGGACGTTCCTGCTCAGCGAGCCAGGCAACCAGCTCCTCCAGCCCCTGCTTGAACGTAACCCGCGGCTCGTACCCAAGTAGCGTGCGAGCGCGGCTGATGTCGGCAAAGCAGTTGCGGATGTCGCCCACGCGGTAGCGGGCGGTGAGCTCGGGGCTAAGCTCCACACCCAGAACGCCGGCGAGTGTTTCCGCGACCTGCCTGACGCTGACGCTTTCCCCCGAACCGACGTTGATCGCCTGACCAACCGCGGCCGGTGATTCTTGCGCGAGCAGCAGCGCCTGCACAACGTCGTGCACCGACACGAAATCCCGTCGCTGCTCCCCGTCCTCGAAGATCAGCGGCGGCTCCCCATTCAACAGCCGCGAGCTGAAGATGGCCGCTACACCCGTGTAAGGGTTGGATAGCGCCTGCCGCGGACCGTAGATGTTGAAGAAGCGGAGGGCAACGGTGGGAATTCCGTATGCCGCGCCGACGAGGAGGCACATCTTCTCCTGGTCTGCCTTGGTGAGCGCATAGATTGACGTGGGATCGAGTGGCTTGTCTTCGTCCGTAGGAGCTGGCTGCAGAATGGCTCCGTCCGCGTCCCGTAGCTCCCACTGGTGGGCCCGTAACTGCTCCGGGGTGCGTTGCGAGATACGGGGCTCCGCCCCGTCCGGCCGCCGGTACCGGCCCTCACCATAAATGGACATCGAGCTGGCGACTACCAGCCGATCCAGTTCCATCTCACGGTCTACCAGGGCCTGGAGCAGGTGCGCCGTGCCGAGGGTGTTGGTTGCCGTGTATTCGGCGATCCGGTACATTGACTGGCCCACGCCAACCGCCGCCGCCAGGTGATAAACCACCTGCACGTCCCGAAGTGCGCGGTTGACGGCGTCCGGGTCGCGCATGTCGCCGATCACCAGCTCGGCTTCCGGCGACAGCCAGCTTGGGCGCGTCGCGCCGGGACCGTGCACCTGCGGGTCCAGGTTGTCGAACACCCGTACCCTGTCGCCGCGCTGAACCAGCGCATCTACCAGATGACTGCCCACGAAACCTGCACCACCAGTCACCAACACCCGTCTTTCCGCCACGTTCTGACCTCCGCTCTCAAGTGATTACCAGCTTCAAGATCTGGAACGAACCCAACAACTTATCCCACTGGGACTTCCTGCTCGATCCGGATTGGACCATCTACGCCCGGATGGTGGTGCGCGCGGCGGAGCGCATCCGGGAAGCCCGCTGTGAGCTCCCCCTCGTGCTGGGGGGCCTGAGCCCCATCGATCATGACTTCCTGCGCAAAATGGATCGCCAGGGGGCGCTGAACGCCGTGGATGCCCTGGCGGTGCACGGCTTCCCCGTGGACTGGAACCTGTGGCCGCTGGAAAGCTGGCCGCGCAAGATCGACGCGGTCCGCCAGGAGTTCGGCAAGCCGGTGTGGGTGACCGAGGCCGGCGTGTCTTCCTTCGCGTCCGAGGCGACGGCGGCCTGGGGTCTCCGTCGCTGCCGTGATCTGCTCCGTGGTGAGCGCGTATTCTGGTACACGCTGCTCGATCTCGCACCCCGCTACGAGGCCACCACGCGACACAAACAAGCGGAAGGCAGCTCGTACTGGCGCCACTTTCACTTCGGACTCTTCCGGCACGACGGCACTCCCAAGCTCCCCGTGCGCGACTTCGACCCGGAGTTCGGTATCTGCCAGTGGTTCCAGTTCGGCGACGAGCGCTCGCTCGAAATTGCCGTGCGCCGGCTGGAGCAGCTTGGCGTCCAGGAGGTGCGCACCGGACTCAGCTGGGCAGAAAGCTTCATCCCCGGGGCAGATCGCTGGTTCGACACGCTGATGGACGCCCTGGCACCCTTCAACGTCTGCGCGACCCTCTGCTTCACCCCGGCTCACCGGGGCCTGCGCCCGGACCACACCAGCCCGCCCACCAATGTGGAGGAATTCGCCGAGTTCGCGAGCCGGATGGCGGAGCGGTACGCGGGTGCTCAATCAGCGGTGGGGGTGAGCGGCGTGAGTCGCGCCTCGTAATCCGCGGCCCAGCGAATCAGTCGGAAATTCACCTCGTCGGCCCACACGCCGGACACCAGCCGCTGGGCCAGCCGTACGCCGAGCCGCTCCGCTTGCCGGCTGGTAGCCTCACTCTCCCTGCCCGCTTCCACTAGCGTGGCAGCCTCCATCTCGAGCGCGAACGCGAGGCGATCCAGATCCGTGAAGATGTTCCCGCGCAGGCGGGCAGCCTCGGGCAGTTCATCAGGTGGAGGTGAGCTGAGCATCCGACGGTTCTGCGTGATCCAGTCGCACGGCGGCACCCCCAAGAAAAAGAGAAGAGTTGCGATACCGGCTCAGGGCGGCGGTGAGTAGCAATTTTACGAGCACAGCGACGGGGACTGCAAGGAGCAAACCTACAAAGCCGAAGAAGTAGCCGCCCACCGCCAGCGAAAGGATGAGCCATACCGGGTGAAGTCCCACGGATTCACCCACGATTCTTGGACTGATCACCGCCTGCTCCAGCAGCTGGACGACTACCACGACCACCCCAAGTTTGATCAACGAGGCCACCACGGCCCCTGAAAAGAGCGCAATCAGTACCGCGGGAAACAACGTGGCGATCAGGCCCAGGTAAGGCACAACGTTGAAGACCCCCGCCACAACTCCCAGAGCGAGAGCGTACGGGAAGCCGAGCACCCAGAGACCGAAGCCGGTCAGCGTGCCAATAATGGCCGCGGCCAGTACCTGCCCGCGCAGGTACTTTGCGAGCAACTGGTCGTAGCGCTGTAAGAAGTGCAGGGCCCGACCCCGTTGCGCCGGCGGGACCAGCCCGGCGAGTCGGAGGTTGATCTGGTGGTAGTCTCGCAGGAGATAAAAAGCGAGGATTGGGGTCAGGAAGAGAAATCCGAAGATGGTAAATACGGTTCCGAGACCTCGCCCCACCCCCAGCACGGCGCGCCAGGCGCGGCGGCCGATTTCTTCGCGCTGGCTTTCCAGAAATGCACTCACTTGTTCCGGTCGAATGTTATGAACCTGCGTGAGCAGTCCGCGCTCGTCGAGGAAGGGGATGTCGCGTCGCGCCAGCTCACGCTGTCCCCGCTCCACCAGAGCGGGAGCGTTCGCGACGAATCGTTCCACCTGGTCGCGGAGTGCCGGGATGCCAAACACGATCACGACTGCAAGGCCGGTCAGAATCGGTATGACCAGCAGCAGCACGGCCAGCCCGCGAGGCACTCGCCGCCGCTCCAGGGCATCGGCCACAGGCCGCAACACGTAGGCAAGTACCCAGGCAAGGATAAACGGCGCGAAGAGCGATCCCGTGGCGCGAAGCAGCCAAACCAGAGTGAGCAACGCGGCCACGCCGACCAGGAGCAGGTGTCGCCGCGAGCCCCGGTACGGACTCAAGAGTACAACCAGCAGCACGAAGAGCAGGAAAGGGTTCAGAACCGACTGAACGCTCCACAGAAACAGCACTGACACGGCCACTACGACAATGCCGTAAACAGTCTGCCAGTTCGATAGGATTTCTCTCGGCACCGCCATGCATGTTCAGCTGTCAGATGTGCCGGAGCAACATACCTTCACGAGCCGCGCAGGGATAGACCCCGAAGCAAGCGCGCACGCTTCGTGCATTTCCGGGTTACGCTGCGCCTCGAAGCAACCACCCGATGCGGGAGAACATTATGCACCAGCTGCTCCGTACCGCGACCCGGTTCTCAGTACCCAGGCTGATGACCGGCACCAAGAACTCACGACGCGCTGCAATGCTCAAGGCCGCCCGCCGGGCTCTGGGGAGAGTCAAGCCCGAGCCGCCCAAGCGAACACCCCCGGCGAACCTGATCGCGAAAGGGCTCGGTGCTGCGGCGGTCACGCTCCCCCTCGGCCTTTGGATCGGGAGCATCCTCCGCCGCCGGGACGCCTAGCACTGCAGGTGCACATCTGGTGCAGGATGGTGTGTTGGGACCGAGTGCGTTCTCATCTAGTGCAGAGGCAAGGCGGATGGCTGTTGCTCGTGCACGTACACATCACACTTCAACGTCTACCACCAGATGCGCGCCTTATCCCTCGTATCGGCTGCCGCTATCCTGCTCGGTCTGCCCGAGCCCTCCCCAGCTCAGTGGAAGGATCCGGCACCCCTATTCCAAACCGTCGCGCGACAACGTTTGTCGAACGATGCTGCAGTTATTCACTGGACGGCAGCGGATTCGGTGGTTGAGGACCGCAGCACTCGTGTACTCAAACATACGCTCACCGGGACCTTGATTGGTGCCGCCACTGGCGGCGCAGGATACCTTGTCGTGGAGACCACGGTTGACCACTCGGACCACTCCGAGGATAGCTTTGCTTTCTTCATACTTACTGTTCATGGAGCCGCAATCGGTACTCTGGTGGGCCTCATCGTAGGAGTTGTCCGTACGCAATGTACGACGCTGTGCGGGTTCTCGAGCACACCCCCACTTCAATCCCGTGCCGCTGCATCCCGTACGGCGTGCGCTCGCCCGCAAGCTCGGCTTGGCGGGCACGAGACAAAGCGAGGGGCGCGCCGCCCTGACGCGCCCCTCGCTCCCTTCGCGACCTAAGGCGGAGGCTACCCGACGGCGGCGCCGGCGGGTGCCGCCTCCTCGGCCGTGGCTGCCTTGCGGGACAAGCGGAGCCGCCCCTTCTCATCCACGGCCAGCAGCTTCACCCGCACCACGTCTCCACGCTTCACCACATCCTCGGTGTTGGCGACACGGCCCTCCGCCAGCTCCGAGATGTGGCACAATCCCTCCGTACCGGGAAGAATCTCCACAAACGCACCGAAGGCAGTGGTGCTCTTGACCACACCCTCGTAGATCCGGCCGACTTCCGGCTCTTCGGTCATGCCCGTGATCATGCGGCGGGCACGCTCGCCCCCCTCACCCGACACTGAGGAGATGCGCACCGCTGGCGAACCTGATCGCGAAGGCTGCCCGCTGGGGAGAATCCTGGGCAGAGTCAAACCCAGGATGGTGTGTTGGGACCGCCCAAGCGGACACCCCCGGCAACCCTGATCGCCAAGGGCCCAAGGCTCTCGGAGCTGCGGCAGTCGCGCGACGCGAACCCTCTCGGCCTGTGGATCGGAAGCAACTCGATCCGCGGACGCGACGCGTAAGCGGTTGACCACTCGGACCACTCCGAGGATACGTTCAACGCCGGTACTCTGGTGCGCCTCATCGTCGGTCCGCGCAATGTACCGCCTCGGGAAATCCCGTGCCGCTGCATCCACGGCGAAGCTCGGCTTGGCGGGCACGGTGACGCGCCCCTCGCCCCGCTTAAGGCACAGGCTCGGCGGCGCCGGCGGGCGCCGCCTTCGGCCGCCTTGCGGACAAGCGGAGCCGCCCCTTCTCATCCACGGCCAGCAGCTTCACCCGCACCACGTCTCCACGCTTGACCACATCCTCGGTGTTGGCGACACGGCCCTCCGCCAGCTCCGAGATGTGGCAGTGCCGGGAAGAATCTCCACAAACGCACCGAAGGCAGTGGTGCTCTTGACCACACCCTCGTAGATCCGGCCCACTTCCGGCTCTTCCGTCATCCCCGTGATCATGCGGCGGCACGCTCGCCCCCCTCACCCGACACGGAGGAGATGCGCACCGTTCCGTCATCGTCAATGTTGATGGTGGCACCAGTCGCTTCCTGGATGCCGCGGATCGTCTTGCCCTTGGGCCCGATGATCTCACCGATCTTGGCCGGATTCACCTTGATGGTGATGATCCGGGGTGCGTAGCGCGACAGCTCGGGGCGAGCGGCTGGCAACGCCCGCTCCATCTCGTCCAGGATGTGCAGGCGGGCCGACGGGCACGGGTCAGCGCGTCCGTGAGGACCTCCACCTCCAGCCCCTCCACCTTCATGTCCATCTGGATGGAGGTGATCCCTTCGCGGGTGCCCGCCACCTTGAAGTCCATGTCCCCGAGTGCGTCCTCCAGGCCCAGAATGTCCGTGAGCACCGCGACCCGATCGCCTTCCTTGATCAATCCCATGGCCACACCGGCGCAGGCGGCGCGCATCGGCACACCCGCATCCATCAGCGCCAGCGAGCCGGCACATACCGTGGCCATGGAGCTGGAGCCGTTGGACTCCAGCACGTCGGAAACGATCCGGATGGTGTAGGGGAACTCGTCGTACGCCGGGAGCAGCGCTTCCAGAGCGCGCTCCGCCAGGTTGCCGTGGCCGATCTCGCGACGGCTGGTACCGCGCATCGGCTTCACCTCTCCCGTAGAAAAGGGCGGAAGTTGTAGTGGAGCATGAACGACTTCTTCTGCTCCAGAGGCGAGTCGATCGAGTCGATGCGCTGCTCGTCTTCCTGCGTGCCCAGTGTCGCCACCCCCAGCGCCTGCGTTTGACCCCGCGTGAACAGGGCGGAGCCGTGGGTACGGGGGAGCAGGCCCACTTCGATGGCGATCGGCCGCACGTCGTCCACGCCGCGCCCGTCGGAGCGACGGCCGGTGGTCAGGATCTGCTCACGCAGCTCGCGCTTCTCGATCTCCTTGAACACCGGCGACACGTCAGCCGAAGCCAGATCGGTGTGATCCCCGGCCAACTCGTCCACCACCTCGCTGCGAACCAGCGCGAGGGCGGCGTTTCGCTCGGCCTTGTCACCGATGTTCAGCGCGCTGCGGACGCGGTCCGTGGCGGCGCTCAGTACACGCTCCCGCAAGCTGGGCTCCACCTGCTTGGGGTCCAGGTCATCTGGGCGGGCTTTTCAATGCTGCCCAGCACCTGCCGCTGGATGCCGATCAATTCACGGATGCCACGGTGGGCGACCTGCAGCGCCTCGGCGATGTCTTCTTCGGCGACTTCGAGCGCGCCGCCCTCCACCATGGTGATCGCCGTATCCGTGCCGGCGACAATCAGCTCCAGGTCTGAGTACTCAAGCTGCTGGAAGGTGGGGTTCAATACCCACTGTCCCTGAATCCGGCCGATCCGCACCGCGGCGACAGGCCCGGCAAAGGGGATACGGCTCATGGACAACGCCAGCGAGGCACCGGTCAGCGCGATGGTGTCCGCGTCATTCTCCTGGTCCGCGGAGATGACGTACACAAAGATCTGTGTTTCGTTGGCGAAGCTTTCCGGGAACAGGGGCGGATCGGCCGGTCCAGAAGCCGGGCGGACAGAATCTCCTTGTCGGAGGGGCGCCCTTCCCGCTTGATGAACCCACCGGGGATTTTCCCCGCCGCGTAGGTGCGCTCGCGGTATTCAACCGTCAGGGGGAAAAAGGGCAGGTGCGTGGGCGTGTCCTGTGCGACGGCCGTGCATAGCACCGTGGTCTCCCCAAACTGCACCGTGCACGATCCATCCGCCTGCCGGGCCATCTTCCCCGTCTCGATGATCAGCGGACGTCCTGCGAACTGCGTTTCCGTTTTCGGCATCTCTTCTCGTCTTTGTATGCGAACGCCGCACGAACCGGTTGTCCGTGCGGCGTGGGAGCTTGTTGCTTAGTGCCGGAGTCCCAGGTCGGCAATCAGGGTGCGATACCCCTCCAGGTCCGTCTTGCGCAGATAGTTCAGGAGGCTTCGTCGCTGCCCCACCATCTTCAACAGGCCGTGCCGCGAGTGATGGTCCTTCTTGTGTTCGCGGAAGTGACCTGTCAGGTCAGTGATTCGTGCGGTCAGCAGCGCGATTTGGACGCGGGTGCTCCCCCGATCATTTTCGTGTAAACGGTACTTCTCGATTACGGCTTGACGTTCAAACGCCACGTGGAACCTCCAGAAGAGTCAGTGCTGGTCAGGAAGTAAATAATCCTGGAATGTAACAGGTGACTCAGTTACAGACAAGCACTTGGGCCTTGTTGGCCGCGGAGCACCTCCCAGCCGGCGTCCCGATCCCGCTCCATCTGCTCCACCAGTGCAGCGGCCGAAGCAAAGGGGAGGATTTCACGAAGCCACGCGCAAAACTCCACTCGCACCCGCATCCCATACAGGTCACCCGCCCAGCCGAGCAGGTGCAGTTCCACGGTGGGCGGGGAGCCACGAAACGTCGGACGTGGTCCCAGGTGCAGCAAGCCGGGAATCCGTTCGCCATTCACCACACCGCGCACGGCGTACACACCTTCATGGGGAAGCAGCTTTTCGGTGTCCGCCACCGCGATGTTCGCGGTGGGAAACCCGAGCTTGCGTCCCCGCCGCATCCCGTGAACCACCGGCCCCTCGAGTGCATAGGGCCGGCCCAGCCCCTGTGCGGCCGCAACCACATCACCGCCCGCCAGAGCACGCCGGATACGGGTAGCCGAGATCGGCGTATCCAGCGCGTGCACCGCTTCCACCACGTCCACCGCGAAGCCGAGCTCGTCGCCGATCTCGCGCAGCGTGTCCACACCCCCCTCACGATCCCGCCCGAAGCCGTGGTCGTAGCCGATCACCAGCTCCTCCATCCCCAGCCGGTCCAGAAGGATCTCCGTTACGAAGCGGCGGGCCGAGTACTGCTGCAAGCCCCGGGTGAACTCCAGGAAGACCGCATACTCCAGCCCCGAGGCGGCGAGAATTTCCTTTTTCTCCGCCGCAGTGGTAAGGAGGGGTGGGGCGTCCTCCGGGCGGATGATGCGGAGCGGGTGGGGATGAAAGGTGACCAGTACGCTGCGGCGCCCGGCCCGCTCGGCGCGCCCCACGATCTCCCGAAGTACCTCGTGATGCCCGCGATGGAGCCCGTCAAAGGTACCCACTGTGACCACCGCGCCGCGGCCGTCCCGCGGAAGTCCGGGTGCTTCGGTCATGCAAGCACCTTGCGGGGCTGCACCGCGGTCCCGATGCGCTCGCCGATGGCGAGCAGCGTCTCGCCGGATCGCAGGGCTACGGGGGTGTTTTCAGGAATCCCGGACGATGCGGGGATTCGCCCCCCCCGAGAGAGATTCTCCAGATGAGCGGGCTCTACTTGCAGTACGGGGAGGTGTGACACAGCGTTCGCCGGGCTGATGCAGGCGCGCGCGATGGCTTCAGCATCGCCAAGGGTGTCAAGCGGGAGGGCATCGTCAACTTTCCAGGAGCCAACTCCCGTGCGACGCAGAGCGGCAAGGTGAGCCCCGACGGCCAGCGCTTCACCCACGTCCCGGGCAATCGCGCGGATGTAGGTTCCCTTGGAGCACGCCACCTCGAACTCCACCTCCGGAGGAGCGATGCGCAGCACGTCGATGCCGTGGATGGTCACCGTAGCGGGAGTGCGCTCCACCTCACCGCCCTGACGGGCGACAGCGTACATCCGCTTCCCCGCCACTTTCTTCGCCGAGTACGCGGGCGGGATCTGCTGCAGCGTTCCGATCTGCTCCGCGATCGCCGTGCGAATCTGCTCGGGGGTGACATCACGCCATGCTTCGGAGCTGTGCACGGGAGTGCCAGCCTTGTCGTCGGTGTCGGTGGCAACACCCAGAACCAGCGTAGCGCGATACGTTTTGGGGAGCCCGACCAGGTATTCGGCCAGCCGGGTCGCCGAACCGACGCAAACTAGGAGCAGGCCGCTGGCGAACGGGTCCAGCGTCCCGGTATGACCAACCTGTCGGATCCCCAGGGCTTGGCGGACGGCAGCCACGACGTCGTGGGAGGTCGGGCCCTCCGGCTTGTCGATCGGGAGAACACCCGAAGCCGGGATCACTCCTCGTTCGGCGGCGAGTCCGGCAGGGCTTCGCGGAGAAGCGTTTCGATGCGCTGCGCCCCCTCCAGAACCCGGTCGATGCCGAAGTGCAGCTCCGGGATGCGCCGCAGGTGCAGCCGACGCCCCAGCTGACCGCGCAGGAAACCGGCGGCACTTTGCAGCCCCGCGAGGATCTCCTGCTTTTCATCGTCCTCGCCCAGGGTACTGATGTAGATGCGGGCGTGGTCCAGCTCGGGCGACGTTTCCACGGCCGTGATCGTCGCCAGACCGACACGCGGATCGCGGACCTCGTCCCGGATCAAAACCGACAATTCCTCGCGGAGCAGCTCGTTGATCCGATCCGTACGTTTGAAACGCGGCATGGTGCGCTCTCCCGCTTACCGGTCGGCGGCGGCCGCTAACCCGGCGAGTGTGCGAGCAACCTCCTCGACCCGGTAGCACTCGATCGTGTCACCAACCTTGATATCGTTGAAGTTGTTGATGTTGAGACCGCACTCGAATCCTTCACGCACTTCCCGAACATCGTCCTTGAAGCGCTTCAAGCTGCCCAGCTCGCCTTCGTAGATCTGCACCGCGTCGCGCACGACCCGGATCCGGCTGCGACGCTGAAGCTCGCCCTGCGTGACCATGCAGCCCGCCACCGTCCCCACCCGCGGCACTTTAAAGATCTGCCGAACCTCCGCGGCCCCGAGCAGTACTTCGCGCTCCTCCGGCGACAGCAAGCCTTCCATCGCGGCACGCACCTCCGCGGTGGCCTCGTAGATGATGTTGTACAGCCGGATGTCGACGTCTTCCCGCTCCGCCACCGCGCGTGCATCCGCAGAGGGGCGAACGTGGAAGCCGATGATGATCGCTCCCGCGGTGGAAGCGAGCAGCACGTCCGACTCGTTGATCGCTCCGACGCCGCGGTGGATGACCTGCACCCCCACTTCAGGCGTGCCGAGCTGCTCCAGTGCGTCAGAGAGCGCCTGCACGGAGCCGTCCACGTCCCCCTTGATGACCAGGTTGAGCTGGACCGCTTCTCCGCGTGCCAGCATCTTGGACAGATCGGTGAGCTTGACGCCGCGGCTGCGGATGCGCATGCGCTTTTCGCGCTCCAATCGCTGGCGCGTCTGCGAGATCTCCGCGGCGCGATCGGCGGGCATGGACACGAGCTGGTCACCCGCGGCGGGAACGCCCGCCAGACCGAGAACCTGCACCGGGATGGCAGGTCCGGCTTCCGCCACGGGCCGGTTCCGTTCGTCAAGCATCGCCCGAATCCGGCCACTGAAGAGCCCGCACACCACGTGGTCGCCTACCCGCAGCGTCCCGTTGGTCACCAGCACGGTGGCCACCGGGCCTTTGCCGACGTCCAGCTGGGCCTCGATCACGGTGCCGTGCGCCTCACGGCCAGCGTTGGCCTGCAGCTCCAGGATCTCCGCCTGCAACAGCACCTTGGCGAGCAGGTCGTCCACACCCGTCCCCCGCTTCGCCGAAACCTCGGCGCTCATCACGTCGCCACCGAACTCTTCCAGCACGACGCCGTGCTGCAGCAGATCCTGCTTGACCTTCATCGGGTTTGAGTCGGGAAGGTCGACCTTGTTGACCGCTACCACGAGCGGCACACCCGCGTTGCGAGCGTGGGAGATCGCTTCGATGGTTTGCGGCATCACCGAGTCGTCGGCAGCCACCACCAGGATCACCACGTCGGTGACCTCGGCACCCCGGGCCCGCATCGCGGTGAAAGCCGCGTGGCCCGGCGTATCCAGAAAGGAGATCGCCCGGTTGTCGCCCAGCTCGACGTGGTAGGCGCCGATGTGCTGGGTGATGCCACCCGCCTCACCCGCGATCACGTTGGCCTTGCGGATGTAGTCGAGCAGCGAGGTCTTGCCATGGTCCACGTGGCCCATGACGGTAACCACCGGGGGCCGGGGCGACAGGTCTTCGGCGGCATCCGCCTCCGCTTCCTCCTCCATGTCCCCGCCGTACTCTTCCTCCCGGACGGCGCGGAAGCCGAACTCGTCCAGCAACAGCTCGATCTGGTCGAAGTCCAGCCGCTGGTTGATGGTGACCATCAGGCCCAGGTTCTTGAACGCGGAGGAGATGATCTGCGTGGGTGAGACGTCGATCAATTCGGCAAGCTCGGCGACCGTGAGGAACTCGTTCACCCGCACCGTTTCGGCTTCTTCGATGCGAATCCGTTCCTGCTCCTCCACACGCATGTCGTGAGCACTCGGCCCTGTATCCCGCGAACGCCGCCGACGGGGACCACTGCCCATCGCCGCCATCGTTTTGCGGAAGTTTTGATCGACGGCCTCCTGATCCACACCACCCTTGCGCTTCTTTTTGTCTTTTTTCTTCTTCCCGGCACCGGCTGCGCCAGCCGCACCCGCGGTGGGGCTGAAGCCCGGCTGTTGCTGCGGACGCTGCGCGGACGGTTGGGCAACGCGCGGCGGAGCCGGGGGAGCGCCACGGCGCACGGGCATCGGCGGAGCCAGGTCGGCGGCGCGCGGCGGCCGGGCGGGCGCCGGTGTTTCCACTCGCGCCGCCGTGGGGCTGACGGCAGCAATGCGTTCCGGACGTGACTCGGGACGGCGCACCGGCGTGGGCCGGGCCGAAGGCGGCGGCGGGCGGCGGACATGGTCCGCTGCGGGACGTACCGGCGCTGGGGGCATCGGCATCACAACGACCGGGTCCGGTGCCGACGGTGCCACAGGTGACCCGACCACCAGCGTCACACCCTGCGGTGGCGCTCCGCCGACGGTGACCAGATCGGCGCCTCGCTCCGCGGCGTCCTCGGCCGCTTCGGCCTGCATCGCCTCGGCCGCATCCGCCATGGGCGATGCGGTGGAGTCCAGTTCCGCGGTCATGGCGGCGCCTTCGTCCCCGGTGGCCTCCACCGCTCGACGGCGGCGACGACGAGTTCCGACGTTCGCGTCCTGGGCGGCAGCTTCAGCGGCAGCATCGGAATCCTGCAACCCGCGGCGTCGCCCGCGCTCCAGCATCGTACGCACACGGGCCACGTGCTCATCAGCGAGCGGCGTCATGTGGCTGCGGACGGGTATGTCCAGCTCCCGCAGGAGATGCACCAAGGCTTCCGGCGAAACGTTTAACTCCTTGGCGACTTCGTACACACGCATGGGACCTGAGCTTCCTCCGAAAAATTTCAGTGCTGCGATAGCGATGTGCCGGCGGCCAGCTCCTGGACGCGCCGCGCGAATCCGGCATTCTTGATGCCGATCGCGGAGGTCGGCGCGCGCCCGGTGGCACGGCCCAGCTCCGCACGGGAAAACCGGGTGTAGTGCCGAACGCCGCGAGCGTCCAACAGGGGAATCAGCTTGCTTCTCTGTCCGACGGCCGCGTCAGCTGCCAGCAGCACACACTGGACGTTGCCATCCCGGACCTCGGCCCGTACAGCCTCCGTGCCGGCCACCAGCGCGCCGGCACGAGCCGCGAGCCCGAGCAGCCCGAGCAGCGGGTTCAACCCGGAACGACGCTGTCATCCGCAGCGGCGGAGGGTTCCGGGGCGTCCTCGTCCTCTACCGTCAACTCCTCGATCAGGGCGAGCAAGCGATCCGCCTCGACCGGCCCGATCGCCGGAATGCGGAGCATGTCTTCGCGCTCCAAGTCGATGACATCGAAGAATGTAGTATACCCAGCCGCCCCCAGAGCCGCCAGTGTGGCAGGGGGCAGATCCAGCTCGCGGAGCGGGAAATCGGAGGACTCGTACTCGCCCTCATTCCCCCCGCCGAAGAGGGCTTGCTCGGCTCCACGCTCCAGCCAATCCCGCGAGCCGAACAAATTCAGTTCCCAGCCCAGCAGCTGCGAGGCGAGCCGCACGTTTTGCCCACTCCGCCCGATCGCGAGGCTCAGCTGATCCTCGTCGACGATCGCGGTCATGGTGTGCTGGTCGTAGTCCGAAATCACCTTGGCCACCCGCGCGGGGGCGAGCGAGCGTTTGGCGAACACTTCCGGATCGGGGTGCCAGGGCACGATGTCGATCCGCTCGCCGCCCAGCTCCTGCACCACCGCGCGCACCCGGGAGCCCTTGAGCCCGACGCAGGCGCCTACGGGATCAATGGAATCGTCGCGCGAAGACACGGCCATCTTGGTACGGCCACCCACCTCCCGAGCCACACCCCTGATCTCCACGATTCCCTGCTGAATTTCCGGAACCTCCAGCTTGAAGAGGGCCGCAACGAAGAGCGGATCGGCACGGGACAAGATCAGGCGCGGCCCCTTGGGGGTTTCTTCGACTTTCTTCAGGACCGCGCGGATCGTCTCACCCTGTCGGAAGCGCTCCCGGGGATTTTGCTCCTTCCACGGGATGATCGAGTCCGCCTCGCGCACCCGGTTGAGCATCACAACCAGCTTGCCCCGCTCAACCTGCTGCACCTCTCCGGAAAGCAGCTCGCCGACACGGGTTTCGTACTCGTCACGGATCTTTTGGCGCTCGCCTTCACGTACGCGCTGCAGGATGCGCTGCTTGGCGGCCATGACCGCATTGCGCCCGAACTGGGCGAACTCCACGGGAACCTCCTGGACGTCACCCACCTCGAAGTCCGGATCGTCCCAGCGGGCCTCTTCAAGGCTGATCTGGCGTGAAGCGTCTTCTACTTCCGCCACCACTTCCTTCAGCACGGTGATGTCGATCCGGCCGGTATCCTCGTTGATCTCGATCTCAGCGTCCACGTTGGGACCGTATCGCCGGGCGAGTGCGGCCAGGATGCCGTCCTTGATCAAATCTTGAAGTTCGTCCGGCGACAGGGCACGAGTCCCTGTAATCTCGCGGAACGCGGCGATCACCTGTGTCGCATTGGTCATGATGACTCGGTTTCCCAGCGGTGAATCAAATTTGCCCTTTGAACATCGGCGAGCAGGATCGTCAGCTCGGCACCATCTGAGTGGCGAACGAGAACGCGCTCGTCCCCCGCGTCGCCCTCCACTCCGAGCAGTGTGCCTTCCAGCCGGTCCCTCGCGGTCCGAAAGCGTGCCTCGCGTCCCACAAAGCGTTGAAAGTGCCTTGCGCGGGTCAGCGGCCGCTCCAGGCCCGGCGACGACACCTCGAGCACGTAAGTATCGGACAGCTCCGGAAGCTCATCCAGGTACCGCTCCAGTGCGCGGCTCACCGAGCTGCACTCGTCCAGAGTGACGCCCCGGCCGGGCTCCGAATCCCGGCGATCGATACGCAACCGCAGGATGGGATGGGCGCGGTTGCCGGCCACTTCCAGCTCCACGAACTCGAATCCGAGCTCTTCCACCCGGCGCTCCAGCTCGTGTTCGAGGCTTGAATCCGCCACGTTTTTCGCCTGGGCACAAACAAAGAGCGCGGGGCTTTCGCTCCCCACGCTCGGCAACCGCAAATATATTCCTTCACAACGCGATCTGCAACCCCGAAGGGGCTCAGCGCACCCCGAGCACCCCCATCTGGCGCCCCGGGGAGCCGGCCCGATGTGAAAAAAACGTGCCTGGCCCACAGCGGGTGCAGTGGGCCGAAACGGAGACCCGTTCATCGGGCACACCCGCGTTCACTGCCTGCTCCGCAATCACCGCAGGCACATCCACCGGAGTGGGCGCGTCCGGAGGAGCGAGGTGGGGCCGGAGCGCGGCATGCACCTCCGGCCCTACCTCGTAGCAGCCGCCGCAGATGGCGGGTCCCGCATGAAGCCACAGGTCGGCTGGCCGGGACCCGTACTCTTCGCCGAGCCCCTCCAGCGCCCGGC
The DNA here is from genome assembly GCA_030447645.1 of Longimicrobiaceae bacterium. Taxonomy (GTDB): domain Bacteria; phylum Gemmatimonadota; class Gemmatimonadetes; order Longimicrobiales; family Longimicrobiaceae; genus JAUJOM01. Next base: position 50,317 of record JAUJOM010000008.1, on the reverse strand, counting down.
CAACGATTCCCGCGGCCGTGCCTCGCCAGCCCGCATGCACCAGCGCGCCGGCCCGTCGGACCGGGTCCACCAGCGAGACGGGCACACAGTCCGCCACCGATACCGTGAGCAGCAATCCGGATCGGTTGGTCAGGTGCCCGTCCACGCCTTCCAGCACCAGCATTCCCCCGAGCCCATCCAGGCTTTGAACAGCCAGGTCGGCTCCGTGCACCTGGCGTGCGTGCACGGTGGCATTCATGCCGGTCACGCAGCGGAGCGCACGCCACCGCTGCAGTGCGGCGCCAACGGGCTGATCGCCAAACAATCCGAGATGAAACCCGCTTCCCGTGGTTCCCTGCACCAGCCAGGGAAACCGTTCCGCCCATTCGGGATGGACCCAGAGCGGCACCTCGCCTTCAAGTCGCGCTTCCGCGACGATTCTCACCCCTCGCGCTCGCGCGAGTCCGTCCGCTCGATCTCCGCACCCAGGGCGCGCAGGCGCTCATCGATCCGTTCGTATCCCCGCTCGATCTGGCCGATGTTGTAAATTTCGCTTTCCCCCTCCGCCCCGAGCGCCGCGATCAGCAGCCCCATGCCGGCACGAATGTCGGGGCTTTCCACCGTGCCACCCCGGAGTTGGGATGGCCCAATCACCACCACACGGTGCGGGTCGCACAGCACCATGCGGGCGCCCATGGCAACCAGCTTGTCCGCAAAGAACATCCTGCTTTCGAACATTTTTTCGTGGATCAGGATGGTCCCGTCGCACTGCGTGGCCGTAACCAGCGCGATGGAGGTCAGGTCCGCGGGGAACGCGGGCCAGGGTCCGTCGTCGATCTTGGGGACGTAGCCACCCAGGTCCATCTTGATCTTCATCTCCTGATCGCCGGTGATGAATACGTCCTCGCCCCGGATCTCCACGTGCACACCGAGCCGATCAAAGCCCAGCAGGGTGGATTCCAGGTACTGCGGGTCCGCGTCCTCGATGGTGATCTCCCCGCGCGTCACCGCCGCCAGGCCGATAAACGAGCCCACTTCGATGTGGTCCGAGCTGATGCGGAACCTGCCACCGCCGAGGCGTTTCGCTCCCTGGATCTCCAGCCTGTTGGTACCGATGCCCGAAATCTCGCATCCCATCCCGACCAGCATCTTGCACAAATCCTGAACGTGCGGCTCCGCCGCCGCGTTGCGGATGGTAGTTCCCCCCTCCGCAAGGGCAGCGGCCATCACGGCGTTCTCCGTGGCTGTCACACTCGGCTCGTCCAGGAAGATATCCGCCCCACGGAGCTTTTTGGCAGAAAGCTCAAAGGCCTTGTGCGTGTAGTTCACCTCCGCACCGAGCCTTTGCAAAGCGAGAAAGTGGGTGTCCATGCGACGCCGGCCGATCACGTCGCCGCCCGGAGGAGGAAGAGTCATCCCACCTGTGCGGGCGAGCATGGGTCCGGCGAGCAGGATGGAGGCGCGAATGCGTGCCGCGGCAGTGGCGTCCAGCTGTGCCTTGCCCACGTCCCTGGCGCGGACTCGAACTTCATTGTCCCCGGTCCACTCGGCCTCGGCGCCGAGGGTTCCCAGCAGGTCAAGCAGCGTTTTTGCGTCCTTGATGGACGGAACGTTCTCCAGTACCACCTCTTCGTCGGTAAGTAAGGTGGCGGCGAGCATCGGCAGTGCCGCGTTCTTGTTACCAGCGGGTCGAACGGACCCCTTCAGCCGACGGCCACCCTGCACCGAAAACTTGGGCACACTAGCTCCTGTTGCAGTGGGAACATACTATGTTGGGGCGGCGGCTCCGGCGCAAAGATCGTGCACGCATCTTGCGCGTTGCCGGCGCCGAATACCGACTTCCCATACCTGGAGCCATGGTTTCGTGACGTCCATCGCCTTGCTGGCCCAAGCTGTCGCATTGCCCGACACCGTGGTAATGGTGCCGGCCGGATCAGGGGGATGGCGGGTGGTAATCGATACGTTAGCTGGAATCGCGCAGATCCTGATCGCTGTGGTCATGGTGGGGATCAGCGCGATCCTGCTTGGCATCCTGTTCGCCTTGCGGCGCCTGGCGCGAACGGCGCGCGCGAGCGTGGGCGGGGCGCTCCAGCGCTTGGAGGCCGAGGCACGTCCAGTGCTCGAGCACGCGCGGGCTATCGGGAGCGACGCCCGGGTGCTCAGCACCACGCTCCGCAAGGATTTCGACGACTTCAACCAGACGATCATGGCCGCCAACCAGCGGTTGAACCACGCGGCGGAAGTTGCCGAGGAGCGGATCGCCCGTTTCAACGCGCTACTTGAGGTCATGCAGCAGGAGGCCGAGGACCTGTTCATCGGAACGGCCTCGACCGTGCGCGGTATCCGAACAGGGACCGCGGAGCTTCGCCGCTTCCGCACCCCTGCCCCTACTCCCTCTGCCGAGGAGCCCGTTGATGGCGAATGACCAGAGCCCCAAGAAGAAGCGCCCTGAACTGCCCCGCCAGGACACGATCGACTTCGTCACCGCGTTTGCCGTAGGTACGGTGCTCGGCGTGGGTGCGACCCTGCTGCTCACTCCGGAGCGAACCCGTACCGAGCGCGTCGCACGCCGGCTGAAACCCGCGACCCGGCAGATGCGACGCAGCGTGGCGCAGGCCCGGAAGGCGGTCGAAACAGGCGGTGAGGCGATGGGTGACTTTTCCGGTGAGCTGATTTCCGCCGGGCGCGAGCTGCTTTCCGAGTTTCGCGCGGAAGTAGCCAAGATCGTCGAAGACGCCCGGGGGGATCTGCAGGAGACGATCGGCGATGCATCCAAACAAATTCGCAAGGGTGGGCGTCGGCTCGGATTGTAGTCTCGAGCGGTGAGGTTCGCGCTCGTCGCTGTCGTCGCTCTTGTTCTCGTTCCCCTGCTGCCGGACCCGGCCTGGGCGTGGGGTCCGGCGACGCACATTTATCTCGGCACGGGGGTGCTGGACTCACTGAGCTTGCTCCCGCCGGTGATGCGTTCGCTGCTGGCCGCGTATCCCCATGATTTCCTGTATGGCTCCGTAGCGGCGGACATCAGTCTGGCCAAGAAGTACGTGCCGGAGGGCCGACACTGCCATAGCTGGACGATAGGCGAGGAGGTGTATCGGATGGCGGAGACCGAGCGCCTGCGCGCCATGGGATTGGGGTATCTGGCTCACCTCGCCGCCGACACTATCGCGCACAACATCTACGTTCCCCGGCAGCTCCTGCTTACGTCGTCCACGCAGGGGCTCGGCCACTCGTACTGGGAGCACCGCATGGACTTCCAGCTAGGGGATCGCTACCTGGGGCTGGCGCACGACGTGGTGATGGACCACGACCACTCCGAAGCGGACGAGCTGTTTGACCGCGTGCTGTCTTCAACCTTGTTCACCTTTCGCACCAACCGCCGCATCTTCCGAGGGATGATCCGCGTGCAGGACACTCCCCGCTGGCAGTCGTTCTTCGGCACTGTGCTGCAAAACTCCCGGTGGACGCTGACGGATGAGCTCGTCGAAGGGTACATGCGGCGCTCCTTCGACTACGTGGTGGATTACCTCCAGCACCGCGGAGGAGCAATCGCCTCAGGAATGGACCCGATCGGTGAGCAGAACCTCGGCATCTCCAAGCGTGTGCGCCGCATGGCACTGCGGGAGGGGGGGCCACGGGACCCTGGGGTGCTGGAAGGTCTGGCCGACGACTTTTTCCCCCTTCCACCGATCCCCTTCGGGTACTGGGAGAAGCGCGGAGCCGCCTAGCGGCAGCTCAATCCCACTCCCGCTCCAGGTTCGCGTACTTCACCACCACGCGCTTCCTTCCCACGGTATCAAAATCGATCGTGGCCCGCACATCGGTGCCGACGCCGGAAAGCTCGGCTACGATGCCGGACCCGAACTGCGGGTGCCGGACTCTGGTCCCCTTGGTGAGAGACGGCGATTCCTGCGAGTCGGAGTAGTCTACCCGGTACCCGGTATCCGCCTCCAGACCAATGCGCTCGCGCCTGGACAGGCTGCGAGCCGGAGCCATCTTCCACGGGCGAAACGGCCGCTCGCGCTCGCGAACCCGGGTGGTGCGTCGGCCTTCCACCAGCTCCACAGGTAGAGCTTCCAGAAAGCTAGATGGCACGCTGTCCATGTACTCACCCCCACGACGACGCCTGCGCGCGAACGACAGGTATAATTTGCGCTCCGCTCGTGTCAGGCCCACGTAGAACAGACGGCGCTCTTCTTCCAGCTGCTCCGGCTCATCAAAGGTTCGCGCCAGGGGGAACAATCCGTCTTCCAGCCCGGCGACGAACACCATGGGAAATTCGAGCCCCTTGGCGTTGTGGATGGTCATCAGGCTCACCGCTTCGGCGTTGGGGTCACGCTGGTCGATGTCGGCGATCAGCGCCACGTGCGCGAGGAACAGGTCCACCGGGCGCAGCCCGTCGTCGCCTGCTTCCTCCAGCTCCAGGAGTAGATCAGGATCCTGCTGGTCGAAGCGCTGCTGCAGGTCGGCGGCGCCTGCGATCAATTCTTCCAGGTTGGCGATCCGCTCGTCCCCTTCCGGCCCTTCATCCCGGAGCGCCTGAGCAAGCCCGGTTTCCCGTACGATGTCCCGCAGCATTGCATCCAGCGGGATGCCCCGCCCGGCCAGCGCCGCGTGCTTGTGGATCAGCGCGCCTAGTTCGGTCAGCGAGTTGGTGACAGAGCCCCGGATGGCCGGGATTTCCCCGGCGCGTTCGGCAGCAGTGAGCAGGGGCACACGCTGGCCCGTTGCCCATTCGGCCAGCCGGGCAACCGTGGTATCCCCGATGCCACGCTTCGGCACGTTGACGATGCGGCGGAATGATTCGTCGTCGCTCGGGTTGGCGATCAGCCGCAGGTAGGCGAGCGCGTCCTTGACTTCGCGCCGCTCGTAAAAGCGGGTCCCTCCCACCACCCGATAGGGCAGACCGTCACGAAGGAGGGCCTCCTCAAGCGCGCGCGACTGGGCGTTGGTGCGGTAAAGAACTACGAAATCGCGCGGGCCGAGCTCCGGGTCCGCCGCCATGCGGCCGCGAATCTCCGCTGTGATCCACCCGGCTTCGTCCGCCTCGTCGGCGGCCTCGGTCAGGGTTAGACGCTCCCCCGCCGCGTTCTCCGTCCGCAGCGTTTTCCCCTTGCGGCGGAGGTTTTCAGCGATCACCCGGTTGGCGGCGTCCAGAATGGTACTCGTGGAGCGATAGTTCTGCTCCAGCCGAACCAGCTGCGCACGGTCGAAATCCTTTTCAAAGTCAAGGATGTTGCGGATGTCCGCGCCACGCCACCCGTAGATGGACTGGTCGTCGTCACCCACCACGAAAAGGTTACCGTGCTGGGAAGCGAGCAGCTTCAGCAGTACGTACTGCGCGCGGTTGGTGTCCTGGTATTCGTCCACCAGGATAAACTGGAATCGTTCACGGTAGCGGGCGAGCACCTCTGGATAATCGCGCAGCAGCTCCACGGGCTTGACGAGCAGGTCGTCGAAATCAAAGGCATTGGCGTCGCGCAGCACCCGCTGGTAGCGGACGTACGCTTCGGCAACCTTTTGCTGGAATGGATCGAGGGCGAGCCGCGCATACTCTTCGGGACCGACCAGCTCGTTTTTGGCGCCTGAGATCGCCCCCTGGATCGCCTTGGGATTCCAGCGCTTCGGATCCAGGCCGAGCTCTTCCTTGACGATGCGGCGAACCAGCACCTCTGTGTCACCCGCATCCCGGATCGCGAAACCGGGAGTCCAGCCAAGCCTGGGGGCATCCCTGCGGAGCATGCGGGCCCCGATTGCATGAAAAGTCCCGGCCCACATCCCCTGGGGATCCCGCCCCAGGAGGGTCCGGACCCGATCCCGCATTTCGCCCGCCGCCTTGTTGGTGAAGGTCAGCGCCAGGATGCGCTCCGGCGCGACCCCATGTTCCTCGACCAGGTGCGCAATCCGGGTGGTGAGCACCCGCGTCTTGCCGGAGCCCGCACCGGCAAGCACCAGCAGCGGCCCCTCGAAGTGCTCGACCGCTTCGCGCTGCTCGGGGTTGAGTGTGTGAATCATGTAACCGCCGGCAGGGACAGGACAAACTTCGCCCCACGCTCCGAAGGAGCCAGCGTAAGCTTGCCGCCATGGGCATCTTCCACGATCCGGCGGGCGAGTGACAGGCCTACCCCCCAACCACTCGCCTTGGAACTCACACCCGGGAGGAAAAGGGTGGATCGCAGCGCCGCCGGCACCCCCGGGCCGTTGTCGGCCACCGTGATGGCCACGCGGTCCTCCGGCAGCGCCTCGGCCCGGATCAGAATGGTTCCTCCCCCTTCAGCGAGCGCATCGAGCGCGTTCTTGACCAGATTTTCCAGCGCCCATTCGAGCAGCACGGCGTTGCCCAGCGTCGGGGGCAGCGGCGCCGGCACCTCCACCTTGAGTTCGACGTTGCGTGCGAGCTGAGGCAGCCGCACCCGGACGTAGCGCTCCAGTGCGCCGAGCACGCTCCGAACGTCCACCGGCTCACGCCGGAGCGGCCGACCGATCCACTCAAAGCGGCGCGACACTTTTTCCAGGCGCTCCACGTCCGCTTCCATCTCCCCGACCACCGAGGTGAGCGAGGCCATCTGCTCCCGCTCTTCCGGCGCCAGGCGGAGAATCTCGATCCATCCCACCAGGGAGGAAAGCGGGGTACCCATCTGGTGCGCGGTTTCCCGGGCCATCGCAGCCCAGATCCGATCGCGCTCGGTGCGCTGGTTGTGCCGAACCACCCAGGCCGCGGCACCCAGCAGACCCACCAGCGCGCTGACCTGCAGCCAGGGGATCCAGCGCAGGCGACGCACCGTCAGCGGCTCGCCGAACAGGACGGTGCCGAGCCCCGGCTCCACGATCGGGGGGTTGCTCCGTGCCAGCTGCCGCGCATACGCTCCCACCCGGTTTGCATCCTCGGGTGGAACCGAGCCATCCTGCATGAGGGGGACGTTGCTGACGGCGGTGGGAACTCCGTCCTCATCGGTGAGCACGATGGGAATTCCCAGCTCCTGCATGGTTTCGGAGAGGTCGAGCAGCGCACCTTCGGCCACCCCGTCCCGCGGGTCGTTCAGCGCACCCAGGATGCGGGCATAGATGCGCGTCTGAATCGCGGTCTCCTGGCGGAGCTGGCGCACAAGCAGCTCGCTGTAAAGCAGGTACCAGGCGAGCGTCGCCACGGCCAGCACGCCCAACACCGTCGGCCAGTGACGGCGTTGCATCCGCATGGCTTACCCTCCGAGCCGGGTGGTACCGATGTAGGAATGGAGCGCTTCGGGTAGATCCACCGTGCCGTCCGGCCGCTGCCCGTTCTCCAGAAGCGCCACTACGATGCGCGGCAGTGCCAGGCCGGAGCCGTTCAGCGTATGGACGTATTCCGGCTTGCCGCCGCCCGCGGGCCGGAAGCGGATGCTCGCCCGTCGTGCCTGGTAGTCGCTAAAGGTGGAGCAGCTGGAAACCTCCAGCCAGCGCTGCACCCCGGGGGCCCATACCTCAAGATCAAAAGTTTGGGCGCTGCTGAAACCCAGATCGCCGCCGGCGAGGAGCAGCACCCGATAGGCGAGCCCGAGGCGCTGCAGCACGGTTTCCGCGTGCCCCACAAGCTCCTCCAGCGCCTCGCCGGAGCGCTCCGGGTGCTCGAAGCGCACCAGCTCCACCTTTTCGAACTGGTGCACGCGCAGGATTCCGCGGGTGTCCTTGCCCGCCGCACCGGCTTCACGCCGAAAACAGGGGGAGTAGGCGGTATAGGCGATGGGGAGGCGCTCCGCGTCGAGCAATTCTTCGCGGTGCATGTTGGTGACGGGCACCTCGGCGGTCGGGATCAGGAAAAGGTCGTCCTCGCCGATTCCATAGGCATCGTCCTCGAACTTCGGGAGCTGACCCGTTCCGGTCATCGCGGCGCGGTTCACCACGAAAGGCGGGGCGACCTCAGCGTACCCATGCTCCCCGGTGTGCAGATCCAGCATCCAGTTGACCAGCGCCCGCTGCAGCCGTGCGCCCTGCCCCCGATACGCGGGGAACCCGCTCCCGGCCACCTTGGCACCCGCGGGAAGGTCCAGGATGCCCAGCTCCGCCCCGATCTCCCAGTGCGGACGAGGGGGGACAGCGAACTCACGCCGCTCGCCCCATTCGCGCACGGTCTGGTTGCACGACTCGTCACCCGGGGGGACCGCGGGGTTGGGAGTATTGGGAATGTTGAGCAGGAGCCGCTCGATCTCACCCTCGATCTCCCGCAGCCTCGTGTCACCATCGCGAATGCGATCCGCAACGCCGCGCATCTCGGCGATCACCTCGTCGGCCGGCTCGCCACGCCGCTTGCGCTCCGCAACCTCCAGTGACACCGCGTTGCGACGCGCCTTCAGTGCGTCGCCCTCGCCGATCAGGGCGCGGCGCTCCTCGTCGAGCTCCAGGATGCGCCCCACCGCCGCGTCGGTTTCTCCAGCCTTGCCACGCACGGCCAGCCGGGCACGCACCTCATCCGGCTCCTGGCGGATGCGCCTCAGGTCGAGCATCGGAGCTTAACCGACGGTGAGTCGCGGATCGTTGCACTGCCGATTCGCAACCACGCGCAGCCGCGCCGTGCCCGCCGCAACGTCCACCGCCAGCGCCTCCAGCTTGGCGTACTGGTTCCCGCCACCCGAGCTGCAGTCGCGGGAGCGCAGCAGGTACACCGCCGCCGGCCGCAGCACGGCCACGCTGTCCGGTGTGAAGGTGCCGCGGGTGGAAGCATCCCGCAGGTCATCGAACGCGACTTCGACCGGGGTGATGGCGGCACGCCCCTGGGCCCCGCGCAGCGCAAGCACAGCCGGCGGCATCAACACCAGCTCACCGCCACGCCGGCGGATCGCCACATCCCATTGGCCGGCGTCGCTCACGCGCTCGGGCCTGCGTACGAGTATCTCGCCGAACGCACTCGCCACGACGTCCAGCGCCGAGCCGGTAACGTCCCCCTCCAGCGGACGCGCCGGATCGGGCACCACCAGAGTAACCGTGTCAGTCACGAGCTGCGCTTCGAATCCCGCTGCATTGGGATTTTCGCACGCGGGAAGGGCAGCCAGACTGCCCATCAGCAGCGCGGCTGCCAGAAACTTGGATTTATACGGTGCAACGCTCAATTACGATGTGTCCTTCAAGAGTGGAAATTCTGTGGTAGAGCCCGAACCATACGCGTCGAAAGCAACCTGCGTCAAGCCCGCGAGCCGTGCTGGTCGAAACCCCGCCATGGGCGTTATCTTGGTGCCATGACATCCCCAGATGGCCCCGTGGAGGGCACCCGCCACGTGCTGGTCGCCGACGACGAACCGCACATCGGACGCATCATCCAGATGAAGCTGGAAGCTGGACCATACCAGGTCACACTGGTTCCGGATGGCCGCGCGGCCCTGGATCGGCTTCAATCAGACGAGCCCATCGAAGTCGTCCTGCTGGACATCATGATGCCACACCTGAGTGGCCTCCAGGTCCTGGAGGAGGCCCGCAAGCTGCCACACCGCCGCGATACTCCCATCCTCATTCTGACCGCCAAGGGGCAGGATGCGGATCGTATTCGCGCCATGGGCCTGGGTGCAACGGACTTCTTCACCAAGCCGTTCAGCCCCAAGAAACTTATGGCGCGTGTCGATGCCTGCTTTTAACCCGCATCTGTGGTGTGTGATCCTTGCCGGCGGCGTGGGCTCGCGCTTCTGGCCGGCGAGCACCCCCACGGTACCCAAGCAGCTGCTCCCACTCGGTTCGGAGCGCCCCCTGATCCGTGACACCGTAGATCGGATTTTGCCGCTGATTCCGGCCGAGCGGCTGCGCATTCTGGCCGGGGCGCACCTGAGTGCACCACTGCTGGGAGAGCTCACCGAGCTCGGCCCGGACAACCTGCTGGTCGAGCCGGGAGCGGCGGGTACGGCCCCGGTGCTCGCCTGGGCAGCGGCGGAGCTGGTGCGGCAGGATCCCGACGCGGTGATGATCTCTCTCCACGCCGACCATGTTATCCACCCACCGGGCGCGTTTCGCGCACTGCTGGAAGAGGCCGCGTCGCTGGCGGTACGGCACCGCAGGCTGTTTACCATCGGCGCCCGCCCGACACGTCCGGAAACCGGCTACGGCTACATCGGAGTCGGTGCGGATCTCCCGGGCGGCGGGTGCGAGGTCGCGGAGTTCATTGAAAAGCCGGACCGCGCTACTGCTAAAAGCTATGTAGCTTCCGGCGAGTTCCTGTGGAATACCGGGCTGTTCGTATGGCGCGCGGCGGACCTGCTGGAGCAATTGGCTCGGTGGACACCCGAGCTTGCCGATGCACTTCCCCTCGCACGGGCGGGCGACACCGAAGGCTTCTTCCGTGCCGTCCCAACCCTTTCCATCGACGAAGGGCTGCTGGAGCGCTCCGACCGTGTCGGTGTCGTGGCCGCTACCTTCGAGTGGGATGACGTGGGTGCCTGGGACGCCATGTTCCGCACCCGCCCCACGGATGAGAATGGCAACGTGGGCGTTGGGGAGGTATTCCCGGTGGAGTGCCAGCGTGTCGCGCTGTACACGTCCGATGGGCCGGTGGTCGCCTACGGAGTACAAGACCTGGTGGTTGTACGCACCGCGGGAGTCACCTTCGTGACCACCCCGGAGCGCGCACCCGATCTCAAGAAGCTGCTCGTCCGTCTTCCCGAAGAAATCCGTGGCTGACCTGTCGCTCGTCTTGTTCGACGACAATCAGGCTCAGCAGTGGGAGCCGTTCGCCCTCACCCGCCCTGCCGGCGAGCTGCTGTTTGGGGCGCTCACCTTCCGTGCGCGTGCCGAGCGGATATTCGGCGCCAGGTGTGTGGCTCAGCTTGCAGCGGATCACCTGCAGGGTTTCGCCGAAGCGGGTGCTCCGCCGGTGCGCACCTTCAATGCGGCACCGAGCCAAGGCAATCGGCTCTTTCTATCTACCCGTGCGCTGCCGGCGTGGAATGCGGGATCCGTCTGGGCCGGATGGACGCTCACGGCCGGGCCAGTCGCGGTGGGCGAAGAGATTGTCGGGTGGTATGCACCGGCGGGGGAGCGCCCCCCCGGGCCCGAGTTTCTCCGGGAGCCCGCGAGCAGGTCGGAGGCAGCCAATGCGATCCGCCTGCCGGGACGCGTGATCGGCCGTGTATGGGAGCTGATCGGCGGCAATCCGGAGCAGCTCGCCGAGGACATCGCCGCACTCTTTCCCGATGCGCCGGAGCCCGAGCTTCCCGTGGGCGTGCACCGCCTCGGGTCGGGCGCGCTGATCCTGGGCGAGGGAGCGCGGGTTGAGCCGGGAGTGGTACTGGACACCTCCGCTGGACCCATCTGGCTGGATCAGGGTGCAAGTGTGCGCGCCTTCACACGCCTGGCGGGACCTGCCTACGTCGGTCCTGGCTCCACCGTGCTGGGTGGTCCGATCGAGGCGGTGTCCATCGGGCCCGTGTGCAAGATCCGCGGGGAGGTAGCGGAAAGCATCTGCCTTGGCTACGTGAACAAGGCACACTCCGGCCACATCGGCCACGCATACCTGGGGCGCTGGGTGAACCTGGGGGCGGAGACCACCAACAGCGATCTCAAGAACAACTACGGCACCATTCGCCTCTGGACGCCGCGAGGGGAGCAGGACACGGGCGAGATCAAGCTGGGCTGTCTGCTCGGCGATCACGTAAAGACCGGGATTGGCCTGCTGCTCAACACCGGCACCGTGGTGGGTGCGGGGAGCAATCTGTTCGGCGCCGCCATGCCCCCCAAATACGTACCGCCGTTCAGCTGGGGTACCGGCGACGAGCTGGTGCCGTTCCGGGCGGACAAGTTCCTGGAGGTCGCAGAACGCGCCATGGCACGGCGGGAGGTGGCGCTAACCCCCGAGATGCGGGCTCAGATGGAAGAGTCCTGGCAGCGTGGACGGGGCGAAGGAGCGGCGTGAAAGTCACGGTCCTCGGCAGCGGTTCCGCGGGCAACGCCACTCTGATCGAATCCGGCGACACCCGGCTGCTGGTGGATGCGGGCTTCAGCGGCCGGGACCTGGAGCGGCGCCTCGCATCGGTGGATGTTGAGGCAGGCAGCATTTCCGCGCTGCTCATCACGCACGACCACGGCGACCACACCCGCGGCATGGGTGTGTTCGCTCGCCGCTGGGGCGTGCCGCTGTACCTCACGGAGCCTACCCGCGCGGTGTGCGCCGAGCTTCTTAACGGCAGGGAGCGGCTGGTATCGTACCGCACTTCGGAGGCACTGGAGATCGGGGCCCTGGTCGTCGACCCCTTTCTCACGGTCCACGACGCGGCGGACCCCGCGGCGGTTACCGTCACCGAGCGGGCAACCGGCGAGAAGCTCGGCATTGCCACGGATCTGGGGCGTCCCACTGCCACCGTGCGGAGCGCCCTGCAGGGCTGCCATTTGTTGATCCTGGAATCAAACCACGACGAGATCCTGCTGCGGGAGTGCGCCTACCCCTGGTCGGTGAAGTCCCGGATCGGTGGAGAGCGTGGCCACCTTTCTAATCGCGCCGCGGCCGAGCTGGCGCTGGAGCTGTACCACGGGGAGCTTTGCGCCGTGGTGCTCGCCCACCTGAGCGAGGCCGCCAACGATTGGGGGCTCGCCCGGGACGTGGTCGGCTCCGCGCTTTCCCGGCGTCGCTACACCGGGCCGGTGGAGGTGGCTCTCCAGGAGCGTCCGCTCGATCCCGTCGACATCACCGCGCTGCGCCAGCGGCGCTTGCCTCCGCAGCTTTCCCTGTGGTGAGCTTGCGTTCGCTCACCGGCTTATACATCGTTCCTCCGCGGATTGTGCTTGGAGAATACAGTTTGGTGGAGGCTACATGAAGCTTCAGGTGGTCGTGCACGAGGCGGAGGAAGGGGGATATTTGGGCAGAGGTGCCGGCGATTCCAGGTCACCACATCTACGGGAAACCCGGGCATGAGGCGCGGCTTTCCGTACCGGTTCACGGAAACCAGTCGCTAAAGCTCGGACTTCTCCGGCACCTGATATGGCTTGCCGGCTTATCCGAGCGGGGCCTGTAGCCGGAAGGAGCCACAAGCCCCGCCCACTGCCCTTCACTACACCGCTTCAGCTTACGAACTCAAAGCGTTCCCGGTTCGTGCTCCGCCGGCATGGTGTTTCCAGCGTCGGGCTCGGGTTCATGCTTCACCCCCGGCACGGGATGCCGTGCTTCCTCAGGAGCGGGATGCTCCCGCGGCATGCTTTCCTCCCGCTCCGGCTTATCAGATACCCCGGGCTCTCTTCTCTCCATACTGTCCTCCGTCAGGACGGGTAAACGTACGGCGCCTGCAATCCCAGCGGAATGCCAAGCATCCAGTAGCCAATCAGGAAAAGCGTCCAGGCAACCAGGAAAGTTACCGAGAAGGGGATCATAAGCGAAACGAGCGTCCCGATCCCGGTATTCCTGACATACCGCTGCCCATACACCACCACCAGCGGGAAGTAGGGCATCAGCGGGGTGATGATGTTGGTCGTCGAGTCGCCCACGCGGTAGGCGGCTTGAGTGAGCTCCGGCGAAAGGCCGAGCTGCATCAACATGGGGACGAAGATTGGGGCCAGCAGCGCCCATTTCGCGGAGGCAGAGCCGATGAGCAGGTTGACGAAGCCGGTCAGCAGGATGATGCCGACTATCGTGATCTGACCCGGAAGCTCAAGCGCCCGGAGAACGCCCGCGCCCTTGAGGGCGAGCAGCGCGCCGATGTTGGACTGCCCGAACGCCGCGATGAAGAGCGATGCGAAAAAGGCGAGCACGATGTAGTACCCCATGGTGCTCATGCTCTTGCTCATCCCCTTGATGATGTCCCGGTGGCTTTCCACTGTTCCGGCTACATACCCGTAGACGGTGCCGGGAAGGAGAAAAAGCAAAAAGATCAGGGGAACGATGGACTGCATCAGCGGCGCGGTCGACGCGGTCAGCGCGCCTTCGGGTGAGCGCAGCGGCGAGCCTGTCGGCGACGAAACCAGAACCAGGACGAGGACGCCTATGACAAGCGTCGCCATCCCCGCCCACAGGCCACGGCGCTCGCGGCTACCGAGCTCCTCCATCCGCGGAATCTCGGCAACATCCCCGTCGATCTCCACGTTGCGCAGCCGGGGCTCGATCACGCGATCAGTGAGATACCAGCCGAGAGCGATGATGAGCAGGCTCGACGCCCCGGTGAAGAACCAGTTGCAGAGCGGGTTGACCAGTCTTTCCGGAGCGATGATCTGGGCGGCGGACTGCGTCAGTCCAGACAGCAACGGGTCCAGGCTGGAGGGAACGAAGTTGGCGCTGAACCCGCCGGACACTCCAGCGAATGCAGCCGCAATGCCCGCCAGCGGGTGGCGCCCCGCCGCGTAAAAGATCACTCCGCCCAAAGGGATGACGAGCACATAGCCCGCATCGGCCGCCGTGTGGCTTACAACGGCCACTAGAATCAGCATCGGCGTAACCAGCTTCGCCGAGGTGAAGCTCAGCAGCCCCTTGAGCGACGCATTGATGAAGCCGGTATGCTCCGCCACCCCTACGCCCAGCAGCGCGACGAGCACGACACCCAGCGGATGAAATCCGGTGAATGTCGTCACCATCTTCGAGAGGAAGGTGGCGATCGCGCCGCCGGTCAGTTGATTGATCACCCGGATGGGCTCTCCGCTTCGCGGGTCGATCTCCGCGAACTGCATGGGCGCGAGCAGCGCGGACACGACCCACACCACGATGAGCAGAATCAGGAAGAGCGCTGCCGGGTCCGGAAGCTGATTGCCCACGCGCTCGATGGTGTTGAGCGCGCGATCGATCCAGCGCGGCGGAGCACTCTCTACGGGACCGGCTGCGGGATGGGGTTCGCTCATTCGCCGAATCTTTCGCCAAGGTGGGGCCGCACAGCTACGAAATCATACGCCGGGCGCACACGAAGATACGTCCCAGCTCCTTCTCGTACTCCAGCTCTCCCAGCAGGCTGTTGCGGGCCACACCGCCGTTCCCGAGGGACGCGTGTACGATGCCGCAGCCGCCCAGCGACAGGGTTACATGAGTAATCCGATCGGCTTCTTCGGCGAAGAAGAGCACGTCACCCGCGCGCAGCTTCGCCCAGCCGCGCCCCGGTTCCACCGGCTCACCCGTGCGGGCCTGCTGGTCCGAGTCCCGAGGGAGCTGCAGGCCATGCGTGCGGTAAAGCACCTGGACCAGGCCACTGCAATCAACCCCCGCCTGTGTGACACCACCCCACAGGTAAGGGGCACCGACCCAAGCGGAGGCGGTGGCACAGATCGCCTCGCCATGGGTGGGGAACCGCCGCGGCATATCCGCGACGGCAATGATATCGCCGGTCATCTCACCCGTGCGCCCATCGGGAAGCAGCACCCTGCCGTCGCCCCGCCGGATCACCCGTGCTCCCCAGGGAAGGCGCAAGATCAGCTCGCCGTCATCCCCCCGCACCTCCGCGCCGAGCGACACACAGGCTTCGCCCTCGGTCCCAATCTCCCAAACGCGGGCCTCCACCTCGGCCATCGGAACAACATAGCCACGATGTATCCACCCGATGTATCCATCGTCGGATCGGCATTGTAGCCACCGCCCGCGCTGGCGGAGTACCATCAACCGATGCCCCAAGACCACCTGGGACACCTGGCTGTCGGAGATGAGCGGGGTGGCCATCATCGGAGCCACGGCCGCGCTCACGACCGCATGCGTCGCGGCCCCATTCCGCAGATGCGGCAGCCGGGTAACAGTGTCATGGACCGCGATACCAGAGTCGAGCAACGCCGCACGCTGGTGCAGCGCTTCGACCGCGGCGGGCTCCGATGAGACACCCTGGAGCGTGACGCCCGAGCTTCCGACCTGCACCTCCACTTCGAACACTGAAACGCGGGGGTCAGGAGCAAACTCCGCCCGTACCTCATCCACAAGGTTGCTGAGCCGGTTGAATACCATCAGGGATTTGTGCGGTTGAGCACGCTCACCACGCGTGCCACGTCATCGACGGTGTTGTACAGGTGCGGCGCAATGCGAATGGCACCCTCGCGCAGCACGCACACAACGCCGGCGTCAGCGAGTGAATGAAAGGTGTTTTCCGGGCCGGCGGGCTGAAAGCACAGGATCCCGGTCCGGCGTGCTGGAGAAAGGTCGCTGATCACCTGGACCTCCGGGTGCCCGGCCAACCAGTCGAGCAGGGGCTGCAGCACCTCCTGCTGGTGTGCCCCGATTCGGCTGATACCGGCCTCCACAAGGAGCTGGATGGACTCGGTCAATCCCACCAGGTCCTGGAGGCCGTGCGTCGCGGGCTCATACCGGCGGGCATCCGGAAGAAACTTGTACTGGTAGTCCAGCAGTCGTGTATAGTCGGTGCACGCCTGCATTCCGGTCCACCCCACAAGGTGAGGCTCCAGCCGATCCTGCAGTTCCCGGCGAACATATGCGAAGCCGGTTCCAAACGGAGCGCACAGCCACTTGTGTCCTCCGGTGGCGAGGATGTCGATTCCCGCCTGGCGGACATCAATCTCCACCTGGCCAAGTGCCTGGATCGCGTCCACCACGAACCAGATTCCCCGCTCGGAGCAGAAGCGCCCGAATCGCGTGAGATCAGCACAATAGCCGGACGCGAACTGGACCGCGGAAAGCGCGAAGACCGAAACATCGCCCCGGTCCAGCCGTTCGAGCAGTCGTTCTTCATCGGGGCGGCCGAGCGGGTCCGTGGGCACAATCTCCAGACGCACACCACGCTCCCTTTGCCGCATCCAGGGATAAACGTTCGCCGGGAACTCACGATCGCTGATCACCACGGCACTTCCGGGCTCCATAGGGAGAGCATGTGCGGCCAGGTTCAACCCGAAGCTGGTGTTCGATCCCAGCGCGATCTCGGTGGAGTCCGCACCGATCAGGCGTGCCGCGGCAGCGCGGGCCCGCTCCAGCACGCCGTCAAAATCGTCGGCCTTCAGCTCGTGGGGCCGGGTGCGCCGCTGTCCGTACGCTTCCGTTGCAAGGCGGGTGCGCTCGGGAATCGGAGCTACCGCGGCGGCGTTCAGGTAGGCGACCTCGCACACACCGGGGAACTCCCGCGCTCGAAGGGCGGCGAAGTCCCGGGGCGCCAGGGTGGTAGCCATCGGCGCAAGGATAACCGGCACCGGAGGCATGGACAAGGGTATGATGCTGCACGATGAAGATCACCGCCCTGCAGCCGCAAGCGCGCAATGCGGAACGCGTCGACCTCCATGTGGATGGAACATTCCGGCTGGCGCTCGCCGCGGAGATCGCCTACGGCGCTCACCTGCACGTGGGCGACCCGATCAGCGAAGCGACCCTGCGGGAGCTGGAAGCCCGCGACCAGGCGTGGAAAGCTCGCGAGGCCGCTCTGGTGCTACTCTCCTTTCGCCCGCGTACCGCTACCGAGCTACGCCGCCGCCTGCTCCAAAAGGAGTTCCCGGAGGAAATTGTAGACCCCTGCGTGACAAGCCTGGTAGACCAGGGACTGGTGAACGACAGCGCGTTCGCCGAAACCTTCGTGCGCGATCGGGTACGGCTTCGCCCCAAGGGCAAGCACCGACTGGTGCAGGAACTTCGCGCCAGGGGCGTAGACGCTGAAGAGGCTCAGGAAGCGATCGTGGAGGTGTTTGAACGCGAGGATGTCTCGGAAAGCGAGCTCGCGCACGCTGCTGCGGCGAAGTGGCGACCGCGCGCGGGAGAAGAACGCCCCAAAGCCCGGGCACGGCTGCATGCCTTTCTTGCGCGACGGGGGTTCGGCGGTGATGCAATCCGCGAAGTGATGGAGGAGTTGCTACCGTAAGGCTTAAATCAGTTACGGTCGAAGACTTCCTCAATCGCTCGCTCAAGGGCGGCACGCAATTCCCCAGCGTTCGCGCCGAGGCGCAGCGCAATCATGGCGGCGGGATGGAGCAATCCCAGCATTTGGTGGAGCTGATCAGAAAGCGGTGACCGCGCAAGATCTGCTTCATCCACATTCCTGCTGAGACGTGGCGCTGGCGGCTCACTACCGAGCAGCTTAGCGGTCTCGCGGCGGGCATCCTCGAGCGAAACACCGACGTGTCGGCAGCGACCCCTTCTCCTCGCGCAGCAGGCCCAGCAGAAGGTGCTCAGTGCCGACGTAGCTGTGACCGAAGTCTCGGGCCTCGGCCATGGCGAACTCCAGTACCTTCTTGGCGCGGGAGGTGAGCCGCGCAAGCCTTCCCGCGGCGCACCGCTACACGCTCCTGCACCTGCTCCAGATCCACGGAAAGGTTGGTCAAAACGGCGGCGGCCACACCTTCTGCCTCGCAGATCAGGCTCCTCCGTGCCGACATAATCGTGTTGTAGCCGACACGCCTCCTCGCGTGCCATCGCGAGTGCCTTTCGCACCCTATCCGTGAAGTTGAAGTTCACGACCTCACCCGCGTCTCTGCTGAAGCGCGACACCCTGGCTCAGCAGAACTCAGCAGCCTCACGGTTTCCTGCCGCGCCCGCCCAACGACATGCCCAGTCGTGTCAGTACGTCGCCCGCGACACCCCTTTCCTCACGCAGCAAGCCAAGCAGCAGGTGTTCGGTGCCCACATAGTCGTGATTGAGCTCGCGGGCCTCGGCCATGGCGAACTCCAGCACTTTCTTGGCCCGGCGGTTGTATGGTAGTTCGCCAAGAGCGTAACGGGGCTTGCCTGGTCGGACGGAATTCTCAACGCTCCTGTACCTGCTCCAGATCAACCGACAGGTTGGTCAGGACGGCCACGGCCATACCCTCTTCGCGGATCAGCCGAGCAGGATGTGCTCGGTGCCGACATAGTCATGGTGCAGCCGAATTACCTCCTCACGTGCCATCGCGAGTACCTTGCGCACCTGGTCTGTGAAATTGTAGTTCATGATTTCACCCCCCGGTCGTTTTCGTGCCCGGCTCGCCGTCAAAAATTCCTTCCATCGCGCGTTCCAGTCCAGAGCGTAGATCTGGAGCGGTGGCAGAGGTGGAACGCGGCAACAGCGACGGGGCGAAGCAGTCCAGCCAGGGTGTCCTGCCGTTGGTCCTGGGGGAGTGGCACCGGCTTACGCGGTGCTACTCGCGTCCCCCGTGCTCCCTCGGTGACTACCACTCCCAGCCGCTCCAGTTCTCCGTAAGCCCGCGCTACCGTCCCTGGCGCGATGTCTAGCAGATCAGCAAGCTGACGCACCGGCGGCAGGCGATCTCCAGCGCGCCGATCCGTGGCCACCGATTCCTGTATCTGGGAGATGATTTGCGCGCGCCTGAATTGTCGTCGATCTGAATGGACAAGGGGAGGCGTGGAGGCGTCGGTGCTCCAAACAAGCGCAGCACTTCGCTCGCGCCTCGTCCAAAGCGATCCCCAACTGATTCAGCACCTCGGCGGCGATCCCCTCTGTCCCTTAGCAGCCCCAGCAACAGGTGTTCGGTCCCGGTGTAGTTGTGATTTAGGGAGCCTCTGCCATCGCGAACTCCAGCACTTTTTTGCGCCGGTGTTGTACGGCAGTTCGCCGAGCGGACATGGTGGCTCTGCCGGGACGCACGGACCCTCTACCCTCTCCCGAACTTGCTCCGGGCGCACCGAAAAGTTGGTCAAAACCGCGGCGGCGACACCCTCGCTCACGGATCAACCCGAGCAGGATGTGCTCGGTGCCGACGTAGTGATGTTGCAGTCGGATCGCCTCTTCGCGTGTCATCGCGAGTACTTTGCGCACCCGGTCGGTGAAGTTGTAGCTACCGCTGGTTTTACTCCGGCCCCATCGCATCTGCGCCTTCTGGTCGCACGTAGAACCGAACTTGTTCCACTCTGAGTGAACGTTACGCGCCGTATTAGATTGTGTCAAGCGGTAACAAGCTCGCGTTCTACGACGTGCGCATATGTTGCCGTCCTCCGGTTTATGAAACGAGTCGCAATCGCCCTGATCAGTCTGCTCCTGCTGGTCGGCTTCGTGCGGCAGGTGGGCTCTTCTACGTACGCTCGGCCGTGCCTGACCCCGGGCGGGGAGCGGTGCTCAATGGGCTGTCTGCTCCCGTCGAGGTGTGGCGGGACTCGCTGGGCGTGCCCCACGTATGGGCAGCCAACGAAGCCGATCTGTTCCGGGCCATGGGCTACGTGCACGCCCAGGATCGCCTGTGGCAGATGGAGCTGTTCCGACGCGTTGCCGACGGGCGGATGGCGGAGGTGCTCGGGTCCGAGTTGGTTGACACCGACCGTTTTCTCCGGACGGTCGGGATGGGTCGCGCGGCGGGAGAAAACGAGCGATTGCTGGATCCGCAGAGCCGCACGCTACTCTCCGCATACGCCGATGGGGTGAACGCGTGGATTCGGGACCATCCGCGCGCGCTGCCGCCCGAGTTCATCACCCTCCGGTTCCGCCCCAAACCGTGGACGGTCCGCAACACCCTCGCTATCGGCAAGATCATGGCATGGGACCTCGCCTCATGGAATCTGGATCTGGACCTGCAACGCGCGGTGGACATCGTGGGACCGGAGCGTGCTCGGGAGATGCGGCCGGAGTACCCCGAGTGGGACACGCGCATCCTGGGCGACGAATCCATCCCCGGATTCCTGAAGCGGCGCTTCGGCTGCTGGCCGGCGTTTCGGCGGCGCATGCCTCCAACGCATGGGTGATCGGCGGCTCACGCACCCGCTCGGGCAAGCCGATCCTGGCGAACGACATGCACCTGGCGCTGCGGGCACCTTCGCTCTGGTACCTGGCGGCGCTGCACGGCGGTGGATTCAACGTCACCGGAATGACCATTCCGGGGACGCCGGTGGTGGTGGCCGGGCGTTCCGCAGGCGTCGCCTGGGGATTCACCAACGCCATGGTGGATGACGTGGACTTTTACGTGGAGCGTATCCACCCCAGCGACTCCACGCTTTACCAGACGCCCGGCGGCTGGCAGCGCTTTGCGGTGCGCCCCGAAATTATCCAGGTACGAGGTGCTGAACCCATCGTGCATCAGGTCCGCACCAGCCGCCACGGACCGATCATCTCCAGCGTGGAGCCCCGGGCTGGCGAGCGCACGCTGGCCATGCGCTGGGCTTCGCTGGACCCTCGACGGAGTTTCGCGCCCTGATCGAGATGAATCGCGCCCGCACTGTCGGCGAATTCGTTCAGGCACTCGGCAGCTTCAACAATCCGCACCAGAACGTAGTCTTCGCAGACACCGCCGGCGCATTTGGCTACTGGATGTCCGGCCGTGTCCCGGTTCGGCGCAGCGGTGACGGGGTGCTGCCGGTGCCCGGATGGACGGATGCACACAGGTGGGAGCGCTTTCTGGATTTCAGCGAGCACCCGCACGTCATGAACCCGGCTGCGGGGTTCATCGTCACGGCCAACAACCGGCAGATCGGGCCGGGTACCTGCACCACATCACCACGGAGTGGGCGGAGCCGTGGCGGGCGATGCGCATCCAGGAGATGGTGGAGACCGGACGGGCTTTACCGCCACCGAAGTGGCCGCGCAGCAGATGGACGTGCGGGACCTGATGGCCGTGCGCTAGCCGCACGCGATCCGCGCCGCCGAGCGTGCCAATAAGCCGGAGACCGTCCGGCTACCAGGAGTGGAACGGCGAGGCACGGGTCGAATCCCGAGCAGCCGCGCTCTTTACACCTGGTACGAAGTGCTGCGTCACCGCATCGGAGCGGATGAGTTCGGGACACAGAGCATGTACTTTCCCGGGCCACGTTGAACCGAATTCTGGACGCCGGAAGCAGTCCCTGGGTGAACGACGTTCGCACGGATACAACCGAATCTCTTGGGGGACTTGCGAGCGCGGCGATGCGCGAGGCCATCGACAGTGTCGGAGCACGATCCTGGGGTGACCTGCACGCCACCCGCATCAATCACGCGCTGGGCACGGTCGCGGCACTCGCACGCGCCCTGGATCTCAATATTGGACCCTTCCCCAACAGCGGATCGCCGAACACGGTGAACGTCGCCAGCTATGGCAACCGCCTTCCATTTACCAACACCCATGGTGCGAGCCAGCGCCACGTGGTGGACATGGGGGACTTGGACGGGACAGGATTCGTGATCCCCACCGGCCAGTCAGGACTGCCGTTCTCCAAGCATTACCGTGACCAGACGCCGCTCTGGAGAACGGGCAGGTTGTGGCTCATTCCCCTTGAGCGCGCAAAGGCCGAAGCACGAGTCGTGCATCGAATGACACTTCGCCCACGATGATTTAGTGCGTCGGCTGTCATTCTCGAAACCCTTCACCTCGCGCAACCCTTCCCAGCAACCGATAATCGCCGAATCAGCGCTCCCGTGAACGCCCACTACCACCCCGTTGAGAACCCCAATAACGACTTCTCCGGGATTTTCGTGGTAAGACCGATGGTGGCGAGCCAGCGCCACCGTGGGCCCGAGCCCTGGACCGCGCCGCCCCCGCGGGGAGCAGCGAATCGGTAAACCTCCATAGGTTGATGGACAATTAACTTCTTGAGCCGACTCGCTTCGGAATGCGCGGCTAACAGTACTGGGGAAGTCGCAACGCGTAGAAGCCTTCGCCCCCCCCGTAGTTGGTCCCGAAATAGATTCTATCGCCGTGGACGCGTGCTCCCGTGGAGTACGGCACGAACTCCCCCGCCTGATGCTGCCACAGGAGCTTGCCTTCGGCCGTAACCGCCCGGAGAATCCCGTTAACTACGAGTGCGGAATTGCTGGCTGTAGCAACCGGGTCTATGATGGAACCGTCGGTCTTCACCCTCCATCGCTGTTTTGCCGTGGCGAGATCGAACCCCTCAACAAATCCTGCGTCGCCGGCCGTGATTGCCACATCTCCGAGCACCACCACGCCGGGAGTGTAGTATCCCGCAGCGCCTCGGGTCTCCCATCGGATGACGCCGGTCTTGCGCTCCAGCGCGTAGATTCTCCCATTCGGAGAGGAGACGACGTAGCGCTCGGGTGTCAGCGCCCCCATCTCCACTATCCCGCTGTTGGCCGGCTCCTCGGGCGCGGGGATGAGGTGTCTTCCAGAGCACCCGTCCCATGGCCGCTTCCAGCGCCACGGCGTCTTCGCCGAGCACCACACCCGCCCCTGGGAAGTCGTCTTATGGAGCCAGCTTCCAGCGCACCTGCCCCATCTTCTTGTCCAGCCCGTAGAGGTCCCAGGCGGGGACGGCCACCACGTCTCCAGTTCCAACCAGTCTGCCGCGCGGAAAACCCCGGTCGCGGTACTCTACGGGACATTGGTTGCTCCCGCACGGTCCTTATTGCTGCCAGAAGATCTCTACCCCATTGGATACAGCCGCCGTGGGCTCCTGGCAGCCCCCCAGGGCGGCACACCCGGCCAGGAGCGGAAGTGTGAGACTGCAATATCTCCTGAAGCCAGATCTGAACCCGAGCAGGAACCAGGGCACGATCCAATGGATCGTCATCATGTTTGTCTTCTCCAAAACAGCCGGATGTAATCGGCACCGCCAAAACAGTGACACGGGGGTGCACCGCCCGGCACGGTGCCGAGCGATACGGTGCGCAGCTACGGGTTATGATGCTTCACACATGAGACCCGGAGGTACGGCCTCGCAGGGAGGCGGATCCCCACCAACCTCAGCCTGATCCACGCGGCGTGAGCCCGAATCTGTTCCGGAATACGTCTCCGAAAGCGTTGAGCATCGGCTGCTGAATCGCGCAAAGACAACTTGCCTCCTCACAGGCTCTGTTGCCGCCCCAAGAAGACGTAGCCAGAGGGGCAAGATGACGTAGCGGCACTTCGGCCTTGCCCACCCCACGCAGAGCGGGGCATTATGGAGCGTTTGCTCCCCAGCACACCGCCATGCCCGACGCTGACGCACTCCGCCGCCGCATGCTGAGCCCGTGGGCCATGCGCGCGTTCATGCTCGCCAGGCTTCCGCTCGCGTGGTTCGCGGGGCTGCGTGTCGAGCACCTGGACGACAATCGGTGTGCGGTATCCGTGCCCCGCGGCTGGCGCACCCAGAATCCCTTTCGCAGCACCTACTTCGCCGCGCTCACCATGGCGGCGGAGCTGTCTACGGGGGCTCCCGCTATGGTGGCGGTGCAGGCAGCCGGAGTGCGGATCTCCATGCTGGTCACGGATGTGCACGGGAGTTTCGGGAAGAAAGCGACGGGCCGGGTAGTCTTCAGGTATGAAGGGGTACAGGCAATGAGCCGTGTTGTGCAGCAGGCGGTGGAGAGTGGGGAGGGAGTGACCGTAGACGCGGAAACCGTGGGACGAATGGCGGACGGGACCGAGGTCGCGCGGTTTACCTTCACCTGGTCGTTCAAGAAGAAAGCAATCAGCCCGCAGACATGAGCTTTCAACCCACGCTCGCGTATGCCCGGAAGCTGGACGCCGAGGACTCACTCGCGGAATACCAGGAGCGTTTCTACCATCGGCCCGGGCAGATCTACCTGGACGGCAACTCGCTCGGGCTGCTTTCCCGCGACGCCGAAACATCGGTACTGCGCGTGCTACAAGAGTGGAAGACCCTGGGAATCGACGGGTGGACGGAAGCTTCCCCGCCCTGGTTCACCCTCGCGGAAACGCTGGCGGAGAGCGTAGCGCCGCTGATCGGGGCCGCAGCGGAGGAAACCATCGTCGCCAACTCCACCACCGTCAATCTGCACCAGCTCGTCGCCACGCTCTGGGATCCCAGCAGCCCCCGGACCGTGCTGCTGGCGGACGAGCTGAACTTCCCCTCGGACCTGTACGCTCTGCAGAGCCAGCTTGGGCTGCGTGGACTCGATCCCGCCCGGCATCTGACCCGGGTGCGCAGTCGTGACGGGCTCACGCTGGATGAGCCAGACATCATCGCCGCGATGACGGACGACGTGCAGTTGCTGGTTCTGCCGTCGGTGATCTACACCAGCGGGCAGCTGCTGGACATGGCGCGGGTGACTCACGCCGCGCGTGAGCGTGGAGTCCTGGTCGGGTGGGATTGTTCGCACTCCATCGGTGCCGTTCCGCACCGCTTCGACGAGTGGGGAGTGGACTTCGCCTTCTGGTGCAGCTACAAGTACCCACCGCTTCGACGAGTGGGGAGTGGACTTCGCCTTCTGGTGCAGCTACAAGTACCTGAACGGCGGCCCGGGCGCGGTCGCAGGCCTGTACCTGAATCGGCGGCACTTCGGACGCTCGCCCGGGCTGGCGGGGTGGTTCGGCTCGCGCAAGGAGCGCCAGTTCGACATGGGCCCCGTCCTGGAGCCTGCCCCCAGCGCTGGCGCGATGCAGATTGGCACTCCGGACATCCTCGGCATGGCCGGGCTGGCCGGCTCGCTCCCCATCTTCGCCGAGGCGGGGATGGAGCGGCTCCGGCACAAGTCGCTGGCACTCACCGGGTACCTGATCGAGCTCGCCGATGCCGGGCTGGCAAGCCGGGGATTCCGGGTGGTCACGCCCCCCCAGGAGCACCGGCGCGGAGGCCACGTTTCACTGGCGCACCCGGAGGCAGTACGGGTGTGCAGGGCACTGAAGCACTCCGGAGTGATCCCGGACTTCCGCCCGCCTGACCTGATCCGCCTGGCTCCGGTAGCGCTCTACAACCCGTTCCGGGACTGTTATCAGGCCGTCCAGCGGCTCCGCACCATCGTGGACGAGCGGCAGTACGAGGCGCACGCTGCTGAACGGGAGCTGGTGGCCTGACATGAACATCTATGACATTTCCCGCCTGCTGGATAGCACGCTGGCACCCTGGCCCGGCGACCGCCCGTTCCGGTTCGAGCTTACGGCCAGGCAGAGCGAGGGTAGCTCGGTGAATGTGGGAGCGATCTCCAGCAGCGTGCATTCGGGGACACACGTCGACGCTCCCTTTCACTACCGGAGCGATGGTCCCCGCAGCGATGCGCTGGAGCTGAGCACGTATCTCGGACCTGCGCTGGTGGTGGACGCACGCGGCCGGGAGCAGATCCCCTGGGAGGTGCTGGCGGAACAGGACCTCGCCCGTACCCCGCGAGTGCTTTTTCGCACGGATGGGTGGCTGGACTCTGCACGGTTCCCGGAGCAAATCCCGGTGCTCGCCCCGGGCGTCGCAGGGCGCTTGGGAGAAAGCGGGGTCTTGTTGGTCGGAGTCGATCTGCCCTCCGTGGACCAGATCGACAGCAAGCATCTTCCCAATCACCACGCGCTGGACGCCGCGGGAATTCGCATTCTGGAGGGGCTCGATCTCGCCCATGTTCCGCCGGGGCCTTATGAGCTGATTGCGCTTCCTCTCAAGCTGGTCGGCGCGGACGGCGCGCCGGTGCGCGCCGTACTGCGTAGCCCCTAATCGAACATATCCCAGGCGGCTTCCGCGTCCTGCTTGGAGTAGACGCGGAAGGCTGTCAGGGTATAGGTTCGCTCCAGACCAGGAACGCGCGCGATCTCCTCCGTAACGATCTGGGCGATCCGCTCGTACTCCGCCACACGCACGATAGCGACCAGGTCGTACTCTCCGGAGACAGAATACACCTCCGCCACGCCCTCCACACTCGCGATCCGCCGGGCAATCTCGGGAATGTCACCCGGCTGGGTGCGAATCAATACAACGGCAGCAATCATTGCGTTTCTCCTGGGGAAGTGGATCGGAGGTACTCACCCGTGGGGGCTGTGCTCCATCCAACAAGATAGTAGGTTTGGCGTTCCGCCCTACCAAGCGTGCGGAACTTAGCACGGCATTCCACGTAGAATCCTCGTATTCTGGTGACGCACGAGACTATGCGGTATCGATGAGCGAAATCTTGTTCGCGGACGACGATGTGGCAACGCGCCAGATGGTCAATGATGCCCTCCGGGCCGCGGGATACCAGGTGCGCCTCGCCCGGAGCGGGCGCGAAGCGCTGGCGGAACTCCAGCGCGGAGTGGCGGACCTGGCCCTGCTTGACTACCGGATGGGCACGCCTGACGGGCTGGAGGTGTGCCGGAGGATCAAGGGAGATCCCCGCCTGGCTCACCTTCCCGTCCTGATTCTCACAGCGCAGCAGGCAGTACACGATCGTCTGGACGGCTTTGAGGCGGGCGCGGACGACTACCTGGCGAAGCCGTTCGACCCTCGTGAGCTGATCGCGCGTGTACGCGCTCTGCTCCGGCTGACGCAGCGCGGGCTCGACCGCAACCCCACCACCGGGCTTCCGGGAGGTGAGGCGATCAGCTCGGAGCTCGACCGTCGTCAGGGTGGGAGTGAGCCGTTCGCGATCTGTTATCTTGACCTGGACAACTTCAAGCCGTTCTCCGACCGCTTCGGCTTCAGGGTATGCGACGAGGTGATCCGCGAAGTCGCACACACGCTGCTGGGT
The DNA here is from genome assembly GCA_030447645.1 of Longimicrobiaceae bacterium. GTDB lineage: Bacteria > Gemmatimonadota > Gemmatimonadetes > Longimicrobiales > Longimicrobiaceae > JAUJOM01. Next base: position 23,228 of record JAUJOM010000008.1, on the reverse strand, counting down.
TCCGCTGGCGGGGCGGACACCTTTGTGGGGCACATCGGAGGTGACGACTTCATCCTGCTCTGCCGCCCGGAGAACGCACGTCGGCTGGTGGAGGAGGTGCAGGACGGCTTCCGGGCCAATCTGCTGCGGCACGTGCCACGGGACGTAGTCGGCGCAGGAACCTATCGCGCGATGGATCGTGACGGGGTCATGCGCTCCTTTCCGCTCACCCGGCTGTCGGTCGCGATCCTGCACGTAGAGCCTGGCAAGCGGCGTGGGCTCGCGGAGCTTGGTGAGCTGGTGGCTGAAATCAAGCGCCGCGCCAAGCGTCCTGACGCACCGGGTATCGAGGAGGCCGCCCTGACCGCCGAGGGCGCCCTGGCTTAAGCGAGCAGCTCGCCCCGAACGTCCGCGGCCCCGCGGCCGATCAGCTCCCGGAATTCGTACACGATCATCCCTTCGTCCGTCACCCGCGAGTCGACCCGGATACCGTCATCAAGGTGCTGCAGCACCTTGGTAGCCCTCGGCAGCGTCCATCCCAGCCCTGCGGCTACATCGGACACCGTGAGATGGCCACCGTGCTGCGCCGCTAGCCGGAGCACCGTGGGCACGAGGGATTCCAGCAGCATCTGGCGGCGCCGCTCCCGTGCTTGCCGGAGGTTGCGCTGCATCACATACCCGCCTGCTGCCGCTCCCACTCCCGCAGCCATCTGCCCGACATCTCCCTGCACTGCACCTCCACCGGCGAGTAGCGCCGCGAGCGTATAAAGCACGAAGGTGCCCCGCTTGAGCGAAAGCTCGGAACGATCGGGAGGTACCAATTCGGCTTCGCGTGCCTGGCTCGCTGGCGCCCGCACCAGACTGCGTCGGCCCTGCTCACCCCAGTTCATCCCGCACCGGGGGCATATCTTGTGACTGTGACGCAGCAGATAGTAGACCGGGGCCCCGAACCCGCCGGTCAGCACGGTGATCCCCAGCAGCTTCGCGACGTTGGTACCGCGGGCGAAATAAGACTCGCCACTCCCGGCATAGCGGCACCGGGGGCAGGCATGGGCCACCACCAGCCCGGGCACGGCGCGCTCGGTCACGGGAGCACCGCACGTCGCGCAGCGGCTGCGACCCGCGGGAACGGGAGCACCACAGGTGGAACAGGTCATGCTTATGATACGGCTGGCGCTGCCGAAAGATTCATTCCCCGGTCCCGGTCCCATAATGCCCACGACACCAGTCGAGCCTCCCGGCTTCCCCGCTGAAATTCCGAGCCCGCCATCGCTCCCCCTTCTTCACCGGGTTATGGTGCGCTGCACCCGGTGCGACCTGTCGCTTTCGCGCACCAAGGTGGTGCCCGGAGCGGGGAGTCAACAGGCAAAGCTGATGTTGGTGGGGGAGGCCCCGGGGGCGAACGAGGACCGGGCGGGTGTGCCCTTCGTCGGTGCTTCGGGAAAGCTGCTGAACGCGATGCTGGAGAAAATCGGCATCGCGCGGGAGGACGTGTTCATCGCCAACGTGGTGCGCTGCCGGCCTCCGGAAAACCGGAATCCCAAGCCGCAGGAGATCCGGGCGTGTGCCGGCTGGCTCTCTGAACAAATTCGCTTGATCCAGCCCCGACTGGTGGCACCCCTGGGGCGGTATGCCCTGGAGCACTTCATTGCTGGTGGCAAGATCACCAGGCTACAGGGCCAAGTGCAGCGAATCGATTACGCGGGTGCGTCGCTGAGCCTGTTCCCGCTCTTCCATCCCGCCGCCGTGCTGCGGGCTCCCGATCGCCGGCCGCAGTACGAGGAGCACTTCGGCCGGCTGGGCGCGCTGCTTAAGAAGGCAAAGTGATGCTTACCAGCGGGCGCGGTCCCCCCGCACGTCGATGTGAATAAAGGGCCCGTGTTCCGGGGTGGAGGTGTACACCCCGTTGCCACCGGTCAGCTCCGGATACCTGGCCTCCACCCGATCCGCGGCGATGCGCATCACCGCCGCGTCGTTGGCATCGATCCGTCCATCCCCGTTCAGGTCGTCGATGTATCCGTTCCCGTCGTTGTCCACCCAGACGTCCGCCGCGTCCCCGTAGGTGTGGCGTGACAGCCTGGCTCGCCCGCCCTCGCCCGGGCCGTTGTAGTCGGGGGTACGGAAGCCGCTCATCACCGCCATCCGCCGTGCGGGGATTCCCATGGCGTTGAGCTCCTGCACGACCAGCTCGAGCTTGTCGATGAGGCGCAGGTCAAGAGCGAGGTACTTGGGCCAGATCCCGTGCTGGTTCTTGGTGACGAACTGCCGAAGGCGCAGATGCTCGGAAAGCTGCAGGTCCTGGTTTTCCGGAGTCACCTCGATGAAACCGGTCGGGGGCGAATACGCGTCATAGAGGTCCCGGCCCTCCGTGGCATACCTGCCGACGCGATAGCCGTTGATCTGCCCGTCCTCCTTGGCGGCGAAGGGCACGCGGACCACGACCGTCAGATCCTTGATTTCTTCCCGGATTGATCCGGCCCGGAGCCGCAGCCGCCAGATGCCCGGCTCGCTGGGCGCCACAATGCCGTTCGCGAAGGGGGACTCCGTGATGGGGAGCATGCTCCCGGTGCCATGCAGCGGAAGCCAGCGGTACAGCACCTCCGCCGGGTCAACCCCATCCAGTGAAACGCGCAGGTTCAGCGGCTCGCCCGGATTCGTCGTTACCACCCGGAGCATGCCGGACTTGCCGAATGTCAGCTTTGGGACCCGAACGCTCAGCGGTGGCCTCACAGGCGGCGAATTGGCGGCTCTGGCGCTGGCAAGAACAGGTGAGTCCGCCAGGCCGAGAAGAAGGCCGAGTGGCGCGATGCCGAGGAGAACAGGCAGGCGGATGGGTAGCTTCATGGCGTACGGAGGTGAAGGTTGAGCACGGAAAATGGGAGCCCCAGGGCTGGCACGGCGCTCTGGGCGCCGGTACATTAGCATGCTCGGCGGATGTGCAAGAATAATCCTGCACACGGGTGCATGTCAATCGTGGTTTCGTCCAGCCTACCAATGCCCGATCCAGCTTCCTCCCGTGCCGTCCTGGTGATCCTCGATGGGTGGGGATTGAGAGAGTCAACCTGGGACAATGCCGTTGCCCAGGCCCACACCCCCACATGGGGAGAGCTCTGGGAGAGTGGCGCGTATCCACGTGCCCGGCTCACCACCCATGGACCCGCCGTGGGTCTTCCCGAAGGCCAGATGGGGAACTCCGAGGTCGGACACCTGAACCTCGGCGCCGGCCGCACCGTCGTGCAGTCGCTGCTGCGCATTGGCCAAGCGATCAGCTCCGGCGAGCTGGCCACCAATCCCACCCTGCTCGAACTGTTGCGGGGGGTGCGGGAGCAAGGAACGACGCTGCACCTTTTAGGGCTGATCGGTCGCGGTGGCGTCCACGCGCAGGATGCACACCTGCTGGCGCTTTGTGATCTCGCCAGGCGCCACGGAGTTCCGAAGGTCCGCGTGCACGCCTTTCTCGACGGACGTGACACCCCGCCGCAATCCGGGCACGGCTTTCTTTCCGAGCTGGTTGGCCACACCGGCTGCGCGGTCGCCACCCTCACCGGCCGCTTTTATGCCATGGACCGGGACCGCCGCTGGGAGCGCACGGAGCGGGCGTACCGTGCGCTGGTGTACGGCGAAGGCGAACGAGTCGACGAACCACTGCAAGGGCTTGCCGCCGCGTACCGGGCAGGCGAAAACGACGAGTTCGTCCGGCCTCGCGTAGTCGTGGACGAGCATGGGGAGCCGCAGGGGCTGATTCGCCCCGGCGACGGGGTGCTCTTCTTCAACTTCCGCGCGGATCGCGTGCGGCAGCTTTCCCGTGCGCTAGCTGATGTGGCATTCACCGAGTTCGACCGGGGCCCTGGCCGGCCGGACATACAGGTGGCCACTCTGACGCAGTATGACGCGGAATTCCCCCTGCCCGCCGTATTCCCGCCACAACCCATGACCAACCTGCTGGCGGATGTGATCGCGGCTGCGGGGCGACGCGGGTTTCGGACGGCGGAAACCGAAAAGTACCCGCACGTGACGTACTTCTTCAACGGCGGTGTCGAGGAGCCTCCGGCGGGCGAAGCCCGCCGGATGGTGCCCTCGCCGAAAGTGGCAACCTACGATCTGCAGCCCGAGATGAGCGCCGCGGGAGTCACGGACGGTCTGGTAGCGGCGATCCAGTCCGAGCAGTACGAGCTGCTGGTGTGCAACTATGCCAACCCGGACATGGTGGGTCATACCGGCGTGCTGACGGCTGCGATCCGCGCAGTCGAAACGGTGGATGCCTGCCTCGGGCGAGTCGTCGACGCGTGCCGTCAAACGGGTACCGCGCTCCTGGTGACGGCCGACCACGGGAACTGCGAGCAGATGTGGGACCCCACCACCGATGGCCCGCACACCGCGCACACCACCAACCCCGTCGGCATCGTGCTGATGGAGCCGCGGGAGCGGCGAACCGCCGAAAGTTTGGCTGACGGCGCACTGTGCGACGTCGCCCCGACGCTGCTGGGCCTGCTGGAGCTTCCGCAGCCACCCGAAATGACCGGGCGCGACCTGCGTGTGGGCTTGCGCGTGGGCGCCGAAACGGGGTAGCTTGTGGAATGTTACGCCTATTTTCAAGTCTCATTCTGGTGGCGGTTCTGGGCACTCCCGCGCTTCATGCACAGCGCATCCCGTCACCCTTTCGCTACATCGAAACCACGCAGTCCCTGGGTGCATTTGCCGGGTACATTGTAACCGACGCCGGCCAGATCGATCTGCTGGAGGCCCCTGGTGCGGAGCTGGGCCCACGCTCTGCCCCGATCCTGGGACTGCGCTACAACCTCCGGTTCACCGGACCCGTTTCCGGCGAGGCGGCGGTCGGGTTCAGTCCGGGTCAGCGCAGACTGTACGAAACCGACGCGCTCCCTGGCGACACGATCCAGCGCCCACTGCCCACGGGCGAAAACGGGGTGCTCCTGCTCCTCGTCGAGGGAGGAGTCCGCTTCCATCTTACCGGCCCCAGAGCCTGGAACAATCTGGCGCCGTACCTCGTCGCCACGGGGGGATTGGTGGCGGACGTCGCTGGCCGCGGAGCGGACGAGGATTTCGTACCGGCCACCGAGCGCTACCGCCTGGGCCCCGACTTTGCAGCGGGAGCGGGGCTGGGGACCGACTACTTTGTCAGCCCGCGAACTTCACTTCGAGTCGAGATTCGGGACCAGATCTGGAGAGTTTCAGCTCCCCGGGGATTTCCGGTCGCGGCCAATAACGATCGGTCCCGGTGGAAGAACAATCTGGGGTTTTCGCTCGGAGTCGCATACCACTTTCAATGATTGGGACCCGCCATGGCGCGTGACTTCGACCGGATGCTCGATACGGAGGGCCTGAGCGATGACGAACTCTACGATCTGATCATCCAGCAGTTCAGCGAGCAGCCCGAGCTCGACACAGGGTGGATCAACGTGAGCGTGCGGAATGGCCTGGTCACCCTGTCAGGCCGCGTGGGGACCGACTCGGAGGTGCGGACCGCCGAAAACATCCTGACGGACGTGCTCGGGATCCGCGACTTCGCCAACGAGCTTATTGTGGACGAGCTGCATCGCGAGAACGCTCCGGAGGCGGCCGACGATGCTGCCGTGGCCGATCTTGAGGTGGATGATCAGCACGGCAAAAGGAACATGAGCACCGAGGACTCCGCCCAGCACCTGATCGAGGACCTGGACGGGCAAACCTTTCAGGCGCCCACGGCCTGCAGAGCGCCATTCAGGATGGGATGCCCTACGTCCCGCCGGACCGCCCGATGGCCGACGGCTACGGGTCAGGCGAGGACCACTAGGACGGAGGTGCCTCGGTGCGCACCGTGAGGTGGTTGATCACGCCGCGCACTCCCTCCGATTCCCAGGCGTCGTCCCAGGCGTAGCGGGCCTCCATGTAGTCCCCCACCACACCCTGAAGAGTAACCACGCCGTCCTCAACCGTCACCCCGATCTGGTCGGAGATGATCCAGCTGTCCCCTTCCATGGTGGCGAGCACCGCCCCCCGGATCTCCTCATCGCTCAACTCATCGTCATCGGCGAGGTCGTGACCCGCCGCCGGCCAGCGCCCCGAGCGGTGCAGCGGAGGACGCCCGTACTCCGGATGATGCCGGTATGCGTCATCCGGCATGAAAGGCCCCCGCGCGAACTGATCGTATCGGTGCATGGGACCACGCTCAAAGTTCCGCTCGTACCCTCCCGGGGGGGATCGGTACCGCACGCGGTAGCCGGGGCCGCGCTCCTGCCGGAACTGCCGGTCATACGAGCCGTGGCGCGGCTCCGGTCCGAAGTCACGGTCGTATCGCCCCCCACTTCCCGGCCCGGCGAAACCGCGCCAGGAACCTCGATAGAAGTAGCCGTCGTAACGTGGCATAATCCCTCCCACGGATGATGATCTGCTCCCGAAACGAGTCTCACCAGGGCGCAAATTGTGTTCCCGGTGTCTAGCCCGCCCGGCATCGGCGCGATCCTCGCTGGCGGAGCGAGCCGCCGCTTCGGGAGCCGCAAGGCCCTGGCGAACGTCGGTGGGCGGCCGGTGGTCGAGCGGGTGCGGGATGCCCTGCGTGACGCGGGATTGGAGCCCCGCCTGATCACCCACAACCCCGAATGGTTCGCCGAACTGGATCTCCCTTCACGGGCTGATACCCTGCCTGGGGCGGGGCCGCTGGGTGGAATTCATGCTGCGCTGGCCTGGGCTGCCGAAGAGGGACGGCAGGGTGCCCTGTGCGTTCCCTGTGATGCTCCCTTTCTTCCTTCAGGGCTGCTCCGCGCCCTCGTCGAGCGTGCGGCTGACGACGCCGTAATGCTCCCGGAGAGTGGCGGGCGCCGTGAGATTGAACCCCTGTGCGCCTTTTATCCGGTCTCCTGCCTGCCGCAGATCCGGAATCAGCTTACACAGGGCAGATACCGGCTGGTGGATCTGCTCGATGCCGTTCCCGTCCGGCGCATCCCCCTGGCGGAGGTACGCCGCTGGGGCAATCCCGAGCACATCTTCCTGAACCTCAACACGCCGGACGACCATCGGCGTGCCGAAGCGCTGGCTCGTGCCTGAAGACCACGCAGACTGGGTGTCTGTCGCCGAGGCGCGGGAGATCATCCTGACAACGGTCACAACGCTACCTTCCGAGCAGCGACATCTGCTGTTAGCTCTGGGGCACGTTCTCGACGAGGATGTGCTTTCCCCCGTTGACCTGCCACCCTGGGACAACAGCGCCATGGATGGCTTCGCGGTGCGGGGTGAGGACGTGCGGGGTGCCTCCGAGCGGGAGCCCCGCCGGCTTCGCGTGATCGAAGACATCCCCGCCGGCGGCCAGCCTATCCGTCCCCTGACTGCCGGAGAAGCGACTCGCGTGATGACCGGGGCCCCCGTCCCGACGGGTGCCGATAGTGTGGTGCGCGTCGAGCACACCAACGGTGGGAGCGGGATCGGCAACGAGGACGCGCACGTGTGGATCCGCTCGGACGCTGACGCTGGGCGAAACATCCGCCGGCGGGGAGAGGATGTGCAACGGGGGGATCCGGTGCTCCGGGCCGGCACCCTCCTCCGCGCCGCCGAGCTTGGGATGGCAGCCTCGCTCGGCCGCTCCGGCCTACCCGTAACTCGTCGGCCACGCGTCGCCATCCTGGCTTCCGGTGACGAACTGGTGGACGTGGACCGGTTTAGCGAAGTTCTCGCCGGGCGGCGGATCGTTTCCTCCAACAGCTACGCGCTCGCGGCCCAGCTCCGGGAATCCGGTATGGAACCCGTGCTGCTGGGCATTGCGCGGGATGATCCGGGTGACCTCCGCAAGCATTTGCAAAAGGCTGCAGGGTGCGACGCCGTGATTTCCACCGCCGGGGTGAGCGTGGGCGAGCACGACCACCTGCGCGAGGTAGTCCGGAGCCTGGATACCAGAATCGCCTTCTGGCGGGTGCGAATGCGCCCCGGCTCACCCTTCGCGTTTGGGCAGATCGGTGCATTGGGCGGTATTCCCTGGTTCGGGCTGCCAGGAAATCCAGTGTCCACGATGGTGACGTTCGAGGTGTTCGTCCGCCCCGCACTCCTCCACATGGCGGGCCATCGCGCGGTCTTCCTGCCCACCACCGATGTCCGCTTCCGGGACACGTACCCAGTCAAAGCCGGCCTTACCCACTTTGTCCGGGTGCGCCTGGATGCCGCATCAGGCGAAGCGTTGCTAACCGGCTCCCAAAGCTCGGGTGTGCTGTCTTCCATGAGTGCTGCGGATGCGCTGCTCGTAGTACCCGAGGAGCGGCCGGGAGCGCACGGTGGCGACGTATTGCCGGCGATTGTGCTGGGTGGAGCGCCTCTTCAAGAAGTGCCGGGCTACTAGGGCGAACTAAAAAGTGAAGCGCTCCAGAACCCTGGCGCGCACCGATTGATCGCCCACGCGAGCCGCCTTGTACGAACAACTCAGCGCCGCGCGCTTGGCGGCGGCAACTGCCTGGGTTGAAGCCTGAGAAGGACCCCTTCGCAGACCATCAGCGGAAGGTTGCGAAGACTCCACCCTGATGCTGGAAGGCTCCACCTGCCCCCGTTCATTGACGGCATAGGAAAGGTGCACTTTTTCAGTGTAGACGGCCAGATCCCCGGCATAGCTGCTGCAGCCCAGCAGAACCGGGGAAGTCTGCGTAGAGCTTGCAGGGTAGACGGCGGGTTCAGGGATGGAAGAGGTGTCGGGCGCAGTGCGCCCAGATGCGCAGGCGGACAGGGCGATAATAGAGGAGAGCGCAATAACAGGCAAGAGCAGTCGCTGCATTCTACACCTCCGCAGAGAAGAGAATAACTTCGGTTTGACAACACTCCCTGCCGTTCCGCAAACACCGGACCGGTATTCCATAAAGTGCGGGCCGACCGGGCGGGACGCAAGGAGTTCCGTGTCGCCGCGCCTCGCTCCCAATGCACGTCGGTTGTGTCAAGTCGTTCGCACCATACCTCTTACCCGTTTGCGTACACGTTCTAGGCCCAGCACTCCGCGGCAGCCGCGTGCAGCCGGGGATTGGCCGCAAGCGCCGTACTCCACGCGGAGATCGGCTGCCCATCGAAAGTGGTGAACCGAGCGCCCGCTTCCTGGAGAATCGGGAGAAAGGGTGTGAAGTCCCAGGGATTGCCGGTAATGGGATCCGCCAGCAGGTCCACCCGGCCGGTTGCGACCAGCAGGTAGCCAAACCCGTCTCCCCACGTGCGAGCCCACCGGCTGCGGCTGACCAGTTGATCCCAGCCGGTACGCATCGCGGCGTCGCCATAGTCGCGCCAGTATTCAAAACCCGACGTCACCACACGCGCCTCCTGGAGTGTTTCACATCCGGATACACGAGCGGGGCTCCCATTCAGCCATGCCCCTGCCCCCGTGGCGGCAACGAGCGTTTCTCCAGTGGCGGGAACGTGGCAGCAGCCGACCAGCGGAACGCCATTCTCTTCCAGCGCCAGCAGCACCGTATACAACGGCACGCCCGCCGCAAAGGAGCGCGTTCCATCCACCGGGTCTACCACCCAGCGCCTGCCGCTCCGCGAAGGCAGGTCGGCGCCCTCCTCGCCAAGCACCCCGTCCTCGGGGAACGCTTCCTGGATCGCCGAATGGATGTAGGCTTCCGCTGCCCGGTCCGCCGCCGTGACCTCGCTTCCGTCCCCTTTATACTCGACCGCCGAATTGCAGAAAAGCTCGTAGGTGATCTCGCCGGCGCGAGCGACCGTTCGCGCGGCGAAATCCAGCAGGCCGTCCAGGTCAGGACGCACGTGCCGATACCCACGGGGACCCGCCAAGCCAGAAGCGGAGCAGTGCTTCGGCGTTGCGACTGATGCCGATGCGAGGTCCCCGGCGGAGCTGGTGATCCGGAATGGGGGAGCCGGGTTCGAGCCGGAGCGGCGAGCGGTCCACGGAATGGTGGTCCAGCGTGCCTTCCACTGCCAGCGCACGGCAAAGGTTGCCGGGTCCGCGCAGCAGATCGCGGACGGAGCGGCCGGGGCGCCGCCGCTGCATGGTTTCCGTACCCTCCAGGGGTTCGGCGGCGCGGAGCAGCACCGCGGCGGGAAAACCGTCGGCGCCCGTCACCACGTTCAGGCACCAGTGGATGCCGTATATACGGTACACGTAGGCACGGCCTGGTGGGCCAAACATCGCCCCGTTGCGCGGAGTACGTCCGAACCGCACGTGCCCGTGGGACGCTTCGTCGTCAGGTCCTGTGTATGCCTCGGTCTCCACAATGCGCCCCACGCAGCGCTCCCCGCCGACTTCGGAAACGACCCACGCGCCGAGGAGATCCCGGGCGACCTCCTCGGCGGGGCGGTTGTAGAACTCCGCCGTCACTCGCTCGTGGCGGGCTCCGTCCTGGTGCGGCTCCGCCCACGGCCGCCGCGGGAGCGTCGACGTTTAGCTGGGGCGTCGGCAGCTTCTTCCGCTTGTGGTGGCTCTGGAGCGGGTGCACGCTCCGCGCGCCTCGTTTCGGCGAATTCCCGCAGCAGAGTATCGATCCTGCGCCCCTCCACGGTCCGTCGAATTCGATCCGGGTTGCTCTCCATGATGCGCAGCACGTCGTCGCCAAAGGCGCCATACAGAGCGTCAACGGTCTTCTTGCCCACGCCCTTGAACCGCCCGGTAAGGTACGCCTCGATCCCGCCACGGTCGGTCGGCAGATCGTCACCCGCGGGCTGCTGCTGCGGCTCGGTGCTCGCTGCTTCCTCGGGCGCTTCGGCCGCCGGTTGCTCTTCCTGTGCTGCGCTCGGCTGGACTTCGGGCTGCTCGGTGGCATCCGCCGGAGCGGACTCTGCTGGCTTCCGGCTTCGCCCCCGGCCGCCGCGGGAGCGTCGGCGCTTGGCCGGGGCTTCGGTAGCCTCCTCGGTGCTGGCCACAGCTTCCACCAGCGGCAACTGCTCTTCCGGTACCGGAGCGGGAGTCTCCTCGGGAGCCGGAGCTGCAACCGGGGCGATCACCTGACCAGGGAGCAGCGCAGGTGGGCCCTCGGCACCCACAGCTCGCCCGAGACCGCCACGCCGTCCGCGTACACCGGTGCGGGGGGGCATGAGCGGTGCTACAGGGGCCGTTCGGGAAGCCGCCACGGGCTCCTGCCGCGCCGGTGGCAGCTCGGGGGCCGGAGCCGGAGCGATCTCCGCCGTGGTTGCCACATCCAATACCTGCTCCGGCAGCACCGGTGGCGGTGGGGCGTCGGGACGCCCGCCGCGCCGACCACGCCCCGGCCGAGGCGGCGCCGCTTCAGCCACAGCCGCTTCGGCGGCGGCCTGTGGGGTAGCCAGTAGCACCGGTGTGGGCAGACGCTTGCCGCTGGTCGGCAGCGCCACCTCGTAGGAGCCTTCTCCGGCCTGACGCAGATCGATCACCTGCGCGTCGTGTGCTTGCCGAAGAAAGCGGGTGAACTTGCTGAAGCCGAGACGCGTTTCATCAAAGTCGGATGCTGAATCGAGCATCCGGCGCTTGACATCCCCGTCCCGGACTGCACCACTGCGGTTGCTGCCCAGCATTTCACGCACTGTGTGCTGCAGCAATGCATACGCGCCGTCCAGATCACCAACATCGGTGGCTGCATCGGTGACTGCAACGTCCGGCACCGGAGCCGCCGCGGGTGGAGCTTGATTGTCAGTGTCTTGTGGCTCAGCAGCTTCGGCTGCCTGCGGCGCGCGAAAAGGACGCGGGGTCCGGTCGCGGTCCCGACCCCGCCCGTTGCGGCGGGGGCGCTCACGCGCCAGCTCCCGCTCTTCCGCCCGAACCGGCTCCTCCGGCGCTCCGCCATCCACCACGATCTCGTACTGCCCGCCATCCCCCTTGCGGAGCCTGAACAAGCCCTTGTCGGCGGCTTCCGTGACGAAGCGGGTAAACTTGCTGTAGCCGAGTTTCCCCTCATCGAAAGCCGGATCAAGCTCCAGCATAACCTGCTTCAGCCGGTCGGTACGCATCGAGTCCCGCCGCGTAGCCATCTGCTCGGCGGCACGGCGCACCAGCTCCCACGGGTCTTCACGGGATTCTTCGTTCTCCCGGGTGCGGGTCAGGCCGGAAAGGGCATGGTACGAGTAGTACTCGTCGCAATTCTGGATGAGCAGATCGCTGGAGGACTCCCGCATCCCCACACCGATCACGTACTTGCCGTACTCCTTCAGCTTGAGCACGCAGGAGGAAAAGTCCGAATCGCCCGTGAGCAGGATGAACGTGCCGATCTCGGGGCGTGTGAAGACCAGCTCCATGGCGTCGATGGCCATGCGCAGGTCGGTCGCGTTCTTTTTACCCGGCCCGTACGCGGGGGCAAAGATCAGATCGACGCTGGATTCAGCTAGCGGAACGATGTACTGCGGGTAACGCCGCCAGTCTGCGTAGGCGCGCTGCACACTCACTTTGCCGCGGATCACGTCGGAGTTGAGCAGTGCCTTCAGCTCTTTGCCGAGGTCGCCACGGATGGAGACGGTTACGTTGTCGAAGTCGATCAACAGCGCCGCGTTGGACGCAGGGGGGATGTAGGTAGGCGGGGTGCCGGCAAAAGGGGCACGACGCGCCTGGGATGACATTATGTCTCGCACGTTGCAGCTTGGGTTGTGGCGAAACCTCTCCACCTCTTCCCGAGGATCGAGAGACGGTCGGAGGAGTCTCGCATTGTGAAAGTTCCTATCCGGTTCAAGGGCGGCGGCTCGATTCCTCGGCGCTGATCATGCGCGCCAGCTCGACACGACGGGCTTTTCCGCTGCCGGTCGTCGGCAGAGCGTCGAGAAAGCGGACCAGATCCGGAACCTTGTAGTCAGCCAGCGTTTCGCGGCAGAAGTCCAGGATCTCCGGTCCGGTCACGACCGCGCCCTCAACCGGTACGATGCAGGCGCAGGCGATTTCGCCCAGCACCTCGTTGGGTACACCGACCACCGCCACATCCAGCACGGCGGGATGCACCTGGAGCCGGTCCTCAACCTCGCGGGGATAAATGTTGTACCCGCCGCGAATGATGATCTCCTTGCGGCGCGCGAGGACGTGCAGGAATCCCTCGTCGTCCACCATGCCGAGGTCGGCGGTCCGAAAAAAGCCGTCCTCGGTGAACGCCTGCGCCGTTTCTCCGGGTTGCCGGTGGTAGCTGTGCATCACGCCGGGCCCACGTACCACGATCTCTCCCACGGACTCCTCCGGCAGAACCGCGCCGTAGGGATCGAGCACCCGTACCTCGTTGCCAGCAAGGGGCCGGCCGACCGTGCTGATCTGCTTGTGGGGAGGATCGTCGGGCGAGGTCACCGCGATCAGCGGCCCGGTCTCCGTCAATCCATACCCGACACGGATCCCGGGAACCAGCGTCTGCTGGATGCGCACCACCAGCTCCTCGGAGACGGGTGCGCCGGCTACGATCCCGGTCCGTAGCTGCCCCAGCTTGCGGTCGCGCAGGCTGGGTTCGCGCAGCTCCAGAATAAAGGAAGTCGGCACGCCGTGATGCACCGTCACCTTTTCGCGCTCCAGAATTTCCAGCGCGCGCGCCGGGTCCTCGCCGTCGTGCAGCACCAGCAACGCACCCGCGAGCAGGGTCCCCAGCAGCCCCGGTACCAAGCCGAAGCTGTTGAAGAGCGCACCCACCCCGAAAACCACGTCGTCACCCCGGAGCCCGATCGCATCCACCGTAGCGCTGGCGGAGGCGAGCACATTGGTGTGGGAAAGCACCACGCCCTTCGGCTTGCCACTTATCCCGGAGCTGTACAGGACCGCGAACGGCTGTCCCGGGTCCACCTCCACCCGGGGAGCCTCCCCTCCGCCTCGCAGCAGTTCCGTGAAGCCGGGCGTTCCCGCGCCGCCACCAGGCGTCACCACGTGCCGCAGGTTGGGCAACGCGGTGTGCAGCCCCTCTAACGGCCCCCCAGCGAACATCACCGCCGCCTCCGAGTGCCGGAGCAGGTATTGAAGCTCCGTAGGCGTGTACCGCGGGTTGAGCGGGACCACGGCCGCACCCAGCTTCGCGGCCGCGAACACCGCGAGAACGAACTCCGGACCGTTGGGCAGAACCAGGGCGATCCGCTCCCCCGCTCCAACGCCCAGCCCGCTCAGAGCTCCGGCGAGTGCGCCGGCCTGCGCATCCACCTCCCCCAGCGACAGCCGCCGGTGCCCGAGCGATATGAAAGGGCGCTCCGAATCGTCCGCGGCGAGCAGGGCGAGCGCCTCAGCCACGGATTGCCCCTGCACGCGCTGACGCAGCGCCGCGGCATTGGATGTCGCGGATATGGAATCGGTATACATCATCTCCAAAATACCCTGTGCGCAACGGGCCGTCAAACTTTGACGCCCCACGACCTTCTCTCTTATCTTCCTGCCCGTGCAACTCCCCCCGTACCTCCATCCACTGAACCCGGAGCAGCAGGCCGCAGCGCTTGCCACCGAGGGTCCCGTCCTGGTGCTTGCCGGAGCAGGATCTGGCAAGACGCGCACCCTGGTCTACCGCATCATCCACCTGATCAAAGGGCTGAAAACGGATCCGCGGCGGGTGCTTGCGGTCACCTTCACCAACCGTGCCGCTTCCGAAATGCGGGAGCGGGCTGCTTCGGTCATAGGCAAGGAAGCGCGAGGGGTATTCCTGTCGACATTCCACTCACTGGGAGTGCGCATCCTGCGGGAGCACGGCACCCACCTTGACCTCCCGCCCGGGTGGAGCATCTATGCCTCCGGAGACCAGCTCGGGCTGATTCGGAGAATCATCGGCGAGGAAGTTCGCGTTGCCGCTACCTCTGGGGAGGACGTGTACGACCCCAAGCGCATCCTGGCGGCGATCTCCGGGTGGAAGAACCAGCTTGTTGGCCCGGAGGAGGCGCGGCGGGAAGTCGCGGCGGGCCGCACGCGCGGCAACCGGGATGACGATTACAGCGTGCTCGCCGCGGACGTGTACCCTCGCTACGAGCAGGCGCTCCGCGCCGCCGGCGCCTGCGATTTCGACGACCTGCTCCTGCTCCCTGTCCGTCTGCTGCGGGACCACTCACAAGTACGCGAAGCGCTCTGGCGCCGCTGGCATTACCTGCTGGTGGACGAGTACCAGGACACCAACGGCGCACAATTCGAGCTTGCTCGCCTGCTCGCCGGCCCCCGGAAGAACCTGTGCGTGGTGGGAGATGACGACCAGTCCATCTACGCCTGGCGCGGAGCGGATGCACGCAACATCCTGGACTTCGAGCGGCACTTTCCCGGCGCCCAGATAATCACGCTTGAAGAAAACTACCGCTCCACCCAGCGCATTCTGGACGCCGCGAACGCCGTGATCGCCGTCAACCCGGACCGGCGCCCCAAGCGCCTGCGAACCGCCAACGGACCTGGGCCCCGCGTCGATCTGTGGGAGTTCGCGGCGGAAGCGGGCAAGCCGGCCGAGGTGGCCGAGGCGGAGATGGTCGCCCGGGAGATCGGCATCCGCCGCTATCACGAAAAGCTCGCCTGGGGTGATTTCGGGGTCCTGTACCGCACCAACCTGCAGGGGCGCCCGCTGGAAGAAGCGCTCCGCGCCGCCAACATCCCCTATCGGGTGGTCGGCGGCACCTCGTACTTCGACCGCAAGGAGGTCGCAGATGCGGTCGCGTACCTGCGCATCGTGCTGAACCCCAGGGACGAGGTGTCGCTGCGCCGCGTGGTCAACTATCCCACCCGCGGCATCGGCCGAACCACACTTCTCAAGCTGGTCGAAACGGCGCGAGCCGAGGGCATCTCGCTCTGGGAAACCATGCGCCGGGCTCCGAACGAGCCGGTACGGCGCTTCGTGGACGAGGTGGAAGTCGCGCGACGTGAGTACCTGGAGGTGGAAGCAGCGATCAGCCAGGGTTCATCCAGGGGAGGGTCGCTGCACGGCTGGGTCGGCGCGTGGCTTCGTAGCCTCCATCTGGAGGACGCGATTCGACGCGAGCACAAGGCCGACAAGGCCGCCGAAATCCGGGTAGACGCTCTGCGGGATTTTGTTGCCTCGGTCGGCGGCTGGGAGGAACGCGTCTGGGCGGCCAAGCCGCTCCCGGACGAGGATGTCGAGTGGGCCCCACCCGCCCTCTCCACCTTTCTGGAACGTGTGTCGCTCGTCGATGAAAGCCAGGACGATCGCGGCAAGGAGAAGGTCGACGCGGACCGCGTCACCCTCCTCACTCTACACTCGGCCAAGGGGTTGGAGTTTCCACACGTCTTCCTGGTCGGGCTGGAGGAGGAAATCCTCCCTCATGCCCGCTCGCTGCATCAGGTCGCGGATGGAACCAGCGGCGACCCTCTGGCTGAAGAGCGCCGCCTGTTTTATGTAGGGATCACCCGCGCGCGGCACCGCCTGACGCTTTCCGGGTGTGCAACCCGCCAGCGCAGTGGAGAAGCGTTTCCCCGCCAGCCCTCGCGCTTCCTGCAAGATATCCCCGCTGAGCTCCTGGCGGTTAGGTCGGCGCGCACGCGGACCAGCCTGTCACAGGAAGACAGTCAGGAGCTCAAAGCAAGCTTTTTCGCCCGGATGAAGGACATGCTCGCAGCAGGCGGCTGATAGGTACGCCCCCACCCCTGACCCCTTCCCCCTGCGGGGCAGGGCTGTTTGATTCCAAGGGCTGGAGGAGCGCTCGGCAGTCGTGGGCAAAACGGCGGCGCTTCCTCCAGCGGCGGTACGTGCTTTCCGAGGAGAGCACCGAGGTGTGTGAGGACAGCTATGCCATTGCCGAGCGGCCTGGATTGTCGCGACAGGACGCGGAGCGGATTGCCCGCTACTTCGAAGATTACGGGTACGTGAAGAATACCGGCGGATCGGGGCTGGTGCTGCGCATCACCGCGCGCGGAATCGACCATGTAGAGGGAGAAGCGATCCGGGAGAAGTCCAGTCCGTGAGCGCGCTGCTCCGGATCGGCACTCAGGGGTGGAACTATGATGCATGGGTGGGTGCGCTGTACCCGGACGGCACGCGTCCCGCTGATTTCTTGCGCACCTTCGCCCGGGCCTTCAACACGGTGGAGGTGGATTCGACCTTTTACGCCGTCCCCTCCAGCAGCGCGGTGCGGGGCTGGGCCGAACGTACGCCACCCGATTTCGTATTCGCGCTCAAGCTGCCGCGGGAGGTCACCCACGAGCGGCGCCTGGTGGATGCCGCGGGTGTCCTGGATGAGTTTTGCGACCGGGTGCGAGAGCTTGGCCCGAAGCTGGGTCCGGTGCTGGTGCAGCTTGGGCCCGACTTTGGGCCGGACGAGCGGGCTGCGCTCGTTGAATTCCTTCCGCTGCTTCCCACGGACGTACGCTTCGCGGTGGAGTTCCGGCAGCAGGGATGGATCCGTGACCACGTGCTGGCCTCGCTGGCGGAGCACCAGGTCGCGCTGGCGCTCACTGACGGGCGCTGGCTTCCTCGTGACACCGTGCTCGACCTAGTCGCCCGCCCTACCACGGACTTTCACTACATCCGCTGGATGGGTCCCAACCGCGACCTGGAAGACTTTTCCCGCGTCCAGATCGACCGCACTCCGGAGCTGGACGCGTGGAGCGATGCGCTTCGTGCAATGGCCCCGCGGAGGATCGCCGTGTACGGCTACTTCAACAACCACTATGCGGGGCACAGCCCGGCATCGGCCAGGGAGCTGCAGCGGCGGCTCGGGTTGGTGCCGACGGAGCCGGAAAGCCTCGCGGAGCAAACCTCCCTCTTCGGATGATTCTCACCTCGCTCGCCACTTCCGAATCCTACGCCAACCTGGGTCCGGGAATCTCGCTCGCGCTTCAGTACCTGCGGGACTTCGATCCGGCGACTCCGGACGGCCGCTACCCGATTTATGGTGACGTGGCCTTCGCGCTGGTCAGCTCGTACGCGACGGGACCAGCCTCGGAAAAGCGCTTCGAGGCGCACCGCCGCCATCTGGACGTGCAGTACGTGGCCGTCGGCGCCGAGCGCATTCTCCACGCCCCCGCCGCCGGGCTTTCGGTGGCGACTCCCTACGTCGAGGACCAGGACATCGAGTTCTTTTTGGACCCGCCGGCGAGCAGCTCCGTGCTTCTCCGAACGGGCGACCTGGCGATCCTTGCTCCGGAGGATGCGCACAAGCCGGGGTGCATGGCAGGGGCGCGGACAGAGGTGAAGAAGGTGGTGGTGAAGGTGCAGATCTAAGACCCTGCGCCCAAGTCCACTACACCTGCGATCTGGATTTCCGGCCCGTCTTTTCTCCTGAGTGGGTGTGGTGGCAATCAGTTCCCCGTTTAGCGGGGGCGTCCGAGCAGCTGTACCGCCCGAGTTTCATCAAAGTGGATCACTGCATCGAACTGGTCTGACAGTCGCGAGTTGAAGTAGTGGCTGGCCCGTTCGCTCTGCGGCAGGTAGATCACGCCGATCGCCCGCTCCAGGCGGGTGCGGCGCAGCCCCTCGGCAGCCTTGCCGGAGCGCAGGAGCAGAAGAAAGTTAGGAATCCCCACCTCGTGGAAGACTGCTTCGTAGCTGCCCGGAAGAGCGGGGCGAACGTTCTTGGTTTCGGGGCCGCCTCCCCACTGCGAAGCGGCCATGACCGTACCCGTGTAGGTGGTGAACCCGACCAGCACGGCATCCCGGCCGTGCCGCTCACGCGCAAGCTGACCGATGTTCAGCTCTCCTCCTGCCCCATCTCGGTCGCGCGGGCATCGCCGATGTGAGAGTTGTGCTCCCAAACCACCACCTTGCCGCGGTGGCCGGTGGACTCCAGGAATCGGAGTACATTGTCCAGGGTTTCCGCCATGTGGCGGTCACGCATGTTCCAGGTGGACACACCCTCGGTACATGGCGCGGTAGTACGCTTCGCCGTTCTTGACTACGCGGGCGTTCTGGATGGCCGAGAATAGCTCAGCGCTGCCTGCGCCTCGGGCCTCCAGCTCGCGGAGCTGCTCGGCAGCCTGCTGCTCGCAGGAGCGGGAGTTGTTGGACGCCACCGCTTCTCCGTACTCCGGCCCATCGTCGTATGGCTCGAAGCAGCGATAGCGGTCCCGGGCGCGCTGCCGCCTGGGGATCCACGCCCGCCAGGTGCTCCACCACGGCCGCCGTGGAAAGGCGGAGCGAGTACAGATCCAACCCGTAAAAGGCAGCGGGCGTAGCAGCGGAGCGATTGTACGTGCGGATCCACTCCACCAGATCACGCACATCCGTGTTGCGCCACATCCAGACGGGGAAGTCCGTGAAGAGGCTGAGGGCGGCGTCGGCATTGGAGTCGGTGCTGGCGCCACGCACGTAGCGGTTCACCCGGTACGCCCGCGGCCAATCCCCTTCCACCGCCACCGCGGTGAACCCCTTTTCCACGATCAAGCGCTGGGTGATGCGGGCACGCTCCCGGTAAAACTCGTGCGTGCCGTGGGTGGCCTCGCCGAGCAGCACTACCCGGGCATCCCCAACCATCCGCAGCAGCGCGTCGTAATCCCCAGGCTGCCGGTAAGGGTGCGTGCTTCCGCCCGGACGATACTGGCGAGCTGAACGACGGATGTGTCGGCTGTAACCTGGCGGGCCGTGGGATCGGACGCGCAGCCGGCGAGCGCGGCCGCCAGGGCCATCCTCGTGAGCATCAAAGTACGTTCAGAAGCATCGGTTTTCGAAACCCGGCTGAGTGCTGCCCAGACCGCGCTGCCGAGAGCGGAGGCACAGGCAATTCGCATACCATGTAAACACATGTACACCCACGCCTCACGGGTCCGGATCTCCAGCCCGCGCCAAGCCAATCCCCACGCATATGTTTACCGGTCCCTGGCTCGCGATTTGCGCCCGCCCACCACGCCTAAGTTGCTGCGCCATACAAAGTGGCGTGGAGGAGAGTCCAACATTCAGCAGGCGGGGTGTGAAGGCTAATCAGCGCCACGTCGGGCAAGCTCGCCACAGGGGCTCTCGTCTCCGAATTCGCGGAAATGAGAATACTATCTTGTTCAGGGAGAAAAGAATGAACACACGTCGGCAATCACCGCGCTGGCGACTGCACACAGCTGCTGGGAGCAGGGGCCTGTGGTGCAGGGGAAGATCAGGATGTCGTGGGTGAGGATGCCGGTGCGGCGGGCGCTGCCGTCGGTTCCAATGACACGATAGGAACAGCCGGAACGATGGAGGGAGCCGTGCTCCCCGACACTGCCGGCACTGGAGCGATGGGTGCCGCCGGTACGGGGACCGGCACCCCATCGGGCGGCACTGCCCCAACACCATAAGCACGCTCCAATCCGTCCTTCAGCGGGTGAGTGCCACGGCGCGCCGTTTGCGCCTGGCACCGAGCCATCACCCCTACGGCACCCACTGCTGAACGACGCGCGGACACATGCTGACGCTGATCGAGAACGGCGAAGTTTATTCACCCGAGCCGCTCGGCCGACAGTCGGTCCTGCTCACCGACGGCAAGATCGGCAAGGTGGGCGAGGTGGACCCGCGCGCCGTGGAAGCCTTGGGCATCGAGCACGAGATCATCGACGCGAGCAACTGCCTGGTCGTTCCTGGCCTGATCGACCCGCATCAGCACCTGCTGGGGGAGCGGTGAAAAGGGTTCAGCTCGCAAACGCCCGAGTTCTTTATCAGCGAGATCGTCACCAGCGGGATCACCACCGTCGTCGGGGTGCTGGGGGTGGACACCACCATGAAGACCATGGCGGGACTGCTCGCCAAGGTGAAGGCGCTCAAGGAGGACGGCCTCAACGCCTTCGTCTGGACGGGTGGATACGACGTGCCGCCCAACTCGATCATGGACACGGTCCGAGAGGACATCATGTTCATCGACGAGGTCATCGGCACGGGTGAAGTCGCGATCAGCGACCAGCGAGGGTTGGACCCACCGATCAACGAACTCGCCCGGGTCGCCACACACTCCCACGTCGGGGGAATGCTGGCGAACAAGGCGGGACTCACGCACTTCCACGTCGGCGAGGGAACGGCAGGCTGGCTCCCCTGCGTGAGCTGCTGAACAGCTCCGAAGTGGAGCCGGAGTGGCTTTACCCCACGCACATCGAGCGCACCAAAGCACTGATGCGTGAAGCCATCGCGCTTGCTAAGAAGGGCATGCCGGTAGACATCGACACGGTGGAGGAAGACCTCCCCAGATGGTTCCGGTTCTACCTGGACAACGGCGGTGACCCGGGTCAGCTCACCGCCAGCTCGGACGCGGCCATCAACAGCCCGCGCGTCCTGTGGGAGCAGGTTCGTGACTGCATCCTGGAGCACAAGCACCCGATCGAGCGGGTGCTCCCGCTCGTCACCAGCAACACCGCGCGCATCCTCAAGCTGGAGCAGAAAGGCGTGCTGGAGAAAGGGCGCATGGGAGACATCCTGATGCTGGAAAAGGGCTCGCTGGAGATCGTGCATGTGCTTTCCAACGGCGTGTTCATGGTGCGGGACGGCGCCCTCGTACGGCAGGAAAGCTTTCTGGATGAAAGCAACCGTGAAATCCACCTCGTCGGCCGCAAGGGCCAGGAGCAGAACTCGTGACCGCGCCTCACAAGACCACCAAGGATCAGCGCACCGTCGGACGACCTCCTGGTAGTCGGTGGTGCCGAGGACCCCGATGAAAACAGCCTGCACATTCTTCCCCACCTCGTGAAGATGGCGGGCGGCAAGAAGTCGCGCATCCTTATTTGTGCTGCTCCTTCGGGCGAGCCTGACCGCGTGGAGCGTATCTACCGCAACCTGTTCAAGGCGGCAGGCGCGGGCGAGGTGTTCGAGATCGATGTCCCGGACAGGCACGCGGTGGACAGCCAAGAGGCAGAGGAAGCGGTGAACCGCGCCACAGCGGTGTTTTTCACCGGGGGCGACCAACTCCGTCTTACCAGCCTGATTGCCGGAACCCGATTCGCCGAAAGGGTGCGGGAGCGCCTGTGGACAGAAGGCCTGGTGGTGGCCGGTACCGCTGGCGCGGCCGCGATGAGCAGCACCATGCTGATCTCCGGCTCCAGTGATGGCACCGTTCGGCGCTCTGACATCGTCCTTGCACCGGGCCTCGGATTTTGGCGCGACACCACCATCGACACGCACTTCTCGCAGCGCGGGCGGGTGAGCCGACTGCTCACGATTTTTGCCCAAAATCCGCAGGTGCTCGGCATCGGCATCGACGAAAACACCGCAATCGAAGTTCAGCCCGGCATCAAGTTCACCGTGCTCGGCAAGAATGCCGTGTACGTTTTCGACGGGCGGGTAACGCACTCCAACGCGCCTGACGCAGGAGACGATGACGTGCTCGCCCTCACGGACAGCATCGTGCACGCCCTACCCGAGGGGTACGGCTTCGATCTGCAAACCAAGCGGCCGATCCTTCCCACTGGGGAGCAGATCCCCGAAAACCCTGAACCCGGAATATTCCATGACAGACAACGTAGCAACCGGCGCCCCACTCATTGCGGAGCTGAACGACCTGCTCCAGCTCGATCATGACGCCGTGCAGGCGTACACGCTGGCGATCAACGCGCTGAAAGCCCCGTGTACCGCAGAACGCTGGAAGAATATCGCGGCGAGCACGAGCGCCACATCATCCAGCTGACGCGGCTGATCCAGGGTTCGGGTGGCACCCCGATCGAGGCGTCGCACATCCCGTCGGGCGCGTTCAAGCTCGCCGTGCGGGCAATCGGCAACCTGGGCGGAGACCGGGCGGTTCTGCTGGCGTTCAAGTCCAATGAGGGACAGTCCCGGGACAAGTACCGCCGCCATGCGGATCGCCCCCACGCACCGGACGTGGCCGACGTACTCCGGCGTGCGGCAAACGACGAGGAGAAGCACTACGCCTGGGTATCGGCGACGCTGAACCAGCTCGACGCGGGGCGCGACACCGCAATCGGCAAGGTTGAGGGTGCGTTCGAAACCGCGCACGGCAAGATGGCGGACGTGATGGAGAGCGCGGAGCGCAAGGTGATGCAGAGCGTAGACAAGCTGCGTGGCAAGTAAAGCGGAATGATGGCAGTCCTCACCAGCGCCACCGAGCTGCTCCGATTCCCCATCCAAAATCCGGTGATGGTGTTCGCGCTCGCCATGGTACTTTCGTGACCGTGCCGCTGCTCTTCGAGCGAGCACGGGTGCCGGGGATCATCGGCCTGATCGTAGCCGGCGCCGTGGTGGGGCCGAATGCGCTGGGGCTGCTGGAGCGGGATGAAACCATTGTCCTGCTGGGCACCGTGGGGCTGCTGTACCTGATGTTTCATGGGGGGTGGAGATCGACCTCCATGGTTTCAACAGGAACAGGAACCGCAGTCTGGGCTTTGGCGCTCACCTTCATCCCGCAGACACTCGGCACCGCGGCGGCGCTTGGGCTCGGGTATGGCTGGGCCTCCGCCATCCTGCTGGGCAGCATGCTCGCGTCCCACACGCTGGTAGCGTACCGATCACCAGCCATCTCGGGATCGCCAAGAACGA
>JAUJOM010000007.1:122448-131682 GCA_030447645.1 Longimicrobiaceae bacterium | reverse complement strand
CATGCGGTGGGTCTTCGGCGAGGAGGTGGAACCCCTTTGCCTCGAAGCTCGCCAGGTCGATCCGAGCGGATGCGCGTCGCCGCCGCCAACGCCGTCCATCCACACCCCCGGCCAGAGCTGCCGGGCTCGCGCGCAGAGCGAGCATCCCTCGGACCAGCGGGTGACCGCCGAGCTCGGCAGTGCGCAGCGCGGCGAAGACCTGTTCGGGCGGCGCCTGGATCCGCAGCTGGTGGCGCTCGCCAACGTGCCACCGGGGCATAAAGTCGTCGATCAACACGGATTCATAAGTGTCCGAGCTAGGGATATAAGGCACTGCATTCAACTTACGGTCAAAGCTGAAGGTATGCACAGACGAGCGCCGCGCTTCTTGCTCCAGCAGATTGGTACTTTTCCCGCGTAGTATCCGGAGAGACTCACCAGGCCGAACCTGAAGCGGAGGATTTGGACGTTGAAACATGGGACCTATGTCATGGCGGCTGCTTTTTTTCTCGCCGCCTGCGGAGCAGACGAGGATGCGGGGAGCGAGTCCCGAAAAGCCGCCGCCCCGACTGCCGCCCAGCAGGCATCTGGATCGGCATCGGGTTCTGCCGGAGCCGCGTGCAGCGTCGCGGCGGCGCCTCGCCCCCTTCCGGACGACGTTCACGAGAGCAGCGGTGTCGCGGTAAGCCGGCGGCATGCAGGGATCTTCTGGACGCACAACGACTCGGGAGACCCCATCATCTATGCAATCAATGCAGAGGGGCAGTCAGCGGGCCGGGTACAGGTGAGTGGGGCGCGCGTGGAGGACTGGGAGGACATCGCCCTGGCACCCTGCGCGGGGGGCGACTGCCTGTACATCGCCGACATCGGCGACAACGATGCCAAGCGGCCCTTCGTCACGGTGTACCGCGTCCCGGAGCCAGCGCCCGGAGAAGCACAAACGCGCCCCGCCGAGCCATTGCAGGCCAGCTACCCCGATGGCGCCCAGGACGCCGAAGCCATGTTCGTGCACGACAGCCGGATCTACATCCTCACCAAGGGCGAAACCGGTCCGGTGGCCCTGTACCGCTTTCCGGCGTCCGCGCAACCCGGGAAAACAGTCCAGCTGGAGCGTGTCCGTGAGTTCGCCGGAGATGATATCAAGCGAAAGGAGCGAATCACCGGAGCGGACGCGAGCCCGGACGGCAGATGGATAGCGGTTCGCACGGTTCGCAATCTTGCCCTATATCCAGCTCAGGATTTCGTCGGCAGCGGCGGGCAAGCACCCCGTGAGATGGACCTGAAGGAGCTGAACGAGGCGCAGGGGGAGGGGATCGGCTTCACCCCCGAGGGTGCGCTGATTCTGACCAGTGAGGGCGGCAAGAAAAAGGACCCCGCGACCTTTGCGCGCCTGACATGTTCGCTGGATTGATGGACGTCCCGGCCCGGCGGTGCTCCAGTAGTAGATGAGTAATCCCGTTCGCCCGCGCCCGCGGCAGTACCGGGAGTTGAGCATCTCCCGGATGCTGCTGCTCCTCGCGCGAGGCATCACACTCCGTTGTCCCCACTGCGGAAAAGGCTTCCTGCTCCGGACCTGGTTTCGGCTCAAGCCCAATTGTGGCAACTGCGGGATGAGAACCGATCGGGGGGAGGAGGACTTTTTCCTGGGGGGCATGATGTGGAATATCGTGTTCGCCGAAGGCTTGCTTGTTGCTTCCGCTCTGCTCGTCGGGATCGCGACGTGGCCGGATGTCCCCTGGACTCTCCTGAAATGGGGGAGCATCGCCCTGATGGTGATCGCTCCGTTCCTCTTTTATCCCTTCTCGCTTTGCTTCTGGCTTGCCTGCGACATCTGGATTCGTCCGGTTACGCCGGAAGAAATGGACTGGCACCGGGCAAGTAAAGAAGGGGAGTTCCGCAAGCACCGAGACCGATAGTACGATGTCAACCCTGGAACAAACCACGGGTGTTACCAGCTGGACGCTGGATCCCACGCATTCGCTGGTGGAGTTTTCGGCGAAGCACATGATGATCACCACCGTCAAAGGCCGCTTCGCGGACGTCAGCGGCACGATCGTAGCGGACGAAGCCAACCCGGACCGCTCGTCCGTGGAGGTGGAGATCGACACGGCTTCGATCACCACCAATGTAGACCAGCGGGACGGACACCTGCGCTCGGCGGACTTCCTGGATGTGGAGACCCACCCGAAGATCACCTTCCGGAGCAAGCGCGTCGAAGGCGCGATTGCCGAAGCGGGCGACGAATTCCGGGTGATCGGTGATCTGAGCATCCGTGGTACGACGCGTGAAGTCGTGCTCGATGCCACCTCCGCGGGCCGGGGTAGGGACCCCTGGGGCGGTGAGCGCGCGAGCTTCAGCGCGGAAACCAAGATCGATCGGCGGGACTTCGGCCTCACCTGGAACCAGGTGCTCGAGGCGGGTGGGATACTGGTGAGCAACCAGATCAAGCTTTCGCTGGAGGTGCAGGCTGTAAAAGCAAGCTACTATGGAAAGGGGTGGAGATAGCTCACCGCCGCGGTGCGGGCGTACCGGGGCACCGCCGGGCCGATGAACGACCCGTCTGGAAACCGCAGCCGCCCTGCCGGACGGGCCCCTACCGGTGCATTGCAGCATTGAGGCAGCAGGTGCCCACCGTAGGCTTGCAGAGGCACTGCCGCAGCGGGACGCCCGCGATTTCACGGGTTTCCCGGAGGGATCCCTCCACCAGATCGGCCAGCACACCGATGAACTCGGGCACGGCGTGTGGGATGCCGACGCGATGAAAACCCAGGCCGCGCTCCTCCGCTTCCGAGCGTAGCTCGTGGTCCAGCTCGGCGAGGGTTTCCGACTGCTCGTGCATGAAGGATACGGGGTCTACCACCACGTTGTCCGCATCGATTTCGGCGATGACGCGGTCCACGTCCGGCTGGGTCCACTGCACGCCCGGCCGGTTGGTGTGGTTCTGGTAGCCGAGGGTGTACTCGCGCGCCCCTACCGCCTCCGCCACGCGCGCGCAGAAGTCACGCACGTAGATGTCGTAGCGGCTCCCTTCATCCAGATATTTGATCGGCGTGCCGTGCGCGGAAAACACCAGCCTGGTTCGCCCGTTGAGGGACAGTCCGTTCTCCCGCAGCACCTCCCGGATCGCGTCGGCGCGAAGCTCGATGTAGGCCGGGTGCCGGTGCCACCCGGTGACCTGCCGCACGGGCACTTCCCATTCCTGCTGAGTGATTTCCCGGTCCAGCGTGGTGAGTGCGGCAACGGTGGTGGAGGGGCCGCAGAGCGGGTAAACAGGGATCGCCACCAGGCGCTCCACGCCGGCTGCGCGGGCCTGCTCCACCGCCTGCGCGATCGCGGGCTCGGTGAACTGCATCCCCAGCAGCACCACCGCGTCGTGTCCCCGACGCTCCAGCTCCGCCTCCAGCCCCTCAGCCTGCTCGCGCGCCTGCCGGTGCAGCGGCGAGCCGCCGATCTCCCGGTACTCGACGATCAGGCCCGGGGCGCGGTCTTCCGCGAGCTTGCGGCTGCGGGCCTGGACCTGCTCGGGAGTGGCCTGTCCCATCAGTGGCGCGTTGAGCGAAAAGATCCGCTCCAGAAAGGGGATTACCTCTTCGGGGACGGGGTTTTCGGGCTCGCCGAAGTTGAGCAGCAGGACACCGGTTTTCATCTATGCCGTATATTCGTGAACGAAGTCAACCACCGCCCGGAGCACGTCCGGATCAGTGGCGGGAAGAAGCCCATGACCGCAGTTGAAGATGTGCCCCGGGCGCCCCTTGACCCGATCCAGGATTTCGCGCGTGTGCCGCAGTGCCGGCCCACGCCCGGCCAGCAGCACCGCGGGGTCCAGGTTCCCCTGCACGCCGCGGTCCTCGCCGACGATCTCCCAGGCGCGATCCAGCGGAATGCGCCAGTCCACACCGATCACTTCGCCCCCCGCCTCCGCGATCAACGGGAGCAGCTCGGGGTTGCCGATGGCGAAGTTGATGGAGGGCACGCCCGCCGCCCGCAGGCGCTCGAAGACGTGGCGCATGTGGGGGAGGATGTAATGCTCGTAGTCACCGGGAGACAGGCTGCCGGCCCAGGAGTCGAAGACCTGCACCGCGGCTGCACCCGCCTCGTACTGCGCCACGGCGAATTCAGCCATGTGCTCCGCCCAAAAGCCGGCGAGCCGCGCCCATGCCTCTGGCTCGCGCCACATGAAGGTTTTGGTTTCGTCGATGTTGCGCGTCTTGGGGCCGGCGATCAGGTACGAGCACAGGGTGAAGGGTGCCCCCACGAAGCCCAGGATCGGCACCTCCAACCGACTGGCGAGCAGCCGGATCTGGTCGAGAATCCAGGGCATCGCCGTGCGCGGGTCATAGGGGGTGAGCCGGTCCACATCCACCGCGGTGGCAATGCGCCAGTCCACCACCGGGCCCACGCCGGCCCGCATCTCCACGTCGAAGCCTGCCCCGAAAAAGGGGGTGGACAGGTCGTTGTAAAGCACGCACGCGTCCACCGGGAAGTACTCCAGCGGGAGTGCGGTGATTTCGGCTGCCGCTTCCGGATTTCGCAGCACCTCGAACATGCCCACGTCGGCACGCGCGGTCCGGTACCTGGGAAGCGCGCGCCCTGCCTGGCGCATGAACCACACGGGGGTGGCGTCCACCGGCTCGCGGCGGATGGCCTTCACGATTCTGTCGTTCACTCTACCTG
The DNA here is from genome assembly GCA_030447645.1 of Longimicrobiaceae bacterium. GTDB lineage: Bacteria > Gemmatimonadota > Gemmatimonadetes > Longimicrobiales > Longimicrobiaceae > JAUJOM01. The sequence continues at coordinate 127,029 of JAUJOM010000007.1, read as the reverse complement.
CGTTCAGGTGCGCGGGGCGTCAGGGGCGGGAAGAGTACACCCTGAGCGGCACTCACGCGAGGGCGACAGGCGGGTTCCGGACGTGGTGCAGCCAGGCGAGCCAGATACCCAGGATGACCACGGCGGTTGCCTGGTGAAGCACTCCCAGCGAAACGGGCACGAAATACAGCACGGTGAGGATGCCCAGCCCGTACTGTACCAGCACCAGCGTCGTGAAGGCGGTGCTCAGTCGCCGGGAGGTGAGGTCGGCGGGGAAGCGCCAGTGCTGAACAAGCACGGCGAGTGAGACAAGGGCCAGCACGGTACCCAGGACGCGGTGTACCCACTGCACCGTGATCGGGTTTTCCACCAGGTTGCGCAGCGCCGGCTCCAGGCTCATCGCACCCGGCGGCACCACCCTCCCGCCCATCAGGGGAAAGGTGTTGAAGTAAAGGCCGGCGTCCAGTCCGGCGACAAATGCGCCCCACAGGATCTGCAGCATGAGCAAACCCCCGAGCGCGTACACGCCCCGGATCTGGGTTTGTCCGGGCGTGGGCATTCGGGAGACGCGCAACTCCCAAACGAGCCACAGGCAAAGCCCAAAGATCAGGAGTGCGATGGAAAGGTGCGTCGCGAGCCGGTAGTGGCTCACGGCCGGGTTGTCCACCAGGCCGCTCTTCACCATGAACCAGCCCATGAAACCCTGCAGCGCCCCGAGCCCGAAGAGCGCCAGGGTCCGGTTTCGCAGCGGTGGGTTGAAGTAGCCCCTGACCCAGAAAATGATGAAGGGAACTAGGAATACCAGCCCGATCAGGCGGGCCGCCAGCCGGTGGACGTACTCCCAGAAAAAGATGAACTGGAACTCGGCAAGCGTCATCCCCTGACGGAGCTTCTGGTACTCCGGGAACTGCCGGTAGCGCTCGAAGACTTCCAGCCACTGCGCCTCGCTCAGCGGGGGCACCACTCCCATGATCGGGTTCCAATCCACGATGGAAAGTCCCGACTGAGTCAGCCGCGTGATCCCGCCAATGACCAGGATCAGAAAGGTCAAAGTCGCGCCGCTGGCAAACCATATCCGGAGGTGACGGCGCCGCTCTTCCGGGATCCGCAAGCGCCAATCCTCCGGGGCCCGGGAGCGGGATTCGCTCTGGCGGGTACGAGGTTGCTCGATCGTCCTCACTACGGCTTCTTCGGGCTCGAGAATGCGAACTTGTAGCGCCTGAAAATGCGGCAAGGCCGACGAAATAACAATCAGGGAAACCGAGGCGTTTGGTGCGGGAAACTCCTGACACGGGAGCAGAGGGCAGCGAGGATTCGTTCTTGCGTTGCGCCGGTAGCGCAGATCCATTTCGATTTCCCGTAACACCAATGCAACGCCTTTTTCGCTGGTTGGCGATCATAGTTTGCGTGTTTGCCGCCTGTGCGGAGCTCCTGCTGCATGCCGGGAGCGCGGCCGCGCAACATGGTCAACCCGGGGAGCGCGCCTGGCGTCTGGGGGCTCAGGCCGTGGGCGTGGTGACGCACGCCAGGCCCGCGCTGGATGGGCGTAGCATGACGGAATGGTACCTGACGCAGCCGGCCATCATGGCGCACGCCGGGCTGTGGGGTGGGGCACTGACGGCATCGGGGACGCTGAACTTCGAGCGGTGGACACTGGAGCGGGGTGAGCTGAACGCCGGCATCTGGGGTGAAGGTTACATCGACCGGCGCCATCCCCACACCTTCGTGCATGAGCTGGTTGCGACCCTCCAGGGGCGCCTGCTAGGCCTGGACATGTCAGTTACCGGGGGCAAGGGATTCGCCCCCTTCGGTACCGACGACCCGATGGTTCGTCCCTTCGTCAAATATCCGGCCAATCACCACCTGGCGCAGATTCTGGAGCGGGGTGTGCTGATCGCCGCTCTGCGGCGCGGACCGCTGGTCCTGGAAGGCGGGCTTTTCAACGGGGACGAGCCCAGCACCCCCAGCGACTTCGTGAACTGGGATCGCTTCGGTGATTCCTGGTCCGCGCGTGCCACACTGCTTCCCTCGGCTGCGCTGGAGCTTTCCGGAAGCTATGCGTTCGTCGCCTCGCCGGAGTTCCCCGCAGGGAGCGGCCTGGACCATCGTAAGTGGAGTGTGGCGGCGCGCTCGGAGACGGAGCGTGGCTACACGCTGGTGGAGTGGGCACGTACCGACGAATACATCGGGACCGAGCGCACCGCTCGCTACTCCACCCTGCTCAGCGAAACAGCGTTTCGCAGCGGAGGCACCATGTTCGCACTTCGCCACGAGCGCACGCTCCGCCCGGAGGAGGAGCGGCTGGAGAACCGCTTTCGCTCGCCTCGCCCACACAGCGACGTGCACGTGCTGGGCGCCACTCGCTGGAACATCACCAGTGTGGCCATGAGTGGCGCCTCGGGTAGCATCCGGCCGTTCGTGGAGGTGGGACGTGCCCGCGTCACGGAAACGCTGGGCTCCCTGGTGTTCGATCCGGCCGAGTTCTACGGCTCGTCCCGGCTGTGGAGCCTTTCCGCGGGAGTGAGGGTAGAAGCGGGGCGCGTCCACCGGCGGATGGGGCGCTACGGTGTCGCTGCGCCAGGACCGGCCGACAGCCACTCACATCACTGATCGCCATCAGGTAATCCATGACCAATCGACTGCTCAGCTCGGCAGCTTTGTACCTCCTGTTCGGGATTGCTGCGTGCGGGGAGCGGGATCCCGTGACGGTCGATCCCGATCCCATACCACCCGTACAACCGATCCCGACTGCTCCCGCGGTGCTGCCGGCGCTGGGGCAGGGTCCCGTCGCGGAGCGCTTCGCTTCGGAGCTGTCGGTACACGGCGGGTGGGCCTACACAGGAACGTGGAACGGACCCAACCGCATGATCGGAAACGCCCTCAAGATCTGGGATGTACGGGGCAACACTCCGGTGCTGGTGGACTCCATCATCGTTGAGCAAGCCATCACTCTTGGCGACGTCCAGGTTTCGGATAATGGCAGGCTACTGGTAGTCGCCACGGAGCGCTCGCCGGGCTCGATCGTGATCTATGATCTCGCGAACCCGGCCAAGCCGCGTCAGATCTCCCGCTTCAGCAACAGCAACACCTTTCCGGGTGTCCATACCGCTGAGGTGGCCCGTGTGAACGGCCGACTTTACGCCTTTCTTTCGGTAGACCCCTCGCCGGCACAGCTGGTCATCGTGGACCTGGAGGATGCGGCAAACCCACGCGAGGTGTTCGCCCAGCGGATGGGCAACCCTTTCATTCACGATGTCTTCGTGCGGGATGGGCTGCTCTTCACGGCGCTCTGGAATGGCGGGATGACAATCTGGGACATCGGGGGCGGCGGGCGCGGTGGCTCGCCTGCCAACCCGGTGCAGATCTCCAACATTCGCACGGTGGGCGGCAAGGTGCACAACATCTGGTGGCTTCATGAGCGGGGCTCCCGGCGCTACGTCTTCGTCGGTGAGGAGGGGCCAGGCTCGGGTGCGTTTGGAACTTCGTCCTCCGGGGACATTCACGTCGTGGACGTGAGCGATCTCACCAACCCGCGCGAGGTGGCTTTCTTTACGGTGGCCGGCGCTGGGACGCACAACTTTTCGGTGGACGAGCCCAACGGCTTTCTGTACGCCGCCTACTACAATGGTGGCGTGCGGGTGCTGGATGTCCGCGGCGATCTGGGCAGCTGCACCGCCGAGCAGAAGGCGGCGGACGGGCGCTGCGACCTGCAGAAGATGGGGCGCGAGGTTGCTCGCGGACTGCTGGACCGCGGCATGCCGGTATTTGTCTGGGGCGTGCAGCACGTCGGCGCTCACCTGTATGCGTCCGACATGCTCAACGGGCTGTGGAAGCTCGAAGCACTGCGCCGCTGATCGGGCTCGCCATTCGCTGCCGGGGGCTGCACAAACGCTTCGGAGAAACGGTCGCGGTCCGGGCGCTGGACCTGGACGTGGAGCGCGGCGAGTGCTTCGGATTGCTCGGGCCCAACGGAGCGGGAAAGACCACCACCATCGAGATCCTGGAAGGGTTGCAGCAGCCGGACGGGGGCGAGGTGGAGGTTCTGGGGATGAGCTGGAAGCGGGATGCGCATCGGCTGCGCTCGCGTCTCGGCATCCAGCTCCAGGAGACCGAGCTTCCGGACAAGGCCACGGTGGAAGAGATCGTGCGCCTTTTCCGCTCATTCTACCGCAGCGGTCCCACGGTTGAGGAGTTGATCGCCCGGGTGCAGCTCGACGAAAAACGCGGCACCCAGGTACGCTACCTTTCCGGGGGACAGCGGCAGCGTTTGTCGCTGGCGTGCTCACTCGCGGGTGCTCCGGAGGTGCTTTTTCTGGACGAACCCACCACCGGGCTGGATCCCCAGTCGCGCCGGCAGCTCTGGGACATCTGCGGAGCGTTCAGGGCGCGGGGCGGTACCATCCTGCTCACCACCCACTTCATGGACGAGGCGGAAAAGCTCGCGGACCGCGTCGCCATCGTGGATCACGGCGAGATCCTGGTTCAGGGAACCCCAGCGGAGCTGATCGACGCGCTGGGTGGTGCCGTGATCGAGTTTCGCAGCAGCGTCCCCCTCCCGGAGCCCGAGCTGCTCGCCCTGGCCGGCGTCAGCCAGGTGGGCGC
>JAUJOM010000007.1:0-122348 GCA_030447645.1 Longimicrobiaceae bacterium | reverse complement strand
CTGTGGGAGCTCACCATGACGCGCGTCCGCAGCTTTCTGCGGGAGCCGGAAGCGCTCTTCTGGACCTTTGGATTTCCGCTGCTGATGGCCGTGGGGCTTGGAGTCGCATTTCGTGGGGAGGGGACGGCGGCCGCCCGAATCGCCATCGAGCGCGGATCGGTGGGGGAGCGCTTCCTGGGCGCGCTGCAGGCATCCCCCGAGATCACTCCGCGCCTGCTCACCCCGGCCGAGGCGGAGCGGGCGCTCCGGCAGGGTGAGGTTGCACTGGTGGTGAGCGGCGCGGACGGGCTGACGTACCGGTACGACCCCGCACGCTCCGAAAGTCAGGCCGCGCGCCTGCTGACGGACCGAACGGTACAGGCAGCCGCGGGAGGTACCCAGCCCGTACGCGTCACCGAGGACCGGGAGCGTGTCCCCGGGGCGCGCTACATCGACTGGGTGATCCCCGGGCTGATCGGGTTGAACCTGCTGAGCACCGGCATGTGGGGGCTTGGCTTCAACATCGTGCAGATGCGGCAAAAGAAGCAGCTCAAGCGCCTGATCGCCACCCCCATGCGCCGGCGGGACTTTCTGCTTTCGCAGGTCCTCGCCCGGCTGGTCTTCATTCTGCTCGAAGTGCCACCACTGGTGCTTTTCGCCTGGCTCGCCTTCGGGGTGCGGGTGGAAGGATCGCTGCTCGCCCTGTCGGGGATCGTATTGCTCGGGGCCATTGCGTTCAGCGGGTTGGGTCTCTTGTCGGCGGCACGCGCACGCACCATCGAGGGGGTAAGCGGCATCCTGAATCTGGTAATGCTCCCCATGTTCGTGCTGTCGGGGGTGTTCTTCGCCGCCAGCCGGTACCCGGACGCCATGCAGCCCTTCATCCAGGCACTCCCCCTCACCGCGCTCAACGACGCGCTCCGCGAGGTGTACAGCGGAGCGACGTCGCTGGCGGGGCTGGGCACAGAGATGTTGATCCTGCTCGCCTGGACAGTTGGCTCGTTCGTGCTCGCACTGCGGGCGTTCCGCTGGCAGTGAGCGCGGCCGGGGCCCAGATGTCTAGCTTTATCGTCTCGTTATCATCTGCCGGAAGTTGTTGCGCGGTAACGGCATCGGGTTTGCACCGGCCTCGCGGCGTGGTATGTTCAGGGTGAGGATTATCCCATCAGCAGCAGCCGGGCCCACGAAGGACCCGTCTGGGAACGGCGGCCACCCTTGCGGGCGGAGCTGATGCCCCCGGCAGGGCGCTTGCTATTAACGTGCGGAGCGCTCACCGGATCAGGGCCTTAAAGATGAAGTCTGCGATGAATGAGCGTATCTCAATCGATCCCCAGGTTTGCCATGGACAGGCGTGTATCCGTGGAACCCGCATCCCCGTGCACCAAATTGTGGGGATGCTGGCGAACGGCGACACGATCGAAGACCTACTTGCCGCCTATCCATCGATCAGTCGCGAAGACGTGCTCGGCTGTTTGGATTACATGGGTATACAGATTGGGTCCGGTTCGCAGACCATTCAATTGCGCGGGTAGTTGCCATGTATACGATCGCTAAAGAGAACATGGATCTTGTTGTTCGGGTCCAGGGTGGATCATTGGACGACGACGCACTTGCCAAGTTCCTTGATTACCTTGAGATGGAGACCATCCGCAGGCGCAGCCGGCTCTCCGACGAGGATGCCGAGGCCATGGCGGAAGAGATCGATCGAGGTATTTGGGCGGAGGCCAGGCAAAAGTACATAGCGGGCTAGATAGTGCCGACTGGCCGCCCAGTTGTTGTTGACACGAACATTCTTTTCTCGGCGCTCCTGAGCACCCGATCGAGCTTTGCAGAGGTTCTGTTGAAGTCGGAGTACGAGTTCTTTATTGGCGAGCAGGTCCTCGTTGAACTCTTCAAACGTAAAGACAAGCTCGTCAAGTTGAGCCAGCTATCGGAGGATGATGTAGCTCGGCTGTACCACGCCTTGCTTCGGCGCCTTACGCTGTACAAAGGGAAGACTTGATTACCGGTGAAAACCGAATCGCGGCGTATGCCCTTTGTCGCGATGTTGATGAAACCGACACGCCACATGTAGCCCTGACCTTGGAATTGGGTGGGCTGCTATGGACGGGGGACAAGGCGCTGAAGCAGGGTCTCCAGCGCAAAGGATTTACCCACTTCTTTGAACCTTCAAGCCAGTGACCCTCGCCACTCTCACTGAACGCTGGACCGGCGCCAGGGCCGCCGAGCGTGCCAACGCGCAGAGCTACCTGATCGAGCTTTGCCAGGCGCTCGGGGTGGAACCGCCGCGCCCGGCGGGGAGCGGGTATGAGTTCGAGTTTCCGGTGCGGGTGGTGAACCGGGACGGAACGGAAAGCACCAACTTCATCGATCTGTACCGGGCGGGCCACTTCGCGCTGGAGGCCAAGGACGAGGAGGCGGGCCGGCCCAACGATCTGCTGCTCCGCAAGGCGTTCGGGCAGGTGCGCGGCTATGTGGGCCACCTGCCGCACGAGCGCCCGCCCTATCTGCTGGTGCTGGACGTGGGCCGCACGCTGGTGGTGTGGGACCGCTGGAATGGGGACTACGGCGGCTTCAACGCTGGCAAGCGCATCGACCTGGCACGTCTTCACCAGAACCCGGAAGATGCTGCGCTGCTGCGGGACATCTGGACGGAGCCCGCCGCGCGGGACCCGCGCACGCGTGCGGTGGCGGTCACGCGGGAGATCGCGGCGCAGCTCGCGGTGCTGGCGGGAGAGCTGGAAGGGGAAGGGTACGATCAGGAGCGCGTCGCGCGCTTTCTGATGCGCTGCGTCTTCACCATGTTCGCGGAGGACGTCGGTCTGCTGGCGGACGAGCCCTTCCGTCGCCTGATCGACGAGGTGGCGCTCGCCGATCCGCGGAGTTCGTTCCGGGTGCGGAGGATCTCTGGCGCGCCATGGATGAGGGGAAGCGCTTCGGCGTGCGCAAATTGCTCCGCTTCAACGGCCACTTCTTCCAGGAGGCGGAGGCGCTCCCCCTCGGGCGCAGGGCGCTCACGCTGCTGCTGGAAGCGGGCCGGGCGGACTGGCGGCACGTGGAGCCCAGCATCTTCGGTACGCTGCTGGTCCGCGCGCTGGACCCCACGGAGCGCCACCGCCTGGGGGCGGAGTACACGCCGCGCACCTTCGTGGAGCGGCTGGTGCGCCCCACGGTGGAGGAGCCGGTGCGCGAGCGCTGGACGGTGGTGCAGGCGGAGGTGCTTCAGCTCCGCGAGGCGCGCAAAAACAACGAGGCGGTGAAGCGTCTGCGGGATTTCCACGGCTGGCTGCGCGAGTTGCAGATCCTGGATCCGGCGTGCGGCTCGGGCAACTTCCTGTACGTGACGCTGGCGCTGCTGAAGCGCGTCGAGCTGGAGGTGCTGCGGGAGATCGAGGCGATTACCGGGCAGCCCGAGCTGGGAATCGAGGAGGTGGGGCCGGAGCAGTTCCACGGCATCGAGGTGAAGCCGTGGGCGCGGGAGATCGCGGAGCTTACGCTCTGGATCGGCTATCACCAGTTCTGGCTGGAGCACCACCAGGGGGTCAACCCGCCGCAGCCGGTGCTCAAGGACACCGGCACGCTGGAATTGCGGGATGCGGTGCTCGCCTGGGATGAACTGGTGGAGGACCTGCGCCGTGGGCGCCCCGATCCCACGCCACGCATCGTACACCCCATCACCGGCAAGCTGGTGCCCGATCCGGACGCCCGGCTTCCATTCCTCACACACAGGGGCGCGCGGCCCGCGGAGTGGCCGCGCGCGGATTTCATTGTGGGCAATCCACCCTACATGGGTCAGGCACGGATGCGGGATTCGTTCGGCGATGGGTACGTGGAGGCGCTTCGCTCCACGTATCGCAACATCCCGGACAGCGCGGACTATGTGATGTACTGGTGGTATCGTGCCGCGCGTGAAGTCGCGGAGGGGCGCACGATCCGTGCGGGGCTGATTACCACCAACACGATTACGCAGCGGCAGAACCGCGTGGTGATTACCGAGGCGGCCAAGCACGGCGCCTGCGTCACCTGGGCAGTGGCGGATCACCCGTGGGTGGATGAAGCAGGAGGCGCGGATGTTCGTGTTGCGATGACGGTGATCGCAAATAACCCTACGTGCTGTTCTGGCGAAGGTGAATGATGCTGCGGAGGTCACGAGCCAGACGGCTGTGCAGAGCCTGAATGCAGACCTGACTGCACACGCGGATGTGACGGGGGTGGCGGGGGTGGCGCTGCTCGCGAACGAGGGGCTTTCATCTCGCGGATTTGCTCTTCACGGTGCAGGGTTCATGCTATCGCTGAGGCTGAAGCCGAGATGCTGCTCGCGGCGGATGCTCGACAAAGATATTATCCGCCCATACCGACACGGGCGTGATCTTGCTGGACGACCGCGTGATCTGTTTGTGATGGACTTTGCGGTACGTAGCGAGGACGAGGCGCGCGAATACCCGATGCTGTTCGATTTGGTACGCGACCGTGTGAAGCCAGAGCGCGACGCGAACAATGATCGTTCGCGTGCGCAATATTGGTGGAGGTTCGGCCGGACGAACCAGCAACTTCGCGCCGCACTACATGGGCTGAGTCGTTACATCGCCACTGTCGAAACGTCTAGGTTTCGGTTTTTTACCTTTCTCGATGCGAAGGTAGCGCCGGACAATAAGTTGGTCTGCATCGCCAGCGACGATGCGTTCCACTTGGGCGTGCTCTCTTCCATGATCCACGTCATGTGGGCTACTGCTGCTGGCGAGCTGGGCGTCGGCAATGACCCCGTATATGTGAAGACAAGCTGCTTCGATCCGTTCCCCTTCCCGGACCCCCATCGGAGCTACGCGCGCAGATCGCTGAACTCGCCGAGCGGCTGGACCGGCACCGCAAGGACGCCATCGCGCGGGACGAGCGCGTCACCATGACGGGCATCTACAACGTGGTCACCAAGCTGCGCTCCATGGACGTGTTCACCCCCGCCGAGCGGATCGTCCATCAGGCCGCCGCCGGCCGGGTGCTGCGCGAAATACCAGGAGCTGGACCGCCTCGTCGCCCATGCCTACGACTGGCGCTGGCCGATGAACAAGCAGGAAATCCTTGAGCGGCTGGTGGAGCTGCACGACGTGCGTGTGGAGGAAGAAAAGGCCGGCAACGTGCGCTGGCTGCGCCCCGATTACCAGGTCCCCCGCTACGGAACTGCCGTGGGTGCCACCACCACGGAGATGGACCTCCGGGATGCAGAGGTCAGCGAGGACGAAGCACCCACCATCCCTTGGCCCTCCACCGTGCTGGAGCAGATCGCCGCCTTGCAGCGGCTGGTGGCTAACTCTCCCGTGACGGTGGAGCAGGCAGCTAGCAGCTTCACCGGCGCCCGGCGGGAGATGGTGGCGCGACACCTGGAAACCCTCGCGCTGATGGGGGAGCTGCGCACCACTCCGGACGGGCGTTATCAGGTGGCAACGTAGCGAATAGTATCCTCGTCTCACCAGCCCGGAGGCGGTTATGAACTTGTGCTGAGTGCTGCATCGCGGATCAGCACACGGCAGGTGTGGCAATAGACATGCATACATCTCTCTCGCGGGGAGTTAAAGACGTGCCGCCGACCGGGAACGCTCCAGTCCCGCGCGGCAACACATGCCCACACCGGCCTCTGCGGCTCAGCTCTAGATCAAGCAAATGCATGCTCACCGCGAACTCAATAGTATAGTGCAAGGCTCGAATCACTCGAAACGTGCTGGCGCCGCTGCTGCGGCGAGGCAGACCCAGAAGATCCCCACCGGGGGTGGAGGGCTTGGACCGCATTCTCGAGGGTGGCCTGCCGAAGCAGGAGATTTATCTCGTGCAGGGCGAGCCCGGCACCGGCAAGACGGTATTCGGCCTGCAGTTCCTTCTTGCCGGACGACCTGGGCGAGGCGGGCCTCTTCTTCACGCTCACGCAGCGTGAGGCCGACCTCCAGGACACTGCGGCGTCGCACGGCTGGTCCCTCGAAGGGGTCCACGTCCATCAACTCAGGCGGCCGGGCACCGCTCAGGGCCGCATGGCGGATCAGGCCCTCTTCCCGACCGGCGATGTCGAGCTCGTCGAGGTCATGGAGGAGGTTCTGGCGGTCGTGGAGCGCGTGCGTCCAGCCCGTGTGGTGTTTGATGCCATCGCGGAGCTTCGGCTCCTCGCCAACAACTCGACGCGCTTCCAGCATCAGCTGTTCGCGCTCAGGGATATGTTCGCCAATTCCGGCGCCACGGTGGTCTTCCTGGATACTCCGCGGCAGGGGCCCGGTACGCGCGAGCTGGAGCACATCGCACATGGAGTGATCCTCCTCGAGCACTGCCTGACGAGGTTCGGGAACGCGCAGCGACGCCTCCGGGTGCTGAAGATGCGGGGTATGGGTTATGGCGAGGGCCTCCATGACTGCCGAATCAAGGCGGGCGGACTCGTCGTCTATCCGCGTCTCCTGCCGGGAGAAGATGGCACTCACGAAGGGAAACTGCTCGAGAGCGGCGTTGAAATGCTTGACCAACTGGTCGGCGGCGGACTCGCCGAAGGGAGCTCCTGCCTTTTCGTGGGTCCATCGGGCGCAGGCAAGAGCTCGGTGTCAACTCTGTATGCGTGCGCGGCAGCAGTTCGCGGCGATCGCTCCGCCGTCTTCCTGTTCGAAGAGCGGCCTGAGACCTTCATTCGCCGTTCGGAGAGTCTCGGGATGCCGGTCCGCTCCCACATCGAGGCCGAGCTGATGCTGGTTCGCCCGGTCAACACCGCCGAGCTCTCCCCAGGCGAATTCGCAGAACTTGTCCGGCAGCAGGTACAGGACCGCGGCGTGCGGGTCGTCACGATCGACAGCCTCACCGGCTACATCAGTGCGATGCCGGACGAGCAGATGCTCCTCACGCAGATGCATGACCTCCTGCACTACCTGAGCGGACAGGGTGTGCTCACGATCCTCGTGGTCGCTCAGCATGGGATTGTGGGCTCCGCGGTGAGCGGCCCGGTTGATGTTAGCTACCTCGCGGACGCAGTGCTGCTCTTTCGCCACTTCGAGGCCAACGGCGTGATCCGCCGGGCCATCTCGGTTTTCAAGAAGCGCTACGGCGACCACGAAAAGACGATCCGGGAACTCATCATTACCGGGGACGGCATACAGGTCGGCGAGCAGCTCCGCGGCTTCCGGGGGCTCCTGACCGGAAACCCCTCAGCCCTGGCAGAGGCTGTCGAGCGAAGAGGCTAGGATGCGATAAGGCCGGTGTGACCGACCAACTACAGCCCGGGCACCCACCCGCCGCGGTGACATCAGATCGCAATCCGGTTGAGAGGCGCATTCTGATCCTGGCGCCCCTTGGCCGAACTGCGCCGCTCGCACGGAGCATCCTTGAGAACGCTGGATTCAGCTGCGAGGTCTGTGCAACCGTGGCAGAGTTGTCCTCCGAGCTGGAGCGTGGGGCTGGCGCCGCGATACTCCTGGAGGAAGCGCTCTCCGCAAGGGGTGACAGCCAGATACTTGCCGCGGCACTCGCCGCCCAACCCGCATGGTCGGACCTGCCAGTCACTGTGTTCGTTGCGGACCTGGAGCGCACTGCTCCGCCGTTCCGCTACCTGTCCAAGCTCGCCCCGGGACGCAGTATCGTGATACTCGAGCGCCCCATCCGCGCCCCGGCCCTGATCTCACTCATTGCATCCTTGCTCCAGGCCCGCGAGCGCCAGTACGAGGTCCGTGACCTTGTCGCCGAGCTCCGCCGGGCACGCCGGGAGGCCGAGGAGGCGAACCGGGTAAAGGGCGAGTTCCTGGCCGTGATGAGCCACGAGCTGCGTACGCCACTGAACGCGATCATCGGATTTGGCGATCTACTGTACGAGGAGATTTCCGGCCCACTCCCAGACATTCCGAAGAGTCAGGTCGGACGGATACTGAAGAGCGCATGGCACCTTCTGGGTCTAATCGAGGACATACTGGCCTACTCTCGACTCGAAGCAGGCAAAGAGGAGGTTGAGATCGAGACCGTGGACGCGGGTGACCTGGCTCAGGATACGGCAGCGATCGTCCAACCACTGGCCACCAACAAGGATCTGGCGCTCCGGATCAGCGTTNGGGGCGCTTCCTCGTGCGGTACGACATCGACCCGGGCACATGGATGTTCCACGTCCACATCCTGGATCATGAGGATCACGGGATGATGGGCGTTCTCGAAGTCAAATAACCAGGAGATGAATGGGATGCGATCATTGAGCAATCAGACCCGCTTCGGAATGGTGGCACTAGCTACCCTTGCAGTCACCGCCTGTGTGGGGCAGGCTGGCACCATGGCTACCCGCTCGGATCTGCCGGCGAGCCAAGGGGGAAAGGCGGGTCAGGCGACGCAGGTGCAGCAGGTGCTCCAAGGCCGCGAGCTGGTCCTCCATCACGGCTGCGGTGGCTGTCATTTTGGCTTTGCGAACCCGGCTGTGAAAGGGTGGCTCCGTGGTGTGCAGACCAAGGAGCAGATTTTCCAGATTGGTCCGTTCAAAACCTATCCGCGGAACATTACGCCGGACAACGCTACGGGGATCGGGCGGTTCAGCGAGCGCCAGATCTTCAACGCGCTACGCTATGGGCTGCGCCCGGGTGAGACTCCGGATGTGGAGATCACGTCCAGCACACCCGGTCAGGGGAACTTCCCCGCAAACCCGAAGTACCTCGCTCCCCCGATGCCCTGGCCGGAGTACCGCCACATGGCCAATGAGGAACTGCGGGCCATTGCCGCGTACCTCAAGCGCGGCGTGAGGCCGGTCACGAACCGGGTACCGGACAGCGAAGGACCGCCCGACTTCTGGGCCAGCGAGTACACCCCCGAGAAGTACGGGACCTATCCGGCGCCGCCGTTCCCGACGGCCAGCGAGAGACCGCCGCAGTGAACTTCGGCGTGCCAGTGGTCGAATTGCCGCCCCGACGCACTACGTCACTTCACTGCGTTGCTACGTCACCATGGTCCTGGCTCGCAGTGATCGGCGACGTAGCTTGTACGGGAGTGACCGCCCAGCACCATCCCTGCACCGCCGGAGAATCACCTATGCGCCGTTCTGCTCTTGCAGTTGCCCTGTTGCTCGCCACAGCACCGGTGGCTCGTGCGACAGAAGTCACACCCGCGACCGGGCCCGAGTTGCGCGTCGTTGAGGTCGCTGCACCCAGTATTCGCAAGGATGTCGTGGTAGCTCCCGCGCGGGCAGAGGCTCGCAGTACCAAGGCTGCAGCTGTCGAGCGGGTGGGCGCAGGCAGGCTTCTCATCATAGTGGCTCTGGCAACCTTTATACTCTTTTACCTGAGCCTTCCACTACTGATGGGGTAAGCCAGGCCGTCTGCGCCGGAAAAGAGCCCCAGGATTGCAGAAGTGTGGGGGCGTCCCTTGCGGAAGCCATCGGTGGGTAGTGGCGTGTGCCGACTGGATCTGCCAGCCCCGCGTGAGTTAGCATGTAATCAGCACCTGCGTGTTTGCCATGTACCGTCCCTTCACCACCGAAGAAGCCCTATGTCCCCGCTCCACCATTCTGCTCGAACTTTGGTCGTCCTCCTTGCCCTCCTTTCTTCCTTCTCCGGTGGTGAGGTGCGGGCGCAAGATGCACCTGTCGATCCAGGAAGCCGCGTGCGGGTGTGGACCCAAACGAATGCGAGGGGCCGACCGTGGGGTAAACCGACCAAGGGCACGCTGACCGCATGGACTTCTGACTCACTCGTCCTCGACAGCCCTCGTGGCCCGCTGGCGATTTCCCGCGGCTCCCTGTCAGGGATGGACGTGAGCCGCGGAGGCAAGTCGCGCGGTTCGGCAGCGCTGAAAGGCGCCGGAGTTGGCTTTCTGATCGGCGCGGCTGCTGGTACGGTGGGTGGCCTAACCTTCTGCGGAGACGAGTGCGAACGGTGCGCGACTGCAGAGGGGACTGCAGTCTTCGCGGCCAGTATACTGGGAAGCGCTGGGGGGTTGTGGGGGGCCGTTATAGGTGCATTGACCGCAGGTGAGCGTTGGGAGCGGGTGCCACTCCCAAAGTCGGTGAGTATTACTCAAGTTGGGCAAGATGAAGTCGCACGCTCCGCACCTCACCGTCTCTGATCACGCACTTGCTGGAGCGCTGCCTGTAACTCGGCTGCCACGGAGTCCTTGAATCGATTCTGCCGGCTCGCCTGCTTTAAAGCAGAAGCGAAAGATCACAAGTCGTTTATGTGCAATGCTACTTTCCCAGGTTGCGAGAGTGATCCTTGGAGTCATTTGGCACTCCACACTGTGAGGCGACAGCAACACCATCTCAGGTGCTCTTCGATGCCGGTAGCTCTGAAAAACATCGTCCTTCTTGTCCTTGCGAGCGCCGTCGCCGGTTGCTCATCCGGACGCATAAAGCCCTCTCAGTTGCCGGGTGTGAGAGGACCGACCGGGGGACCCACGTATGTTCAAGATGCGAGTGGATTGAATCGGACTGCGGTTGCCAGCGTTGAAGATATTGAGACGGATTCGGCCGGCGCGGAGCAGCAGCTTGCTCTGCTCCTGGCTCGGGCTCAGCAGGAGGGGCGGAAGATCTCGATCGCGGGCGCGCAGCACACCATGGGCGGCCACACGATCTATCCTGGCGGGATCGTACTCAATATGCGGCCTTTTCGGAGGATGCGCCTGTTGAAGGGAGATTCGATCCTGCACGTACAGGCGGGTGCAACCTGGGCGGAGATCATCCCCTTTCTGGACGGGCGCGGCCGTTCAATCGCCATCATGCAATCGAACAACTCGTTTTCCGTGGGAGGATCACTGAGCGCGAATGCACATGGATGGCAGCACAATGCACCACCCATTGCCAGCAGTGTACGTGCGCTCCGAGTTCTCCTGGCCAACGGCACCGTCGTGTCCTGCAGCCGAACGCAGAACACTGAGCTGTTCTCACTCGTACTGGGCGGCTACGGCCTCTTCGGAATCATCCTCGACGCGGAGCTACGCACCGTCCCCAATCAGCGCTACAAGGCGGAGCGCTACATCGTTCCCACCCGTGACTACGTGGCAACATATGCCAGGCAGGTGAATGGCAAGAGCGATGTAACCATGGTCTACGGCAGGCTCAGCGTAGACCCCCGCACCTTTCTGGACGAAGCAATCCTCACCGTCTTTCGCCATCATCCAGCACGGAACGGGCGCGTTCCACCGCTCAAGGAACCCATCTTCGTACCCATCACACGCGCGATCTTTCGTCGCTCGGTGGGAAGCGACCAGGGCAAGGCACAACGGTGGTGGATCGAGAAGCGCGTGAGCGGGTTGTCAGGTTTGACGGCATTCTCTCGAAACCAGTTGCTGAATACGAGCGTCGGTGTCTACGCGAATCCATCCGAGTCGAGCACAGATATCCTGCACGAGTACTTTGTCCCTCCTGAGCAACTGCCGGCCTTTGTCGGTGCGCTACGCCGCATCGTGCGGCATCATGGATCGGATTTGCTGAATGTCACGCTCCGGAACGTGTACCCGGATCCTGACAGCTTCCTTCGCTACGCCCGGCGGGAGATGTTTGGCCTGGTCATTCTGTTCAATTATCCGCGCACGGTTGAGGCCGACCCCGCGATGACAGCGATGACGCGCGAATTGATCGACGTGGCGCTTGGGCTTGGGGGGACGTACTACCTCCCCTACCGATTGCATGCAACGCGTGAGCAGTTTCATCGTGCATATCCGCAGGCGGCGCAATTCTTTGCCTTGAAACGCAAGTACGATCCCACGGAAGTGTTTCAGAACCAGTTCTACGTTACATACGGCCGGTGAACGCTCACAGCGTTGCCCGTTTCGGTTTGCAGCCCCCCGTTACGGGCGGCTGAAGCCACGGCAACAACGGCACCAAGCCCGCCGTCGCGGGCGGTTGGAGGCCCCGCAGGGTGACTTTGCGCAGTCGTTGCAGCGAATTTATTCGCCGGCAACGGTGCTGAACGGGCATTTGGGAACTGCAAAAATGCTCTTTCATCCAGACCGGAGGTCATGTATGCGTCGTTCCGCAATTCCATGTCTGTGTGCGCTCTTCCTCGCCGGGACAGCTGCCTGCGCCTCGCCGACTGGAGACGACATCGAAGAGTCACTCGATGAAATGCTTCGGTCGGTCAGTGGTGATTGGAAGGGCCAATCCTATGGTACGAACCCGATTACCCTCCAGTTTACGCTCCAGGAGCAGAGTGGTCAGCGCGTACAGGGGACCGGCAGCATGAAAGAGCAGCATGCATCAGCACCCGTACCAATCACCATCTCAGGTACGTTTCAGCGTCCCACGCTCTCCCTGACTTTTGATGGAATGGTCTACGACGGATTTACTGTCAAGGGAACCCTCCGGAGTGACTACGTTAGTGCCGGCGGAGTGGGCGACTCTCTCCAGTTAAGCGGGCAGAACTACTCCAAAAAGGTCTTGGTGCTGCTGCAGGAGGCGCCGTGAACCCGGTCAGCTCCCGTCGGCGGATCCTCCTGCCTGCGCCCGCGGCCGTAGGTCTGGACTACGCAAGTGGGTGAGCAAGAGTGGCGAACCCGCACAGCGGAGCCCGCGCACCCCGAGCCCTTCGTCTGTCACGGTCGACGCTCGACTCTGACCTTGGCATGTTTGGCACGAGGCTGCGCGCGCGCAGATCTGGCCCCGGACACTCAAACTGTGAGGTACTCGATGCTTCTACGGATACTTGCCGCAGCATGTCTCTTGCTCGTCCCCGGTACCGCGCTCGGCCAGAGGACCCGGCCGGGTCCGCCGGACCTGATCCTCACCGGCGGCAAGATCTTCACCGCGGACTCCACACGCCCGTGGGCGGAGGCGGAGGCGGTCCGAGGTGAACGCATCACGGCCGTAGGATCGACTGCCGCGATCACCCGACTCGCCGGGCCGCGCACTCGGCGCATCGCACTCGGCGGGCGTGTGGTGGTCCCGGGATTCAACGACGCGCACGAACATGTCGGCGCCGCGGAGTACGGGGTGTCGTTCTCCATGGGTGCGGAGCCCATGCCTGATCCCGGCGTGGCCGAGGTGCTCGACTCCCTGCGCGCGCTCGCCGGCCGCACCCTGGCCGGGACGTGGCTGCACACTGTAGTCGGGCTTCGCGTCCTTGAGGATACCGCCGCCCGCCGCACGGCGCTGGACCGTGTCGCGCCGAATCACCCGGTGCTCCTCTGGGTGTGGACCGGCCACGACATGGTCGTGAACACCGCGGGCCTGCGGGCGCTCGGGATTCCGGAGGACGTGCGGGACCCGCTCGGCGGCCATCACGTGCGCGATGCGGCGGGGCGGCTCACCGGGCACCTGGACGACTACGCGGAGTGGGCGGCACTCCGCCGGCTCTACTCGTCGCTCCCCGACAGCGTGCTGGTGGGCGAGTTTCGGCGCTACGCCGCCGAGGGGCTGCGCCTCGGGATCACGTCCGTCCAGACCATGAACGGGTACCTCGACCCGGCGGCGACCACGCGCGTGCTGCGGGCCGCGCGGCTGCCCATCCGCTTCCGGGTCATCCCGTACCCCATGACCGACACGCGGGGACTCCGCGGTGACGAGTGGCGCGGGGCTGCGCGGAACCTAGCTCCGCGCACCGTCGTGTGCGGAGTCAAATGGGTGCTGGACGGGAGCCCCTTCGACCGTCGGATGCTGATGCGCGAGCCGTACGCCGACCAGCCGGGCTGGTACGGGCAGCTCCAGTTCCCGGTGGACACGGTGCGCGCGATCCTCGCACGGGCACTCGCGACGCGCGAGCCGCTGCACCTGCACGTCTCGGGCGACAGCTCGGTGCGCGTGGTCTTCGGCCTGATGCAGGCGCTCGCTCCAGACTCGGCGTGGCGCCTCGGCGTCGTGGTCGTGCAGAACCCGACGCACTTCGCGATCGAGCCCGCGCTGTTGCGTCGGCGGTACGGCCGGGTGCCCGAGCAGTTCCAGACGGTGCGCTCGATCCTGGCCGCGGGCGTGCCGCTAGCGTTCGGGTCCGACGGGCCGCGGAGCCCCGGGCTGAACCTCATGTTCGCCGTCACTCACCCAACCGACCCCGCCGAGGAGCTCACCCGCGAGCAGGCGGTGACGGCCTACACCCGCGGGTCCGCCTACGCGGAGTTCGCCGAGCACGAGAAGGGTACGCTCATGCCCGGGATGCTGGCCGACCTTGCCGTGCTCTCGCAGGACATCTTCACCGTCCCGACTGAGGCCCTCCCAGCCACCGTGAGCGTACTGACCCTTGTCGGGGGTACGATCGTCCACGATGACCTCACACGGGCGTCTTTGGGGACCGTTACACGGTAGCAAATTTATTCATGTTTGCACACATGCCCCAGTGAAGCCGCACGTATTCGGCCCGCAAGCAAACCGCTTGCGGGCCGTGTGATCAGATCGCCTGCCCGACACCTGCGGCGCGGAGCGCCTCCTCGGCGGGCCCCCGGTCTGCGCAGCACCCAGCCAACACGCCGTTCACCGCGACCGCTGGTACGGATCGGACGCCCAGCTCCTTTGCCCGGCGCTCCACCTCCGCATCCTGCATCTCCAGCACCTGCACATCGCACGAGGGGCAGGCGATGTTCTGGACCATCTGCACTGTTTCATCACAGCAGATACAACCCGCCGTGAAGATCTCGATCTTCCGCTTAGCCATGTGGATCTCCGTTGCGTGTGAGTGTCTTGCCATGAAGGGAATGTAAACCCTTGACCACGGTACGGAGTCAAGGGGCGAGTGCTGCTCTCGCCCCAGTCTGAGCGTGGCCGACAGCTTGCAGCGTTGCACCAAGTTGATCCAGCCGCTTCCGGCTCGCCCATCCCCAGTCGATCCGTTATGGTGTTTTTCGGGTGTTAGACAAACCAAGTGAAAAGCCCCGGTACTATCCTCACCTAACGCTGGAGGAAGCAGAAAACCTTGTCGAGGAACTCCAGCAGCTGGCGGTTCAACTGGAAGAGCAGGCGGCGGAGCTGGAGGTGGCGAATGAAGAGCTGAGTGCCTCCGAGGCCCACCTCCGCGGCATCATCGGCTCCGCCCTCGATGCGATCATCACGACCGATGCTCAGAGCCAGATCATCCAGTGGAACCATCACGGGGAAGCGATGTTCGGCTGGTCTGCCGAGGAAGCTCTGGGACGTAACCTGAACGAGACCATCATTCCCCCGCAGCACCGCGAAGCCCACAACCGTGGCGTTCGGCGCTACCTGGCTACGGGTGAAGGACCAATCCTCAACCGGCGCATCGAGATCACCGCCATACGCAGGAACGGGTCGGAATTTCCCGTGGAGCTCACCGTGGCACCCGCGCGGTGGGGTACACAGGTGATCTTCACCTCCTTTATCCGCGACATCACCGAGCGCAAACGAGCCGAACGGCAGCTCGCCGCACGCTACGCGGTCACCCAGGTGCTCGCGGCCTCCGGCACAATCGCGGAGGCACTTCCGCGCATGCTCGAGGCTATTTGTGAAAATCTAGGCTGGGACATGGGGGTGTTTTGGTCGGCGGACATTCAGGTGGGGCTCCTTCGTCCTGCCCATATCGTGACGGCTCCCTCCGTCGAAAGCCACGAGTTCGAGCAGATGAGCCATCAGCTTACCTTCGCCTCTGGAGAAGGGCTGCCGGGGCGTGTATGGGCGAGCAGGCAGCCTGCCTGGATTGCTGACGTGACCTGCGATCCCAACTTCCCGCGTCACGCTGTGGCCACCCGCGTGGGGGTGCATGCCGGTTTCGCATTTCCTATCCTCGCAGGCGAAGACTTCATTGGGGTGATGGAGTTCTTCCAGCGTGCCGTGGCGGAGCCGGACCGGGCCTTGCTCGCGGCGATGGGCGCGATCGGGAGTGACATCGCGCAATTCATCAAGCGCAAGCAGGCAGAGGAGCAGCTCCAGGAGCAGGAAGGATTTCAGCGCTTTCTTGCACGCGTGGGCACCAAGCTGGCGGCTGCTACACCTGACTTCACGGAAACCCTCCGTAAGCTGGCCAGCCTTGCGGTACCCGGCCTGGCGGATTGGTCCATCGTGTGTCTTACCAACGAGCAGGGGCAGATCCAGCGTATCGAGACCGCGCACGTAGACCCCGCCAAGGCTCCAGTCGCACAGGTGACCGTTCGGCACCGGGTGGAGTCCGAGGAAGGACACCCGCTCTTCCAGGTTCTGCGGACAGGCCAGCCCGTTCTTCTGCCTGAGATCCCGGATGCGCTGGTCGAGACGATGGCGCAGAATCCGGAGCACCTGGAGATGATTCGGGGGCTGGGAATGCGCTCCGGAATGGTGGTGGCGCTCCGTGCGCGCGATCGCACCCTGGGTGCCATCGTGCTGGTCTCGACCGAATCGGGGCGGCGCTTCGACAAGGACGATCTGGAAGTCGCGCAGGAATTCGCCCGCAGGGCCGCTCTCTCCGTGGACAACGCGCGGCTTTATGCGGATGCACAGGAAGCGAATCAAGCGAAGGCGGACTTCCTGGCGACCATGTCGCATGAGCTGCGGACGCCGCTCAACGCGATGATCGGCTACACCGATCTGCTGCTGCTGGGTATCCCCGAGCCGCTCGCCAAGTCCGCCGAAGAGTATGTGAAGCGAGTGGCGCTCTCCGCCCGCCATCTCCTTCAGCTTATCGAAGAGATCCTGGCGTTTTCACGCCTCGAAGCCGGGCGGGAAACTGTGGTGCTTGAGCTGGTGAGTCTGTCCGAGCTGGTGAGCGAGGCCGAGGCCATCATCGAGCCGCTCGCCGCCGAAAAGGGACTGAGCTTCCGGGTTGATGCGCCCCCCGAGTCACTTCAGCTGCGCACCGATCCACGCAAGGTCCGGCAGATTCTGGTGAACCTGCTGGGAAACGCCATCAAGTTCACCGAAGCGGGCGAGGTCGCATTCACGGCGCACGTCGAAGCTACCCAGATCGTCCTGACGGTGAGTGACACCGGCATGGGGATCGAGCCCGAGCACCTGTCCGCCGTCTTTGAGCCGTTCTGGCAGGTGCAGCAAACCACCACCAGGACCGCATCCGGAACCGGCCTGGGTCTGAGCGTAACCCAACGCCTGGTAAATCTGCTGGGCGGGAGCATTGCCGTGGAAAGCACCCCCGGCGCGGGGACGGTCTTTACTGTTTGCTTACCCTTCGACTCTGGCGAACCCGGCCGTGACAGCTCCCCCTGATGAGCAGCCACAGCGGCGGCCAAAGCATTGGCCCGCGCTCGCCACGGAGGTCCTGCTGATGATCGTGATCGCCACCGCGGTGTGGTGGTTTATGCGCAGCTACGGCGAGTGCCGCGACCAGGGTTTTGGTTGGTTTTACTGTGCGACTGCCCCGCGGTGATCATTCGCACCCCGTTTTCTAGGTGCTCGGTCGCCGAGGAAGAGCTGCGGCAGGCAGCTCGAGGCACGATGATGCGGCGGATCAAGGTCTTTCCCCGCTGTACGCCTGGCATGACAAGCTGGCGATTCCTTCGGAGGAGGGCGACGGGACCATGCATGAGGGGCTCTTCAACATCACGTATCAGCCGCTGATCGATACCACCCGACAGGTATACGGCGTGCTCAGCCTGAGCGTTGAAGTCGCCGAATCGGGTGGAGCACGGCAGGTTTAGCCGGCTACACAGCTTCATCGGATCACCGGACCCGCTTCAGCGGCGTGTCGTCAGCGACACGCGCACCGTGCGCGGTGCGCCGGGCAGGATGTTGTTGTTGCCGTGCGAGGTGCTGTAGTAGCGCGCGTCGAGCAGGTTCTCCACGTTCAGCTGCGCGCCGATCAGCGGAGTCAGGCGCAGGAAGACCGCCCCATCGGCACGGGTGAAGCCCGGCAGTGTGACCTTGTTGTCGATGGCGGCGTACATCTCCGCGCGGTGCACCACGCCCAGCCCGACGCCGAGCGCCGGCAGCAGCTGGTAGCGATTCCACAGGGAGAAGGTGCGCCCGGGCACGAGCGGCACCCGCTGCCCGGCCGCAGCGTCGGCCGTCGTGCTGGTGATTTCCGCCCGCTGAAAGGCGACACCGCCAACCACCTGCCAGGCATCCGTCACATTGCCCGAGGCTCCGAGCTCCACGCCGGTGGAGCGCTGGCTCCCGGTCTGCACCCGGAGCGTCGGGTCGTTGGGGTCCGGGGCCACGGTGTTGGTCCGGTCCAGGCGGTACACGGCCGCCGTCAGCGCCAGATTCGAGCGCACATCCCACTTGGCGCCCAGTTCGGCGTTGGTGAACTGCTCCGGCTCGAGTGTGCTGGAGGTACCGGTCAGCGAGCTGAACTGGTCGCCGGAGCTCGGCAGGTAGGAGACGCTGTAGCTGCCGTACAGCGATGCGGCCTCCGCCGGCTTGAAGACCAGACCCGCGCGCGGCGAGATCAGCTGGTCTTCGCGGCTTAGATCCTGATCCTTTCGGTTGTCGTGGAAGTCCACGTTGAAGCGCTCGTAGCGAACTCCGGCGATCGCCTGCCAGTGCCGTGACAGCTCGATCTGGTCCTGGAGGTACACCCCGGCGACCGTAGCCGTGGCACGGTTGTCGGCGTCCGTGGCGCTCTGGCGAAAGGTGATGGGGGTGAAGACCGTCGGCTGGTCGACCGGAGCGGCAAGCGAGGTTGCCGTGTTGTTGTAGTAGCCGGTTTCGCGGAAGTTCTCCGTGTCCTGCCGCCCGAACTCTGCACCTGCCAGCAGCGTGTGCCGCAGACGTCCAGTGTTCAGTCCGTAGGTGACTTCGGTCTGATTGAAGACGTTCCGGCGATCGGTCGCGTTGCTGTACGCGGCAAGGCTCACCTGCGTGCCGGCCGCGTTCACCGCACCCGGATAGCTGTTCTGGTAGAACTTGTCGTATCCCGTGTAGCGGGTGCGGTTGCGAATCGTCACGCCACTCGGGAGCGAGTGCTCCAGCGTCACGCCCCCGGCGCGGACGCGGGCGGTGGCGTAGCTCGAGTCCGGATTGCCAAAGAAGGTGGTGATGTTCGCATCGAACGGCCGCCCCTGGAAGGAGGGGATCCCGCGATCCACTCTTCGGGCGTCGCTGAAGTACTCGAACCCCGTCCGCAGCGTGGTTCGGGCGCCCAGCGCCAGGGCGAGCGTCGGATTGAGACCGTGCCGGCGGAGCTCAGCCTGATCACGGAAACCCTCCGAGTCCTGGTACATGCCGGTGAAGCGCAGCGCCAGCGCCGAACCGAATCCCTGCCCGACGTCGGCAACGGTCCGCTTGTGGTGGAATGAGCCCCCCTCCAGGGTCACGGCCCGGGTGGGTGTCCACTGCGCCTCCTTGGTCATGCGGTTGATCACGCCGCCGCCACCGCCCCGGCCGAAGATCATCGCGTTGGACCCCTTCAGCGCCTCCACACGCTCCACGTTGTACAGGTCACGGAGGTACTGCGCATCGTCACGTACCCCGTCCACGAAAAAGTCCGCCGTGGAGCTGTTGCCGCGGATCGTCGGGGCATCGCGGTGCCCCTCACCCTGGCCCATGCTGATGCCGGGGACGTAGGCTACCACGTCGGCCATCCCCTGCATCGCCTGGTCGGCAATTACTCCCTGCGTGACCACGCTCACCGACTGCGGGGTCTCGCGCAGCGGGGTGTCCGTCTTGGTGGCGGTAGCCGTACGGGCCGCCGCGTACCCGCGGCTCCGCTGACCCACGACCACGAGCGGCGTCAGGGTGTGCGCGGCGCTACCACTGGCCTCGTCCGGCCTGACCAGCACCGTTTCTCTGTCAGCGAAGCGGGCCTCCAAGCCGGTACCCTCGAGCAGCAGCCGCAACGCCTCGGGCGCCGTGTACGAGCCGGTCACCGGCTGGGAGCGGGCCGTCCTGGCCGCCACCCGGTCCAGCTGAACGCGCAGGTCCGTACGCCGGGCAAAATCGCTGAGTGCGCTGGTGAGCGGCTGCGCCGGAATATCGAACCGCACCCGCATGGTGGTGTCCGGCGGGAGATCTGCCGGGATGCCAGATACAGAGCCAGGCGCCAACGGGCGAGAAGCCTGTGCCGCGGCCGACACGCTGCACAGGCAGCAACCGAGTCCAACAAGACTGATAGTGCGCAAAACCAGTTCGGGTAAAGTTTGAGAACGATTCTCAACCGCATCATACAACGTGGCACACCCCGCCGCAAGGAGCTTTTCTCCCACCGTCGCACCTTCGGGTTATGGGCGCCCAGGCATGAGGTGGACGTGGTGGGGCGGCAGAGCGACAGCCACTCGGAAAGCGCCCTGCGTATCCTCGCGCGCGAGGGAAAGCGCTTCGATGTGTATGTCGCGGGGGGCAGGAACTTCCATTTGGAGCCGCACGCGGTGCCACATCCTGGGGAGGCGAGTAGTCGTGGCAGCAAACCGGTTGGGCTGGTCCATGCCCCCTGGTGCGAGCACGCGGACGTGCTCCGGGCGGATTCCCCACCACACCTCCTCCCCCGCTCGGACCCATTCCGGTGCCGGTGCGAGAACGGAGCCCAGCGGCGTTGCCAGGCAGAGCCAGGGGGCGAGATCTCCCGGACGGTGCCGGAAAACAGGTTGCGAAATCCCACCAGGCGGGCCACCTGCACGGATGCGGGGCGCTGGAACACTTCGTCGGCGGCCCCGTGCTGAATTACACTCCCATCCATCATGACCACAAGCCGCTGGCTGAGCTGCGCGAGCAGCGGGTCGTGCGTCACCACCAGCGCGGGGATGCCCAGCGTTTCGATCAGCTTCAACAATTCTTCCGCGATCTCTTCGCGGGTCGGCACGTCCAGGGCGCTGGTTGGCTCATCGAGCAGCAGGAGCTCCGGATCGCGTGCGAGGGCCCGGGCAAGAGCGACCGCTGCTGCTCCCCTCCGGACAGCTCCCGGGGATACCGGGCGGCGAGCTGGGCGATTCCCATGCGCCGCAGCAGCTCCATCGCGCGGGCATCGCGCGGCGCACGTTGCAGCTGGGCGAGCGGGAACGCGACGTTTCCCAGCGCCGTCAGGTGCGGAAAAAGTGCGTAGTGCTGCGGCATGTATCCGACGGGGCGGCGCTCGACCGGGACCCCTTCGAAGGGGGAGCCTTCCGCCGGTAGCAGACCGGCGATCACCTTGAGCAGGGTTGTCTTGCCCGCGCCGCTCGGCCCGAAGAGCACCGTCAGCCCCTCGATCCGGAAGCGAGCTTCCAGCGCGATCGGGTGTGTCAGCCGGTAGTGGATCTCCACCGTGTCTCCAGCACCCGCAGCAGGTAGAGCAGCGTAAAGGAAAGCACCACCATCAGCAGCGACAGACGGTGCGCCTCCGCCAGCCGGAGCGCCTGCACCAGCTCGAAGAGGTAGATGCTCACCACCTGGGTTTCGCCGGGAATGCTCGCCCCGATCATGAGCACCACCCCGAACTCACCCAGCGTATGGGCGAACACCAGCAGCGTTCCGGCCATGAGCCCGGGCCAGCAGAGCGGCAGAATCACTTCCCGCCAGATCCGGGACCGCGATGCGCCCAGAGTACGAGCCGTCTGCAGGAGATCCTCGTTCAACCCACGAAACGTTTCGCGGTACGCCGCGAGCGCGAAGGGGAGGTTGAACAGGAACGAGCCGACCAGGATACCCTCGAAGCGAAAAGCCCAGCGCAGCCCGACGTAGCGGACCAGGGGCCCGTTGTCGCCGAAGAAGAGCAGCAGGTAAAAGCCGAGCACCGTCGGCGGCAGGACCAGTGGCAGGAGGAGGAGCGTTTCAACCACCCGCTTCCCCCAGAACGCATGCCGGGTGATGACCCAGGCAAGCGGCACTCCCAGCAGTGCCAGGCACACACTCGTCCAGAAGGCCAGCTTGAGCGTCAGCAGAATAGGCGTGATCATGGTACCTCGTACCCGTAGCGCTGCAGGATCTCACGCGCGGGCTGCAAGCGAAGAAAGTCGTACAGCAGCCGGGCTCCGGGACTTTCGCGTCCCCGCACGATCACGTATGCCTGATCGAGCGGTGCATGGCTCGCGGGATCTATGACAACCGCGTGCCCGCGAGCGCGAAACGCGGGTGTGCGCATGTAGGAGAGCGGGAGAAACGCCGCGTCCGCACCCGCGAGCGCGATCTGCGCGGTTTGCCCCACGTCCTGTCCGAAGACCAGCTTGGGGCGCATGACGGCCTCCAGTCCCGCCGCCGCCAGCGCCTCCAATGCCGCCCGGCCATACGGCGCGGTTTCGGGGGTGGCGACTGCAACCCGGCGGATCCGTGGGTCGCGAAGGGCAGCCATGCCCCGCGCATCCGGCGGAGCACGCTCCGAAAACCAGAGCGTGAGCCGGCCGCGGGCATACACCCGCCGGGTGCCGGGTGCGACTCGCCCCTCCGCCTCCAGGGCCTTCGGGAACCGGGTGTCCGCGGATAGAAAAAGGTCAAAGGGTGCCCCCTCTCGAATCTGCTGAAAGGCGCTTCCGGAGGCGGTATAGACCGGCTGCACGGCAACCGTAGCATGCTCTTTTCTGAACCGGGCAACGATCTCCCCGAACGCATCTCGCAGGTTGGCCGCGACCGCCACCCGAACCGGGGTGGGTGCGGCATCGTCCGGGCGCGAGCCACACCCGTGCGCCAGCACCAGCAGGGCAAGCACGATTCCGGGCACAACACAGCGCATTCTCGGCATAGGCCCCGGAATCATAGCGGGCACGAGGGTGCGTGGCTATCCTGACAGGCAGGTGCTACGATACCTGACCCAGCACCGTCGGGCCGATGAACGACCCGTCTATTCACCACAGCCGCCCGGACGGCACGAAGATGCATAAGAAGGAAGCCTTTCGGTTCGTGTGGGACACCGGGAACGAGTTCTTTAATGATCGCTGCCCGAGCATGGCGGCGGCGATCTCGTACTACACCTTCTTTTCCCTGCCGCCGCTCCTGTTTCTTCTCCTGATGCTCCTGGGTACCTTTCTGGACCCACAGGATGTCAGCGGCGCGATCCTGGAACAGATTCGCAGTCTTATTGGAACATCGGGTGCGGAGCAGGTGCAGGTCATCCTCCAGCGCGCCGATCAGCCCGGCACCCGTTTGTCCATCGCCACGCTGGTGGGATTCGTTGCCCTCGCCTTCGGTGCGACCACCGCGTTCGCCGAGCTGCAGGCGGCGCTCAACCGGGCCTGGTCCGTGGAGCCGGATCCCGCGCGAGGCACGATCAGGAACTTTCTCGTGAAGCGGGTATTCTCCTTTGGCCTGGTGCTGGTGATCGCCTTCCTGCTGCTGGTTTCCCTGGTACTCAGCGCCGCGCTGGTCGCCTTCGGGGATCTCCTGGCGAGGCAGATGGGAGAGCTGTCGAAGGTGCTGCTGCAGGCGATCAGCCTTGTTGTGTCCTTCGGCATCTTCGCGCTTCTCTTCGCCGCGATGTTCAAGGTGATTCCCGACGCCGAGATTGCCTGGAGGGATGTCCGGATCGGTGCGTTGATCACGGCGCTCCTTTTCATGCTGGGCAAGCTGTTGCTGGGGTTGTATCTGGGAGGTACCGACCCGGGTGATGCCTACGGGGCGGCGGGCTCACTGGCGGTCATCCTGATCTGGGTGTACTACTCCTCCATGATTTTGCTGCTCGGCGCGGAGTTCACCCGGGTATGGGCGGATCGTTATGGAGGCGGAATCCAGCCCGCCAGCGGTGCCGTGCAGGTGGTGGAGGAGAGGCGCCCAATCCGAAAAGGGGATGGAGAATGAACGAGCAAGCCAGTGCCGCGCTGCTGATCGAGCCAATGGCCCTCTTCGCCTATCTGGCGGGTGTGCTCGGCCTCATCTTCTGGGTGAGCGGGCTCCCGCGCCTTCGCAGGCTCTTCGATATCACCCCGCCGGTCCTCTACGCCTACTTCATCCCCACACTTTCCACCACCTTCGGCGTCATTCCGCCGGCTTCCCCGGTGTACGACTGGATGACCCGCTACCTGCTGCCGGTGGCGCTGCTCCTGCTCATGATCACGGTGGATGTCGCCGCCATTTTCAAGCTCGGGAGGATGGCGCTCCTGATGATGCTGGCGGGAACGCTGGGGATCGTGCTGGGCGGGCCGGTGGCATTCCTGATCTTTGGACAGTGGCTTCCCCCCGAATCCTGGAAGGGCCTGGCAGCACTTTCGGGGAGCTGGATCGGGGGTACCGCGAACCTGGTGGCGATCGCGGAGAGCGTGGGAACGCCTGATTCCATCATGGGGCCGATCATCGTGGTGGACACGGTGGTGGGCTACGGCTGGATGGCGGTGCTGCTCTTCCTGAGCGCGTGGCAGGGGCGCTACGACCGGGCGATCGGCGCCCGAACCGAGGCACTTGAGGCGACAAACCAGCGACTCGCGGAGATGGCGGCAAACCGGCGCCCGACCGACATCCGCGATGCCGCCGTCATCCTGGGTCTCGGCTTCGCCGGTGCCGTGCTTGCCGTGGCCGCGGGCGCGCGACTGCCCAAGGTGGGCGACCCGACGATCATCAGCAACACCACCTGGACGGTGCTGATCGTGGTCACGGGCGGGCTCCTGCTTTCGTTTACCCCGGTTCGCAAGCTGGAAGAGGTGGGAGCATCCCGGCTGGGATACCTGGCGCTCTACCTGCTTCTCACCGGGATCGGCGCGCAAGCCGACCTCCGGGCCGTACTTTCAGCGCCGGTGTTTTTCGCGGCCGGCGTGGTCTGGCTCCTCGTGCACATGCTCGTGCTCTTCGGAGTCGGGCGCCTGCTGCGGGCTCCGCTCTTCTTTGTGGCCACCGGGAGTATGGCCAACGTGGGCGGTGCGGCGTCGGCGCCGATCGTGGCGGGCGTGTACCACCCCGCCATGGCACCCGTGGGACTGCTGATGGCCGTTGCCGGCTACATCCTGGGCATCTATGGGGGACTCGGCTGTGCCTGGATGCTGGGACAGCTGGCGGGAGGCTGAGCACCGGCAACCGCGGGTGCCATGGCAGGCGGGATGCATTACATTGGCAGATCCCTAGCTGCTCGAACCCTTTTTGCCCTGGCGCTCCATGAGCACCCCAACTGACACGCTCCCGAACACGACCGCGACCTCGGTGGAAGAGCTGTGCGAATTTCTCGTGCGCACGCACGAGGAAAAGGCCTCCCCGCTGTGTGAGTTCGCGCGCCTGTTCTTCGCGCAGGTTCCGCGCGCTCTGCTTGCCGAGCGGCGCATGGACCAGCTCGCGGCGGTGACGGAAAGCGCTTTCCGCTTCCTGGAGCGCTCCCGGCCTACCCAGGTCAACGTGGAAGTGACCGACCCGGAAGAAGACGCCATGGCGTGGGAAGCCGACGCCACCGTGATCCGGGTCGAGGTCGGGGATCGGCCCTTCATCGTGGATACGATCCGGGAGCTGCTCGCCGAGGAAAAGATCGACATTCTCGCCTTCCTGTACCCGGTGTTCCGGGTGGAGCGGGGAGCCAACGGAGAGATCGTGCAAGTGGGAGAGCCGACCGCTGACGGCGATCTGGAAGCACTCATCCACTGCGAAGTTTCACGCATCGAAAGCGCGGAGCGACGGACACAGATCCAGGAGGAGATCCGGCGACGGTTGGCGGACGTGGTGGCGTCCACTTCGGACTTCGCCGCCATGCTCGAAGCGCTCCGGGAGGCGGCAGCCAGGGTGGAGGGATACGTGCGCATCCATCCCGAGCGTGCCGAAGAGTACCGGGAAGCCGCCGAATTCCTGCGCTGGCTCGAGGACGAAAACTTTGTCTTTCTGGGGTACCGCGGCTACGACGTGATCGGCGAGGGCGACCAGCGTGCCCTGATGGTCGATACGCGGAGTGGGCTGGGGATTCTGCGTGGAGACCGCCCCTCCCGGTACGCACAGCCGGTTCCGCTACGGTCGCTGCCGGAGCCGATCCGCAACCAGGCCGAGGATGCGGCGAGCGTGCTGGTAATCGCCAAGGCGGAGAGCGAAGCCACGGTCCACCGTCGTGCCCGCATGGACTATGTCGGATTGAAGAAGCTGGACGATGCGGGCAAGGTAGTCGGTGAGCAGCGCTTCCTGGGGTTGTTCACCTCCAAGGCGCATGCCACCCACCCCGCCGACGTTCCCATCCTGGGCGCAAAGCTGGAGCGGATCCTCGCCGCGTCCGAAGCGCGCCCGGGCACCCACGATTACAAGGAGATCATCTCCATCTTCAACTCCATCCCCAAGGAGGAGTTGTTCGCCGCGTCGGCCGACGAGCTGCGTTCCGAGGTGCAAACGGTGCTGGCGCTGACGTTCACCGACGCGGTGAAGGTGACCCTGCGCGCTGATCCGCTCCGCCGGGGTGCGAGCGTCATGGTGGTACTCCCCCGAGGGCGCTACAGCGGAGAATTGCGCCAGCAGGTGCAGGCCATTTTGACGCGGCACCTGCAGGGCACCATCATGCACTATTCAGTCGCCATGGGCGAGCACGAACGCGCCCGCCTGCACTTTTATCTGCTGGCTCCCGCGGAGTCGGTGAGCACCGCCGATGTCCGGGTGATCGAGCGAGAAATCCAGCAGCGGATCCGCTCGTGGGACGACGAACTCCGCGACCGCCTGGCCGTCGAGACCGGAACGCCCGAAGGGGCGCGCCTTGCCCGCCTCTACGGGCCGGCCTTTTCGGACGAGTACCGGGCGCAGATGACCCCGGCCGTGGCGGTCGACGACCTCCTGCAGATGGAGCGGATGCGAGCCACGGGACAGGACGTGGCGCTACGCCTCTCCGAGGGCGTGATGGAAGGGACCTCGACGCTTACTCTGTATCTGAAGGGAGAGCGACTGGTGCTTTCCGACTTTCTGCCCATCCTGGAAGACGCGGGGGTGCGGACCATCGAGGTGAATCCAGCCGCGGTCTCCGGCCCGGGATTGCCGCCATTCATGGTGTACAGCTTCGCCGTTCAGCGTAAAAACGGCGCGCCTATTCCACCGGAATGCACTGACGTACTGGCCGAAGCACTGCTCGCCGCGCGGGCGGACGACGCCGAGTCCGACGGGTTCAACGTGCTGATCTTGGCCGCGGGTCTCCGCTGGCGCGAGGTGGATGTGCTACGCACCTACGCCAAGTACGCGGCACAGATTGGCGCGGTTGCCAGCCGTTCGGAGGCTGCCCGCGCGCTGGGCCGCTACCCGGAACTGGCGCGCCTGCTGGTCGAGCTCTTCCACGCCCGCCTGGACCCCGACGGGCAGGGGGACGTGGACGCGCTGTGTCGGGCGCTGGCTACTGCGCTGGAGTCCGTGCGCCTGCTCGCCGACGACCGGGCACTGCGTCGCCTGCAGAACCTGGTCATGGCTACGGTGCGCACCAACTACTTCCGGAATGGTGGCGCGGGGCCCACCATGCGGAGCGGGGGCGTGCCCTACATCTCCATCAAGATCCGCTCGGCCGACGTCGAGGAGCTGAAGAAGAGCCGGTTGATGTACGAGGTGTACGTCCATTCGTCCCGCATGGAGGGCATCCATCTCCGCGGTGCCTCCGTTTCCCGCGGCGGCATCCGCTGGTCGGACCGGCACGATGACTTCCGCACCGAAATCCTGGGGCTGGTCACCACGCAGGTGGTCAAGAACGCGGTGATCGTACCCTCCGGCTCGAAGGGCGGGTTCGTCACCAAAAAGGCTTTCCCCAATGACCGCGACGCCATGATGGCGGAAGCGGCCGAGCAGTACAAGACGCTGATGCGCGGCCTGCTGGACGTCACCGACAACCTGGTGGAAGGAAGGGTCGTCCAGCCGCCCGGGGTGGTGCGCCACGACGGGGACGATCCCTACCTGGTGGTCGCCGCCGACAAGGGGACCGCGCACCTGTCCGACACGGCCAATGCGGTGGCGGCCGAGTACAACTTCTGGCTCGGTGACGCCTTTGCTTCCGGCGGCTCGCAGGGATACGACCACAAGCGGGAAGGCATTACCGCGCGCGGCGCGTGGGAGTGCGTGAAGCGGCACTTCCGCGAAATGGGCAAGGACATCCAGACCGAGCCCTTCACGGTCGCGGGCATCGGCGACATGAGCGGCGACGTTTTCGGCAACGGTATGCTGCTTTCGCGGCAGATCCGGCTGCTAGCCGCTTTCGACCACCGGCACATTTTCATTGATCCCAACCCCGATCCCGAAATCAGCTTTCGTGAGCGCGAGCGCCTCTTTGCGTTGCCGCGCTCTTCGTGGGAAGACTACGACCGGGCACTCCTGTCCCCCGGCGGGATGATCGTCCCCCGCACCTCCAAGGAGATCGAGATCACGCCCGAAGCGCGCCAGGCGCTGGGCATCGAGGACGCCGATGGCAGGCTGGACGGCGAAGCGCTGATCCGGGCGGTGCTCAAGGCACCGGTCGAGCTGCTCTGGAACGGTGGGATCGGCACCTACGTCAAGCACGTGGACGAAACCCACGCCGAGGTCGGCGACAGCACCAATGACCCGGTGCGAGTGAACTCGCACGAGCTGCGCTGCCAGGTGGTGGGGGAGGGTGGCAACCTCGGCTTTACGCAGCGTGCCCGCATGCACTTCTGGCTGGAGGGCGGCCGCATCAATACGGATGCGCTGGACAACTCCGCCGGAGTGGACATGTCCGACCACGAGGTGAACCTCAAGATCCTGCTCAATCCCGAGGTTGCCGCCGGACGGATGGAGCTCCCGGAGCGCAATCGCCTGCTGGAAGCGATGACGGACGACGTGTCCGCCCTGGTGCTTCGCCACAACGTCAGCCAATCGCTGGCCGTATCGCTGGACGTGGATCGGAGCCGCTCCCTGCTCGACCGCTTCGCGGCGCTGATCACGGCACTGGAACGGAGCGGGATGCTGGAGCGCGGCGCCGAAGGACTTCCAACTTCGGATACGCTTTACGAGCGGGCCGCCGAAGGGATCGGCCTGTCGCGCCCGACGTTGAGCGTGCTACTCGCTTACGCCAAGCTGCAGGCAAAAGCGCACATCCTGGGTTCCCCCCTTCCGGATGACCCCGCCGCGCGCCCCTACCTAGTCCACTACTTCCCCGCCGCGGCGGTGGAAGCTGTCGGTCCGGAGCGGCTGGAAGAGCATCGGCTGCGCAGGGAGATCATCACCACCGCGCTCGTCAATGACATGGTGGACCTGATGGGCGCCTCGTTCCTCCATCGCACCGCGCGCGACACCGGCCACCCGATCGCAAGCGTCGCGCGTGCCTGGCTGATCGCGAGCCGCATCGCGCGTGCCAACGAGGTCCGTGCGGAATTGAACGCGGCCGAGGCCCGCTTCCCGGCGGAAACCGTGTACCGCTGGGTGCTGGGGCTGGCGCGGGTGCTGGAGCGCACGACGGGCTGGCTGCTGGCCAACATCGCTCCGGATGCGTCCACGCTGGCACTGACCGAAGAGCTGGGCACCGGCTTCGCCCGTGTCCGTGGGGACTTCGGCCGGGTGGTCCACGGCGCCGACCGCGAAACCTTTGTCAAGCTGGTTGCCGAGCTGGTAACCGCCGGGGTGGAGCGTGCCCTTGCGGAGCGCTTGATTACCCTCCGCTTTCTGCCTGAACTGCTCGAAATCCTGTATGTGGGACGGGAGCACAGCACGGATGCCCTGGAGGCGGCAAATGCCTTCTACCTGGCTGCAGAGCGTTTCGGTACCGCCTCGCTCCGCGAGCGCATCGTGGAGGCAGTCGGTGCCGATCCGTGGGAGCGGCGCCACGCCCGGGCGCTGGTGGACGATATCGATCGTGCCCAGCGAGCCCTCACACGCAAGGTGCTCACCCGCTGCGAACAGGGGGAGGACGCCTACGAATGCCTGGCGGAGCTGGCACGAACCGGCGGGCGCGAAATAGACGAATATCGCACCACCATGCAGGAGCTGGATGCCTCCGGCACACCCCCGCTGGCCGCATTCGCCCTCGCGGTGCGCGCTCTCGGGGATGTGGCTACCGCCGTGTGAGGTGTGGCGACGGGAATGCTTCCGTGCGTAACCTTCAAGGGCGACGCCACTCCGCGGCCGCGCCAAGGTTCCCGGCCTGGTCGGCCGCCTGCACCAGCACGCGATCCACGCCGGCGCCGATCGCCACTGCTCGCTGGTCACCGAACAGCACATGCGCCGTCCAGGTGCCGGAGGCGCGCTGCCGCACCGCCCACCAGCGCGCGGGCTCGCCGGATGCCGGTGTGATCTGCAGCGCGCTGCCCGAAAGGGTGAGCGATGGCGCCCCGGGCGGCGTGGCGTCGAGCCAGGGCGAAGCCGGCACCAGCGCCGCGTCGCGGTACAGGTCCCCCGCGAGCGTCGCTGCCAGGGCGCCGCCGTTCTGCTTCAGCGTCCAGGTGGTGTTGTACAGGAGGTGCCCCGTCCCCGCCGGCCGCGTGCGGGTCAGGCGGATCTGGTCGGGGATCTCCTGCAAGGAGAAGGCGCTTGCCGTGCCGTTGTTGACCCGGTAGGCGGCGAGCCCCGGCCAGACGTGGCGCCCCCGTGTGTTCTGCTCCATCCACCAGTCGAGCAGGGCGGGGTAGCTCTGCTGCGGCGCCGAGATCGCCCAGTAAAGCTGCGGCGCCAGGTAGTCGACCCAGCCCTGTTGCAGCCACTTGCGTGAGTCCGCGTAGATTTCCGTGTACGCATCCAGCCCCTGCACGCCCGGCGGGTTGCCGGGGCGCCAGATGCCGAACGGGGAGATGCCAACCTTGAGTGTCGGCTTGATCGCGTGGGCCTCCCGGTACAATCGCTCGATGAAACGGTCCACGTTCGCGCGCCGCCAGTTGTCGCGCGCCATCCCGGCGCCGTGGCGCGCGTAGGTCGCGTCGTCGGGGAAGGGGATCAACCGGCCGGCGGCGTCCCGTTGCAGATAGGGGTAGAAGTAGTCGTCGGCGTGAATGCCGTCGATGTCGTAGCGGCTCACGATGTCGGCGACCACGCGCATGGAGTGGTCCTGCACGTCCGGCTCCCCCGGGTCCATCCAGATCTGGGTCCCGTACACCCGCACCAGGTCGCGCCGGGTGCGGAACAGATGGGAGCTCGCCAGCTTCGCGGTGTCGGCGGTGTTCCCGGCACGGAAGGGGTTGACCCAGGCGTGCAGCTCCATGCCGCGCGCGTGCGCTTCCTGGATCGCAAAGGCGAGCGGGTCGTAGCCCGGGTCCCTGCCCTGCGTCCCCGTCAGCAGCGACGCCCACGGCTCCAGCGAAGACGGGTATACGGCGTCCCCTGCCGGCCGGACCTGGAAGACGATGGTGTTGATCCCGGTGGCGGCCGCGCGCGTGAGGATGTCCACCAGCTCGGCGCGCTGCAGGTCGGCGGTCAGCGTGGTTCGGGTCGGCCAATCGATGTTTGCCACCGTCGCGACCCACAGCCCGCGCATCTCCCGCTGGATCGCGGGCGCGGCCGGCTCGGTCAGGTCACCGGCGTGGGGTGTCGGATCCGTTGGGAGTCGCCACTACAAGCGGCGGCAAGGCGATTCCCGAGCATGGGCGCAACACAGTGAATGCGGAGCGGACGGGCATCATTCGGTGAGGGCTTATGTGGGTGGCTGGGGCGTGCTCCAATGAAGCTACCCGCGCGACTCGGAATCGCAAGCCATGTAGTTTGTGCCTTGCCGTAGCTGTTGCCGGGCGGCTATCCTGCCAAGCCGGAAAAGTGAACCGACAAAGGGAGCAGGAATGCAGACGCGGACCCGAACGAGGCCCGTGCATCACTCCGCGCGAGACCCACGGTGGACCGCCTGACCCAGCTGCGGGAGCTGGTCCCCGAGGCATTCGTCGAGGGGGCGCATCGACTGGGACCGGCTCCGGCTGGCGCTCGGCGATGCGGTGGAAGAGCGCCCGGAGCGCTACACCTTCGGGTGGGTGGGGAAGCGCGACGCCATCCGCCACTGCTCAAACTCCCGGCCACGCCACGCTGCTCCCGGACCGGGATGCGTCCGTCCGCTGGGATGAGACGGAGAACGTCTTCATCGAGGGCGACAACCTGGGAGATCCTGAAGCTGCTCTACAAGCCGTACTTCGGGCGGGTGGTATGATCTACATCGATCCGCCGTACAACACCGGCAACGACTTCATCTACCCCGACAACTTCGCTGATCCGCTCGACGCGTATCTGAAGCTGACGGGGCAGCGGGACGCGGAAGGCAATCCACTCACCAGCAACCCGGAAACCAGCGGGCGCTATCACTCCGCCTGGTTATCCATGATGTACCCGCGGCTATTTCTCGCGCGGCAACTGCTGCGGGAGGATGGAGTGATCTTCGTGTCCATCGATGACCACGAGGTGCACAATCTCCGCCTGCTAATGAATGAGGTGTTCGGGGAGGAGAACTTCATTGCTCAGTTCGTATGGGAGAAGGGGAGGAAGAATGACGCAAAGCTATTTTCGGTTGGGCATGAGTACATGCTGGTTTTTGCCCACTCGCTGGCGCACTTGAAGCAGCTTGGAACGGTATGGCGTGAAGCAAAGCCGGGTGCGAAGGAAATTTGGGACGAGTACCTGAGGCTTCGGGCATCCCTCGTCACCGATGAGGCGGTTGAGATTGGTCTGCGGGAGTGGTACAAGCAGTTGCCAAAACGCCACCCATCCAAAGCACTCGCGCGATACAAGCATGTCGACCAGTTCGGGCCTTGGAGAGATCGAGACATCTCGTGGCCTGGCGGTGGTGGACCGGATTATGACGTCATACATCCAGGAACAGGGCTGCCCTGTGCAGTACCTGAACGGGGCTGGGCCTTCGCGACATCTGAGAAGATGCAGCAGCAGATTGCTTTAGGCTTGGTCGTATTTCGTGAGGATCACAAGAACCCACCCATACGGAAAGCGCATCTGCGCCCTATTCCGGAGGAACTCGCAGAAGACGAGGCTGCACAAATCGACGAGGCGGAAGATGAGCAGGACGAAGCCGTTGGAATGCAGGTGATGCCAAGCGTGATCTACGCGCAATCACAGGTGTCTGTAAAGTATCTACGGAAGTTGATGGATGGTAAGTTTTTCGATAATCCGAAAGACCACGAGGTCATAGCTCGGCTGATCCGGTACTGCACCGGCCCTGACGATCTAATCGTCGATTTTTTTGCGGGATCAGCTACTACCGCTGAAGCGGTACTTGCATCGAATAGAGAAGAGGATAGCCGGCGCCGGTTTGTCCTTGTCCAACTTGCCCGAACCTACTCCGGAAAAATCGCCAGCACGCAAAGCTGGTTATGCAAGTATCTCTCAGCTCAGCCGCGAGCGTATTTCGCGGGTGATCGCTCGAATGGGAGATGAGCACGATGACCAGCTTTCGCTGTCGAGTAGGGACATACCGGAAGATCTGGGCTTCAAGGCATTCCGCCTCGCCCCCTCCAACTTCCGCTCCTGGGCGGAGCAGGAGGGAACTTCCGATCCGGAAATCTACTCAGAGCAGCTCAGCACTTTGCTGGACCCGCTGGTGGACGGCTGGACGCCCGAGGGCGTGATCCAGGAGGTGGCGCTCAAGGAGGGCTACGGTCTCAACCTGCACATTGAGCGGGTGGACACGGTTTCCGCGGTCACCGTGTACCGGGTTCGGGACCCACTCACCGGGCAGAGCTTCCACATCTCGCTGGATGAGCAGGTGCGGCGTGCGGACGTGGACCCGCTCCGGCTCGGCGCCGATGACCTGTTAGTGTGCCGCGACGCCGCGCTGGACGACGAGACTGCGGCCAACCTGGCGCTCCAGTGCCGGTTGAAGACGGTCTGACACCCTGGGCGGGTGAAGCATGGGTTCGGATGCGTGCCGAGTTGCGTTCGGTAGATGTTCGGTGTAATCTATCCGGCAAAGGTCCGTGGACAATGCGAACGTAGTAGCACAGCCTCGTCAAGCTGCCCATGCCGAAGAAGGACCATTTCGAAAGGTTTGAGGACCATACCCTGCTCAAGCACCTCATCCTGCACAACTATCTGGGAGCTTGGGCTAACAAGCTACTGCGATGGGGGCGGGCAGGGGACCAGGTGTGGTTTGTTGATGCCTTCGCGGGCGCAGGTGGTGACCAACAGGGAAGACCCGGCTCTCCGGTGATCGCGGCGTCCATTGCTGCCGATGTGGGCCAAACCCTTGCTGCAGAAGGCCGATCAGGAGGTGTCCGAGTGCTCGCAATCGAGCGGGACCGTAAGCACTTCGAGAGCCTGCAACAGGCAATGGCACCTTACACCGCGCAGCCTCAGCCGATCCTCCGGCACGGCACGCTAGCCGAGCGAGTAGATGGCTTCGTCCGCCACGTTGGTCACCAGCCCGTTCTCTATTTCCTTGATCCGTTCGGTGTTGAAGGACTGTTGGCCGACTTGCTTCCGAAGCTGCTCAGAGGTCCTCACAACGAGATTTTTGCACTGTTCTCGGACACGGGGGCGGTCCGGCTGCACGCTGCACTCCTGGCGAGACCACGTGACCCAGACCAGGAGTGGTGTTCGTCAACGCCATGGTCGCCTCGGACCCGCGCCTCCCCTTTGGCGGGATCAAGGCTTCAGGATACGGTCGGGAGCTGGGCGTGTGGGGCATCCGCGAGTTCGTGAACACCAAGACGGTCTGGATTCAGAACACGACGGGAGAGCACCACAGCGAGACGGAGTGATATGGCAGCGACACCTTCGGTCATGCTTCCGCTCGGTACCGGGGCACCGGATTTCAGCCTCCCGGATACGGCCGGGCGCATGGTTTCACTGGCGGACTTTGACGGTTCGCCCGCGCTGCTGGTGATCTTTCTGTCCAACCACTGCCCGTACGTGAAGCATCTGCGCTCCAGCATCGCCCAGCTGGCGCGGGAGTACCAGCCGCGCGGAGTCGGCGTGGTGGGGATCGCTTCCAACGACGTGGAGCGCTACCCCGCGGATGCACCGGAGATGATGGCACGCGAAAAGATCGAGGCAGGCTACGTGTTTCCTTACCTGTACGACGAAAGCCAGCAAGTCGCCCAAGCATACCAGGCTGCCTGTACGCCGGATTTCTTTCTCTTCGACCGGGACCGCAGGCTGGTGTACCGCGGTCAGTTCGATGACAGCCGTCCCGGCAACGGCCGTCCTGTTACGGGCCTGGACCTGCGCATCGCCCTGGACGCTGTGCTGGCGGGACAGCCTGTCTCCCCCGAGCAGATCCCGAGCATCGGGTGCAACATCAAGTGGAAACCTGGCAACGAGCCGGAGTACTTTAGGATTTAAGTTCTGTGCACTCGCTCTCTGTACCTCCTCCCAGGCCGCTCTACGTAAGGCGCGCAAGCTCACTCTTCGGGTCACCAGAAGCGATGCAGAGGTGTTCACCAGGCTGAATCTAAATCGGCCGGGACGGCATGCTCATGGGGACCGATGTCCTGGAGGGATGGGCGCCCGTGACCATGGGGAACAATTTCTACATCACCCTGGAGACCGAGAGGGAGGAGGAAGCGGAAAACATGTTCAACCCTCTTTCCACCCCAAGGCAAGGAGGCGCGCGATGGCAAAGCTTGGGCTCGGAGCTTGCTAGGGCCAGGTAAACAGGCTCAATTTCCGCCGCCGGGACGGCTGCAGGGTGTCCCGGCGCGGACTTATTCCCAAGGGGGAGTTGCCCATGCGCTCGCTCCCGGCATTGCTGCTGCTGGTGCTTTTGAAGGCGGTGAGCCGGCTCTTCTTCCGCTTCGACGTCGAATGGGTGGGGAAGGTGCCGAAAGACCCCTGGGAGGATCTGCGGATCATTGCGGTGCTCCACCACACCAGCCTTTACGAGCCGGTGTTCGCGGCCATCCTGCCGAACCACATGCTCTGGCGGATCGCGCGCGATGCCGTGGTCCCGATCGCCGCCAAGACCATGGACCGGAAGGGGGCCGGCTGGATATTCCGCTTCGTGGGCCGGCGCGTCATTCCCGTTTCCCGCAAGCGGGATCTCACCTGGGACCAGGTGCTGCGCTACTGCTGCGGTCCCAAGGCACTCACGATCATTTTCCCCGAGGGGCGCATGATGCGGCGTACCGGGCTGGATGTGGACGGGCGACCGCTGACGGTCAAGGCCGGCGTGGCCGACCTGATCGCCGGGATCGACTCGGGCCGGATGCTGCTGGCTTACAGCGGCGGCCTGCACCACGTAGCTGCTCCCGGGGACCGCTTTCCCCGCCTGTTCCAGGAAATTTCCCTGCGGCTGGAAGTGCTGGATATCCTCGAATACCGCGAGTCGCTGGGTGGGACACGCGATATGAACGCTTTCCGTCAGCACGTGGTCGAGGATATGACCCGGCGCCGCAACCGCTACGCCCCGCTTCGCGGTCCCACCCTGCCCAAGTGGGCTGCTTAAGGAGGAAGCCATGACGCTCTCGTATGAGGCAAAGCTGATTTCCGGAGTAACGCTCCTCGGTGTTCCCACGGTGATGTACGGGGGATGGACCCTGCTCGGCCTTCTGACCCAGGGAACCGCTGGGTCGGATCCGGCCGGCCTGGCTCTGGATGAGACGCAGTGGGCGCTCTGGCGAGCCGGTCATGCTCATGCAGGCGTCTGGGAGATCCTGTCCCTGGTGAGGATCAGCGCCCCTTTGGCAGCCGTCGCCATGTCGGGTGGTTTCTTCGGCCTTGCTTTCCTGCCTGCCTTTCGCTGGCTGCTGTACTTCGGTGCGTTGAGCTTGTTGGTCGCTGTGGTGCTGACCGGCGTCGGGCTGCTACGTAATCTGCGCCCCCACCCTGGGGACACCCAACCTATGCTCGCAGCCGACCACCCTGCTGCCCCATAGTCCAGCTTTCCGATCCGGACATGGAGATCATAGATCCCCGGGGGTCCGGGCGTGAGCATGACCTGTGGAGCGGCTTGTGCGTGGCGAGGCAAAGCTGGTTGCCACGCACAGGAGGACGTTGGATGCCGGAGCACAGCAGGAGCGGGGAGGAGTGGGCCAATGCCCTGACTCATGGATTCGGGGCCGTCGCAAGTATGGTGGGGGGAGCGGTGCTGGTCAGCCTCGCGGTGCGCTTCGGGGACCTCTGGCAAATTCTCGGCGCGTCCATTTACAGCGCCTCCCTGGTCCTGCTTTACAGCGCTTCCACACTGTACCACGCGGTACAGCACCAGGTGGCGAAAGCACGGCTGCGAGTCCTTGACCATTGCGCCATTTACCTCCTGATCGCCGGCACCTACACCCCTTTTGCCCTGGGGGTGCTGCGCGCGGTATGGGGATGGGCTCTGCTGGCAGTCATCTGGAGCCTTGCTCTTGGAGGCATCGTCTACAAGCTCTTCCTGCTGGGGCGCTTTCCTCGACTTTCCACGGGGATGTACCTGGCGATGGGGTGGCTCGCGGTGCTGATGCTGCCGTCCATGCTGCGGCTCCTTTCGATTTCGACGCTGATGTGGCTGGTCGTAGGGGGGCTGGCGTATACTGCGGGTACGTTCTTCTTCCATAGCCGGCGCCCCTATGCACACCCGGTCTGGCATGGGTTCGTCCTGACCGGCAGCGCCTGCCATTTCATCGCTGTTCTTTCACAGCTTCTCCCCACCTCGGGTGTCTAACGAATGCGAGCGCGGTCAGTGCCGAGGGCACCCTCGCTTGCGAATTCCTCGATCAGCGCTGAGCACATGGTCAACACTGCGTCTGGATGATGGACCCGCGCACACGTCTCTCACCGAATGGAGATCACCTGGTGAACCCGATCAAAGCCCGCAACCAAACGCGCACCGCCGGAATTTTGCTCGGCCTCGGGTTGGGGGGCTTTGTGGATGGGATCTCGCTGCACCAGATCGGGCAGTGGCACAACATGCTTTCGGCCCGGGTGCCGCCCACCAGCATGGAAGCCATGCACACCAACATGACCGCCGATGGCTGGTTCCACGCCGCGGTGTTCGTGCTCACCCTTGCGGGCGTGCTCCTGCTTTACAGTGCTGCCCGTGGAGGAGCCACGCTACCACCCATGCGCTGGTTCGTGGGGTTGTTGATCGGGGGGTGGGGAGCGTTCAACCTCGTGGAAGGCATCATCGACCACCACCTGCTCGAATTGCACCACGTGCGGGACGTGCCGGTGCACATGCCCGTTTACGATTATGTGTTCCTGCTCGTCGGCGGGCTGGGCTTTCTAGCTGTTGGCTGGCTGCTTGCGCGCGGGGCGGGGCGCTCGCAAGCGTCGAAATAATTTTCCCACGACGGGTTAGCGGGGTTGTTCGCCGATTTCAGCCGCCGGAGCGGAAGTGTGGGCGCGGGCTTCCGCAGATGGAGCATCAGCCGGTGAGCACGCACCGAGCAGCAAGGCAAGTAGCGAGGCGGATAGCTGCGGGTTCAGCACGAAGACGCTGGTTATTGGTTGCAAATTCCTGAGTCCGCATCACATTTCCACCGAGCCATCAAGGAATCTATGCGTCTCCTCAAGGGCATTCTGATTCAGCTCGGGGGTATCCTCCTGCTGCTCCTCGTATGGGGGATGCTAATTGAGCCACGCCTGCTCGATGTGGAGCAGGAAGCCGCGGCGATTCCCCAGCTTTCCCGGAATTGGGAGGGGCGGCAAATCGCTCTGCTGGCGGACTGGCAGGTTGGTATGCGGCTGGCTAACACCGGCACCATGCGCGAGGCGACGGAGCGGGTAGTGCAGCTCCGTCCGGCGGCTGTGCTCCTGGCCGGTGACTTCGTGTACAAAGCGGGCCCGGACCCAACGAGCGAGATCCGCTCGGTGGGTGACTTCGTGTACAAAGCGGGCCCGGACCCAACGAGCGAGATCCGCTCGGTGGTCGATATCCTCAGTCCGCTCACTGCAGCGGGGATTCCGACGTATGCAGTACTTGGCAACCACGATTATGGGCTGAACCATCGAGATGATCCTGTAAATCGGCAGATGGCGACTCGGCTTGCCTCCGCACTGGAGGGAATCGGCATTCGGGTTCTCCAGAACCAGGCTGCCGCACTTGCAGACCCAGCGGGCGGTCCACCCCTTTACATTGCCGGAATCGGATCCATGTGGGCAGGGGAAGCCGATCCCAAAGGCACAGTGCAGAGTGTGCCTGCCGGAGCACCGCGGATCGTATTCATGCACAATCCGCATTCGTTTCCGCAGCTTCCCGCAGGCACAGCTCCCCTCTCCGTTGCGGGTCACACCCACGGGGGACAGATCCGCCTTCCGGGGCGGCCCGACTGGAGCTGGATGGGCCTGGTGCGCGATGAGCAGGTCGTAGCTGACGGCTGGATCAATGCCGCCTACGGACAACCAGGCAACCGCCTGTACGTGAACCGGGGCCTCGGCTTCAGCACCGCGCCCATCCGCATCAACTGTCGCCCCGAATTGACGGTGTTTACGCTGCGAGCGCGAGGGTAGGGATCACT
Source organism: Longimicrobiaceae bacterium (assembly GCA_030447645.1). Classification (GTDB taxonomy): domain Bacteria; phylum Gemmatimonadota; class Gemmatimonadetes; order Longimicrobiales; family Longimicrobiaceae; genus JAUJOM01. The sequence goes on along the minus strand of JAUJOM010000007.1, from coordinate 83,459 downwards.
GGCGACAGCCCTGTCCGGCGGCTCCACCCGCCCCATCCAGCCTGCTGCCGTCTGCCCAGCGCCATTCAGTGAGAACCTGCTCCGCGCGGGTCCGAAAGGCCTCACCCTCCGGCCCCACCGGGCTTTGGACAATGATGTGAAACCAGCGGCCCGCCTGGCACCCGAGTGCGACCCACCCTGTCACCGGCTCCCGGATCGTGCCCCGGCTGGTGAAGCCGAATTCCACTACGGGCCAGGTGTGTTGCTGGATGGGCTGGACTTCGGTGCGATTACCCGGAACACCGTACGACTCCGCAACGGCCCGGACTGTTTCCCGAGCCCCGCCCTCATACTGGTCCGGCGCCGCCACGACGAAGTGAAGGAAGGCGCGGTCTCCGGCTGGGTCGGGGGTCCGCTGCGTAACGTGAATCGCCTGCGCGCGCCCGTCCTGGCTTGCCGTTGCTTCCCACTCCTCTGGTAGATAGGTGGTGAACTGAAGCGGAAATTCCGGCGGAGGTGTGTAGAGCTGCATCCGTACGGTTTCCTGTGACCCGCCCGACGGGAGGGTTGCTTGCTTCGTAGGTGGACGAACGGAACCTGAATCGGCCCGATCTCCGCCGGGTTGCGAGCACGCGGCCAGGATCAGCGCCATGGCGAGATAAAGGATGGGCATTGTCGAATCTCCCGCTACTGTTGGGTGGTTTGGATACGTGACAAGAGCGCCGGAAATACAAGAACTGTCCACAACGTCGCAAGGCCGGCGAGAACGGCGCCGAGTGCAAGAGCCGCATTCCCTACCACAAAACGATCCACGAGAAGCAGCATCACGATTCCTGCCACGCCGATCACCATTCTCTCCCACCGCCCGGATATTGAACTGGAGGCAGGTACGTACCGGACCCGGCGCCATTCCAGCATGAGCCCGATGGCTGCTGCGGCCAGAACGCCCGCTGCCTCCCATGCTCTCGCATTCTTTCCGAGGAGAAAGGTGGAACCGATAGCGGCGATCAGTCCGAGAAACGCCGCGCCCATGAAGAACGACTCGGATCGGCGTGATAGCCACGCGTGCACATGGGGCCACATCCGAACAAAGATGAACACCAGCAACGCGCCGAACGCAGCACCCCCCAGGACGTCTCCGACGAAGTGAGTGCCCAGATAGAGCCGCCCAAGTGCGACGGCACTGCTCACCAGAATGGGAACCGCCAGGGGGACGCGTCCGGCGGCATAAAGGAATCCCCACAGAACGGTAGCTGTGTAGACATGGCCACTGGGGAACGAGCCCATCGTGACGTGGACGTACTTGACGATGCCGGCTGCATCCGGGCGGGGGAGATGGATGAGCTGGTTGATGACCAGATTGGTCACCGCCTCGAGAAGAACAATCCCGGCCAATGGATACGCAGTCCCGCGTCCCCACAGCCAGAATGCGACGCCAAATGCCAGAAGCACACCCCAGGTATCGCCAAGGAGCGATGCAACGTGAAACGGAGCGGGCCAGCCCCGTCCGAAAAACTCCTGGACCCAGATGATCGGACCCGGGCCGAAGAAGAAGTCGGTCATGGAACCGGCAGCGTAGTGCTAGGCAGCCGCACGAGGCAGTCGCACTCGGAAGGTGCTCCCCCGGCCCGGCTCGCTTTGGACGTCGATCGTTCCCCCATGCTGCTCCACGATCAGCCGGGCGATGGCCAGCCCGAGTCCGAACCCTCCATTACTGCTTCGGGAGGCATCACCCCGGTAGAAGCGCTCGAAAACGTGGGAGAGTTCATCCGGTTTGATTCCACGCCCGGTGTCGGCTACCTGCACCTCGACGCAGTCTGGCTCGTCCCGAACCACAATCGTCACGTTCCCCTGATCCGTAAACTTGACCGCATTGCTGACCAGATTCAGGAACGCCTGCCGCAATGCCGTCGGCGAGCCCCGCACCGCCACTGTTGCTGAAGCTACCAGCTGCACCGCCAGCGGCTTGCCGGCGGCCAGCGCTTGACCCATCTCGCAGGCGTCCTCCAGCAGAGGGAGCAGCTCCACACGCTCCCGCACTGCTTCTGGACCCGCCTGCTCGCCGCGCGCCAGGGTGAGCAGACCTTCGACCAGGTGCAGCATGCGCTCGGTTTCCTCTGCTACCTCCTCCAGAGTGTCGCGCAGCTCCTCCGCGGTACGGGGGCGGGCGAGTGCTACCTGCGCAGTACCGCGAATTACCGTGAGCGGGGTGCGAAGCTCGTGGCTCGCATCGGCGGTGAAGCGGCGAAGTGCCCCGACTGCGCTGTCCAGCCGGGCGAGCATGCTGTTGAAATCCCGAGCTAGCTCGCGCAGCTCAGCGGGGCGGTCCGGCTCCTCTACTCGCTGCGATAGCCTGCCAATTCCGATCTCGCGCGTGGCTCGTACCAGCCGCTCCAGCGGACGGAGCAGGCGGTCGGCGATGGTGCGGCCACCCAGTGCCGCCGCAGTCGCAGTCAGTGGGATCAGGAGCAGCGAGATCAGCAAGAAGTTGCGAAGTGCCGCTCGGCCAATACCCCCGCTGCCCGCGACGAAAATCTCCACCTCCTCACCCGTAGCCAGGCGCAGCCGCCGTCGCAGCGTCTCAATTCGGGTGCCCGGGAGAGTCATGCGAAGCTCGCCTACTTCGGACCGGGGCATCCAAGCCGGTAGAAGCAGCTGCTCTGCCGCCGCTGCAGTCTGGTGAAGAGACTCACCCTCTGCTCGCTCGAGGCTTTCCCGCAGGATCACGTATGCGATGGCCGCAAACACGATCAATGCCGCTAGCAGCACGGCGGAGTACCAGAGCACGATCTCGCGGCGGAGCGACGGTGGGCGGGTAGTATACATCAGGGGTCAGGTGCGAGGCTCGTCCGCTTCGGCGATCATATAACCCACCCCGCGCACCGTGCGGATCAGGATCCGGTCCGGATCCACCTTGTTGCGCAGGGCATTGATGACCACGTCCACCACGTTGGTTCCGGGGTCGAAGCGAATCCCCCAGACGTGCTCCATCAGCATGGAGCGCGAAAGTGGGCGCCCCGGGTTCCGCATCAGGAACTCCAGCAGGGCAAACTCCCGCGGGGTAAGCTCTACGGGAGTCCCCGCGCGGCGCACCTCGCGCTTGGCCGGGTCCAACTCTACCTGGCCCGCCTGAAGATTGGCCGGCGCACCGCTCCCTGCGCGGCGCAGCAGCGCCCGGAGCCGGGCGGTGAGTTCCGCGAAATCGAACGGCTTGGTGAGGTAATCGTCCGCTCCGGCATCGAGCCCGCTATCTTGTCTTCCATGCGGTCACGGGCGGTGAGGAGCAGCACCGGAAATCGCAGGCCGGCATCACGGAGGTCCCGTACCAGCCGAACGCCGTCTCGTCCCGGGAGCATTACGTCCACCACCGCAGCGTCAAAGCGCTCCTCGGCAGCCCGCTGAAACGCGCGGTCGCCATCTCCCTCGACCTCGACAGTGTATCCCTCCTCCCCAAGCCCTTTGCGGAGGAATGCCGAAATCCGGGGATTGTCTTCTACGACCAGAATGCGCATCCGAAGATTAAGAAATCCTAATGTAACTGTAATCTTTTTCTAATCTTACGCAGGAACGGCTCTTTCCGCGATTCGGTACTACTCCGCGTACCGACTGGAAGACAATCATTCTTTTGAAGTGGAGATCAAGACATGAACCAAACCGTTCGCAAGCTCGTCGCGCCCGCCGCGCTGCTGCTGGGGATCGGGGCCGCGGTTACGGCCGTTGACGCGGTGCGCGCTCCCATTCCCGCGCTCGACGCACAGGCCACCCAGTCTGCCGTAGCGGGGCCACAGGGCCTGGCAACTGCGTTCCGCAGCGCGAGCCGCACCGCGCTCGCCGGCGTGGTATACGTGCAGGTGGAAGCTGCGCGCGCGCCGTAAGCCAGATCCCGGACCAGTACCGGGGCACACCGTTCGAGCAGTTCTTCAACGGCCCGGGTGGACCGCAAGGGCCCCCAGATGGGAAGTGGGTCCGGCTTCATCATCTCCCAGGATGGCTACGTGCTGACCAACAATCACGTAGTCGCAAACACCTCGCGCGTCACCGTCGTGCTCACCGACAAGCGCGAGTTCGATGCCAGGGTCGTCGGGCGAGACCCGAACACGGATGTGGCGGTGCTGAAGATCGAGGGCACGAACCTGCCTACCGTTCAGCTTGGCCGGTCCGATGGATTGCAGGTTGGGGACTGGGTGCTCGCACTCGGCTACCCGATGTCCCTGGGTGAAACCGTGACTGCCGGAATCGTGAGCGCCAAGGGCAAGTCACTCAGGATCATGCGGCAGAGCCGCGAGGCAGATGCTCCGCTGGAGCACTTCATCCAGACCGATGCCGCCATCAATCCCGGCAACTCCGGTGGCCCCCTGGTGGACCTGGATGGCCGCGTGGTCGGAATCAACACCGCCATCGCATCTCCGACGGGGAGCGTACGCGGGGTACGGATTCGCGGTGCCGATCGAGCTGGCGCGGCGAGTGGCTGATGATCTGATCCGCCATGGCTCGGTTCGCCGTCCCAAGCTCGGTGTGCAGATCCGGGATGCCGCCCCCGCTGACGTGGAGGTGTTCGGCCTTCGTGATGCACGCGGTGCAGTCGTCGCCAGCTTGCCCGAGGGCCCAGCCAAGGAGGCGGGGATCCGGTTGGGTGACGTGATCGTCGGGGTGGATGGCGCCCGGATCAAGGATACAGGTGACCTGATGGAGCGGGTTGCACGCCGCCAGCCTGGCGAGCAGGTGAAGCTCGATCTGGTACGGTATGGGCGTCAGGAGCGAGCGTCCGCGGTGCGGCTTGGCACCTTCGAGGCGGCAACGGTGGCGCACAGGGCGTCCAGCGTACGGCCGAGCCCAGCGCAACGGCACGCCTCGGCTTCGAGGCTACCGAAATGAATCCGGCGCTCGCCCAGCAGCTCAGGAAGCAAGCACACCGCAGGTGTGGTGATTACCCGCGTGGATAGCCAGGTGGGCAGGTCACCGCACGTGGACCCGATGGGCCCCGCACCGCAGGGTTTGGCCGGAATGCAGATCGAGCGGCTGAACGGGCGCGAGATCCGCTCCGTGCAGGACCTGCAGGCCGCGGCCTCCGAGCTGAAGCCGGGGAGCGCGGTGTCGATCATCGGCCGCACCAACGAGGGCGAGCAAACCATCATCAACTACCGGTTGCGTCGCTAAGCTTCGGTGCCAGACGTCAGGTCGGAGCTGGAAGGGGGCGCCACCGGTGCCCTCTTCTCTTCATCAGGTTGGCCGCGCGTGGACTACCAGATAGTACGGGTGCGGCCTCACAGGAACGCTGTGGCACGCGGCCGGAGAGCCCGAAGCACCTCCCTCACGATCTCGCGATGCACCGCCGGTAGGTCCCCGGGTTTACGCTCGAACGTCTTACTCCACAGGTGAGCGCCCCGCTGTGCCTGGATGAGTTGGACCGTAATGCGCAGACGATTCCCGCTTCGGTGCACGCTCCCCTCCAGTACTGTCCCCGCACCGAGCTCCTCTGCCACCTGTCGGATCGGCACCGCCCGGTTCCTGAACTGTAGAGCCGCTTCGTACGGTGTTACTCGCAGGCCTTCCTTCTCGAGTGCTTCGATCAACGCCTGGGGAATGGAGTCGCTGAGTGGGTCCTCTCCCCCGGGGCTCCGGTTGACGAACGGGAGCACTGCGAGCGGCCCCTGGGCAGGCGCCACTGGCACACGGATACCTTGCGCGGGCTCTGGATCGTATGCCCGTCCCGCAAGGTAGCCAACGGCCAGGAGCAATACGCCGAGCATCAGAGCGGGTAGAACAGGAATAACGCGCCGGGATGGGCGTGTCACTGTTCGGTCCCCCCTTCGGCCGCGGCTGCGGACTTTAGCGCTCGCTGCACCTTTGTGATCATGTGGCCTTTCTTGATTCCCATGCGACGTAGATCGGTGGGCGTTCGGGCGTGCGCCGCCAGCCCATGGCGCGCCGGTCCGCCAGACCTCCGCAGTGCCATCCATTCCGCGGCCACCGCCGGATACGCTCCACCACCGCCCGTTCCCACCACCCGATCTTCGGGGCCTGGACCCGGAGCCAGGCGTGCGCATCCTCCATGCCGGTGTCACGCGCTGCGCCGCAGCGCGCCAGCGCGTACCCTGTGGATAACAGCCCCCAGCGAACGGAGAGCGGCACGTCGGCGCGTTCCAGGGTGGCGGGAAGGGCAGTGAGGAAGTTTCGCGCCGAAAGGGCGTGGAAAGTCTCCAGGTCTCCCCCCGTCGGTGCACGAAGCAGGCGCACCGAGGCCGTGTCCCCCAGCGACGCCCGAAGGCGAAGCAGCGCGTGGAGCCCCTCCCTGACGAGCTGCGCGGAGTAGTCGCGCCCCCGCTTCTGCAGCGTGGAGCCATGGATCCGCAGGCCAAGAGAAAGCAACTCCCTTGCGGCCTGCTCCGCGTCCGCAGCGCGACCGTCGGAGCGTGCCTCTTTGATCCTCGCCTTCCAGCGAACCACCATGCCGCCCAGATGATCTGGATAAAATGGCTCAAAGCGGATCTCGGGATCGAACCAGGGCAGGGCGGCAGACCGCGCGAGAAGCTGAAAGGATTCGATTTGCAGCGAATCCATTTGTAGCGCGATTGCATCGCGCTCGGGCTTCGGCTGCACACCCGAGAGGGACCAGAGCCCAGGCTCTGCAACCGGAAAGGGACTCCACGAGACGACTTCCCACGCGTGCCGAGCGGCGGCTGTGTCGGTAAGGGAGTCGGTGGGAAGCGCCCACGGTCCGGCAAGCGCGTGCAGAGAGACGCGGTTTTGCAGATCGGTCAGGACTTCCGCAGACAGGAGCCCGCGGAGCACGGCATCTGCCGGAAACTCGGCGCGTGGAAGCTCCCGAACACCGATCCTTGCGAGAAGCTTGCGGCAGAATGTCGGGGAGAGCTCACGCTCCATCTGCCGCTCAATCGATTCCAGCGGCAGATCCGAGCTTGCGGACACGTAGCGCGCCATCTTCCGTGCCTCGTCTTCCCACGCGATGCGGGGCGGATTTGCGTGCGTGAGCGTTCGATAGCATAGATCCGCCTGGTGGGCATCGATCTCCCACCGCAGGCGACGCTCGGGATCAAGAATGTAGTCGCGCAGGAACGCGACGAAGCCATGCTCGCGATATTGGGAGCGGTGTACGTTTTCGTGCGCGTTCAAACCCATCCAGTTGGCGACCTCGTCCGGGTCCTGGAAGAAGAACACCTGCTGGCCAATGGTCATCGCCTGCGGGCGGAAATCCCAAAAGGCAAATGCTCCCAGCCCCACGACCATCGTGATCAGCAGGCAAAGGCAAAGCACCAACCGGACAAAAACAGCGCGAATCACGAGCGCCTCCGTTCCCAACGTTTAAGAAGACACTACTTGCTCCATACCCACGGGCACTCCGACGCTTCCAGTTCCACAGCCCGGCCGTGCGTTATTTCCGGTTCGACAACCATCCCGCGGCAGGGCAGTGCTCCGGGAAGTCTACCGGCGTCAGCGAGGCACATTACCGATACACCATAATACAAAAATTGTACCATGGGTATGTGAATTGCAACACGTTCAAGTAACAGGGCCGGATGAACCGGCTGGAGCTTTACTCACTTGTGACCTGGGAGTCCCATGCAACGCCGCAAATTTTCATGGATTTCACTTGTTGCCGCCGCCGCTTTGTTTGCGGCGTGTACCGCGGAGAAGACAGGGGAGGGCGAACTCCCCGATGTTGACGTCTCGGGTGGACAGTTGCCTAAGTTCGATGTGGATCCGGCCAACGTCGAGGTAAGTCAGGACACGCAGACGATCATCACTCCGGATATCGACGTCGTGCCAGCGGAACCGAGCAGGTAATCCGTAGCGCTATAATGCACGTAGCGCCAAAGTATGGGCGCCGGGTTAAGCGTGTTGCGCTCGGTGTCGGGTCTGCCGTCTTTCTCCTCCTCGTCTGGGGTGTTCTCATCGAGCCGCGCCTCCTCGAGGTGGAGGAAGAGACGGCGATTGTGCCTAAGCTCCCGAGTGCCTGGGAGGGGCGGCAAATCGCTCTGCTGGCGGACTGGCAGGTGGGTATGTGGCTGGCTACCATCGGCACCATGCGTAATGCGACGGAGCGGGTGGTGCGGCTCCGTCCCGCGGCTGTACTGCTCGCAGGTGATTTCATCTACAAGGCAGGGCCAGATCCAGCCGGCGAAATCCGGAAGATTGTAGAGATTCTCCGTCCGATTACCGCCGCAGGAATCCCTACCTTTGCCGTACTCGGCAACCACGATTACTCCATCAACTACAGAGACGATCCCGTAAACCGGCGGATGGCCGCTCAGGTTGCCTCAGCCCTCGAGGGAATTGGCATTCGGGTTCTGAGGAACCAGGCGGTGGAGCTTTCCAGTCCGGCGGGAGGCCCACCGCTGTACATCGCTGGCATTGGATCAGCTTGGGCCGGGCAAGATCGTCCTAGGGAGACGGTGGCCGGCATACCCGCGGGTGCGGCGCGCGTGGTGTTCATGCACAATCCGCATTCATTTCCGCAGCTTCCTGCAGGCACGGCTCCCCTGGCACTCGCGGGCCACACGCATGGGGGGCAGATTCGCGTTCCAGGCCTACCCCACTGGAGCTGGATAGACCTGGTGCGCGATGAGCCCGTCGTGGCGGATGGGTGGATCAATGCCCCCTATGGGCAGCCTGGGAATCGGCTGTACGTGAACCGGGGTCTCGGGTTCAGCACCGTACCCATCCGTATCAACTGTAGGCCTGAACTGACCGTCTTCACACTCCGACGGAGTGATGTGGACCGTCGCTGATGCGTCGGTCACGGCTTCCGTGTGCCGTTCTTGTTCTGCTCCGCTTCCAGGTTGAGGCGAATCAGGCAGTTTGTGATCTCGTGGGCCGACTCGTTGGAGATCGATGGGTAGCGCGGCAGTAGCAGGGGAAGGTCAAGGTCCGGGAGCTGCCGCCGCGCGGCACGCGTTACCAGGACCGGCTCCAGGCGATCCAGCCTCGCGATCGCCTGCGCATCCGAAGCGAGCACCACGTGGATTCGGTCGCCAGCGGGTGAGGCTGACCCATACACGGAGCGGAACCGCTCCCCGAACGCCGGATCAACCGCGATCAGGGTGAGGCGGCCGTCTCTCAGCTGTCGCTCGATGATCCCCACCATTTCGGATGCCAGAGTGGTGACGATCATCGGCTTTCCGAGCAGCTCTGCGATCTTCCCGACTTGCTGCGCGTGAAATCGGGTCGTTACCAGCAGATGGGCCTCTTGAACTTCCGTGGGGAGCTTTTCCCGACGGAGTCGTCCCGTCATCCCTTCATCGACCAGGACCGCGGTTGCATCGAATCCGAAGTCGTCCGTCATCTCCGCACACAGCGCCACCATGGAGTCTTCATTGGAGTCCAGACATGTGCTGCATAGACGAACACTGGCGGTGCATCGGCGAATGAATTCCGGAAGGTCGCGCACAGTGACGCGTCGCCTCCGCGCTTCCATCAGTGTCCCCGCCAACCAGCGCGCGGTCTCCTCCATCATCTCGCCCCCGATCCGTTGCTGCACCGCGACGTAGGCGCCCGTGCGCGCCCGCAGCTCCACGAGCCCCTCCGCTTCCAGCCGCCGATACGCCTGGGCCACGGCGCGGTGATCGGCGTCGAGATCCGCGGTTAGCTCCCGAATAGGGGGCAGTCGGTCACCAGGACGGAGATGACCGAGGTGTAGCTCACCGAGCAGCCGGCTGCGCAGGCGATCGGTCAACCTCTGTTCAGAATCCATGTGGCTCGGCGAGCGGTCTACGGAACTCATGGGATTACCCTAGGTATTCATGATACATGTTTTGTACCATAATGGTACGGTTCGTGCTACCGTGTACTGCACGGTGAGAGTATACTCGTAAAACAGGAGGAAACAATGGCGGAGATCAACATCGAGCGCAAAGACCGCGGTCCATGGATGTGGATTATCGGGTTGTTGGCGCTGTTGCTGATCTGGCTGCTGTACTCGATGTTCGATCGGGACGATGATGTGGCGGAGGTCCCGATCGCGACGGAGCCCATGGCTACCATGCCGGTGGTAGATCCGGCAGCTGTAACTCCCCGCCGGCTCCTGATGTGGACGTCGGGGCAGCGGTTCCGGTGGCCGCAATTATGAGCGGACCAGCGAACTACGCAAACCAGACGGTGTCGGGCACGGCGCGAGTGGCGCAAGTCGTGTCCGACCGTGGATTCTGGATCGAGGATGGTGGGCAGCGGGTTTTTGCTGTCATCGACGAGCCCAAGCCGGAGATCAAGAACATCCGAGCCGGGCAAACGGTGCGTCTGGATGGCGCGCAGGTGATGACCAACGCCTCGCAGGTGCCCGGCCAGTTGGAGGCCCAGACGCAGCAGGCCATCCAGAATCAGTCGGCATTCCTGTACGTTCGCGCAGCAAACATCTTCATCACCCAGACCGCTTCCTAGGTGTCCTGGCTGCGAGGCAACACCGTGGGGCGTTCGTTGGCAACATCAACACTTAACCTGAGGGCAAAGCAATGAGAAACGATACGACAGGCCGAATTGTGCCGCTGGACGAACTGGACGACTACAAAGTCGCGGAAGGAGACCCGGATGTGCGTGGCTGGGACGTGGTCGCCTCGGATGGCACCAAGATCGGAGAAGTCGAGAATCTGCTGGTCGATACCGAAGCGATGAAGGTTCGTTACCTGACCGTGGAGCGGGATACCGGCTGGTTCGACACCTCGGATCAGCCGGATGTGCTCGTGCCGATCGGTACCGCCCGGTTGGACAGAGACGAGAAGCGAGTATTTGTTGACCGGATGGCGAGTACCGATTTCCGCACCCTTCCGGGATACCGCCGCGATGCGGGTGTAACGCGCGACTACGAAACGTCCCTTCGGTCACATTATGATCGGGGAACCGCGGGTGCGGCGGCAACGGGAGCCACCGGTGCAGCGTTCTACGAAGGGGATCACTACGACGACAACCGTTTCTACGGCAGAGCCAAGCGACCGTGATGAGGAGCGCATCACCCTCGCCGAAGAAGAGCTGGCCATCGGCAAGCGGGAGCGCCAGGCCGGGGCGGTGGAGGTGGAGAAGCGGGTAGAAACCGAGCACGTGCGGGAAACGGTGCCCGTGATGCGCGAAGAAGTCACCGTGGAGCGCCGCCCTGTGACCGACGCGCGCGCCACCGATGCACGCTTCGAGGGCGACGAGATCCGCATTCCGCTCACGGAGGAGGAGGTGGTGGTGGACAAGCGCACGGTCGCCAAGGAAGAGCTGGTGGTCAAGAAGCACCAGGTACAGGACCAAAAGACAGTGGAAGCCGATCTGCGCAAGGAGCGCGCGGAGGTGCACCGCGAGGGCGACGTACACCGTGCTGGCGAGACCGACCTCGACAACCCGCTCCGCGGCGGGCGGGACCTGGATGGCGACGGCGTTCGGTAGCGCAGTGCAAGCATGCCGGCAGCGGAAATAAGTCCGGGCGGCTGAAGGCTGCTAGATCAAAAGAGAAGGGCCGCGCACTCGGGCGGCCCTTTCGCACAGCGTACCCTGTACAGCTGATATGACTTTCTCGCCATTCGGAACGGCACGCTATCCGTGAGGGAAGCAGATCGCATCAAAGCTCAGCTTGCCCATCATCGGTCCATCATGAAGTTCGCGAGCTTCGCGGATCTACTCTCCCAGGCTTGGTGGATCTTTCCCGCCGGCTGACTTTTCGCTTGACGCCCCGCGGCCTGCGTACCTATTGTGCCGCGGTACCTTACACCCTTGCCCAGAGAATGCTGATGGCCAACGTCCCGCAGGACCTGAAATACACCAAGGAGCACGAGTACGTTAAGCCCGCCGCCGAAGAGGGCGTATACGTGGTCGGCATCACGGATTACGCGCAGGGCGAGCTTGGCGACGTGGTGTTCGTGGAGCTCCCCGAAGCAGGCCGTCACCTCAAGGAGATGGAGACGTTCGGGACCATAGAGGCGGTGAAGGCGGTATCGGAATTGTTCAGCCCCCTGGCCGGCGAAGTGGTGGAGATCAACGGTGCCCTGGACTCCGATCCCGCGCTCGTCAACAACGATCCCTATGGGGAGGGATGGATGATAAAGCTGCGCGTTTCGGACGCTGCCACCGTAGACCGCTTGATGAACGCCGACGCGTACCAGTCCCACATTGGAGGCTGAGCAATGGCGACGCTGACCTGGCATGGCCACTCCTGCTTCACCCTGGTGACCGACGAGGGCACCCGGATCATGTTCGATCCCTGGCTGGATGAAAATCCCAAGGCGGACATCAAGGCCAAGGACGTCAAGGAGCTGGACTACCTGCTGGTGTCGCACGGCCACTTCGACCATTTCGCCGATTGCATCAAGATCGCCAAGCAAACCGACGCCACCGTCATCTCCACCTTCGAGCTGGTGTCCTTTTGCCAGCAGGAGGGGGTAAAGAACGGCCATGGGATGAACATCGGTGGTGGATACCCGTTCCCGTTCGGGCGCGTCAAGCTGACGCCCGCTCTGCACACGGGCAGCATCGAAGGGGACAAAGAAGGTGCTTTCACCACCGACTGCACCGGCTTCCTGCTCAACCTGAATAGTGGCCAGCGATTGTACCACTCCGGCGATACCGCGCTGATCATGGACATGCAGCTGCTGCGCGGCCAGGTGGACGTGGCTCTGCTCCCCATCGGCGACAACTTCACCATGGGCCCGGAGGACGCCGCCCGTGCGGTGGAGATGATCGAGCCGCGCACGGTGATCCCCATGCACTACGCAACGTTCCCCCTGCTGGTGCAGGATGCCGACGAGTTCCGGAAGCAGGTGGGAGGACGTGCGACCGTCGAGGTGCTGGAGCCGGGCGGCAGCTACGAGTTTTGAAGAGTCGAAGGGGACCACGAAGCCAGCGATTCATTACTCCGTCCGACAGGACGGTCGCCGTTTCTAGCCGGGGCTTTTATAGCCCCGGCGCCGCCGTGGCCACCTGGCGCCTGCTTGACACTCCGCCCGCACCGGGGGCCTGGAACATGGCGGTGGACGAGGCACTGCTTGCCTCGGTGCGTGGGGGTGGTCCGCCCACGCTGCGCTTTTACCGCTGGTCTCCGGCCTGTCTTTCCCTGGGCCGCAACCAGCCCGCCCGTGGCCAGTACGACCTTGAAGCCATCCGCGCCCGCGGCATCGACGTGGTGCGTCGCCCGACGGGCGGCCGCGCCGTCCTGCACGACCGGGAGCTGACCTATAGCGTAGCTGTGCCCGATGGCTTACTCGGCTCGCCACGCGCCACCTACGCGGTTGTAAACCAAGCATTGGCGGCGGGAGTGCGTCGGCTGGGAGTGCCGGCGGAGCTTGCGCCACGCAGCGGGGGGCGCGTCCCGGTACCCTCGCTGGCTCCCTGTTTCAAGGAGCCGGTCGAGGGAGAGATCATCGCTGGGGGGCGCAAACTGATCGGCAGCGCACAATACCGGGAGGGCGGGGTGGTTCTGCAGCATGGCTCCCTGTTGCTGGACGGGGACCAGGCGGAAGTTCGCTCGCTGCTGTGTGAGCCACCAGGCGAAGCAGAATCCACCGCACCGGCCACACTCGCGATGTTTTGCGATCCCCTGCCTTCGTGGAACGCACTGGTAGCTGAACTGGCCGCCGCATGGGAGGAAACTTTGGGTGTGGTCTCGTGTCTGAGTCAGCTGTCTCTGGAGGAACAGTTGTGTGCCAGTCGGCTGATGGAGCGCTACAGTGCTCCGGCATGGACTTGGCATCAGTAGCGATTCGACTCCAACTCGCCGACCACGCTCGTTCAACAAAACCATGCGATACCCAAGACGTATTCTCCAACTGGGATTTACGCTGCTGCTCGGAGCCTGCGGCGGTGGTGGTGATGACGGGGGGGGCGGTGCTGATGCCGGCACCCCGACGCTAGGCGGCACTGCCATCATGGGCGTTAGCGCGGACTTTTCCGGCCTCAACCCGGTGACAAATAGCGCCGTAGCGACGGGTGACGTGATCAACCAGATGTTGTTCACGCCGCTCATTCAGTACGACCAGAAATTGCAGCCTGTACCGTATCTGGCCGAACGCTGGGAGCTGACGGACACCAGCGTCACGTTCCTTCTTCGAAACGACGTGACCTGGCACGATGGCAAGCCCGTCACGGCCGAGGACGTGAAGTTCACCTTCGACATGGCCAAGAAGCCGGAGACGGCTTCGCTTTTAGCGTCCGCTTTCCTGAATCAGGTGAAGTCCGCCACCGTGCGTGATCCACGCACGGTTCACTTTACCTTTGAGGCACCCCACGCACAGGCGCTGGACGGCTTCTACTGGGCACCGCTTCCCAAGCACCTGCTCGGCAACATGTCTCCCACCGAGCTGGGGCAGGCGCCGTACAACCAGCAGCCAGTGGGAAGCGGTCCTTTCAAGTTCGGCTCCTGGAAAAAGGGGGAGCGGCTCACCCTGGTTGCCAATCCCAACTTTCCGCAGGCGTTGGGCGGGCGGCCCAATCTGGATCAGATGGTCTTCCGGGTGATCCCCGAGGCCACCACCATGACCACCGAGCTGCTGACCGGCACGGCGGACGCACTCGGCTTCACGCTACAGCCGGACCAGGCCAAGCAGATCGAGGCGCAACGCAGCGTGACGCTCAACCATTACCCCTCACGCGAGTTCCACTACCTCGGGTGGAACAACACCAAGGAGCCGTTCACGGACCCGCGGGTGCGGCGGGCGCTGGCGATGGCTACCAATCGGGGCCAGATGATCGAGGCGCTGCTGCAGGGATACGGACAGCCAGCCCACGGGATGATTCCGCCCTGGAGCCCGATGTACACCGCCACCGAGGGGGTGCCGTACAACCAGGCGGCGGCCAGGCAGCTCCTCACCGAAGCTGGCTGGCGGGACAGCAACGGCGACGGCATCTTGGACAAGAACGGCAGGCCCCTCCGCTTCAATCTGCTGATCAACACCGGGAGCACGCTCAAGGCCGACCTGGCCACCGTCATCCAGCGGCAGCTCCGGGAGATTGGCGTGGACGCGCAGATCAACCAGGTGGAGTTCCAGACCATGCTGAAGCAGCACAAGGCGCGTGAGTACGACGCGGTGATCGCCAACTGGTCATTGGACAACTTCAAGGTGGACCCGACACCGCTCTTCTCCTGTGCCGAGGCGCGGAAGCAGGGGAGCGCCAACCGCACCGGTTACTGCAACCCGCAGGCGGACCAGCTGCTGCAGCAGGGACTCCGTGCCACGGACGCGAATCAGGCAAAGCAGGTTTGGGCCCAGTACAATCAGCTGCTGCAGCAGGACCAGCCGGTCACCTTCCTCTTCTGGAGTGAGGATCTGGGTGCCGTTGGGCCGCGCCTGCAGAATGTGGAAATGGACGTGCGAAGCAAGCTGGTGAACGTGGAAGACTGGTACATTCCCGCGAACCGACGTCGCTCGTGAGGCGATTCGCCATCGTGGTGCTCGCATTTGTCCTGGCCGCCTGTGGCGGCCGGGACAAGACGAGCGTTGCTGATGGCGGCGCGGAGGCAGATAGCGCCCGCTTCGGCGGAGTCGCTGTGATAGGAGCCGGGAATCAGGTCACCGACCTGAACCCACTCACCTCAATGGACCAGACCGCCAACCAGATTCAGCAGTTTGTTCTGTTTACGCCGCTTATCACCTACGACAGCTTGTTTCAGCCGGCGCCGCGCTGGGCCAAGTCGTGGGAGGTTAATGCGGATACTACCGAGCTGACCTTTCGTCTGCGCGACGATCTGTTCTGGCATGATGGGATCAAATCCAGTGCGCATGATGTGAAGTTTTCGTATGACCTGGCGCGTAACCCGGAGGCCGCGTTTCCAAATCCCGGCTTTTGGACCCACTATGGGGAAGCCACGGTGCCGGACTCCTTCACTTTTCGGGTGAAGCTGCGGCCTCACGCGGACTTTCTGGATCCGTGGCGTGCCTTTGCGCCCGTCCCCCGTCACGTGCTGGAAAGTGTTCCGGTGGGACAGCTGAGGCAGCATGCATTTTCCAGACGTCCGGTGGGTAACGGCCCCTTCAAGTTCGTGTCACACGCCGAGGGGCAGGACTGGATCTTCGAGGCGAACCCGCAATTCCCGAAGGCGCTCGGTGGGCGTCCGTATCTGGATCGGCTGGTTTACCGGGCCGTGCCGGAGCCAACCACCCTGCTGACCGAACTACTTACTGGTAGTGTCGATTACTACATCGCGCCAACCAGCGAGCAGGCCGAGCAGATCAAGCAGTCGGACCGGGCGCGGCTGATGGCGTTCCCGGGTAGGGAGTACGTGTACATCGCCTGGAACACGCGCCGCCCGCTCTTTCAGGACGCTCGTGTACGCCGCGCGCTGGGCATGGCCATCAATCGGCAGGGAATCATCAACGGGGTGCTCGGCGGGGCTGCCACGCAGGCGAATGCCACCATTCCACCCTTCTTCTGGCAGTTTGACCCCGGAGCTGGGGTCGGCCTGCGGTACGACGCGGAGACGGCGAAGCGTCTGCTTCACGAAGCAGGATACAGCGATCGCAGCGGCGACGGCATCGTCGAGGACGTCCATGGGCGCTCGTTTCGCTTCACTATCAAGAGCAACCAGGGAAACCGGATTCGCAACGACATCGCCCAGATCGTGCAGTCGGACCTGCGCAAAATCGGTGTCGAGGCTCAACCTCAGATTCTGGAGTGGAACACGCTGGTGGAACAGGTCACCACACCCTCCAAGCGCGACTTCGACGCGGTGGTCTTCGGCTATGGAACCGAGTTTCAGGTGGATGATTCGGGGCTCTTTCACTGTGAAAAGCGCGATGAGCCGTTTCACCTCAGCGGGTACTGTGATGCTGAGACCGACCGGCTGCTGGATACGCTCCCCAGGATCGTGGATCGTGCCGCCGCCAGGCCACTTTGGGCACGCTACCAGCGCAAGATTGTGATGGATCAGCCGATCACGCTGCTGTACTTCCAGCAACGGCGCGAGGGTGTGAGCAATCGGCTGCAGAATGTTGATCCGGACGCGCGAGGCGATCTGGTGGGGGTGGACCGGTGGTACATCCTGCCCGGTCAGCGTCGCGCTGGAGGCCCCCAACAAACGGCGCAACGATGATGGGCACTGAACCTGCATTCGCACGGGCGTTATGATCGCGTATCTGCTTCGCCGCCTCATCGGCGCGATCCCGCTGCTGCTCGGGATCCTGACGATCATCTTCTTCATCACGCATCTGGCGCCTGGCGATCCCCTGGGCAATGTCGGTCCGAACGTGCCCGAGGAAGTGATTCAGCAGATGCGCCGCAATCTGGGGCTTGATCAGCCGCTGCACATCCAGTACTTCCGCTGGATGGGAAGCTTTCTGCGTGGGGATTTCGGGTATTCCTTTGCGCAGAACCGGCCGATCAATGAGATCCTTCCCGAAACGCTCTGGAATACGCTGCAGCTGACGCTCATCGCGATGGTGATCATCTTTTCGCTCGGGATGTTGATCGGGATTGTCCAGGCCGTGCGGCAGTACTCGCTCGCTGACAACCTGCTCACCTTTTTGGCGCTCTTCTTTTACTCCATGCCGGGATTCTGGCTTGCCTTGATGTTTATCCTCCTCGTCAGCGTGAAGGCCCGGCAGTGGGGATTGCCGCAGTGGCTGGTATTTCCTGTATCGGGAATGACCAGTGTGGGTGCGGAGTTTATGACGCCCTGGGAGCAGTTCACGGATCGGGTAAAGCACCTGATACTTCCCGCCACGGCACTCGGCATCGGGGCTGCCGCGGGTGTCGCGCGCTACATGCGCGGCTCGATGCTGGAGGTGATCCACCAGGATTTCATCCGCACCGCTCGTGCAAAGGGGCTTTCCGAGCGAACCGTGATATTCAAGCACGCAATGCGCAACGCGCTGATCCCCATTGTCACTCTGCTTGGTCTGTACCTGCCATTCCTGCTTTCAGGAGCGGTACTTACGGAGCAGATATTCGGGTGGCCCGGGATGGGGCGCCTGATCGTGGATGCCATCTTCCAGCGGGACTACCCCGTGGTATTGGCGGCGAGCTTCGTGATTTCCGCGATGGTGGTGTTCGGCAACTTGCTGTCTGATGTTTTGTACGCGGTAGTGGACCCCCGCATCCGCAACGGCTAAGACCATGGTCCGTGCTGCACCTGATGTAGAATCCGCTCCGCCGGAGCCGATCTCGACCGATCCTGAGGCCCGGAGCTCCGTCGCTGGTACCGACTCCCGGCAGCCTGCTGGACCTGGGATGCTGGTTCTGTCCGCTATACTTCCCGGTGCCGGCCACATCGCGCGCGGCGAGTGGCGCAAGGGATTGCCCATCCTGCTGGGGTGGGGCATCCTGCTCGGGCTGCTCTGGCTGACCTGGGAGCGTATCCAGGCGTTGCTGGGCGCGCGCCGAACGGGGATCGATGCCTACATCGCCCTGGCGACTGTGGGCATACTGCTCGCGCTCCTGTGGGGTTGGGCGCTGTACGACCTGCGAGTACGCGCTCGGCGGCCGGCAGGCGCCCGGGGCGACTCCCAGTGGGCGATCGCCGCACGCCACTTTCGCCGCAACAAGCTGGCAATGGCAGGGCTCGGGGTCATGCTCTTGCTGTACCTGGTTACGCTGCTTACACCCCTACTCGCGCCGTACGACCCATCGGTTCAAGGCGACATTGTCACCACGCGCTACCTGGCGCCTGGCACCGAGCACTGGATGGGCACCGATAAGTTCGGGCGGGACGTGTACTCGCGCGTGCTGTACGGCTCCCGGATCTCGCTCACCATCGGCTTCATTGCGGTGGGAATCGCGGTGGTGCTCGGTACGGCAGTGGGTGCGGTGGCGGGCTACTTCGGCGGCAAGACGGACAGCATCCTCATGCGGTTTACCGATATGATGCTGAGCTTCCCGCGCCTGGTTCTGCTGATCGTGGTGATCGCGCTCTTCACGCCCTCGATCTGGCTGGTGGTAGTGGTGCTCGGCCTTACCGGTTGGATGAACAACGCGCGCATCGTGCGGGGCGAAGTGTTGAGCCTCCGGGAGCGCGAGTTCATCCAGGCCGCCAAGGCACTGGGAATGGGTGACGGGCGCATCATTCTCCGCCATGTCATCCCCAACACGCTGGCACCAATCATTGTTTCGGCGACGCTGCTGATCGGTCAGACCATTCTGACCGAGGCTGCGTTGTCGTTCCTGGGACTCGGTGTGCAGCCGCCAACTCCCTCCTGGGGAAACATGATCTCCGATGGGCGCGATGCGCTCATCAACGCCTGGTGGATTTCGACCTTTCCCGGGCTTGCCATCGTATTCACCGTAACCGCCTTCAACCTGCTGGGTGACGGGCTGCGCGATGCGCTGGACCCCCGGCTGAGGATTTGAAATGGCGGATGCCGCGTTCGCCACGTCGGCCGGGATCTCCTACGAGGAGTTCCTGGACGCATACGACACCACGCACGCCGAGTGGGTGGATGGTCAGGTCGTCCCCATGACGCCGGTGGCTACACGACATCAGGATGTCACCGACTGGCTCACTGTGTTGCTACGGCTGCTGGTCGAAAGAAACGAGCTGGGCAAAGTGCTTTCCGCGCCGGTGCAGATGCGGCTTCCCCGGTCCGGGCGCGAACCCGATGTCATGTTCATCGCGCGGGAGAAACTTGAGCGAGTCCGCGAGCTTTACGTCGAGGGGCCCGCGGATCTGGTGATCGAAGTTGTGAGCCCGGAGAGCCAGACCCGTAACCGTCGCGACAAGCTTCGGGAGTACGAAGCAGCGGGAGTTCGCGAGTACTGGATCATCGATCCCGTAGGGCAGGAGGCGGAGTTTTGCGACTTGGGTAAAGATGGACGCTATGAGCGCGTGCCGCTTCGAGAGGGCGTGTTTCACAGCGTGGTGGTTCCGGGCCTGTGGCTGCGTGTAGAGTGGCTGTGGCAACAGCCGTTGCCGTCGTTATGGACCATCCTTCGAGAATGGAAACTGGTGTGACCGAGCCTATCCTCCAGGTCGAAAACCTGCGCACCTACTTCCACACCGAGGCCGGAGTCGCCCGCGCGGTGGATGGCGTGTCCTTTCACGTCAACCCCGGCGAAACCCTGGGCATCGTGGGCGAATCCGGGAGTGGCAAGTCGGTGACCTCATTGTCGGTGATGCGATTGATCGCGCAGCCGCCCGGCCGTATCGAGGCCGGATCGCGCATGCTTTTCCGGAGCGACCGGGGTGTGGAGGACCTGGCAACGGTGTCGGGAGAGCGGATGCGGCAGATCCGCGGCAACGACATCGCCATGATCTTCCAGGAGCCCATGACCTCGCTCAACCCGGTGTTCACCGTGGGTGACCAGATCATGGAGTCCATCCGGCTCCACCAGGGAATGAACAAGCGCGATGCGCGCAGCAAAGCCATAGACATGCTCCAGCTGGTGGGCATCCCCATCCCGGAGCAGCGGGTGGACGAGTACCCGCATCAGCTTTCCGGCGGCATGCGGCAGCGGGTGATGATCGCCATGGCGCTGGCGTGCGACCCCCGGTTGTTGATTGCCGATGAGCCCACCACCGCGCTGGACGTGACCATCCAGGCGCAGATCCTGGAGCTGATGAACCGACTGCAGGAAGAGCTGGGGATGTCCATCATCATGATCACCCATGATTTGGGCGTGGTCGCGGAAACGTGCGACCGGGTGATCGTGATGTACGGCGGCCAGGTCTTCGAGGAGGGCTCAGTAGAGGACGTCTTCCACGACCCGCAGAACCCGTATACCGAGGGCCTGCTCCGCTCCATGCCCAAGATGGGGGAAAAGATCGAGCGGCTGGCGGTGATCCCCGGCACGGTGCCGTTCCCGACGGCCTGGCCCGTGGGGTGTCGATTCGCCGCACGCTGCCCGTATTCCTGGCCCAAAACGGAGCTGGAAGACCCACCGGTGTTCGAGATCGGTCCCAACCGCCGCAACAAGTGCTGGCTGGTGAAGTATCCGGAAAAGCGCGAAGAAGTACGGCGGGCGGGCGGCGGCTTCGGCACCAGCCCGGTCGCGGCCGCCGGCACGCCCGTGGCCGGCTCACCCGACGATGTCGCCCCGGCCGGCGAGGTGCTGGAATGAGTGCAACTCCGGACGGACGCACCCCCACCGGCGCGCAGACCGTTGGCGACGGCCAGCTGCTCGACGTTGAACGCAAACCGGAGTCGCCGGCGCGTCGCGACCTGCCGCCCGCCAAGGGCGATTCCGACCTGCGTGGCCAAACCCCGGATGACATGGAGACCCCACCGGACGCGCTGCTCGCCGTGCGTGGTCTCAAGCAGTACTTCCCCATCCGCAAGGGTTTCTTCAACCGGGTGGTGGGACACGTCAAGGCGGTGGATGGGGTTTCGTTCTTTGTAAAGCGGGGTGAAACGCTGGGGCTAGTGGGCGAATCCGGGTGCGGTAAGAGCACCACGGGCAAGACCATCCTTCGCCTGCAGGAGGCGACCGAAGGGCGGGCGGAGTTCGACGGGCGCAACATCTTCGAGATGGGCAAGGACGAGCTTCGCACCATGCGGCGCAAGGCGCAGATCGTCTTCCAGGACCCGTTCTCGTCGCTGAACCCCCGTATGACCATCGGCGAGACGCTGCGTGAAGTGCTCGCCATCCACAACCTCGCGAAGGGGCAGAAGGCGACGGATCGCATCGGTGAGCTGCTGAGCACCGTGGGCCTTCGCCCCGAGCACGCAGTCCGTTACCCGCACGAGTTTTCCGGTGGTCAGCGACAGCGCATCGGGATCGCGCGTGCGCTGGCCGTGGAGCCGGACCTGATCGTGTGTGACGAGCCGGTTTCCGCGCTGGACGTGTCGGTGCAGGCGCAGGTGATCAATCTGCTGCAGGACCTGCAGCGGAAGTTCGGCCTTTCGTACCTGTTCATCGCGCACGACCTGTCGGTGGTGGAGCACATCTCCGACCGGGTGGCCGTGATGTACCTCGGCCGCATCGTCGAGGTGGCGGATGCGGACGAGCTGTACCTGAACCCGCTGATGCCGTACACCCAGGCGCTTCTTTCCGCTGTGCCGGTCCCCGATCCGCGGGTGAAGCGCGAGCGGATCATGCTTGAAGGGGATGTCCCCTCGCCCGCGAATCCGCCTTCCGGGTGCCCCTTCCACCCGCGCTGCCAGCACCCGCTCAAGGACGCGGACTGCGCCAAGATCGTCCCACCGCTCGCTGACAAGGGCGGTGGCCACTTCGCCGCCTGCATCAAAGTGCCGCTAGGGGCGGGAAACCCAGCATAGGGAGTATGTTCGCAATTGCTTCCAGGCGGGCCACTCCCAGCAGGGTGGCCCGTTCGTGTTGATGCTCAGGCGGATGTTCCAGGGGATGCTGGTGCTGGCGGCCGTGCTTCTGGCGGTCGGCGTGCGATCCGCAATGCGTAGCAGCCAGGAGCCGGAGCCCGCGCGCGTGGAGCGGACCGCTCCCGCCGCGAGGGCGGAAGCGTTGGCCGCGGCGGCGGCCGAGTTCGACCCGGAGATCGCTGCCCTGATCCGGGACGGCCGCCCGTGGTATGCTGCGCTACGCATGCGGACATACCTGCGCCGGCACCCGGATGCGCCGCCGGAGGCACTGCTGCTCGCGGCCCGTGCGGAAGCGGAGTGGGGTGGCTCGGAGCGCGTCCGCACGCTGCTGGACGGCAAGACCTGGCTTGACGGAACGGGTGGCGGCGAGGGATGGTTCCTGCTCGGGCGCGCGCGTGAAGAGGAGCGGCAGTGGGCGCCCGCTGCGGACGCGTACGCCCGCTATCTCGCCGTCGTTTCCCCGCAGGCACCGGAGCGCCGCGTCGCAGGACTTCTACGCGGGCGCGCGCTGCTTCAGGCCGGGCGAACGGAAGCTGGAATCGCGGCGCTCGACTCCCTGCGAGACAGCACACCCGAGGTATCCGCCTGGGCGGCACTGTGGGCCGCGAACGCCCGCGCCGAGCGCGGGGACACGGCGGGCGTGCGCCAGGAGGTTGCGGCGATTGGGCAGGCTGCGACAACCGCTCAAGCTCAGCGCGCCCACCTGCGCGCATACAACCAGGCCCGTGATCCGGGCGGTGCCCGTGCGCTCGCGCTCGGATACCGCCAGGCCGCAACTACCGATGGGGACCGGGCCGAGTGGGGGATGGCAGCGGCGCGTGCCGCGCTTGCATGGGGCGATACAGCTCAGGCGCGAGCGGATCTACGTGCATCGCTGGGGGCATCAGGAGCGCCGAGCTTGCTCCGCAGCCTGGGCGGGCTTTCCACGCCGGACCGGCTGGCCCTGGCCCGTGCCCTCCACCGGCAGGGGAGCAACGCGAGCGCCGCAGCCGAGTACAGTGCCTGGCTGGCCTCGGGCGCGGGCTCCGCGGAGGAGCGCCGGAACGTGCGCCTTGCTCTGGGGCGCGCGCTCTTTGCGGCGGGTCGGAACGCCGAAGTGGAACGCGCGCTTCGGCCGCTCGTGGGGCAATCCGCGGAGGCGCTGTATCTGACCGCCGGTGCCCAGCTCCGGCTCAACCAGCGGGGCAACGCGCGTGCCACTATGCTGCGTGTTGCAGACCGCTTCCGTGGCTCACCGCAAGCCGCGGACGCGCTCTTCCTGCTGGCAGACCTGGCGCACGACGACAGGGAGCTGGGCACCGCCCGACGCTTTTATCGCCGCCTACTGCAGGAGGCTCCCCGTAGCGCGCGGGCGGCGCAGGCTCGCATGCGGCTGGGTGGATTGGAGTTCCTGGAGCGGGACTACCGAACCGCGGCGCGTATCTGGGAAGAGGGGCGGACTGTCAGCACCGGGACGGCCTGGGCACAGGCGACCTACTGGGCCGGACGGGCGTACTCGCGGATGGACGACACCGCGACAGCTCATGCCCGCTTCCGCGAGGTGCGGGCTCGTGAGCCGTTGTCGTACTACTCGGTACGCGCGGCAGATCGCCTGGACCAGCCCTTCTGGCCCATTCCTCTTGACTCGGCCCCGCGAACCAACCCGGCTGCCCGCGAGCGCGTGGAGCAGATGATGCGTTCGGTGGACCTGCTTCGCACCGCCGGGTTGTATGACCCGGCAGAAGCGGAGGCCGCATGGTTGGTGGGCCGGGTCGGCGACGATCCCAACCTGCAGTACCCCCTGGCGGAGGCACTCAACGCGCGCGGGTACACCGTGCCCGGTACCCGCCTGGCCAGACGCATCGCGGAGCGGGAAAAGGCGATGAACCTCCGCCTGCTGTACATTCTTTACCCGTACGCTTACCGCCCCGTGATCGAGGCGGAGGCACGCGCGAACAAGCTGGACCCCTTCATGGTTGCCGCCCTCACCCGGCAGGAGTCCACCTTCAAGGCACGCATCTCGTCGCCCGTGGGAGCTCGTGGCCTGATGCAGGTGATGCCGCGGACCGGACGTGGACTTGCTCAGGCGGCGGGCATCGGAGGATGGGACGAGGAGCTGCTCTTCCAGCCCGAGATCAACGTGCACCTGGGCACGCGCTTCCTGGCGGCGCAGATGCGCCAGTACAACGGCAGTCTGCCGCGGGTGTTCAGCGCCTACAACGCGGGGCCGGCGCGCGTGGAGCGCTGGCGTCGGTGGCCCGAAGCGGTGGACCAGGAGCTGTGGACGGAACGCATTCCCTTTGCGGAAACTCGTGACTACGTCAGAATCCTGCGGCGGAACATCGCCCTGTACCGCGGGCTGTACGGCTCATGACACCCTGGGAGCATCGCACGGTACACGCCAATGGCGTGCGGCTTCACTACGTGGAAGCGGGCACCGGCCCACTTGTGCTGTTGCTGCACGGCTTTCCTGAGTTCTGGTACGGGTGGCGGCACCAGATTCCCGCACTCGCCACAGAGGGCTTTCGGGTAGTCGCACCCGACATGCGCGGGTACAATCTGTCCCAAGCCATCCGGGATCGCCAATTACCGCCTGGAGCGGCTGGTTGAAGATGTGGTGGGGCTCGTCCATCAGCTGGGGGAGGAGCGCACGCACCTGGTGGGGCATGACTGGGGCGGAATTGTGGCGTGGTACACCGCTATGCTGCGTCCGGAGATTGTGACCCGCCTGGCGATCTTGAACGCTCCGCACCCGGTGGCTTTTTCGCGGGAGCTGTGGAAATCCACGCAGGCGCTCCGCTCGTGGTACGTGCTATTGTTCCAGCTTCCCTGGATTCCGGAGCGGGCGTTTCGCGCTGGAGATTATGCGCTGCTGCGCCGGGCGCTGCCGTTTCCCAAGGACGAGCTTGACCGGTACGTGGAAGCGGTGCGTCACCCCGGTGCGCTTCCGGCCATGATCCACTACTACCGGGCGCTGCTTCGGTACCCGCGCCCGCGGACCATATGCATCACCGCGCCCACGCTGCTGATCTGGGGAGAGCGCGACCCGGCCCTGGTGCCGCAGCTTGCGGAAGGATTGGAGCGCGGAGTCCCCAATCTGCGGGTGGAGCGCATCCCGGAGGCAACCCACTGGGTGCAGCACGAGATGCCAGACCGGGTGAACGACTTGTTGACCGGCTTTCTGGCGTGAAGGGGATCCGGCGAGAGCTGGGGCGTAAAGCCATCCATGTCGCCTCCATCGCCATTCCCATTTTCGTCTGGATCTTCGGAAGAACGCCTGCTCTCGCTCTGCTCGTCCCCGCTCTGCTCACTGCGGGTGCCTTGGAGTGGGCGCGGTTCCGCATTCGCGGGGTGCGCTACCTGTTTCTGCGCTACACCCGAGTTCTCCTTCGCACCCACGAGCGCCATCGCCCCGCAGGGGCAACGTACATGGTGGTGGGGTATACGCTCGTTCTCCTCTTTTTGCCCAGGCCCATTGCCGTGCTCGCCATGCTTTACAACGGCCTTGGGGATGCGGCGGCCGCGCTGGTGGGGAGGCGCTTTGGCCGGCACCGCACCGCCTGGGGCAAGAGCTGGGAGGGGTTCGGGGCCGGACTGGTGACGAACCTTGCAGTGGGATTTGCAATCCCAGGTGTACCAGTTGGCGCTGCCATACTGGGTGGGATAGCGGCTGCCGTGCTGGAGTTCGCACCGCTGCCTCTGGACGACAACCTTAAGGTTACGGTTGGCGGTGGGCTTGCGGCTGCCCTTGGGACGCTTTGGAGTTAAGAGCAGCCTGAGCTCGCTTCGGCAAACCCCCTACCACCAGTTCATACGAGTGGTCGATCATCTTTTTCACTTCTTCAACCGAAAGGCTGCCGTCTAGCTCCACCGTGTTCCAGTGCGTTTTGTTCATGTGGTAGCCGGGCCGCACGGCGGGGTAGCGTTCCCGTAGCTCTACGGCGAGGTCGGGATCGCACTTCAGGTTGACAGTGAGCGGCAGGGCTTTCACGTCGGTGAGGGCGAACATCTTGCCCATCACTTTGAAGACGAGAGTGGTTTCACCAAACGGAAACTCCTCCGTTACGCCTGGCCTGGCGGTGCAGTAGTCGCGAAGCGCTCGAAAGTCCATGAGTTTCTAGCCAGCCGTCGCAGGGCGTGGAGCAGCGATCTCCCTCCCATCCCACCAGGTTTTCACCATCGTTGCCAGCAGGATCGTCGCGCCTCCAAGCAGGGCCCAGGTGCCCGGCCGCTCGCCGTGTACCCCCCATGCCCAGAGTGGATTGAGCGCCGGCTCCACCAGCAGCAGCGTGGATGCCTCCAGCGCCGGAACGTGCCGGATGCCGGAGGTGAGGCACAGGTACGCCACCCCGATCTGGAAAACGCCCAGGTAGCCGATCACCAGCCAGTCAGTGCTCCCCGCGCCGGCAACCGGAAGCGCCAGCGGCAGGCAGACCAGAAATGCGAGAGCGTTGCCCACCACCACCGTCACAAAGGCTGAGCTGCCTCCATCCGAACTGCTCCCCAGCCAGCGCATCCCCACGATGGTACCCGCCCAGGCCACTCCACTCAGCGCCGCGAACACATTCCCACGCTGCGGGTCCGGTGCGGTGGCACTCGCGGTATCCGTACCGAGAAAGAAGGGAAGCAGACCAAGGCCCACCACCAGCATGAAAACCAGATCCTTGGAGCGAATCCGCTCACGGAGGAGCCAGGGACCCAGCAGCAGGATGTAGAGCGGAGCGGTGGACTGCAGAAAGATGGTGTTGGCCGCCGTGGTCAGCTTGTTCGCCACCACGAACAAGATCATGGTCGCGGCATAGCCGACACCGACCAGCAGCACCCGCCAGTCCGGGAGGCGGCGCGCAGCGGGAACCAGCAGCAGCACCGTGAGGGCGGCGATGCCGGAGCGGAAGCTGGCCACCTGCCAGCCGGAAAGCGAGGTGGCCTTGATCGCTGCGCCTCCAGTGCTGAAGAGCGCGGCGGCGGCGAGCAGCTGCAACCGGGGTAGCGCGTTCATTCCAACGGAAGTTTACCGGTTGCCGGACCGCCCGCCGTCACCACCAACAGCAGGCTTTAGAGCCGGTTGCCGGCTGTGGCCACGAACGGCTGCAGATCGAGGTGCGGAGCAGCACGCGCCAGGCCGACGCGCGGCGGGCAGGAGCACGAGTCAGGGCTGCAATCCCAGAGCGCTGGCCACCTGTTGCCGGATAGCGTGCGTTCGTTGCCGGACCGCCCACCGTTAGGCCGGGGTCCCGTCGGCGCGCATCCTCCTCCGCCTGGAGCTGTGCTTTGCGCTCTGTCTTGGCTTTGGCGCGTGCTCGCTCTTCGGCCTTCCGGGCCCGGATCGCGGCGATGCGTTCGGCGAGCGGTACCTCAAGCTGCTCCCGGGGCTTGGAGGTGTAATCGAACCCCTCCACCATGCGGCGCGGCAGCTTCCGGCCGATCGCCCTCTCGATGGCGCGGAGGTCGCCTTCTTCCTCGGGCGCAACAAAGGTAAATGCGTCCCCAGTTGCTTCTGCACGGGCAGTGCGGCCCACCCGGTGAATGTAATCTTCCGGCAGGTGCGGCACGTCGAAGTTTACTACGTGGTCCAGCGCTTCCACGTCGATGCCGCGCGCAACGATGTCGGTGGCTACCAGCACGCGGTAGTTGCCGTTCTTGAAGCCCGCCAGTGCCTCGGTGCGCTGCGCCTGGCTGCGATTGCCGTGGATCTTGGCGGCGGGAACACCGCGCTTTTCGAGCTGCTCCGCCAGGCGGTTCGCCCGGTGCTTGGTGCGGCAAAAGACGATCACGTTTCCGATCTCGTTTCGCTTCACCAGTTCCACGAACAACCCTACCTTGAGGTCCTGCGCTACCGGGTACAGCGCCTGGGTCACACCCGTCGCAGGTGCCTGCTTGCGCTCGATGTTGAGCGTGGCGGGGTTCTGCAGCATTTCCCGGGAAAGCGTCACGATCGGCGGCGGCATGGTCGCCGAAAAGAAGAGCGTTTGCCGTGGTGTATTCGGCAGGTGACGCAGCACACGCCGGATATCAGGCAGGAAGCCCATGTCCAGCATCCGGTCGGCTTCGTCGAGAACCAGAATCTCCAGCCCCTCAAGACGGGCGTAGGGCTGCTGGAAGTGGTCCAGCAAGCGGCCCGGAGTCGCCACGATGATGTCCACACCGCGTCGGAATGCCTGCTCCTGTGGGCCGATGCCCACGCCACCGAACACGGCTGCGCCCCGCATGCGGGTGTGCTTGGCCAGCTCGCGAAGGTGCTCCTCGATTTGTGCAGCGAGCTCACGTGTGGGCGTCAGGATCAGCGCCCGGGTGGTGCCGCGTGGCTTGTCCCGCAACCGGTGCAGGATGGGCAGCAGGAATGCGGCGGTTTTGCCGCTTCCGGTCATCGCGCAGGCGAGTACGTCCTGTCCTTCCATGGCGGGCGGAATGGAGTCCTGCTGAATGGGGGTTGGCTTGGTGAACCCGAGGTCCTCCGTAGCGCGGACCAGATCGGGATGAAGCCCGAACGAACTAAAACCGACAACCGTCATACTTTTCCTTTTCGGAATGAAAAACCCGGTTCCGGGAGCCGAAATGCTCCTGGATCCGGGAACATGCAACGCTTTCAGCTACCCCACAGAATCCATTTCGTGCCGGTGGGGGACCGTATAGGCCGTTGCAGTGTAGAGAATGTTTATTCAAAGGCATGGGCCACCCGGCCTTGCTGGCGAACCACATCCCGGCGCGCTCCCCCTTATGCACGCTGCGGGTTCTTCAATTTTGTGCCGGGCTCCCAACTCCCGGCGGAAAGCAGACTACATGGCGAAGCAAGAGGGAATTGAGATGGAAGGGCTGGTAACCGACGTGCTGCCAGATCGCAAATACCGTGTGCAGCTGGACAACGGCCACATGGTGCTCGCGTACGGAGCGGGAAAGATGTCCAAGTTCAAGATCAAAGTGCTGACTGGAGACCGGGTAACGCTTGAGCTGTCTCCATACGACCTGTCGCGTGGGCGGATCACCTATCGGCATAAGTAGTCCGGACACCATTCTCCAGGAGGAGCGAGGTTCATGGCGTATTTCAACAGCTCCAGGCGGCTTCAAAGTGCTACACTGCATGTAGACGGAGAAGCGCGGCCTGGATGGATTTCCGGTGCGGAGCGGTGCCCCACGGTGGGTGAAGAAATTTACTGTGCGGAAGGCTTGGCGGAGGTAGTCCGCATACATGGCAAGATCAGCGATGGGAGTCGATTGGTTGAACTCCGGCTTCCCGGGCCCAAGGCTGCCCCATTCTTCGCGGCTGCCTCGAACATCCTGGTGGCTCCCAAAGCTGCCTGATGCAAAAAAGGGCTGGCCCCATGCGGGACAGCCCTTTTTGGTCCGCCTGAGTAGCTGTTAGCCTACGCGGGCGACGTTCTCGGCCGCGGGGCCCTTCTGGCCCTGGACCATGTCGAATTCGACCCGCTCACCTTCGGCGAGCGACTTGAAGCCGCTGCCCTGAATGGCGGAGTGATGGACGAAGCAATCCTTGCTGCCGTCCTCGGGCGTGATGAAGCCAAAGCCCTTGGTGTCGTTGAACCACTTGACGGTTCCGGTGGTACGCATGCGGTACTCCCTGTGTGTTGATGACGTCGGGGTCCGGCATGTCCGTACCAACCGACTAAAAATTCGCGGGCCTTAAGCTCCCCGCGGCGAGCTATGCAATACAAACAAATAGGGACCCCGGCTATGCGCCTAGGTCCCTGGTCTTATGTCCTGGTATTCGGTGCCGCCCGCCTGAAAGTATTCACTGCCCGGAAGTATAGCACCGAATCGAAGCGAGGTCAAGGACTTCGGCGGGCCGGTAGTGGGTCAGCTTGGTTGTAACGGTTCTCGGGACGGATACTCCGGGAAGGATGTACACGGGAGAGTATTGAGGCTCGCCCAGCGATTCCAGGACTTCAGAGCCGCTCACCGCGTAAGAACGGCGCTTCCGGAGGGTAGTTCGGGGGTTTGGAAATGAGGTCTTGTTGTCCGGAAGACCGCCGTAAAGAAGTAGCGTCCCTCCGGGAGCGAGTCGCCTAGCACCTCGCGTACGGTGGGCTCCATTTGGAAGCGCTGGACGACCGCCGAATCGCCGGGCCCCATCACGTCGTGAAGGCCGTACGCATCGCAGATCCGCGTCCATATCTTGGTATTCGGGTCCTGGCTCGGAAGCCTCCCCTCATACCATGCAGGCCTGCCCGAGCGGTGGGCGTGCCGGTAAGCGCGAAGCTGAGGAGAACAGTCGCCGTAGTGGATCCGTACTCGCTGGGTACTGCGGTTCGTGATGATCACCCGGGTGCGCAGGCGCCTGGGTCTGCCTTCATTCTCCACCACGCGTGTTTCGGCTCGGAAGGTGAGACCCTCCACAGTCTCAATGGGCGGCGCCGGCTTCGGCAAGTCCTGTTCTCCAGCCGGACTCCCCGCGCTGTCGCGGGGCCCTGCGGTGCTCGGCCGTATTAGCGGCGCCTCGGTGCGACTTGCTGCGTTGCCCCCCCTGCATCCAGCAGCGAGGACCGTCAGCACCCACATGGATGCAACCCACTGACGCATCAATGTCCTCTTTCCATGAAGTGCGGCTTGCTTTCGCCTCCCCGTGAGGTCATCTTGCTGAATCGCAAGGTGCAAGGCCTGAACAAACCGCCGCGTCCCTTGCAGTAGATCCGCATGCCGCCAGGGATCGGGCGTACAGGAGAGGAAAGTGTCTCGTGGCTAACATCTTCAAAGGGTGCGCTGAGTTCGATGATCCTCGCAGCCTTGGAGCGTTTTCTGGACCAACGTAGTTTCATGTTATTGGCTAAGAGCCTATCCCAGTAGGCCGGTTTGTTTGAAGGTGATGTAGGCGCAGGCGAGGTGGAGTAGGGCGAGGAAGTTCTGCGCCTTTTTCTCCCAGCGGATGAGGATCGCACGGAAGCGGTTCATCCAGGAGTGGGTGCGCTCGACGACCCAGCGCCGGGCCTTGAAACCCGCTTCTCGCTTGATCCTCTCTGCCTCTTCACCGCGGGCACGGATGTGGGCGCTGAAGGCGAACTCCCGCAGGATGGCTCCCACCTCTTGGTAATCGTAGACATCTCGCAGGAGGTACAGGTGGTGGTCGAGCACTTCCGCGAGTTCGTCGCGCCGCTGCTCGCCGGCCGAGCCAAGGCCATGGTGGTGGTGGGGAGCCGAGTGGAGGCGGTGCGCTGGCAGCTCGCCATCCAGCACTACATTCGGGAGGCATTCCGCGCGGACGAATACCGCATCCTGCTGGTGGCCAACAAGTTCCAGACGGGGTTCGACGAGCCGCTGCTGTGCGGCATGTACGTCGACCGGCGCCTGGCGGGAATCCAGGCCGTGCAGACGCTGTCGCGCCTGAACCGTGCCTTCCCCGGCAAGGACACCACCTTCGTGCTGGACTTCGTGAACGAGGCCGGCGAGATTCTGGAGGCGTTCCGAACCTACTACACCACCGCCACGCTCACCGACGTCGCCGACCCGAATCTGGTCTACAACCTGCGCGCCAAGCTGGACGCCGCAGGGCACTACGACGACTTCGAGGTGGAGCGCGTGGTTGCCGTCGAGCTGAAGCCCGGCGCGACGCAGGGTGAGCTGGTCGCCGCGATCGCGCCGGTGGAAGACCGGCTGATGAAGCGCTTCCGGGCGGACCAGGATGCGCTGGACGCAGCCACCGAGCAGCAGGACGGCAAGGCCGCGCAGCTCGCGCGTGACGAGCTTAAGCGCGCTGCTCCTCTTCCGCGGGGATCTGGCCGCCTACCTGCAGCTCTACACCTACCTTTCCAGATCTTCGACTACGGCAACACCGAAGTCGAAAAGCGCGCCATCTTTTATCGCCGCCTGCTGCCGCTGCTGGAGTTCGGCCGTGAGCGCGAGGGGATTGACCTGTCGAAGGTGGTGCTCACGCATCACACCCTGAAGTCCCACGGGCCTCAGCCGATGGGTCTGCCGGCGCAGGAATACCCGCGCCTGACCCTCCACCGAGACCGGCACCGCGCAGGTCCGGGAGAAGGAGCGCTGACCGACCAGGACAAGCTTGTCTACGTGAACGAAACTCAAAGGAAAGCTGCTGGAGTCCGAGACGGTCAACAGCAGGCCGACGGAGAGTTCGCTGACCTGAAAGTTGAGCTGGTGAAGGCCATCATCGATGCGCTGGATGCCCACGCCATGAACGACGCTCGGCCCGGAGAGCGTACGGAGGACGTGCTGCTGAACCATGCGCAGCTGTACGAAAGCCTTCGGGAGCGGGCGTTATGAGGGACGGCGAATACCGAATGCAAGATCAAGTGGAAACCCGGAAACGAACCAGCGTATTTCCCTTGACGAGTTGGGGTCAGGACAAGTTCCACCGCATCATCGCAGACTCTTGCCGGGAGTGCTAAGTTGCCGGTCATGGAACGCCCAATCGTCATGCGCGGCACGACGAGCCTGTATCCTGCCCGCCCCGCGGACACTTCAGTTCCCATCCACGAGCCGCTCGCGCTGCGCTGGAGCCCGAGGCGCTTGGATGCCAGCGCTACTGTGTCGCCCCGGGAGCTGCGGGCGCTCCTGGAAGCGGCCCGGTGGGCGCCCTCTTCGGGTAACGAGCAGCCCTGGCGCTTTCTGGTGATCCCGCGCGAGCACCCCAGGCGCAGCGAGCTGGAAGACACCCTCGCGCCGGGGAATGCCTGGGCGAAGCGCGCCGCGGTGCTGATCGCCACACTGGCCAAAGGGACTCGCGCCAAGAACAACGAGCCCAACCGCTGGGCGGAGCATGACACCGGGATCGCGACAGCATGCCTGATCGTGCAGGCGGCTGCCATAGGACTGGTTGCCCACCCGATGGGTGGGTTCGACGCCGGGGCGCTGGCGCGTTCCTTCGGGGTGCCCGACGAATACACCCCCATGGCTGTGGTCGCGGTTGGAAGGTACGATCCCGCGCTGCACGACCCGAAGCTGGAAGAGCGCGAAGCGAAACCGCGCACGCGCAAACCGCTGCGCGAGATAGCTTTTCTGGGCAGCTTCGGAGACCCGGTTCCGGATTGACCAGCGAAACCCTTGCGTCGGTACTGCGTACAACTGTGAGCTGAAGGCCCGTGCCTACTTCCCTAACGAATTGAACGTGAGCAGCAGCGCAGCAAGACGCGAAAACCTGGGCCGATCGTCACGTCGTAAGCCTGGAGAGCCACCCGCGCCCCGGGCCGAGCGAGCACGCAACGAAACCCTGGAGTGGATCAAGTCCTTTGGGTCGGCGATCCTGCTCTTCCTGGTGATCCGCACCTTTCTGGTCCAGGCGTTCTCCATTCCCTCCTCCAGCATGGAAAACACCCTGCTGGTTGGTGACTACCTGATGGCGAACAACGCCATCTTCGGGGCGCACATCCCCTTCACCAATAGCCGCCTCCCGGCATTCCGCGAGCCCCGGCACGGGGACATCGTCGTTTTCCGGCCCGCCTACAACGATCCCGTAATCGATGTGGTGAAGCGCGTGATCGGCGCGCCGGGTGATACGGTGCAGATGATCGACCGGGTGATGTACCGGAATGGCAAACGGCTGGAGGAGCCGTACGTGAAGCCATCCACGCTGCCGGATGCACCCATGGAGTACGCTGGATGGGGTGGGTCCGCGTGGCACCGGGACCGGCTCCCGGCAGGTGTAGACCGGGCACGCTACCGCCCCACGCGCGACAGCTGGGGGCCCCTGATCGTTCCGGCTGACCACTTTTTCCTGATGGGAGACAATCGGGATGAGTCGCTGGACTCGCGTTTCATGGGACCCATTCCCCGTGACGTGATCCGCGGCAAGCCAATGTTCCTTTACTTCAGCTACGATCCGCATTCCAGCCAACCCTTCCCGCGTGCCCTGACCGCCGCGCGCTGGGGTCGGATCGGTAGCATACTGAGGTGACTTTGGTGGTGGTGGAGCCACCCGGCCCCACCGGGTGGCTCCCCGGACGACAGCTCCTCCCTTTCCGTCGAAACCCGCTCCGCTTCCTGGAGCGGATGGCCCGCACGCATGGCGACGTGGCGCGCTTTCGGTTCGGGCCACTGGACGTGTACCTGCTCAGCCACCCGGATCACGTCCGGGAGGTGCTGGTCACGCAGAATCGCAACTTCATCAAGAGCCGGGCCCTGCAGCGCTCCCGGGTTCTGCTCGGTGAAGGGTTGCTGACGAGCGAAGAGCCCTTCCACCTCCGGCAGCGGCGTCTCGCACAGCCTGCTTTCCACCGGGACCGCATCGCTGCCTACGGCAGGGTGATGTCCGCTGAAGCCCGGCGTACCGCAGCCCGGTGGACGGACGGAGAAACAGTGGATGTGTCGCGGGAGATGATGCGGCTGACGCTCTCCATTGTCGGGAAAACGCTCTTCGATGCGGATGTGGAAGACGAGGCGGACGAGATCGGGGCGGCGCTGACCGACGCCATGTCCCTCTTCGGCCGACTGACCAACCCCTTTGGCGAGCTGCTTGACCGCTTACCAGTCCCCGGTACGCTGCGCATGAGGCGGGCGCGGGAGCGGCTCGACGCTACGATATTTCGCATGATCCGGGAGCACCGGAAGGCGGGTGTGGATCGGGGGGACCTGCTTTCCATGCTGATGCTCGCGCGGGACACGGAGGGCGACGGCACCTCCATGACGGACGAGCAGCTCCGTGATGAAGCACTCACCATCTTCCTCGCGGGGCATGAGACCACCGCCAACGCGCTCAGCTGGACACTGGCGCTGCTTGCCCTCCATCCCGAAGCGGAGACGCGCCTTCACCAGGAGCTTGACGCTGCGTCATCAGGCAAACCACCGGAGCCCGAAGATCTGCCGGCGCTCCCTTATACCCGCATGGTTCTCGCCGAGTCCATGCGCCTGTACCCGCCCGCCTGGACGATCGGGCGGCAGCCGCTCGAGGATTTCGAGGTGGGCGGCTATCACATCCGCGCGGGCTCCATCGTGATGCTCAGCCCCTGGGTGGTGCATCGTGACCCGCGCTTTTTTTCGGATCCCGAGCGCTTCCTGCCGGAGCGGTGGATGGCGGAGGATGAAGAAGCGCGCCATCGTTTTGCCTACTTTCCTTCGGTGCAGGACCGCGCGTGCATCGGCGAAGGGTTCGCCTGGATGGAAGGAACGCTGGTGCTGGCTACTCTGGCGCAGCGCTGGCAGTTGCGGCTCGCTCCCGGCCAGCGTTTGCAGCCCGAGCCGCTGATTACCTTGCGCCCTCGTGCCGGGATGCGGATGAGCCTTGAGCGGCGCGGGGCTTCATCTGGGAAGTAGTGGCGCTCCTGGTCCCCCATCGGGTACTTGCTTCCCGTATTTCCTCCGCCCGGCCGCCCCAAAAGATTTCACGCCAGCGCTGCTGTACCTCCGGAAGCTCCACCACCTGGATCACGCCCGGATCGAAACGGTTTCCCACGTCCTCGCGAAGCTCGTTCATCGCATCCTCAAAGCACATCCCCTCGCGATACGCGCGCGTCTGGGTGATCGCGTCGAACACGTCGGCCGCGGTGATGATGCGTGCTCCCAGCGGGATTTCTTCACCCCGGAGGCCGCAGGGATACCCGGTGCCGTTCCAACACTCATGGTGTGAGCTCACGATCGCCATGATCCCCAGGTGCAGTGTTTCCAGCGGCTGAAGGATCTGCGCGCTCTCGCCGGGATGGTGATTGATCTCGGCCCGCTGTTCGGGGGTGAGCGGCTGCCGTGAGTGGATGATGTCGAAGAAGCGGTCCTCGATCTTGCCCATGTCGTGGAGCAGCGAGGCCACCCGCAGAGTCGCGTGCTCCTTCTTGGTCATACCGAACGCGTTCGCCACCGCATCCGTATAGTCGGCCACGCGCCGGGAGTGCCGCGCGGTGGCCGCATCACCGGCTGTCAGCGCGTTCAGCAGCAGATCGACCAGCGTGCGGTGCACCCGAGAGGCTTTGCGTTCGCGGCGCCCCGAGTCCACCCACCAGGCAATGAAGACGAGCGCCCCGGAGGCAATGGCTGCACTGAATGTTTCCAGGGGTGCCGGGAGCCAGCGGAGACGCAGGGGAGTGCTCATGCCGGTGGAGCTTTGCACAACCGGGGCCAGGCGCCTATGGGGAGACATATCGTACTTCGCCCAAACGCTTGCCCCCCGGTCCAAAGGTGCGCTCGACCAAGCTCCGCCTCTCCATTTACGTGCGATCAATAGCACGGTGGAAGATCGGGAGCCGTACACCGGGCCGTTGATGAAGGCGGGGGCGAGGATGCGCTCGTGCTCCCGACCCACCCCGCTGTCATCTTGACGGCCTCCCCGTCCCCAGGCCTTGTCTCATCGGCGAGCAGCTCCAGAATCGCTTCCGCCGTGCGGGCCGGCAGGTCACAGTGAGCACCTGCTGGAGTCCCATTCATTGCCACGCTCCGTCTTGGGCCAGGGCGTGCACCCTGCCCAGGGAGCGTTGCTGCAGAGGCACTACGTCCCAAACGTCCGGATCCAGCTGCCGTACCTCCGGACTGGTGGGGCACCGCCGTTGGACAAATACCACAGCCCACCTTCATCCCCAACCAGCAGGTTGAAGCCATTGAAACGGTGGGCTTCCGGGACCATCTGCTCGAAGAAGTCCGCCTCCGGGGGTCTTCGCCCCGAAGAAAGTTCGCCACCAGAGCGCCGCGGGGAGGTGGCACTCCAACGCGCTCGACCTCGCGGTGTGTGAATGTTGGTGACGGCAGAAAAACGGCCGCTTCGCGTTACCCCCATCCAGGTGCCACCCCCTGCAGGGTCCTGCCCGGCGAGCACACCGGGCGCGTCCTCCCACCAGGCGGCAGGCGCGGTGGAGCGGCCATGAAACTCGTCTCGATTCGCTCCGACAACCAGCCGGTACGCACCGTGCATGTCGTGGGCGAACAGAATCAGGCACATCGGAGTATCAGGGTCCGAGCGCTCGACAAGTCGCTATCCTGCATCGATATAGGTACCATGCTGCACCACAAGGCCTTTGTTCTTGGACCCGAGCACGAGTGGGTTGTGTTCGTCCATGGGGCGGGGGCAGTTCGTCGATCTGGTACAGACAAATTCGTGACTTCCGCAAGCACTTCAACGTACTGCTCCTCGATCTGCGGGGCCATGGGGAGTCGCAGGGTCCGCTGCAAACCTGGGAGGCGACGACCTACACCTTCAAGGAGGTGTGCCAGGAGATCGTGGAGGTACTCGATCACCTCGGGGTCGAGCAGGCGCACTTCGTCGGTATCAGCCTGGGGACCATCCTGATCCGTAACCTGGGCGAAATCGATCCTGGGCGCGTGCGCTCCATGATTCTCGGCGGCGCCATCACGCGCCTCAGCTTCCGCTCGCGCTTCCTGGTGGCGATGGGCAACATGAGCAAGCGCTTCATCCCCTACATGTGGCTGTACCAGCTGTTCGCCTGGATCATCATGCCGAAGAAACGGCACCAGCAGAGCCGACTCCTCTTCGTGAACGAGGCCAAGAAGCTGGCGCAAAAGGAGTTCTTGCGCTGGTTCCGCCTGACCTACGAGATAAACCCGCTGCTCAAGTTCTTTGAGGAGAAGGAGCTGCCGGTTCCCACTGTACCTGATGGGGAGGAAGACCACCTGTTTCTTCCCCGGTGCGGCACCTGGTCAGCCGCCACAAGCACAGCACGCTTCAGGTGCTTGCGGATTCAGGGCATGTAGTCAACGTGGACCGCGCGGATCTGTTCAATCATCTTGCCATCGATTTCATCAGGTCGCACTCACGGCTCCAGCCGGCGTAGGGCTCGCGGCAGCAACATGACACCTTGCCGGGCAAGAGATATGCAGGCAAGAATGTATCAGTTTACGGGAGCACCCCTCAACTGGAGGCGAGACTATGGAACGGGTACGGTTTATCACGTATCGTGGGCGCCAGATCTTGTTTATGGATTACTCCGAACTCCAGGATCCAGAGGAGATTGTCCGGCTCATCGAGCAGGCGAAGGAGACGGTCGGACAGCAGCCAGAAAACTCCGTCTTGGGGCTTGTATACGTGCGTGACGCGAACACCACCAACACGGTGAAAGAGGCCATGAAGCAGGGATCCCTTCAAAACAAACCCTATGTAAGGGCAACAGCCGTCGTCGGTATGTCCGCCATGCAACGGCTGGTGTATGAGGCCGTGCGCCTGTTCTCAAGCGGGAGAACTTTTGCGCCTTCGATGATTTGGCACCCGCCAAAAACTGGCTCATCGAGCAGGACGCTGCGGTAGCGGTGTAGTCCCGGCTTCACGCCTCTGTGCTGCATAGGCGACGGCACGGAGGCGCGTAGGTGTACGCCGTACAGAGCCGTCAGGCTTCGCGCCGCGCGAGCGTCTGTGCTGCCGACAGCAGCACGGAGGCGCTCCCGTGGGCCGGCTGTACAGGGAAGCGAAGTAGGCGAGGTTTTCCAGGGCGGTCAGCCGGAGGAAGTGGTTGGGTAGCTCGAGACGCCGATGCATAGTAGCCGTCGGGCGGTGCATCACCACCTCGAAGCGGTGCGGCAACATCCACAGTCGTAGCACTAATCGATTCGGCTCCAGAGCAGGATCACGCCACACCCGGGATTGTGCACGGTGTACTCGGCGGGTGCCTCGGCGGCACCGCGGTAAACCTCGATTCCCTCCAGGCTGTGCACGGAGATCAGGTCGTCAATGGTCATGCCGAGGAGACGTACGTGCACGCCATCGATGTAGACGACGGGCGCACAATCCCGCATCCGTACGTGATGCCCTCCCCCGAGCGCCCGGGGGATCAACTGTACACCGGGGATCGTGCGCAGCAAATCCGTGGTGGTAAAGGGCTGACGCTGCTCGATGTCGGCTCGTGTGACGAAGGTGCCGAATCTTCGTTGCTTCGCTCGCTCATCGAAGTCGGCCAGCGGACCGGCTCTGCGACGTTTGCTGGTGACTACCAGGGGCTCAAGGACTACGGCTCGCGTCGAAAGACGGAACTCGACGTCCAGGGTGTCACGGGCACTCAAAGTAAGCGGCGGAGATATAGTGGTAATGAAGCCCAACCGCTCCGCGCCAAGCCGGTAGGAGCCAGGGCGAGCGGCAGACAGCAAGAAGGCGCCGGCGGTGTCGGTTGAAATGCGAACTTGCGGTATGCTATCCCGGGTCAGCAGCGTGACCGTGCCACTGCCAATGGGCTTCCCTGTTTCGTCATCCAGCAGGTTCCCGCGGATCACCTGCGCCGCGAGTACTTGCGTTGAAAAGAGAAAGGCAGGTAGCAGAAGAAGTGCGCGGAGCCACATGGGAGGCAGAGTGGAGAGGGTGACGAACTGGCCTAAATCGTGGCTCCGACAAGTCCAGCCAGCGCGGCGGCGACTCGGCTGATTACGGGTTCCCATTCACCGGGCTGCTCCTGCCGGAACAGACGCATGGTAGGGTACCAGGGGCTGTCAGTGCGTCCCTCCATCCAGCGCCAATCAGCCTCCGCGTGGAGGAGGTTCCACACCGGTACACCGAGCGCACCCGCGAGGTGCGCGGGCATCGAATCAACCGAGATCACCAGATCAAGCGCTCGCATCACACGAGCTGCCTGTAGCACGTCGTCGGTGCCGGATACGATGCCGAACCCCGCGGGCCGCTCTGCCAGCTCGGAACCCCGCTGTAAAACGTGCAACGCAATGCCCGGAACCCGCGCTAGGGGGGCGAGCAGGGGAAACGGGATGGAGCGGCGCTCGTCCCAACCACCCGCGCTCCAGACGATTCCGACCGCGGGCTGCGAATCATCGGGGATTCGCGCGGGTTGTACGTGAAGATAAGGGATCTCCGCTGGTAGCGTTTGCAAGGTGGTGCGGAACACGTGCGGCAGCTCCATAATCTCCACATCAATGTCGTACCCCGCTTCGGGCTTGCCATGGTGAAGCGGCAGGAGCCGGTCAATGCCCCGTACGCCGCGCAACAGCGGCAGCAGCTCCGGCTGGGCCCAGACGATCACCTCCGCGGCGACTGCCTTCACCAGAGGTACGTAGCGGATGAAGTGGATGGTGTCACCGAGCCCATGGTAGCACCGTACCAGGACGCGCTTGCCATCCAGCGGCTCGCCATCCCACACGGATTGCAGGTGTCGCGGAAGGTCCCGGGACGACACCTCGCCGCGTTGGCGCAGTACCCTGTCACTGATCTCCCACGCAGCCGCAAAGTCGCCCCGTCGCATGTGCCGCATCCAGACATCCGAGACATCTTCCTGGGTCGCCCCGACCACTAGGCAGGCGGGGCTTCGATGTGCGGGATGGCGAGCCCATAGCGCGCACGCAAGACGCCAAAGTGATGCTCCACATGGCCGGCAAGAATGAAAAGCAGAGCGCGAGCGCTGACCGGGACTCCATTGGCCGCTCCGTGACGCGTCCATGCCTCCGGTGGGATTGACTCGATCAGTCGGAGTGTGCCAGCGCGAACGCTCTCGAACTCCGCCAAAAGCCCGCGCACCGGGCGCTGGTCGAATCCCGCCGCTTCGACGTACGCGTTCTCGTCGAATCCACTCAGCGGTGTCGCATCACCCCGGCTGATTCGGAAGAGTCTGTATGCAAGAACACGCTCCGTATCCGAAAGATGCCCCACCACTTCTTTGATGCTCCACTTGCCCGGAGCATACCGGGCGAGCGCTTCAGCGTCCCGCATCCCGGTGCAGATCGAGCGGAGCACAGGCACCTGGCGCTTCAGCAGGCCCAGAGAATCATGCTCCCGGACCAGCGCGACGTAGCCGGCGTAGAACGGAGCATACTCATCGGCATCCGGGGGTGTGATGCGTCCACGGCTCATGGGCAACTCAAAGGCTCATGTAAGTAGGCCACTTACCCCTGCTGCAGACGCGCCAGATACTCCCTGACCCGTTTCGCGTTGGTGCCTGCGTCGCCCCCGCCGACGCGCGACTTGGAGCGCACATCAATGCGGGAGCCACCACCGGCAGGGAGGAC
This sequence comes from Longimicrobiaceae bacterium, assembly GCA_030447645.1. Classification (GTDB taxonomy): domain Bacteria; phylum Gemmatimonadota; class Gemmatimonadetes; order Longimicrobiales; family Longimicrobiaceae; genus JAUJOM01. Next base: position 42,477 of record JAUJOM010000007.1, on the reverse strand, counting down.
ACGTATTACTACATCGTCCTTGAAGCCGAACCAGAAGGTTTGGTCTGTCGCCTCGATTCGCCCATCGGCCAGGCTTGTTTGGACAATATCCCAGCCCATGGCGCGGGCGGCATTCAGGGCGCGCTGAAATGCCTGTTGGGGCGGAACGTCCAGCGCGATTGGGTCGATGTCAGGATACGCGGACTTCTGCTGCGTGGCGATGTCGGGGCCACCGTATTCCACCGGGTTGGTGGCGTTGTCCGCGGCTCGGAGCGGTACCACCGCCACAAACTGGGGCGGACTTTCGGTGTCCGTAGTGATGTCGTGGATCGGCGGAACCCCACGTGCAGTTCGTCGCCACTGCCATGGGAACCAGACAAAGCCGAGTGCGAGAATCAGCGCCACGAGCGACAAGCGCAGCCCGCTCTTGGCGCTGCCCGGTCGTGCCCGAAGCATGGCAACTAGTGAGATTACTGCGGCGAAGAGCGCCAGGTACGTTGCCCAGCGGAGCACCGAGAATCCCGTCCGGAAGTGCCAAAGTCCCCACCGGCTGCCGAAGCCCGCTGCCATCATGAGCAAGCCCGCGAGCACAGCCACAAGCAAGGCGATGAGCGGTAAGCGTGATAAATTTCGTGAAGAAGCGTCGTTCATCAGGGGTTCCGAAAGGCCGGGGCGGGGGTGGAAAGCATGTGTTAACTTAGCGAACGACTGAAGCACCGCAAATACACAACCCGAGGACCTGCCCGATGCCCGAGTCCAGCAGTGACCGGCACCATCAAATCGCCGCGGACCGGGGCCCGATTCCCGTAGCTGTGGTCACGGTGAGCGACAGCCGCACGCCGGAAAGCGATACTAACGCGCACTATCTGCGTGAGGCCATCGCGGCGGCAGGGCACCGGGTGGTGGAGTATCGCCTGCTTCGCGACGAGCCCGCACAGATCGCCGCCGCCCTGGACGAACTGACCGCGGGCGAGGCACGCATCATTTTGTTCAATGGCGGCACGGGTATCAGCACGCGCGACTCCACCTTCGATGCACTGGATGCCAGGCTGGAAAAGCGTCTCCCGGGCTTCGGTGAGCTGTTCCGATGCTTTCTATGGGCAGGTAGGCGCGGCGGCGATGCTTTCCCGGGCCACGGCGGGTACCTACCGTGGGCGTGTGGTCATCTCCGTGCCTGGCTCCCCGGCCGCGGTGCAGCTTGCCTGGGAGAAGCTGCTCGCCTCGGAGCTGGGGCACCTTGCCTGGGAGATTGCACGATGAAGTGTATGGGCGCGACGGAACCGCGAGGCGGTAGGGCGGGTCACAAGCAGGCAGGTTTCCTTCCGCAACCACAAAGGATTGAAATGCGTTCTGTAACACCCCTGGCCCGCTGGGTAGCTGCTGGCGCTGTGCTGAGTGCGCTTGCTGCCTGTGGGCCTGCCCAGGTCGCCCCAGCGCCTGCCCCGGCAACGCCGGCTACCGCGCTCACTCCCCTCGCGCAGGACGTGCACTCCTATGCGCGCCCGAACCAGGCGCGTGTCACGCACGTGGATCTGGACCTCCGCGCCGACTTTGCTGCCAAGCAGCTCGCTGGAACCGCCGCGCTCGATCTGGCGGTAGCGCCCGGCGCGCGGTGAGATCGTGCTCGACACCCGGGATCTCACCATTCGCGGCGTGACGGATCCAACCGGGCGCCCACTGCAATATGCCTTTGGTCAGCCGGACTCCATCCTCGGGCGTCCGCTCACCGTGCAGCTTCCGGCTGGTATGCGGAGGATCGTGGTGCAGTACCAGACCAGTCCCAACGCCGCGGCTCTGCAGTGGCTTTCGCCGGCGCAGACCGCCGGCAAGCGGCAGCCGTACCTGTTCAGCCAGGGACAGGCGATTCTAACCCGCACCTGGATCCCGACGCAGGACAGCCCGGGCATCCGACAAACGTACTCAGCTCGCATCACGGTGCCGAGTGACTTGAAGGCTGTGATGAGCGCCGAGATGCTCACCCCGCAGGGTGAGCCGGCGGAGGAGGGGGCGCAGCTTCCGCTTCCGCATGCCGCAGGCAATCCCACCGTACCTGATCGCGCTCGCGGTGGGGGACATCGCCTTCCGGCCCTCGGACCACGCTCCGGGGTGTACGCGGAGCCGTCGGTGCTGGCGCGCGCCGCCCATGAATTCGCGGACGTGGAAAAGATGATCGCGGCGGCCGAGTCGCTTTACGGTCCCTACCGGTGGGGGCGTTACGACATTCTGGTGCTGCCACCCTCCTTTCCCTTCGGCGGGATGGAAAACCCACGGCTGACCTTTGCCACGCCCAACCATCCTGGCGGGTGATCGCTCGCTGGTTTCCCTGGTGGCGCACGAGCTGGCGCACTCCTGGTCCGGCAATCTGGTTACCAATGCCACCTGGAGTGACTTCTGGCTGAACGAAGGATTTACCAGCTACTTCGAGAACCGGATCATGGAGGCGCTCTACGGCCCCGAGCGTGCCGCCATGCTGGAGCACCTGGGTCACCAGGACCTGCTGGAAGCGTTACGTGGCGGCGTTCGCGCGCCGCGTCTACGCCCAGGCCCGGCCCACGTATCACTCGGTAGCCACGGGTACACTTGACCAGATCGTACGGTAGGGCCCTCACCCCGGCGCTGCGCGCCACCCCTCTCCCACCTGTGGGAGAGGGACAGCCGAGCTTGCGAGGCAGGGTAAGAGCACTCCACACATGAACTATCCATGAGCACTGCCCCGCATAGCGTCCTTGATCTTGTGGAGCGGTTCCACAGAAACGCGGATGCGTACCGCTCCGGCCAGTACAACGAAACACAGCTTCGGCGCGAGTTCCTTGACCCGTTCTGGGAGTCGCTCGGCTGGGACGTGAACAACCGTCAGGGATGGGCGGAGGCGTACAAGGAGGTGGTGCACGAGGATGCTATCAAGATCGGCGGCGCGGCCAAGGCGCCGGATTACGGGTTTCGCATCGGCGGGACCCGTAAGTTCTTTCTGGAGGCGAAGAAACCGCAGGTCAACATCCGCCAGGACATCCATCCCGCGTTTCAGCTTCGGCGCTACGCCTGGTCCGCCAAGCTGCCCCTTTCCGTCCTGAGCGATTTCGAGGAGTTCGCCGTTTACGACTGCCGGGTCAAACCGGAAAAGAATGATCCTGCTTCCAAGGCGCGCGTGCTGTACCTGCGCTACACGGACTACTCGGAGCGCTGGGAGGAGATCGCGGGGATCTTCGCCAAGGATGCCATCCTGCAGGGCTCGTTCGACAAGTACGCGCCGTCCACCCGCACCAAGCGCGGCACTGCGGAGGTGGATGATGCTTTTCTGCGGGAAATCGAGTCCTGGCGCGAGTCGCTGGCGCAGAACATCGCCGCTCGCAACAAGGGGCTGACGCAGCGCGAATTGAACTTCGCGGTGGTGCGTACCATCGATCGCATCATCTTCCTGCGCATCTGCGAGGATCGGGGGATCGAGGAGTACGGGCGGCTGCAGGCGCTGCTGAACGGCGCCAACGTGTACGCGCGCATGCGGGAGCTGTTCGCCCGGGCGGATGAACGCTACAACTCGGGCCTCTTCCACTTCCGCCCGGAAAAGGGGCACTCGGAGGAGCCGGACACACTCACGCCGTCGCTCACCATCGACGACAAGGTCCTCAAGGAGATCCTGCGGCGGCTGTACTATCCGGAAAGTCCGTACGAGTTCGCGGTGCTCCCGGCGGACATCCTGGGGCAGGTGTACGAGCAGTTCCTCGGCAAGGTGATCCGGCTGGACGCGCGGCACCGCGCCACGGTGGAAGACAAGCCGGAGGTGCGCAAGGCGGGCGGGGTGTACTACACGCCCACTTACATCGTGGACTACATCGTCCGGCAGACGGTGGGCACGCTGGTGGAGGGGAAGCGGCCGGGGCCGCGCGGGGGTGTGAGCAAGCTCCGCATTCTGGACCCGGCCTGCGGATCGGGTTCGTTTCTGCTGGGTGCATACCAGTTCCTGCTCGACTGGCACCTGACGGAGTACCTGACGGACGGCTCCGACAAGCATCTGAATGCGCTGACGCAGGGACCGGGCGGCGCGTGGCGGCTCTCCACCCAGGAGCGCAAGCGCATCCTGCTGAACAACATCTACGGGGTGGACATCGACGCGCAGGCGGTGGAGACCACCAAGCTGTCGCTGCTGCTCAAGGTGCTGGAAGGGGAGTCCGAGGAAACGCTGGGGCGGCAGCTCGGGCTGTTTCACGAGCGGGCGCTGCCGGACCTGGGGAACAACATCAAGAGCGGCAACTCGCTGATCGGGCCGGACTTCTACGACGGGGAGCAGATTGGCTTTCTCGATGAGGAGGAGCGCTACCGCATCAACGCGTTCGACTGGGAGGCGGAGTTCCCGGAGATCATGCGCGCGGGCGGGTTCGATGCGGTGATTGGGAATCCACCGTATGACGTACTTGAGAAAGAGCGAGGAGCAAGTTCGTGGCCGCATACAGCATTGCGGGACTACGTGCGATTGCGCCCCGACTATGCACCTGCTTTGGGAGGCAAGCTCAACCTGTTCCGTTTTTTTGTCGTACAGTCATTGTCCTTACTGCGGGAGCAGGGCCGTTTCGGGATGATCGTTCCGCTCGCGGTTCTTGCGGATATCAGCACAGCGGCTACACGTTGCCACCTGATGATGGCCACTAGCGGGCTCATTGCCGATTGTTTTCCCCAGAAGGACAACGCAAATCGTCGGGTATTCCGGGATGCGAAGCTCTCCACTGTTGTTCTCACATCCAGCAAAGAACCGACAACAGCGCGAGACAAAGCACAGCTACACGTCCGGGTTTATCCCTGGAACGGACTCGATGATCCGTACAAGGAATCGCAAGTGCGGCTCAGTGATACCGAACTAATCGACCTCACGAGCGGGCGCTGCCGGACCTGGGGAACAACATCAAGAGCGGCAACTCGCTGGTCGGGCCGGACTTCTACGACGGGGAGCAGATTGGCTTCCTGGACGAGGAGGAGCGCTACCGGATCAACGCGTTCGGCTGGGAGGCGGAGTTCCCGGAGATCATGCGCGCGGGCGGGTTCGACGCGGTGATTGGGAATCCGCCGTACGGGGCTTCTTTTTCCGACGTAGAGAAGGCGTACATCAGAGAACGATATCGCGCATACCGCTACAAGTACGATAGCTACATCTACTTCATTGAAGCCGCTCTCAAACTAACGAGGTCGGGTGGATGGATCAGCTACATCACTCCCGAGGTCTGGCTGCGGCTTGAGAATAGTGCTGCATTACGGCAGTTGATTTCCCAAGAGGCGGGATTCGAGCGCTTGCGAGTACTTGGCGAAAACGTGTTCAGAGATGCCGTGGTCAGTACGGTGGTGTTCGTGTTGCAGGGGGATATGAAATGCGAACAGCTGACTGTCGAAAGCGAGGATGGTACATGGACTCTTCCGAGCGAACAATGGAAACAGAACGGGCTGTACACCATCGACTATCGTGTCAAACCGGGTACAGGTGCAGTCCTGGGGAAACTTGCAGCATTATCAGCCCCTCTTTCCAGATTCGGCGAGGCAGTTCAGGGCATAACATCCTACGATAAGTGTCAGGGACACTCTCCTGAACTTATCAAGAGCCGTGCTTTCCATTCAGACCACCAGCAGGATCATACGTATGGCAAATGGTTGGCTGGGAAAGATGTCAACCGCTACACCACGGGTTGGAGTGGCGAGTGGCTAAGTTACGGCTCGTGGCTAGCTGCACCCCGAGAGTCGCGCTTCTTCGCGGGACCGCGATTGTTGTTCCGAGAGGTGCCCGGCAAGAGTAAGCGAATCCAAGCATCCGTTGCCGAGGAAGTACTGTATCACGGCCACAGTATTACACCTTTCAAGCTGTCGACTGATTGTCCTGTGTCCGCCCTCTACCTTCTTGGGGTGGTAAACTCGCGGCTGGTGAGTTGGTACGCCTCTTTGATGCTGCCTAATTTTGGCAAGGATGTTTTTCCGAAGCTCAATCCCCAAGACATAAAACAGCTTCCGATCCGCACTATTGACTTCTCCGATCCCACCGAGCGCGCCCGTCACGACCGCATGGTGGCACTCGTTGAGCGTATGCTGGCGCTGCATCGGCAGCAGGCAGCGGCGAAGACCGGGCATGATAGGACGCTGATCGGGCGGCAGATCGAGGCCACGGACCGGCAGATTGACCGGCTGGTGTACGAGCTGTACGGGCTGACGGAGGACGAGATCGGGATTGTGGAAGGGACAGCGAGCGAGCGGATCAACGATTCAACAGGAGGACAACAATGAAGCAGACCCGTCAGCTTACCGCACTCATCGAGCGAGAAGGCGATGGGTATGTCGCACTGTGCCCAGAGCTAGACGTTGCAAGCCAGGGTGATACAATCGAGGAGGCAAAGGACAACCTCGTCGAAGCACTAGAGCTCTTCTTTGAGACAGCCGATCCAGCCGAAGTACGGGACCGTCTCCACCCCGAGGTGTACGTCACCCGACTTGAAGTCGCGGTTGGGTAGGCTCCGCATTCTATCCGGGCGAGAGGTGTGCTCCCTTCTTGCGCAGCACGGATTCACCGAGGTGCGACGACGCGCCAGCCACATCGTCATGCAGAAGCGCACGATGGACACCACTGTCACGGTGCCGGTGCCGGATCATCGGGAGCTGCGTTCCGGCACACTCCGGTCAATCATCCGGCAGTCAGGACTGCCCCGGACCCTATTCGAGGGAGATTGAAGGAGTCGATGAAAGACTACCACATCAATGTATTCTTTAGCGAAGAGGACGAAGGCTGGATCGCCGACATCCCGGACCTGAAGTGCTGTTCCGCGTTCGAGTACAAAACAAGCGGGAGGAGCACATGAGGCAGCTTAAAATCGTCGTCGAGAAACACCTGGACGGGTATGTAGCGTACCCGATCGGTCTGAATGGCGTTGTCGTAGGCGAGGGCGACAGCGACGAAGACGCGCTGGCGGACGTGAAGTCGGCCATCCGCTTCCATATTGAGACGTTCGGGGAGAGCTGAGCGCAGGAGAGCGAAGTCGTGGAGGGGACTGCCAGGTGAGGCTGCCGAACCCGGAACATGCGCACACTGATCCCGGTAAGCTCAGTACGCAGCGCGGGTGTACGTAGTGTCTGGATCGTCCGGCATGAAGAAGACTTCCCCCGAATCGTAACCTGTTACGTGAAAAGGAAACGGATCGAATGAACAGCGAGACCAAGCTCCTGGACGTAGTGGCGATCACGAAGGACCTCCCCAACGTAGGATCGTTTCGTGGCCAGGTAGGCACGGTTGTGGAAGTGTACTACGCTGGTGAATTCGAGGTGGAGTTCAGCGACCGTGACGGCGAACTGTACGCGCTAGCAACCCCTCGTCATGATGACTTGATGCTGCTCCGGCATGAGCCCGCGCGTGCTGCGTAGGCGTACTTGCATGCGTCACTATCAGTTTCCCAAACGCGCTCGTACTCTCCTTCGTGCATCGGCGGCGCTGCTCCTCGCGGCGCTCGCCGGCTGCGCGGAATTGGGCGACCTGACCGGTCCGGCTCCCGAGGGGAGCTATCCCGGCTTCGACACCAGCCTGTATCCGGGGGACGCCGCCATGCGCGCCTGGAGCACGGCCTCGCCCTACCGCTGGGTGGGGTACTACCTGCAGGCTCCCTGTCATCGCGATGCATCCTGGATGGGGAAGCGTGCGACGCTGCAGGGAATGGGGTGGGGAACGGCGCTCCTTTATGTGGGCCAGCAGACGTGGGACGGTGTTCAGCAGCTTTCTCCCAGCTGGAATGTGATGGGAGCGGATGCAGCGGGGGCTGCGACGTGTTCGCGCGAGCTGCTCACCGCGGCCCAGGGCACCGCGGAAGCCGCCGATGCCGTAAGCAAGACAGCCGCTGAGGGCTTCCCGAACAGGACGATCATCTTCCTGGACGTGGAGCGCATGGAAACCATTCCCGCCAGCATGCAGGCGTACTACCGGGCCTGGATTCGGGGAGTGCTGGCCGACGGGCGCTTCCAGCCTGGGGTGTATGCCCACCGGCACAACGCGGCTGCGCTGCACGCCGCTGCTCGCGAGGTGTATGCTGGCGCCGGGAGATCAGGAGCACCGGAGTTCTGGATTGCTGGGGGAACTGGCTTTTCGCTGGATCGACATCCCACGGAGGTAGGCTTCGATTTCGCTTCCATCTGGCAGGGTGCGCTGGACATCTCGGAAACGTGGGGTGGGGTCAGACTCAGGATTGACGCCAACGTGGCCGGCAATCGGTCGCCATCATCCTCGGGGCCGTAAACGTCGCCGTGACATTCCAGTGGCTTGAAAGGAGATCGTGCGTGTGCTTCCCATGAAATTATTCGCCTCCGTTGCTCTGCTGGGTCTTGCCTGGCTTGCGGGACAACGACTGGCGGCCCCCGGAGACGTCCGCCGGGAGAATGCTGTTGCCGTGGCTTCCGCGGTTCCGGACAGCTCGGTGGGTAACATCCGGTACGGCAAGCTGCCCGCGTATGGGACCTACTGGCGCACTCGGGATACCCTGGGCGTTTACGATCGCAGGCCCGAGCTGGGGATCCTGGCGCAACAGCTCAGCGATGGAGAGGTGGCGGAGGTCAAGGCGCTCGGAATGCGGCTGGTCCGCTTGACCCTCCGCTGGGCCGACGTGGAGCCGACCCCGGGGGCGTTCAACCGGGTCCTCGACCACCACTATCGTCAAGCCTACGAGCGGGGTAACAACCTTGAGCTGGTGGTAGTCATCCACACCACCCCCGAGGCCTACAACCTTCCCCACACGAGCTGCGGCCCAGCTGACGCGGACGTCCACAATCGGCGCTTTGCCGCTTTCATGGCGAAAATGGCCAGAACGTACCCCAAGGTGCGGCTCTGGCAGCTCGGCAATGAAATGGACGCGGGTGGATGGCCGGGGCGTTTTTACTGCGAACGGGACAACAACCTGGCGTCTGGAAAGCGCTACGCCCGCATGCTCCGCACGGTTTACCCGGCGATCAGGAAGGCCAACCCGAATGCACGGGTGGTGATCGGTGCGTTGGCCGGCACGGAGAACTGGAATGCGAACCGCTCCGGGCTGGTTGACTCCGGGAGTTGGAACTACGCCCGGGGGATCTACGCCGGCGGTGGCGCGGCCTTCTTCGATATCATGGCGGTGCACTCCTACGGCGTTACCGCCGCCGGGTCGGTGGACCATGATGTCATGGGAATCAGGAGGGTGATGGACAGCTTCGGCGACCACGGCCGGCCGATCTGGCTGACCGAGTTCGGGCACAGCGCCACCCACGACCTCTACGATGGTCAGCGCAAGGTTTACCGGCCCTGGCCCCACAACACGGGTGCGGACGACGCCGCAACCTTTGACCGTCACCAGAAGGAGTGGTGGGAAGGTGCCGTGTCGTACCTGCAAACCTCCGGGCAACTCGCGAAGGCGATCGGCTTCAGCATGGAGAGCACCGACGGCAACGGGGCGCCCGAGCATCATCGGTACGCACCACCGGGGGGAAAGCCGGATACCATGCACATCCCACGGCATCGGCGGAAAGGGTACGGCTTCGGGATCGTGCGCTACGCCCCCGGCCAGACGAGTGGGCATCCCCGCGAGCGGCGCCCCGCATATGCGGTAGCGCGGAACCGGAACACCCATGTCCTCTCGCCCGCGGCCCATGTCGGTGATCTCACGCTGCACCTGCCGGACCGGAACCCCGCGCGACGCTATACCCGAAAGGGCGAGTGGGTGACGATTCACGATGTATATCTGGACAACCTGGTTCCCACGGAGATCCCGATGACGCCGAGGTGAGTGGAATTTCGTGATCCGCCGCCGAGCCAAACTCTCCCGAGTGAAGTATCACCCCAGTGTACAGCCGTGCCTGATCTCCTGGCTTCGGTACAGTCCAGTGAGCACGATTGTCCGCGCGGTGATGCCCGGGCGCGGGTGAAAGCTCTCGACGCACAGCACTACCTGCGCGGCATTCGACTCAAGCGGGAGGAAGTTCCCTCCTTTCGCCAATATCCGTTCTGCCTGCCAGCCGTGCGGAACTTGGACGAGCTATCCTTCCATCCGGCTGTCACCTTTGTCATTGGCGAAAATGGCACGGGCAAATCGACACTGCTGGAGGCGATTGCCGTTGTCTGGGGATTCAACGCGGAGGGCGGCACCCGAAACTTCCGCTTCGCCACTCAGGAATCCCATTCCCAGCTTCATGAGCACATCACGTTGACCCGGGGTGCTCGTCGCCCACGGGACGGGTTTTTCCTGCGAGCGGAAAGCTTCTACAATGTGGTGTCGGAGATCGATCGTCTGGGGGTGGCTCACGCCTACGGCGGCCGTTCGCTCCACGAGCAGTCCCACGGCGAATCGTTCTTTGCACTCATTACCGAGCGCTTCGGTGGGGACGGTCTGTACATCCTCGACGAGCCGGAAGCAGCCCTGTCGCCTACCCGCCAGCTCGCCATGCTCGTCCGCATGCATGACCTGGTGCGGCAGCACTCCCAGTTCATCATCGCCACCCATTCACCGATCATCATGGCGTATCCCGACGCCCAGATCCTGCTGCTGGACGAGAACGGCATTGCTCCCGTGCGCTATGAGGACACGGAACACTTTGTCGTGACGCGGGAGTTCTTGAACGATCGCAGCCGAATGTTCAATGAGTTGTTCAGCGAACCCTGACCTGCTTGCGTACCGTCCCCGCTTAGTCCACTATATCTGTCCGCCAGTTGGTCCTCCCCCCCCGCGTTCCGCGGCGGATTATCATTCCCGATTCAGGTCAATCCACCATGCCCAACATCCGTCGTGCTCTCATCCTGCTCCCGCTCCTCCTACCAGCCGGTTGCGCCCTGTCGATCGGAAACCCTGTCGCTGATGCGTCCTCGCTGCTGATTCCCGTCGCTGGTGTCACGGCCGAGCAGCTCCGGGACAGCTATCTGGCCCCACGCTCCGACGGGCGGACTCACAACGCCATCGACATCATGGCACCGCGTGGTACCCGGGTGCTGGCGGCCACGGACGGGACCATTCTCAAGCTGCACCAGGGCACCGTGGGTGGAAACAGCCTGTACCTGCTGGATCGCAACGGGCGCACGCTCTACTACTATGCGCACCTGGATCGGTACGTAGACAATCTGGTGGAGGGGCAGACCGTATCCCGTGGCGAAATCATTGCGTATGTTGGCGATACGGGAAACGCGGGGACCGGCAACTACCACCTGCACTTCAGCGTATCCCACCTGGCCGACGCGCATCGCTGGTGGGAGGGAGTCAGTACCAACCCGTACCCGCTCCTGACCCGCGGAGCCCGTTTCCCCGGCCGCCTGGGAGCGCGTTGAAGTGACCCTGGCGGATGTAGCCATTGTCGGCGCCGGCCACAATGCACTGATCGCCGCCGCGTACCTCGCCCGCGCGGGAAAAAAGGTGGTGGTGTTCGAGCGCGCTGCTCGGGCCGGCGGGGCGGTGCAGACCCGCGAAGACATCTTTCCCGGTTACCGGATCGATGTTGGTTCCAGCGCCCACATCCTGATCCATCTCACCCCGATCTTCCAGGAACTGGAGCTGGCCCGCTACGGCCTGGAGTACATCGACTGCGATCCCTGGGCCTTTTATCCCCTGGAGGATGGGCGCTCGATCTCCTTCTACAAAGACATCGATCGTACCTGCCAGTCCATCGCGTCTATTTCACCAGAGGACGCAGACGCCTACCGGCGTTTCTGCGACGAATGGCTCCCCGTCAGCGAGGGCGTGCTGCGCGCTTTTCTGAGTACGCCGACACCGGGCCGTATCGTATGGACCATGATGCGCTCTGGTGGTTTTGGTGGCCGGGGAGGGATGGGGAAGCTGCAAACGGTGCTGGGCTCCTACCGGGCGCTGCTGGATGCCACCTTCCAGCACCCGGCGGTGCGGGCCGCGATCGAGTGGATCGCGGCGCAGTCCGGCCCACCACCCAGCGAGCTGGGCTCCGCCCCACTGGCCGGGTGGCAGCCGCTTTATCATCGGAGCGGCGTGAAGCGCGCGCGGGGCGGATCGGGCGCGCTCGCCGAGGCGCTGGTGCGGATGATTCGGGACCATGGCGGGGAGGTGCACACCGGCCGGCCGGTGCAGCGCATCGTGCTGGAGCGGGGACGGGCCGCGGGGGTTGAGATCGGTCCGGGTGCGGAGCGGATCGCCGCCAGAGCCGTGCTGGCCGGCTGCCATGTCGTCACCACCTTCGGGCAGCTGCTCGCCGAGGCACCGGAAGCCGCCGAACTCCGCGAGCGCGTGAGTCATCTCCGGATCGGCAATGGGTTCGGCATGATCCTGCGCTGCACCACCTCGGAGCTGCCCGCCTACACGGGAAGCTCCACTCCAGGGCCCGAGCACCGCGGCCTTCAGCTGCTCTGCCCGCCCGCCCCCTTTCTGGACCACGCCTACGCGGATTTCGCCCGCGGCGAGCCGGCACGCGAGCCGGCTGTGGTCGCAATGACCTGGAGCGCGGTGGACGCTGGCCTTGCCCCCACCGGAAAGCACCTGCTCTTCGCCTGGGCGCAGTATCATCCCTACGCACTTGCCGGCGGCGAAAGCTGGGACCGAATTCGTGAGCGGGAGGCGGAGCGTATCCTGGCCACTGTGGGGCGTTTCGCTCCCAACGTGCCCGGCTGCGTGGAGCAGGTGCACATCCAGACTCCAGCGGATCTGGAGCGGGAGATCGGCCTTTACAACGGCAACGTCATGCATCTGGAAATGTCGCTGGACCAGATGTTCATGTTCCGCCCCCTACCCGAACTATCCACCTACCGCACGCCGATTCCCGGCCTGTACCTGACGGGTGCCAGCACGCACCCGGGAGGAGGGGTGTTCGGTGCATCCGGGCGAAGCGCGGCGGCCGCGGTGCTCAAGGATTTACCGGGTCGCTGAGCCAGGCTCACCTTGCCGCTGGGCCCGCATCCTGCTACATATCCGCGTTTCCGCCTATGTCGCTCCCGCAGCCGGGGCGCCGAACCGCGAGCCTGGATTGATGTCATGGCCACAACGCTGACCCCCGAAACCGATACCGAGCGGCAAAGCCGCCATGGACTTGATATGCAGGGTCTGGCCTCCACGGGCGAGGTGCACTGGAACCTGGTTGCCCCGGAGCTTTTTCAGGAAGCCGTTCGCCGTGGCGAGGGCCGTTTCGCCGACATGGGACCGTTCGTGGCCGTCACCGCGCCGCACACCGGCCGCTCTCCCAACGACAAGTTCGTGGTCCGGGAGCCCTCCACCGAGGCGGACGTGGACTGGGGCAAGGTCAACCAGCCGATCGAGGAAGACAAGTTCGAGCTTCTGCTGGAGGACATGCGGGAGTACCTGAACAGTCAGTCCGAGCTGTTCGTCGAAGACCTGTATTGCGGTGCGGACCCCCAGTACCGCCTGTCGGTCCGTTACGTGTCGCCGAACGCCTGGCACATGGCATTCGTACGCAACATGTTCATCCGCCCCGAAGCCGGTGAGCTGGCGGACTTCGAGCCGAACTTCACGGTTCTGCACGCCCCGGAGTTCCAGGCAGATCCCGAGAGGCACGGTACCCGCACGGGTACCTTTATCGTGCTCAGCCTTGCGCGTCGCATGATCCTGCTCGGCGGGACACGCTACGCCGGCGAATTGAAGAAGTCGATGTTCACCGTCATGAACTACATGCTCCCGAAGCAGGGTGTGCTTTCCATGCACTGCTCGGCGAACATCGGACACAAGGGGGACACAGCCCTCTTCTTCGGGCTTTCCGGCACCGGCAAAACCACCCTTTCGGCCGACCCGGAGCGCGCCCTTATCGGCGACGATGAGCACGGCTGGTCGGAGGATGGCATCTTCAACTTCGAGGGTGGCTGCTACGCCAAGGTCATCAACCTGAGCCCCGAGGGCGAGCCCGACATCTTCCGCACCACGCAGATGTTCGGCACCATTCTGGAAAACGTGGTGCTGGATGAGGACACGAAAAAGGTTCAGTTCGAGAACCAGTCCGTCACGGAAAACACCCGCGCCTCGTATCCGCTTCACTATATCCCCAACTACGTGCCCAGCGGGCGCGGCGGGCACCCCGAAAACGTTGTCTTCCTCACCGCGGATGCATTCGGCGTGCTCCCCCCATCGCCAGGCTCACGCCCGAGCAGGCAATGTACTATTTCCTTTCCGGCTACACCGCCAAGGTGGCCGGCACCGAGCGCGGAGTCACCGAGCCGCAGGCGACCTTCAGCGCCTGCTTCGGCGCGGTGTTCCTGGTGTGGCACCCCACCAAGTACGCCCAGATGCTCGGTGAAAAGCTGCGCCAGCATGGATCGCAGGTGTGGCTGGTGAACACGGGCTGGTCCGGTGGGCCCTACGGCGTGGGGCATCGCATGAAGCTTGGCTACACGCGTGCCATGGTCCGTTCCGCCCTGAACGGCGAGCTGGCCAGCGTGCGGACCGAAAACGATCCGGTCTTCGGTCTGGCTGTACCGACGGAGATTCCGGGCATCCCCAGCGACATCATGCAGCCACGCTCCACCTGGCCCGATCCCGTAGCCTACGACGCGCAGGCGAGCAAGCTGGCGCAGATGTTCCGCGACAACTTCAAGAAGTTCGGGGACGTCGCGACGGAGATCCAGCAGGCCGGACCCCAGGTGGGCTGATCCTAGACCCGGTTACCTGACCCACGGGGCGCTTCTGCATGACGCGGGGGCGCCCCGAATTGCATCCTATGCGCTCACCCCACGACTTCGAGGTCATACGCGATCCGCTGTGGAACACCATCCGGCTGGATGCCACGGCGCTGCGCATCATCGACACGCCGGAGTTTCAGCGCCTCCGGCACATCCGGCAGCTCGGGCTGGCGTACCTGGTTTATCCTGGCGCCACCCACACCCGCTTCGACCATGCTCTGGGTGTGTGCCACCTCGCCCGGCAGGCCCTCGCGCTGCTCGGTGAGCGCGGTGACCTGGAGGGTGGACCCCGTGGATTGCCGCTGCATCCCCTATGCGGCGCTCCTCCACGACATCGGCCACTACCCCTTTTCCCATGCTCTGGAAGAGCTGAACGACCCGCGGCTTCCGGAGATGCACGAAGCGCTCACCGGGCGCTTCCTGCCGCGGACGGAATCCGCCGGGCGCTGGAGAGCGTGGCCCCGGATGCACCCGCGCGGGTGG
Organism: Longimicrobiaceae bacterium; assembly: GCA_030447645.1. Taxonomy (GTDB): domain Bacteria; phylum Gemmatimonadota; class Gemmatimonadetes; order Longimicrobiales; family Longimicrobiaceae; genus JAUJOM01. The sequence continues at coordinate 27,410 of JAUJOM010000007.1, read as the reverse complement.
AGGATCTGGTCCGGGGGCGATCGGCCTCGCCGCTGCAGGGGCTGGTGTCGGGGAGCCTGGATCTGGACAAGATCGAGTATCTGCGCCGGGATGCCATGTTCTGCGGTGTGCCGTATGGAGAGGTGGACGCGGACCGCCTGATCCATGCCTTCGCACTGGTGCCGGACCCCGCTACCGGAAAGGTGGAGATTGGAATTCACGAGAAGGGACTGTCGGCGCTGGAGTCGCTGCTCTTCCCGTGCTCTTCACCCGCATGGTGCGGGATGCACTGGACGCCGACCTGATCGATCCGGACGAGATCGTTGGGCAGACGGATGAGCGCTTTCTCGCCCTGCTGGAAGTGCGCGCTGCAGGTTCTAGCGATTCGGCTGCGCGGCGGGTATCGGAGCGCTGGCTGCCTGCATTGCTCGGACGGCGCTTGCCCAAGCGGGCCCTAGAAATTCCTGGAGAAGTGCTGCGCGGCTACGCGGTGGATGGGTGGCTGAACTCGGATGCCGAATTGCGCCACGCCCTGGAGGAGCGGCTGGCGACGGAGTTGAGGCTACCCCCGGGAGGAGTGCTGCTGGACTACCCTGAAAAGGAAAGCATGCTCGGGCTGGACCTGCTCCTGCTCCGTCGTGGCGGCGAAGCCCAGCGGCTCAACGAGAATGGGAGGACAGGATTGATCGGGCTGCCCCGCGTGGCCGACGAGCTGTATCACACTGCGCGCGTCTTCCGCGTGTTTACTCTTGATCGCCGTACTCTGTCACCTGAGAAGATTATGCCGCTGCTCGCCCGGTCCGCCTCCGAGTTGAGGCGCAGACTTGCAGAGCCAGCTCCGCTGCTATGAACTCCCAGAAAGGACCCGCACCAGAACCACCGTGATGTTGTCCACGCCTCCATTGGCGTTGGCTGTGCGAATCAACGTGTTGGCCAACTCGGGAAGGGGGGCTTCCGCGGCGAGTAGCTCCGCGATCTGGGTGTCGTCTACCATGCCGGTAAGGCCGTCGGAGCAGAGTAGCATGAGGTCGCCAGGGAGAGCGGTGTCTTCCAGGATGTCCGGTTCGTCCTGCTCATCCACGCCCAGCGCCTGGGTGATGACGTGCGACAGGGCGTGAGTACGGGCAGCCTTGGCTGAAATGCGCCCGGCATCCACCTCTCGCTGCACCCAGGTGTGATCCACCGTGAGCTGTTCCAGCACTCCATTGCGGAAGCGGTATGCACGACTGTCGCCGATGTGGCCGAGGTTCATCACACCGCTGGGAGCGAGAACGCACGCGGTCAGTGTGGTCCCCATGCCCCGCATGCGCGGATTGCGAGCCGCAAAGTCGAAGATCGCCGCGTTTGCCCGGGTAACTGCCTCCCGGAGTGCCGCCTTCGCATCACCGCCGCGCGCCAAAATCTCCCCGGCGGTCTGGACAGCAAGCGCGCTGGCGATCTCGCCTCCCGCGTGCCCACCCATCCCGTCCGCCACCACAAAGAAGCCGCGCTCGGCATCCACGAGTAGCGAATCCTCGTTGTTCTGCCTGCGTCGGCCGGTGTTGGTGCCGCCCGTCGCTTCCCAGGCGATCTTCACGGGAGGGGCACAGGCGGCGGTATGCGGATCGGCTCGTCGGGCGGTGTCCACTCCGCGGGCCAGGGGAGTGATCGTTCCCGCTGTAGCCCCTCCTGCTCCGCGGCAGAACCGGCTTGACCCTCCGCAGGGGTGTTTTGCTCGGTCCGGGGGCGCAGGGACACTCCGCCGCGGCTTTCCACGGTTTGCTGGATTCCCAGGGCCGCGAGCGCTACGGCGATGAGCACACCCACGGCAATCAGGCCGGTCCGCAGGCCCGTCCGCCGCCCGGCGGGAGCGGCCGGCTCGCTGACCTGAGCAGGCGGGCTCGGTGCAGTGCCCACCACCGCCGGAGCCGCTTCCGGTGCGACTGCGTCATCCACATCACGGAAGTACATGCGCACGCCACCGAACCGAATGCCGGCACCGAACGGGAGGGGTGTGGGCACCCCGGGTGCGATCCGTACCGTTTCCACATACGTTCCGTTGGTCGAACCCAGATCGGTGACCCGCCACGCTTTGGAGTTTACATCCCAGTCGAGGCGGGCATGGCTCCCGGAAATGGAGTCGTCGTCCAGCAGGACGTCATTGCTCGGGCCCCGGCCGATGCGCACGGTCCGCGCGCGGATGGGTACTTCCTCGCCGACCTGCGGGCCAGCCTGCACCCCCAGCGCGGCGAGGGCTCCGGAAAGGTCACCCGTCGGCGATATGGTCATTCGGTCGTTGTGTTTCGTTGGCTGGACACGAGCTTCGGCCCGGGCGAGCGCAAGGACCGTTCCTGCAACAGTCTTGCTAGTCTTGCTACCGGTCGGCCATTGCGGCTCGCCCCCGCGTGCTCAGCATGGTCGGCGCACGCGCAAGCAGCCGAGCGAGGCGCTGGCGCTCCGTCCGCCATCCCGGAGTGTAGCCTACGTCCGCGGCGGGTCCCGCATCAAGCGCTACCACCTCGGGGTTTACCGGCTGTCCCTGTCTGCGCACCTCGTAGTGCAGGTGGGGACCCGTGGAAAGCCCCGTCGACCCGACAAACCCCACCACCTCTCCCTGCTGTACCGCTGCCCCCGGCCTGACCCTGGATGCAAAGCCAGACAGGTGGGCGTACCGGGTAGAGTACCCGCTCGGGTGCTGTATCTCAACCAGGTTGCCATACCCGCCCCGCGGCTGCGCCCAGCTTACACTACCGTCCGCGGTCGCCCGTACCGGTGTACCGGCAGTGGCGGCATAGTCCACCCCGTTGTGCGGCATGATGCGTCGCAGGATCGGGTGCACGCGCTGCGTATTGAACGGGGATGAGATCCAGGCTCGATCGAGTGGGCGCGCCAGACCCTGCGGTGTGAGTGACCGCCCGAGGCCATCAAAGTAGCCGGGCCGCTTGTCCTGCTCGTAAAAGAACGCCGTGTGCATCGATCCGGCCACCGCGGTCTCAGCAGCGAGCACGCGAATGGCGCGAGTGGTGCCATCCGGCCGCTGGGTACGCTCGTACGCAAGGCGCAGGCGCCCGGTGTCGACAAGCCCTTTCTCCTTGAGCACCGGCGCGAACATCTTGTCCAGGTGCCGCCCGATCATCCCGCGCTCTGATTCGGAGAGGTCGCTGTCCAGAACGCGTACCGCTTCGGCGAAGCTACCCCGCGTGTATCCTCCCAGGAAGAGTGTGTCTACGCGGCCGCCGACGGCGTACACGGCAGGGAGCATCGGTGGCTCGGGAGGTGGCGTGTCCAGGCGCGTCCATGAAACGGCCAGCGCGAGCGTGACAAGCAGGACAGCGAGGACTGCGTAGAACGGGAAAGGGCTGCGGTGTGCACGGCGGTGGAACGGACGGATCATACCCGAATTATCGTATCACCTCTGGCGGCGTGGAAGCTACGGTGCTCTTCCGCGAAGACCAGCTGTCCAGTATCTCGCGCGTACGCGTTGCGTCGCGCTGCGCGCCAAGTGCCTGGTATCATCAAGCAGGCATGCACGCTCTTCGAGCGCTTCTGCATGCTCAAGGTTCAAACTACCCTCCATCGCGAGCTGGAGCGAATAGGTGATATGTTTCGTTGCAAATTCAAGATGACCTTCCTCACGGGCAATCATTGCGCGGAAGCGGGCGATGTCCGCTAATGTACCCGTGTCTCCTGCCTGCGTAGCTAGCTGCTCGGCAGTATCGAGGGTCTTTGTTGCTTGCGCGAGCTGGCCAGTGTGAATGAGGGGTTCAGCTCGGTTAGCTCTGAGCTTTGCTCCTACAGGTACATCGCCAAGCTGCTCGGCGATTTCGATCCCGCGGTCGAGGTCAACCTCTGCCTCCATCCAGTCATGTAGATCGGCACAAACCATCGCCAGGTTTCCGTAGGCTATCATGGCGGTGCGTCGGTCACCGGAGCGCACAGTCGATCCAATGCTCTCTAGATACAAAGTCTTTGCTTCGTGCAGGTCACCGATGATGTTGGAGATGATCCCGAGGTTCTGTGATGTGAAGCCGACTAGTTCGTCATCACCGTGGTCAAACGCGAGCCCACGTGCATCAATGTATGACTTCCGAGCTTCGGACCAACGCTGCTGGTGATACGCAATTGCAGCGAGACTGTTGACCGCCCTTGCCGCTGCTTGAGCCAGACCGTTGAGTGAAGCGATCTCAAAACTAAGCTCAGCGACTTCTTCAGCCTCTTCATAGCGTTGTTGTGGCTGGTATACGCGACATTGACCACGCAAAGCGTCCACGATGCCGAGGAGATCTCCTCTTTCGCAAGCGTGGTGAAACGCCCGACTAAAAGCCGCTTCGGCAGCTGCCCACTCTCCTCGCCGCTCGAATGCAACAGCCTCGCCAAGTTGCAGTCGAGAGTTGATTGCTTTCTCTGTGGCGATATGTTGATCAGCCTTGCGCGACACCATAGCCCGACAAGTGGCCGAGCGACGTAGTCACCCTGCGTCCAACGCGGTCATCGATGCCACCGAGGTCGTCCCGGGGGTTTCTGTTTGTATCTAGTCGCCAGATCTTGAGATCCCCCTTAGGTAAGTCAGAACAACCTGCGTAGTTGATGGTGAGTTCAACGGTCCCCGATATGGGACCGCTTGCCACAACGTCAACCTCTACTCTATCGGTGTCAGGAATGCTGAGAGTAAAATCCGTTGCTCCGCTAACTGCACCCGCAGGCACCCGGAGCTGGTGTCCTCGCAGTGTAACTCTTCCTCCGTTCTGGTCGATCCGTTCCGTCTTGGAATCCGGCTGATTGTGACCACAGCGAAGTATCCTCGGGGGCATGGTAAACTCTCCTCTGCGCGGGTGAACGGAACTTCTACATCAAAGGTCAATCACTGCTCCATACGGGGCAGCCGAAGCACAAACGTTGATCCAGCCCCAACCACACTCTCCACCCACAGCTCACCACCCAGCAACTCTGCTAGTTTGCGAGAGATAGGCAATCCCAGTCCCGTACCTCCCTTGGTGCCTTTCACCTGCTCGAATTCGCGGAAGATCGCTTCCTGGTCTTCCGGCGCGATTCCCGGTCCGGAGTCACGAACGCGGAATTCAGTCATTCCGTCCGCGTCGTGGTTTGTTGCTGTGACCGAGATTTCTCCGCCCTTGGGCGTAAACTTGATCGCGTTAGATAGCAGATTGATGAGGATCTGCCGGACACGATCAGGATCCGTGCTGAGGGAAACGTACGAATCGGGCTGGGGCGTTTTGAGCTGAATTTCCTTTTGTGCCGCGAGGGGCTCCACATTGGCGACCGCGTCCTCCACAATCTCTACCATGGTGGCAGGGCGGATCTGCAACACGATCTTGCCGGCTTCGATTTTCGCGTAGTCGAGAATGTCGTTGACCAGGCCGAGGAGATTCAGCGCGGCACGATTGGACTTTTCAAGATAAACGCGAGCTGAAGGATCGAAAGACCCGGCGAGATCTTCCAGCAGCAGGTTCTGGTAGCCCAGAATGCCATTCAGGGGAGTGCGTAACTCGTGGCTCATGGAGGCAAAGAATCGCTCTTTGATCTCGGAGGTGCGGCGCAGTTCGCTATAGGCCCCCTCCAGCTCGGTGGACCGATCGGCGAGTGTGTGGTGGAGGCGCGCATTGCTGATCGCGACTGCCGCGTGGCCGGCCAGGGTTAGTGCAAGGCGGGTGTCGCGTGGTGTGGGCGTGTACTCACGGCGGTACCCGATCACCAGCGCGCCAAAGGTTTCGCCGAAGAGCGAAAGGGGAATTCCCAGACCCACTTGCATCCCCTCCTCCGCGTGGAAGGGGAACTCCTCGACCTGATAGCTGCTTCCCGGCCCTCCGACGACGAGCGGCTTTCCGGCTTGTACAACCTTGCTCGCCAGGAAATAGTCCTTGGTTGCAGTTTCACGTGCACGCAGGCCAACCGATGCGACGGCATTCACCTGTCCGTCGTCGAGGGTATTCACCGTGACGTAGTGCGCTCCAAGGAGTGTGCGGGTGAGGCGCGCGACGAGGGCGAGCACCTCGTCCGGGTCTAGCGTGCGGTTCACCGCCAGACCCAGGGTGTGAAGTGCTTCCGCCTCCTCCACTCGTTGCCGGAGGGTGGTGCACTCTTCGGTCATCCGACTATGAAGCCGGTGCTGCTGCATCACCCGTTCGAGTGCCGTGGCAACACCCATCCACGGCTGCAGATCCTCCCCGAGCGTTCCTTCCCCGGCCATGAGCACTGCTACGCCATACGAGTCATCCAGTGAACCGAGCGGGAGCAGAAGCATTTCACAATTGGGAAACTGTTCGCTATCCGCGGGAAACTCCGAACCCAGGGGGAAAACCTCGGGCCGGAGGGTGTGAAGGGCGACATCCAGTAGCTCGGGCGAGGGATTCACTTCGCCGGGCCACGAGGCGTGGACCTGCTTGTCGGCGGCGACCCAGAAAGCGCTTCGCACGGGAATGTTCGCCGTCAGGGACTCTGCCATCGCGCGCAGGGCCGCTGACGGATCGCTACTCTCGTAGATACGAACGACGGTGGGCAGGTGCATGGGGCAGGGCAGGGTGGAAGAGCACCAATCGAAGCCACCACCACCAATACTACACCTCACCAGTGAGGGGCACAATATGCAGCGTCACGTGAGTGGCGCCGGCGAGGAGGATTCTACATCAGATCCTCCTCGTCCTCACCAGCAAACAAGCGCCGGTAGCTGTCGTAGCGGTCCGGGTGGATGGCACCTTCGTGCACCCCCTTCTGCACTGCGCAGGCGGGTTCGTGGGTATGGGTGCAGCCCGTACCGAAGCGGCACATACCCAGATACGGCTGGAACTCGGGGAAGTAGTGGGCAAGCTCTTCCGGCTCGATCCCCCACAAGCCAAGCTCCCGCAGGCCTGGCGTATCGGCTACGTAGCCGCCGCAATCGAGTGGGATGAGCTGAGCCGTGACGGTGGTGTGCCGCCCCTTCTGCGCGGCTTCACTGATGGAGGCAACTCGCAGCCCCAGACCCGGCTGGACGGCGTTTAGCAGGCTTGATTTGCCCACGCCTGAGGGTCCGGCGAGGGCCGAGGTCCGGTTGCAGATTGCGTCCCGAAGCTCGGCAATACCGATACCCTGTTTCGCAGCAGTGGTCAAGATAGGGTACCCGGCCGAGCGGTACGGCGCGAAGAGCGCATCCACCTCATCTGGAGGGAGCAGGTCGGTTTTGTTGGCGACGATCAGTGGTTCCAGGCCATTGGCCTCGCACAGCACCAGGAAGCGGTCCAGCATGCGGAGGTGTGGAGCGGGATGGGCAACGGCGAACACGATTACCACCTGGTCCACATTGGCCACGATGGTTTTGGGGCGGGGCGCTTTGCCCGGGGCGCGACGAACCAGCGCGCTGCGGCGCGGGTGCACACGGGAGATTGCCCATCCACTATCGCCCGTAGGCTCCAGATCCACCTCGTCGCCGACTACCACCTTGTCTTCCCGGCGTTCCTCGCGTTTGACCCGGCCGCGGATGGTTGCCTCCAGTGCACCGGCCTCCGTTTGCACCTCGTAAACGCCCCCCAGAGCGCGCAGAACCGTTCCGGTCATGCGAGCAAAAGGCACCCCCCCTGATGGGGAGGTGCCTTGAAGATCATGGGTACCGCTGAAATCACGCCGCTGCGAACGATGCCAGAGCCTCACCCATCTCGCCCTCACGGAGTCGCTTCAGCGCGCGATCCCGGAGCTGGCGGATGCGCTCGCGCGTAACACCCAGGATGTCGCCGATCTCCTCCAGCGTATGCTCCCGGCCGCCCTCGAGCCCAAAGTACAGCTTGAGCACCTTGGCGTCGCGGGGCTGCAGGGTGCCGAGCGCTCGGTCGATGCGCTCGACCAGCAGCCGCTCCTCCACCTCGTCCTCGGTGACGATGGCGGCATCCGCGATGAACCGCTCCATCAGCTGCGAGTCGTCGGTGTCCCCAATGGGGGCATCCAGGCGAATTTCGGCCGCGTTGAGCGTTTGCAGCGACTCCACGGTCTCCGGGCTCAGGCCGGTTGCCTCCGCCAGCTCCTGCGGAGTGGGATCACGTCCGATCTCCTGCTTCAAGCGCTCGCGCTCGCGGAAGATCTTGGCCAGGTCGGACGCCCGGTTGAGGGGCACCCGTACGGCACGGCCCTGGTTCGCGAGCGCGGACAGGATCGCCTGGCGGATCCACCACACGGCGTACGAGATGAACTTCACGCCCTGATCCGGATCAAACTTTCGCGCGGCTGTGACCAGCCCGACGTTGCCTTCCTGGATCAGGTCGGACAGGCCTACGCCGCGGTTCTGGTACTTCTTGGCAACCGAGATGACGAAGCGCAGGTTGGCACGCACCAGCTCCTGTACGGCCGTTTCATCTCCCGCCTGCGCGCGATGGCCGAGCTCGATCTCCTCCGGAGCGGTGAGCAGCCGGTGAGCACTCACCTCCTTCAGGTACTGGTCCAGGCTCGACTGCTCTTCCGCCGCTACGCCGAAGCCCCCCTGAGCTGCGGGAGCCTGGCGCTTGCGCCGCCGCGTTGTCTTGTGTGCTGCCGTGACCATGTCTGAATCCATCTCTCGCCCGTGATATCTATCTGTTAAAGCCGCGTTCCGCTGTGCTGCAAAACTTCGGCCTGTCGAAGGGGATACCATTCGCCGGAGTCAAGGTTCCTTGTGTTTTCAAACCCTTGAGCGGCGACGGGCGAGACGTGCCTCCCGCCGGAGCCGCCCGCCCTCGAAACGCTTCTTTTCAATGTCGGTTTCAGGGAGCACCGGGGGGATGCGGGTAGGCTTTCCGCTCGGGTCCAGGGCGACAAAAGTGGTATAGCAGGTGTTGGTGGGCCGCTCGATCCCGGTGATCGGGTTCTGGGCCACCACGCGGACGCCCACCTCCATGCTGGTGGTACCGGTGAAGTTCACCGACGCGTGGGCAATCACCAGCTCACCGATGTAGATCGGCTCGTTGAACTCCACTTCGTCGAAGCTTTTGGTCACGACGGGCCGCCCGGCGTGCTGCATGGCGCAGAATGCCGCCGCCCGGTCGATGAAGCCGAGAAGCACCCCACCTCGTTGAACTCCACCTCGTCGAAGCTTTTGGTCACCACCGGCCGCCCGGCGTGCTTCATGGCGCAGAAGGCCGCCGCCCGGTCGATGAAGCCGAGAAGCACCCCACCGAAGAGGGTACCCGCCACGTTCTGGCTTTGCGGTTCCGCGAGATCCGCGAAGGTGACCTGGCTGAGCCGGACCGGTCGGGGGACCTGTGGATCGGGCGGTGGGGTGTTCAGGTAGATTTCAATGGGACGGATCATGAGCACGGATCGGGTTGTTCGGCGTTGCTGCGGAAGATGGTGGCGTATTATAGTTGGGTGATCACCTTTGGGACACGTCTTTGTAGGAGTCATGATGCGCTTTTCGTACGCACTGCTCGCCCTGCTCATCGCGGGGTGCACCACGGCCAGAGCCAGAACCTCGCCAACACCCGGCCCCACGCCCGGCCAGCCGCCGCGCCCCACCGCCGGCGCGACACCGACAGCCATTCCCGGCGACACCACTGGCGCGCAGCGGAGCCCGGGCGAGGCTCGTCCCCGGCCCTATGCGCAGGTTATCACCCCACGCGCTCAGAGCCGCCAGGGACTCCTCACCGTCCACCGGATCGGTGATCGGCTCCTCTTCGAGATCCCGGCCAAGGAGCTGAACAAGGACATGCTCCTCGTCGGGCGCTACGCGCGGGCCGCCGCGGCTGACCCGAACCTGCCGGGTGGTGGGTTTGGCGCCTATGGCGGCGACCAGTTCGGGGAGCGTACCCTGCGCTTCGAGCGCAATGGCAACCGGGTGATCGTCCGCTCGCCGCAATTCGACATTACCGCCGACACTGCTCTTGCGGTGTGGAACGCGGTGCAGGCCTCCAACTACCCGCCGATCATCGCCATCCTGAACGTGGAGGCGTTCGGTCCCGGTGACGCGCCCGTGGTGGACGTGACGCGGCTCTTCACCACCAACGTGCCGGAGATCGCCGCCATTCGCGGCCAGATCGACCCGGCGCGCTCCTACATCGAGCGCGCGGTTGCCTTCCCCACCAACGTGGAGATCGAGGCCACACAGACGGGCACACCCGCCCCGCCGAGTGGCGGTGGCGCGCCCGCCCCGGCTGCCGGCGGGGCGCCGCGTCCCGCGCAGAGTGTGCTCGCGCACTGGAGCCTGGTGAAGCTGCCGGAGCAGCCGATGATGCCGCGCCGTTTCGACGAGCGCGTGGGTTTCTTTTCCATTCGCCAGGTGGACTTCGGCACCGAGGAGCACCGCTCCGCCACGCGCCGCTACATCACCAAGTATCGCCTGGAGTGCTCGGAGCGCCGCGTGGGGGACCTGTGCTACCCCAAGAAGCCCATCGTCTACTACGTGGACCGCGCAACCCCGGACAGGTGGAAGCCGTACGTACGGCAGGGGGTCCTCGACTGGCAGCCGGCCTTCGAGGCAGCGGGCTTCAAGGACGCGATCATTCCCATGGACCCGCCAGCCAACGACCCGGACTGGTCGCCCGAGGACGTACGCCACACGGTGATCCGCTGGCTTCCCTCCACCACCGAGAACGCCGTGGGCCCGCACGTGCACGACCCGCGCACGGGTGAGATCCTGAACGGTTCAGTGCGGATGTTCCACAACATCCTCAACCTGCAGCGCTCCTGGTACTTCACCCAGGCCGCCGCGGTAGACCCGCGCGCCCGCAGGCTCCCCATGCCGGACTCGCTGATGGGCAAACTGCTCCAGTTCGTGGTCGTGCACGAGATCGGACACACCATCGGCCTGCAGCACGACCAGATCGGCAGCTCCATGTACCCGGCCGACAGCGTGCGTAGTCGCACCTGGGTGGAAAAGATGGGGCACAGCCCAAGCATCATGGACTACTCGCGCTTCAATTACGTGGCGCAGCCCGGAGACAACATCCCGCTGTGGACGCTGATTCCGCGTGTGGGCCCGTACGACAAGTACGCGATCATGTGGGGGTACAAGCCCATCCCGCAGGCGCGCACGCCGGACCAGGAGCGCCCCATGCTGGAGCAGTGGGCCCGGATGCAGGACACCATCCCCTGGTACCGCTTCTCCGCCAACAACGAGTTCGGGGGCGTTGGCACCCAGAGCGAAGCGGTGGGCGACGCGGACCCGGTGAAGTCCACCGGCTTTGGCTTCCGCAACATCCAGCGGGTGATGGGCTACGTTTACGACGCCGCGGTCAAGCCGGGTGAAGACAACAGCGACCTGCGCGAGTTGTACGACCGCACGGTGAATCAGTGGGCAACCGAAGCGAACCACGTAGCCACCCTGGTTGGCGGCGGGCAGGTGCAATACAAGTCGGGGAGCCAGCCGGGGGCGGTGTATACTGCCATGCCAAGGGGACGCCAGGTTGAGGCGGTGCGCTTTCTCAACGACCAGGTCTTCCGCACTCCCACGTACCTGATCCGCCCGGAGATCGCCAACCGCATCGAGGCCGGCGGGATGATCACGCGCGTCCACAACGCCCAGGCGCGCGTGCTCACCAACCTGCTCGACGATGGGCGAATGAATCGGCTCCTCGAGCAGGAGGCGATGAACCCGCAGGGTGCCTACCCGCTCGCGGCGATGCTGGACGACGTGCGCCGCGGAATCTGGGCGGAGGTCTACACCGCCAGGCCGGATGCCGACGCCTTCCGGCGTGAATTGCAGAGCGGCTTCCTGACGCAGATTGATCGGAAGCTCAATCCGCTGCCGGCACCGACCACCGCAACAACCGTGGTCCAGTTCGGGCCGCGCCCGCAGCCACTGTCAGCCGATGCGAGGTCGCACCTGCGCGGCACGCTGTCGGCGCTACGCACGGATATCCAGCGCGCGATCCCACGCACCAGCGACCGCCCGACTCGCCTGCACCTGGAGGGAGCCGTGCACCGCATCAACCAGATTCTGGATCCGAAGTAGGGCCCTCACCCCGGCAACCCCTCTCCCACAGGTGGGAGAGGGACAGCCGAGCTTGCGAGGCAGGGTGAGGGCAGCCGGGGTGAGGGCCCTCACCACCGCAGCACGACCTTGCCGAAGGTCTGGTTCGCCTCCATCGCCCGATGGGCCTCGGCGACTTCGCTGAAGGGCACCACCCGATCGATGATCGGGCGAATCTTGCTGGAAATGAGCAGGGGGAGAATGTTCTGACTGAACTCGCGGGCGAGCTGGATTTTCTCCGGGAGCGGCCGGGAGCGGAGTACGGTGCCGAACACCCGAACCCGCTTACGCAGCAGGGTGCCCAGGTCGATCTCCACCCGGGAGCCCGCCATCAGTCCCACAACCACAATCCGGCCGCTGCTCCCCACCAGCTGGAGCGCCGCCTCGAAGTAGGGACCACCCACCAGGTCGAGCACAACGTGCACGTCCTCGCCAGCGGTTGCCTCCCGGACGGCATCCGGCAGCTGGGCGGGGCAGCATCCAGTCCGGTCTCCAGGCCCCATTCCGCTGCCCTGCGTAGCTTTTCCGGAGTTCGGGATGTGCCCAGCACGGTAGCGCCCATGGCACGGGCAAGTTGCAGTGCCGCCAGTCCTACACCGCTGCCGACTGCGTGGATCAGCACCCGCTCTTCCGCTCGCAGGCCAGCCTGTCGCGTCAGAGCATCGTACGCGGTCATAAAAACCTCCGGGACCGCGGCCGCTTCTTCCCAGGGGAGGTTCTGCGGGATGCGCACCGCTTCGCGCTCGTGGATTACCACGTACTCCGCGTGTCCTCCTCCCGCGATGATCCCCATGACCCGGTTGCCGACCGCCCACAGGCCCGCGCCGGGTCCCAGCGCATCTACCTCACCAGCGTACTCGAGGCCCGGAATCTCCGCGGGTGCTCCAGGTGGGGGTGGGTACAGGCCCCGGCGCTGCAGTACGTCCGCGCGGTTGAGCGCCGATGCCCGCACCCGCACCCGGATCTGGCCGGGCCCCGGCTCGGGCACCGGATGCTGCCCAAGCTTTGAGGACCTCGGGTCCACCGGGAGCGGTGATTGTGACTGCACGCATCAGGGCGCGCGCTCGCGGAGAAAGGCTTCAATGCCACGAACGTGGGCGGCGGCCAGCCGTTCCAGGAACCCCGGGTCGCGAAGCGCATTCTCCTGCTCCGGGAACATCATGAAGAGCGATTCGGTGATCACCGACGGCATCCAGGTGACCCGCCCGATGGCGATGTTCTGGAAGCGGGCTCCCAGATTGGGGATGCGGGTAATGTCCACGATCTCGCGTTGCAGCGCCCGGGCGAGGTCCACCGAGTGCGGGTGGTAATAAAGCATCTCCGTCCCATACCGGGTGAACGGGTTCTGCCCCTCGCCGAAGGCGTTGTTGTGCGGAGCAACCAGCAGGTGAGCGTTGTTCCGCACCGCGAAGTTCACCCGCGCGCCCAGTTCGGCAGCGGTGTTGGTAGCGCTCACCAGCGGAGCGGCCGTGGTGCGCGTCATCAGCACTTCGGCTCCCCGGGCGCGGAGCATCGCCGCGAGACGCAGCCCTACGGCCAGATTGGCCTCGGCCTCGGTAAGTCCGGTGGGCCCGATCGCGCCGCCCGGCGGGTGACCGGGGTCCACCACGATGCGGATGCCGCGCAGCGGCTGGCTGGGGTCCACTGTCGGGGGGCGTCGCAGCCGCAGGACCAGGGTGCCATCCGTGTCGTAGAACGCCTTGTACCCCCAGAGCGGCCGGGCGAGCCGGAGGTCGAGGCGGGTTGCACCGGCGCTCTCCGTCGCCCAGCTCCCACCGGTCAGGAGCGGATCGCCCGTCAGGTTGGGAGCACCAGCGGGTGCGGCAACGCCGTACAGCGTGACCGAAAGTGCTCGCGGAGCGCTCCCGGTGTCCGCGCGGACCAGAAAGGCCGCGCCCCCTACCGGAATGCGGATGTCCGCGTGCTCCGCCGCGGGGCGGACCACGACGGCACCGGCGGTCCTGGTTGTGGGCGAAGCGGTGGCCGCGCCAAGCGTCACCTGGTTCTCGGGGATCCAAGCCGTTGTGCGCTCATCGAAGCGCGCCTGTACGAGCCCGCGATGCGTGCCAACGGCCGTGAAACGCGTCCCCCGCGGGAGAAACCATCGAGGGCTCCCTTCCGTGCTCGCCACCGGATAGCCACGGGCCACGTCGGACCCGGTGGCGAGGGTGTCCGAAAGTCCCGTCACAGCGCCGGCCAGTGGCACGGGGAACGTGACCGGAGCCGGGGCGGGCGCAGGTGGTGTAGCGGCGGGTGGAGCCGGCGGCCTGTACGCAACCGTGCTGCGCGCCACCTGATCACCCAGCTGCGCGGTTAGCTCCCATGCAGTGGCAGGTACGGGCAGGTACGCCAGGAAAGCACCGTTGGGTGCCACCTGTACGGGTGCCTCGTTGATGAAGAGCGTCGCCCGGCCATTCCCGACCGACCCGAAGATAAAGGTGGAGTCCACCCGTGGCCGTGCCACACCCGCGCTGGGATACTGCACGCGGATGTCGAGCGAACCCTCCACCCGGGGCACGGGAGGGAGGCCGACGGCCGGGCTTGGGGTGGTTAATCGTGGAGCGCAGGCCCCGAGCAGCAGGGCGACAAGGACGAGGGCAGTACGGGTCACGAGCTGGATCATCCGGTCTGGAGGTGTGTTTACGACAGGCTCGGTAGCTGTTGCAAGCCGCAGGCCCGGCGCGGGCGCACCCGCGGGTGCTTACCAGCGGAGTTGCGCACATGCTCGGTGGGGAAGACCGCTGGCGGCTGCTCATGGCAGCGGGGGTGGATCTGGGGGGGCGCGGATGATCTTCGGGGGTAGGCGCTTGCCTTGACGCTGAGTCGGGTATGACGTAGCTTCTCCACCGTGCCATTCGGCACCGCGGCGAGTTGAGGCGATTGCTCCGCGTTATAAATGTGCTAAACCGCTCGGGAGGGTCCCGTGTGGTTCGCCACAGGGGACCTTTTCCTTTTTGGAGACACAGTGAGCCTTTCCCGCCCGTACACCTTCACGTCCGAATCTGTGGCTGAAGGTCACCCCGACAAGGTTTCGGACTTTGTCGCGGACTCCATCCTCGATGCGCACCTCGCGCAGGACCGCTACGCGCGCGTGGCTTGCGAGGTGCTTTGCAAGGAAGATCACCTGATCCTCGCCGGCGAAATCACTTCCCAGGCGCAGGTGGATCACGAGGCCGTCGCACGCCAGGCGGTGCGAGAGATCGGCTATACCGAGGCAGACCAGCCCTTCCATGCGGACACTATCCGGGTGATCTCCCTGCTCAGCAAGCAGGCCCCGGAGATCGCACAGGGCGTGCAGCGATTGGAGCGCTCCGCCATTGAGCAGGGCGCGGGGGATCAGGGAATCATGTTCGGCTACGCCACGGACGAAACGCCCGAGCGAATGCCACTCCCCATCCTGCTTGCACACCGGCTCGCTGCCGCGCTCGCGGCACACCGGAGGAATGGCACCCCCTGGCTCCGGCCCGACGCCAAGACCCAGGTGTCGGTGCTGTACGATGAGAGCGGCCCGCGGGAAATCACCGACGTGCTCGTTTCCACCCAGCATGCGGCAGACGTAGACCAGGCCGCCATCCACGCCTTCGTGGCCGACGAGCTTGTCCCCCACACCCTCGGTGACTGGCATCACCCTGGCATCCGCATCAAGGTCAATCCCACCGGCAGCTTCGTGCAGGGCGGCCCCTCGGCGGATTGCGGTGTCACTGGCCGCAAGATCATCGTGGACACCTACGGCGGCATGGGCCGGCACGGAGGTGGCGCATTCAGCGGCAAGGACCCCAGCAAGGTGGACCGGAGCGGTGCCTACTTTTGCAGGCTGGTGGCTCGTCAGCTGGTGGAGCAGGGCCTGGCGAAACGAGCGGAGGTGCAGGTGGCCTACGCCATCGGGTGGCGGAGCCGGTTTCCGTGAAGGTGGATACCTTCGGCACCGGGGACGAGGGCGAAGCCGCGGCGTTCGTGCGCACCTTTGATTTTCGCCCCGCGGCCATCATCGAGCGGCTGGACCTGCTCCGCCCCATCTACCGCCAGACCACCAACTACGGCCACTTTTGGCAAGCCGGAGCTGCCCTGGGAGGCGTAGCTCCGACGTAAGCGCCCGCCGGACCGATGCATGAGTCAAAGCTGCGCACCTACGCCAGCACCGTACTTGAGTTCGCGGGGCGCGTACAAGGGGAGGTGGATCTACGCAGACCGATTGGTCCGCGCGAACGCGACCTTATATCCGAGCTCGGGCTCGATTCACCATTCGCCGTGCTGACAGCGTACAACCCGCACGGAGAGAACGAGCACCCGCGGAACCAGGAGCGCCAGGAAAAGCTCGGACACTGCGGGTGGAGGCGGAGCACTTTTCTCGTCGATGGCTGCTCACCTGACCGGCTGCACCGCGAACCGAGCGTCGCGGTGTGCATCCCGGAGCACCGAGCCCGGACGATCGCGCTCCAGTTTCAGCAGGACGCATTCTTCTGGTTTGATGGAGACAGCTTCCATCTCGTGGGCGCGGGGAACCGATGGGCCGTGTGCGGCTCCCCGTCCGAGGCCGTGAGGCTCGGAAGCACCATGTGGCATTCGGCACTGCAGGTGTGAGCCCGTTTGCCCGTTCCGTTCTCTCCGGTGTATTTCCTCCGATGGGCGATCGCCGCATCGGAGTTGGAGACGTGGGCTTGAGCATCACTGTTGATTTACCTAGCGAGGTGCGGTCCGCGCTGGATGAAGTCACCCGCGCGGAGGGTGTGTCCGCTGTGCGCGCGACCGGGCAGGAGGACCTCACCGACGAGGATGTGTTCCGGCTTGTCTCTTGAGGGCATTGCTGGACACCAATGTCCTGATCGCCGCATTTGTGTCGCGTGGACGCTGCGCCGATCTGCTCTCGAACGCTGTGCTGACTTCCGGTGTTGTTTTCGAGTGTGGACCGCAACCAGGTAGCGAATAATGAGCATGCCCCTGAAGCAGTTGGAAGCTGAGGCGCTTGAGTTGTCCTGCACGAGCGTGCAGCTTTGCTCAGCGCCTGATTGCCAGCCTGGACGAGGATGCCGATGAGGACCCATCCGAGGTGGAGCAGGCCTGGGAGGAGGAGATCCAGCGCCGCTTGGCAGAGTACCGCGCAGGCATGGTCCAGCCGATCCCGGCGGCGGAGGTCTTCGCAGAGGCCCGCGCTCGGCTGCGGCGCTGAGTACGGTTCCGATCCTCCCGGCTGCCCGCCAAGAGTTCTTCTCATTGTCGCAGTTGCGCAACACAGGCGCAGGCCAGACTACTGGCGCAAGCGACTATGGTATCCATAGCAGGTTAGGTCTGTCGAGCGGATTTCTCGCAAGGCGGTGAGGCTTCCGTGGAGGAAGCAGGTACCCTGTGCATCATCTCCGCCCGCCCCGCGACTCATTTGAGGGGAAATTGTATGAGCAAGCCGGATGAGGTGACGGATCTGCGCTTGCGTCCGCGTGCAGCGGAGATTTCACGCTGTCAGTGCCTGCCAATACACTGGCGGCTGCAAGAAGATGGCGGCACTGCAGGATATGTCGACGGAGGCGCTGATGCTCTACATCGGCCAGGGGCTGAGGCAGGATACCGCGCGCCTGTTTTCAGAGCGGATTCTGGAGACTACGGCTCGGGTACTGGCGCGGCATATCAGTTCCGGAGGAGGAGCGCACGGCCATTCTGCGTGAGATCCAAGGTGAAGCGGCTGCATGAGTGGAGTACTGACCGTGCCGTGGGTGGCGTACCGTCACGTGAGCGGAAGCTTGGGTGCTATCGCTGGACCTCCCCCACCGCGCCGTGTGCTTCACAAGCACTGAATCTTCGCCCCATGTACCGCCAGACCACCAACCACGGTCACTTCGGCAAGCCGGAGCTGCCTTGGGAGACGCACAACGGGCACGGGAACGAGACGCGAGAGCTACGCCAGGCCAACAGGTCTGTCGCAATTCCAAGGAACCATCAGGAGGAGCAACCGATGCCTAACGGGAGGCGACTACAGCCGTGAGTTCCGCCCCGACAACCATTGGGCATCCACCAGCCCAGAGCAGGCGATTCGCAGAGGTGCGAAGGATGATCTTCGGAAGGATATGATCCAGACCCTCTTGGCAGCGGGCGAACCAATCGCACCATCTTGCTTCTCCCCATGCCCTCATGCAGCTGGTAGGCAGGTAAAGTACGAAGTTCAGCCCTTCAGCGTAGTGCCCGCCGTCGGTCCCTTCTCGATTTGCAGGCACCGCGCTGGAGAGACTGTCGTGCTCGATGGCGATGACAGCAAGTACCCCTTCTTGAATGTCCAAGTGCTCGTACATTGTAGTACGGCTCTAACTTTCGGTAGTTACCAGCTGATCTGTCAGGTACTGGTACATTTTCACGTGTGGGCAAGATGAGAATCCGCCGATAATCGCGTGCTCAAGCAGGCCAACCGCCATTTTGTTCAGGGCACGATGACTCGAGGAGATGTTCCCGGTTTCCCTCCACTACGAACTCTCGCCCGTCGGAGAGTGTCTTCACGGCATCCACCTTCCCGGGATGCTTGCCCCTCGCGATTTTCATCCGTTCTTCATGGCGCCAACCACGCTCATACAAGTAATCCATGGGCTTTACATTCCCTGCTTCTCAGGGTGCAAGTAGATGGGCTTTACTCCATTCCCCTGGACCTCCCCGACAAGTTGTACTGTCTTCGCAAAAGTGTGTGTTTGCTGAATTGCCTCGGTCTCGCCACCAGCTACTTGGGCTCCTCCACCTCACTGATGAGGTCCACCCCGGCCATCCCAATTTGGCGACGCGCAGCAAGTGGGACTGGCGCTGGCTCGCTCAAGCAGGAGATGAAGGTTCGATCAAGCCTGCCCCAACGCGGCAAGCCTCTCTTGCGACAACCCCTTCGCCCACGTGGCGCTGCAGCACCCTTCCGAACGCGATTTCTTTCCCTCGCTACCCCGAACGTAGAGTTGACACTGTTTGCCTCCACGGACTATAGTCTGGCCGATGTGACGGACTCATCCCGTTGATAGATTGGTAACAGAATGGACCGGGGACATGGGTAACAGTTTGCAGGGACCAGGCGTGGCAACCGCTGCGGAGCTGATGCTGCGCATGGTTGACCGGCATCTGCTGCGTGCAATCAGCCGTGGAAGAATGAAGTGGTGCCACACCCATGACGGAACGTTTGAGCTTCATCGGCCTGTACCATGCCCGGCCCGCCGTTCAACCTGGCTGTACATCGACGATGACCTGGCCGAGGAGCGGTATTTGGATGGTGTTTCGATTGGCTGGCTTTTTTGGTGTGGCGCCGGGCAGCAACATCAAGTGGAACACCACCTTTTCGGAATACCGGCTGACCTTTCGGCACTGGATCTCTGTCGAGCGCTGCCGATCCAAGGCAGACTGTATCCCTCAACGTTGCTGTACTACTGCAAAGGTCCAGGAGACATTTCACCCGGATCGCCGATGTCCCCACTGCAAGGCCGATCCCGGCTATAGCGATGAATCTCCGTGAGTAAATCTCATGGATGTGTTGCTTGATGCGCCTCCAAATACAAAAAGCGCGAAGGGCGAACGATTTCGCGCCCCATAATCGTGGCCTCCGGACCCCCGCAAGGTGCTGCCCTATCTCGCAGACACGATCGGCGTCCAGGACCTTCGAGGAAATGCGCTGCCCACACGCGCGGACTACAACTGCAGCACGGTGGAACAACAGGAGCGGCGCGGCTTTCTGGACCCACGCTCTTCCGGCGCGAAGCCGCCAGGAGGAAGCTGCCGAGCAGCAGATTCTACAGCTGAGAGACGGCGAGCACATCCCCCTGATGGCAGGTCTCTGCATGACCGATCCCGGCGCACCCCGATGCCCTGAAGGACGCGATCGAGCGTGGCGAGAGATAGCAATGTGGCTGCCTGGCTGTCGCCAAAGTTGGAGGCATCCCGGGTGGACGGACCGGATAGATTCAGAATGGACCGGGGACATGGGTAACAGTTTCAACCAGGTATCAACCCTGAGGAGGTGAGCCATGCCGTGGAAGAATACCACACCCATGACGGAACGTTTGAGCTTCATCGCCTGTACCATGCCCGGCTCTGCAGCGTGACCGATTGTGCGATCACTTCGGCATCAGCTGCTCCGGCTACAAGTAGCGGAGCGCTACCAGAGCGAAGGCTCGGCAGGACTGGAGGCGGAGCCGATGTCCCAAGCACATCCGAGCGAATCTCCGTGGAAGTCCGGGATGTGTTGCTTGATGTGAAGCAGATGCGCCCACGTGGGGACCCCGCAACGTGCTGCCCCTATCTCGCAGCGCGGCGAAGGGCGCTGCCGGCGGCGATGAGCCTTCCGGCGCGACTCACGACAACGGGGCTCCGGCTTCGCGCACCCCGGCTTTCGGTGGCGGCGCCCAGCAGGGTCTGGACGGCGGATTTCAAGGGCAGTTTCGGATCGGAGACGGCGTCTGTATCCGCTCACCGTGGCCGAATGCGGCTATCTGCTCGGCTGTACGGCCCGTCTTTCGGTAAAGCAGACCGAGGCCGCATCGTCTTTGAGCAGCTCTTCCGCGCAGGGCTGCCGACGGCGATCCGCACCGACAGCAGGGCTCCCTTCGCGACTCCGGCGCTGTAGCCTTTCCAAGCTCTCGGTGTGGTGGATCAAGCTCGGCATCGCGCACCGCATCGAGCCGGGCAAGGCCGGAGCACACGAGCGGATGCCGCCGCTCCAGAGGCCACCCGAGCGGAACCAGGAACAGCAGCAGAAGAGATTCGACACCTTCTGCTCCAGTACAACCAGGAGCGGCCGCACGAGGCTTGGCTGGGATGAAGACTCCGGCGTCCCTGTACCATCCTTCGCAGCACCCTGCCCGAGCGGATTCCCGAGCCCCGGTACGGGGCACTTCCTCCCCGCAAGGTGAGCAACGCCGGTACCTTCCGCTTCAAGCACCGCCAGCTCTTCCTGAGCGATACCCTGCTCCAGGAAACTGTAGGCATGGAAGAGATCGACGATGGCATCTGGGCCATTTACTTCTACGATGTCCTGCTCGCCCGACTCGACGAGCGAGACTTCAGGCTCCACGGATGAGTGTTACCCATGTCGCCGGTCAATGTGTTACCGATGTCTCCGGTTGCTACAAATCAGCGCGTCCTCCGGACGTACGGGCGCGTCATGGCTCCGCCCGGCAGGGCGGTTATGTAGTTCCCAGCCGGGTCGTTTATCGGCCCGGCGGTGCTCCAGGACGCAAACCCCCTCCAGAGTGCTCCGAGGGGTTTGTGTTTGGGTTGCTTCGCCGTGCATCCGCACCCCGGCTTCGGGGCTCCGGCCGGCGCTCGGGGGGCGGCGGGTCGGGAAGCGCAGCTTGCCCTCGTTGAACGAGGCTCCGCGGAGCGCCACCGACAGCGCTTCGTCGATGGTTCCCACCGGCCGGATCTCGAGCTGCTCCAGCACCTCCCTGGGCAGATCTTCCAGGTCCGCCTCGTTCGCCTTCGGCAGCATCACCGTTTTGATGCCGGCGCGGTGTGCCCCCAGTAGCTTTTCCTTCACGCCACCGATCAGGAGCACCCGGCCCGTCAGCGTCACCTCACCGGTCATCGCGACGTCGGCCCGCACCGGCGTGCCGGACAGAACGGAGCCAGCGCCACCGAGAGCGCCACACCCGCGGAGGGACCATCCTTGGGGATGGCACCCGCCGGAGACGTGGATGTGCAGCTCCGAGCCCCACGCCTTGCGCGGATCGATGCCGTAGCGGGCAGCGCGCCCGGGCGTAGGTCAGCGCAGCGCGCGCTCTCCTTCATCACGTCACCGAGCTGACCCGGTGAGCACCAGGTTCCCAAAGCCCGCCGGAGCGTTCTCCGTGTCGGCGGTAGCCACCGGGGTGGTGGCGCGCTGCTGGCGCTTTACCTCAATGAACATGATGTCGCCGCCCATCAGGGTGTAGTACATCCCTGTCGCAACACCCACAGTGTCTTCCTGGTACGCGCGCTCCAGGTGCACCCGGCTATAGCCGAGGAACTCCTTGACCTCAACCTCCTCGACGCAGACCTTTTCAGCCGTTCCGGCGGCTGATCCGCCGCGCAGCTTTGCGCGCCAGCGCCGAGCTCACGCTCCAGCTGCCGGACACCGGCTTCCGGGTGTACTCGGAAATGACGGTGCCGAGCGCCACGTCCGCGACTTCCAGCTCGCCCTCCTCCAACCTGCTTCGTCCGTCTGCCGTGGGAGCAGGTAGCGCTTGGCAATGGCCGTCTTTTCCTGCTCGGTGCAGCCCCCGGAACTCCACCGACTCCATCCGGTCGAAGAGAGGCGCTGGAATGTTCTGCGGGTAGTTCGCCGTGGCGATAAAGAGCACCTCGCTCAGGTCGAACAGCACCCCCAGGTAGTGGTCCGTGAACTCGTGGTTCTGCGCCAGGTCCAGCACCTCCAGCAGTGCGCTGGAAGGATCCCCTGCATGGACACCGCCGAGCTTGTCCACCTCGTCCAGCAGGATCACCGGGTTGCAGGACTTGGCCTGCTTCAGTGCCTGAATGATGCGACCCGGCATCGCGCCCACGTAGGTGCGCCGGTGCCCACGGACATCCGCCTCATCCCGGATGCCGCCCAGCGCAAGGCGCACGTACTTGCGATCCAGCGCACTGGCGATGCTCTTGGCAATGGAGGTCTTGCCGACGCCGGAGGGCGCCGGTAAAGAGCAGGATCGGGCCCTTGGCGGTGGCACGCGCGCGCGCTTCGGTCACCTGCTCGGCGACTTCCTCACCATCGGGTGCATCCGCCCTGCTCCGTTTCCGCCGTGGCTTCTTCCTTGACCTCGTCGGCCGCGCGACGGGCGGCAAGCTGACGCACCGCCAGGAACTCCAGCACCCGGTCGCCAGTCGTCTTCAGGCCGTGGTGGTCCGCGTTGAGGATTTCCTCCGCCGCCGCCAGGTCCAGCTTGTCCTCGGTGCGCGTGCTCCACGGCAGGTCCGCCACCGTTTCCAGGTAGGTGCGGATCACCTGGTACTCGGCGCTCTGCGGGTTGGTGCGCTCCAGCCGCCCCAGCTCGATCCACCTCCTCACGCGCAGCCTCCGGAATTCCCCAGCGCCTCGATGCGCTCCCGCAGCTCGGCGACCTCCTCTCCTTCGTCATCTTCACCCAGCTCGCGCTGGATCACCTTCATCTGCTCGCGAAGCAGCATCTCACGCTGCCGCTCGCCCAGCTCCTCCTGCACACTGGCCTGGATCTGCTCCTGCGCTTCGGCGCGCGAGCTGCCGCTGGACGATGATCAGCAGGCTGCGCAGCCGGTCCTCGATGGAGAGGGTTTCGAGCAGCTTCTGCTTGGTTTCCGTATCCATCTCGATGTAGAACGCCACCAGGTCGGCAAAGGGGCCGGGCTCGGTGATGCCGTCCATGAACTGCTGCAGCATCTCGGGCGGAATTCCGCGTCGCTTACCCAGCTCGCTCGCGCGGTCGCGGACCTCCCGGTACAGCGCCTGGAACGCGGCGTCCTCCGGCGCGCGATCGGCGGCAGGTCCTCCATGGCGCGGAGGTTGGCGAGCAGCCCGTCATCCGCAGTGTCCAGGTACTGCAGCGCGAGCGCCCGCTGCTCCCCCGTGGATCAGGAGCTGCATTCCGCCCTGGCCCCGCTGCACCTGCGCGATCTGAACGATCACGCCGGTGGTGTACAGGTTGTCCGACTCGACTTCGTCGCGGTTTTCCTTTTGCGCGACGGCAAATACCGCCGGTCCGCGGCGAGCGCCGCCTCAATCGCCTTCAATGTACCCGGGCGGCCCGCCGCCGAGATCGGCACGGCAGCACCGGGGAAAATCACCGTTTCCCGCAGGGGAGCAGGGTAGCATCAATCGTTCAGCCATTCTCGGCATCCTTTTGCAAAGTTTCGCGCGTCGTACAGGGCTGATGCGCGCCGTTGATTATTACCCACACAGGCGGAGGTTGTGCCCTCTCTAAGTCTGTTGCTGATAACAGGTTCGGAGAGGGTATGTCGCACCTGCAGATCGCGCATGGAAATTGGACGTACGCAGGGGCACCAGGACTGCCGGGAGGCGCGCTTTGCTTGCGCCTACCTCGGGTCCTGGGCATGATACCAGGTCGGCGAATCGGTTGTGCATCCGAAGCGGGCCCTCACCCTGCCTTGCAGGCTCGGCTGTCCTCGCCCATTTATGGGCGAGAGGTGGCGCGCAGCCAAGCTCGGACTGTTGTAGGCTTGCTGAGGGTCCTGAGATGCCGAGGATGCACCATGGTGCGGAGAAATGGTCTCATACACATGAACGGACGCGCGCGGCAGGTCTTCATCCGGCGGGAGATGGTAGGGCTGGGAGTGGATGAAGTCCTGCACCAGCTTGAGGCCGCCGGGTGCTCCGGGCGAGGATCTCGGCTTCGTGAAGTACCTGTACGCTACGAAAGGCGGACCGAACATAGTAATCGTGACCAGCCGGGACACCCCCGCTCGCCCGCGCGCTGCGGGCTCGCCCGGGGTGGGCGAGCTGATAGAGGGGTTAGCTGACAGGGTGCTGCGTCAGTATCCCCGGGGTGCGGGCGGAGGTGTGACGGGCCTCGTCGAACTCGACGCACAGCGGCGCCGTTCCACTCCCGGCGCAGCGCATAGAACGTCTGACCCGGTACCCCCTCCACGGTCCACACGTTGGTGGCGGCGGCAGGGATCAGCTTCGCGGTGTGGGCATCGGCGCGGAACTCCTGGGCTCCGGGTGTTCCTCGATCTGCGGTGTCGCCGCCGTACTGGGTGATCGGGTCTTCGGAGCCGTCGCGGTGGCGGTGGTCATGCTTCAGGCGGAGCCCTGCGTCGGTGCGGGTCAGAATCCAGGTGCGGGGGCAGTCCTCCCCCGCGTGAAGGAATGCGAATCTCGCGGTCAGTGCACTGCCGCACGTGCATGACCAGCCGCTTGCCGGCGAAGGCGGTGTCGTTGGTGCCCCTGCACGAGCGTGCCCGCATACGCCCGTCCACAAAGTCGCTGCAGCCGCGCCCAGAATGCGTCCTGCGCCCTGTGGAGCGGGGGGCTCCGGTGGGCGGATGACGCAGCCGTTCAACACAACGGCCAACCGATCATGCAGGAAAAATTCTTGGCATTGCTCGCAGGGGTTGAGTGTCCGCCAAAGAGCGCTCTCAGGGGCCGGCTTGTCAAGCCGCAGGCGAGGGCGAGTATCGGAAAGCAGTTCTCGCACCTTCAAACCACCTATGAACCAGAGTGCAGATCAGCGGTGCCGGCCGCTCATGCGCCCCCGACGCAACGGACGACCCACGTCTTTTTGATTTCCGCCGAGGAACTCCCCGGCCGGCTTCGCCGAGCGGCTGGAGACCGACTATGCCCCCGTGGTTCCCGCGCCTCGCTGCCACCGCCGTGCTGTTGCGCGATGGGGAGCATGGGCCGGAAGTGCTTCTGCTGCGCCGGCATGCGGGCAGCTTCGCGGCGGGAGCCTGGGTGTTCCAGCAGCACGGTAGACGAGAACGGTCCGAGACCACCGCTGTGCGGGAAACATGGGAGGAGACGGGCGTTCGCGTGACGGGTGACCTGCTCCCATTGCTCGCTGGATCACCCCAGAGCCAGGCTTGGGCGCTTCGACGCTGGTTCTTTCTGGCACGCGTCCCGCGGAGGTCCAAATGCTGCTGAGCGAAGCAGAAGTGGCCCGATGCCTGCTGGCTCTTGCCCGAGGATGCGGTGAGACGCTTCCGCAGAAGGAAGATGAAAGATGCTTCCGCCAACGGCGCATACGCGCTACGACGGCTGGCCGGCCTCGGCTCGGTGGACGAAGTTTGGGAGGCTCACGGGGACGCACCGGTGCCCACGATTCTTGCCCGGATGCGACGTCACCCGGAGGGCGTTGCCATTGAAATTCCGTCGGGTGAGTGGCGCCCGTCACACTTCTTGCACATTCAGGATGGTGCCCTTCGGGTTTGATCCTTAGCTCATTCATGCGCAATGACTTCAAAGCCTCAGACGCTCGGCGCGCTCAAAGCGTCCGGCTACAAGCCGCGTTCAGTCAGAACGAGATCGGTAACCTGATCGCCAAGCTGCGCTGCAATCAAGCCCTCTTCCCTGGGATTGTTGGCTACGAAGACACCGTGGTGCCTTCGCTGGTGAATGCGGTTCTCGCCCGGCACAACTTCATCCTGCTGGGGCTGCAGGGCAGGCGAAGAGCCACATTCTGCGCCAGCTCGTGGTTGCTCGATCCCGAGATCCCGGTGCTTTCCGGCACCGAGACCAATGACAACCCCTTCGCCCCACATCTCCAAGCAGGGCGCCTGCTGGTGGAGGAGGAGGGGATGATGCGTCCATCACCTGGATCCCGCGCGAGTCGCGCTACGTGGAAAACCCCGCTACGCTCAGACGTGGCTGTCGCGGACCTGATCGGCGACATGGACCCGATCCGCGCTCGGGGTGGCCACCTGCTCAGCGACGAGTTGACCATACACTTCGGTCTGCTCCCTCGCGCGAACCGGGGATCTTCGCCATTAACGAGCTGCCGGACCTGTCGGGGAAAAGTGCAGGTGGGCTTGTTCAACGTAATGCAGGAAGGCGACGTGCAGATCGAAGTACCCGGTCCGCCTCCCGCTGGACGTGCTGCTGGTATTCAGCGCCAACCCTGAGGACTACACCGCGCGCGGCAAGATCATCACCCAGCTCAAGGACCGCATTGGCGCCGAAATCCTGACGCACTATCCCCAGGACGGCCGAAGGGTGTGGCGATCACCATCAGGAGGCGTACCTGCAGCGCAACGGCGGCCCCGTGGAGATCCGCCTTTATCGCCGAAACGGTGGAGCGGGTGGCGTTCCTGGCGCGCGAAGACAAGCGGATCGACAAGCGTAGCGAAGTGTCCCAGCGCATGCCGATCAGCGCGCTGGAGAGCGCCGTGTCCAACGCCGAGCGGCTGCGCACTGGTTACCGGGGAAACTCGCATCATCCCCCGCATCGCGGACGTGTACGCCGCCCTGCCCTCGATCACCGGCAAGATGGAGCTGGAGTACGAAGGGGAGCCAAGGAGCCGATACCATCGCGCACGACCTGATCGCCCGCCGCTGCTCGCGACGTCTTCGACCAGCGCTTCGATGTGGATGATCTGGACTCCGTGATCGAGTACTTCAACGGGCGGCGGAGTGCTGCAGATCTCCGATACCGCATCCTCCGACGCGAGCTGGCACGGGGACTGCGCGCCGTACCCGGCTGATAGGTGCCCTGAAGGGTACGGATCTGTGCGATGACGGGACCGCGCCCTGAGCGTTGCCGGCGCCGAGCTGCTGCTCGAGGGGCTTGCCGCCCACCGTAGGATCAGCCGCGCCGACAATGGCTCGCATGGACGTGCCAAGCCGGACCGGCCGAAGAGCAAGGGCGGCGGGAGCTACGGAATGGGCGAAGACATGTTCGGGTGATCAGCTCGCTGATCTTTCGCCGTGGACCGAAGACGGTTTCTGCAAACTGCGGGAGGTCTGGCGCTGGCCGGGCCACGAGAACGAGCTACACCCGGTGGGTGACCCGGCGGTTCGATGTGGAGCGAGTGATCCTTCGCATTCAGCGCCCGGCGGACCGCACGGGGATGCGTCTGGCGCAGATCAGCGATCTGCATCTCAGCCAGTACACAG
>JAUJOM010000049.1 GCA_030447645.1 Longimicrobiaceae bacterium | reverse complement strand
CGGCTCAACCGGCGCGGTCAAGCAGTAGATGCGCACGACCGTGCCGATGACCAAGAGGATCAACGGCATGGGTGAGGCTGGGGTGTCCTCAAATAACCGAGGGCGTGGACCATCCCGTAGCAGATAGTACGCATTGGTGATAAGGAACACGCTGATCTCCCCGATGAGCACGGCACGAACATCCGCCCAGCGCCGCTTCCGCGTCAGTACCAAAGCGAGCAGCAACAACAAGAATGACGCCGCGGCGGGGACCCGCTGCCAGGGGTGCGCTGGATGGATCCCCGAGATGCCTCCAGCGAACCCCCATGAGTAAGAGTCGAGAGGAACGAGTAGCATGATCCAGAGCAGCAACGCCCCCATGCGCCACATGGCGGGCTGGAGAGCCACGACCGCGAGAGCGGCGGCAATCGCCGCCACTAGGCCCACGAGAATGGCACGCTGAACCGAACTGACAGCGAGCTCCCTGGATTGGTCGTACGGCAGGCTCCGATCCACGACGACCGTAAGCGCGAGCAGCACTAGGATCCCGAACCCGTAGAGCGCCACTCGCCTCAGGGTCCGGATGCGCGACCTACTCGCAGTGATGGGGCGGGTCACTGGTTGCATGGGGCACCCGTGGTTTCATGGTTAGGGCGCGCGTTGCAACCCCGGATGCTGCGGTAATCATTTTCTGTCCTCACCGACTGCTCCTTATTGGCGTCGCTGTCCGTAACGCCCGTGAGCCATGCGTATACGTGCCCAGCTTCATGAACCAGCCGGGTCTCGCCGTTCACCATCTTGCCTTTGCTCCAGCCAGGGTCGATCCGGATACCGTACCC
The DNA here is from genome assembly GCA_030447645.1 of Longimicrobiaceae bacterium. Classification (GTDB taxonomy): domain Bacteria; phylum Gemmatimonadota; class Gemmatimonadetes; order Longimicrobiales; family Longimicrobiaceae; genus JAUJOM01. The sequence continues at coordinate 18,648 of JAUJOM010000049.1, read as the reverse complement.
ACCTGCTCCGGGACACGCGATGCCGTCATTGTATTCACACGGGCCGGAGACGTTAACCGGAAACGTCTTTGGCGCGAACCAATCGAGCAGGCGCCGGGGAAGACTCTCGTTCGCCGCGTATATCGAGACACGCTGATTGCTGTTTACGAGCTCGTCGAGCGCGCCAAGCAGGCGGGTCCCACTGGCACGCATCGTCGCGTCGCTCGACCGTGATGCGCCCAACGCTTGGGCGTACACCCGGTTCCACAGCGTACACGCCGCTTTCGTACGGCATTCAATGTAGAGCCCGTACGGATCACTATATGTGACACTCCTATGTGGAGCTAGCCGCCGGGAGGCGGCTTTTTTTGTTGCCCCTTGGTTCGCGCGCCGTCGCCCTGTTCACCGGGGCTTGCCTGAGTCTTCGGGAACTATTCGGCCTCTGTGGTGGTACAAATGAGTGCCCACGGCTGTACCCGCATTCACCCGAGGCACACTCTCCCATGCCCCACCCCACCCGGAAGGACCGGCAGGCGATCAAGAAGGCTCAACGCCGCAACAGGGCTCACGCTGCTGGAGCTGTCGTTGGTGTCGACGCGGGGAAGTTCAGGCACTGTCTGGTTGTTCGCGCAAAGGGAGGTATCGACTCCCGGCCGTTCACGTTCCCGGTCACACGCGACGGGTTCGAGGAGGCCGAGGCGTACATCCTCAACCACGTCGGTGGTATCGTGCCCGAGGATATTCTTGTCGGCATCGAGTTCGCCGGCATCTACGGTCAGACGCTCGCCCATGCCCTCCACGCCCGCGGCTTCAAGATCGTCTCGGTACCGCCCGCCTATACCAAGGCCGCGAAGAAGATCGCCCACGGCAAGCGGCTCAAGACCGACGAAAAGGACGCGGAGAGCATCACCGCGTTGGTAGGCGACGGGCACTTCCAGGAGTTCCCGTTTCTGAAGTCGGTATACACCGGTCTACGGCAGCTGGTGAGCGCCCGCGAGCGGCTTACGAAGCTGCGTGGCGGCGCCGTCACCCGGCTCAAGAGCACGCTGCAGATCACCTGGCCCGAGTTCGAGGCCATCTTCGACGATCTGGAGGCGAAGACCGCTGTCGCGGTGCTGCGCACGTTTCCGGGCCCCTCGGAGTTCTTGGCTGCACGGAAAGCGAGGGTTCTACGCGTGCTCCAGAAGACGAGCCGTGGACAGCTGGGCGAGGATGCCTACCAGCAGCTCCGTGACGGCGCAACGCGCAGTGTGGCGCTGCCCGGCTCCCTCACCGCGCTGAAAAGCGAGGTGGACCTCCTGCGTGGGCAGATCGCCTTCTACACGGAGCAGATCAAGACCTTGGAGACTGCGATGAAGGAGGCGATGGAACCGCTTCCCGCGGCGCAGGCCGTGCTCTCGATCCCCGGCGTTGCTCCCGTGTCGGCCGCCATCTTCCTGGGTTCCATCGGGGATCCCAAAGCGTACCAGTCCTCCCGGCAGATCCTGGCGCTCGCCGGCCTTACGCTCGTGGAGGACTCCAGTGGCACACGTGTGGGATCGGTGCGGATCTCCAAAGAGGGAAGGCCTCTCATGCGGCGCCTCGCGTTCATGCTGGGGCTCGCCGCGATCAGGAAGAACGGGATCTACCGCAAGGAATTCGAGGGGCTGGTCTCTCGTATGGGTGGCAAGAAGAAGCCGGCCATTGTCGCCGTAGGACGCAAGCTGCTGCGCCTGATGTACAGCGTGGCCCGCGCGGAGCGGCCCTACACGCCGGAGCCCCCCAGCCGGGAGCGGAAGATCGCCGCGTAGTCGGGATCAACAAACCGCGCCTTTGCAGGAGTACAGCTAAACCAACGCACCGACGGCAGACCGGGACGAGAAGCGCGCTACAGGATAGGAGTGGCCTTGGGCCAGCCCCACAGAGGCACAAACGCTTCCCCGGTTTCCAGAGACATACCGGCGGGTCCGCCCCAGTCTCGGATAAGGAGTTTTGAGGGCAACTTTCGTTACCCACACGACCGGCGCCTTGCACTTCCGACTATCGAGTTACGCGGACCCCTCGGCCGGGCAGGGTCACAATGGTGCGATCTTTGACAACCGAACTGTAAGGGCGGGTGCCGAAGGGTGCCCGCCGTGAGATGGAATACAGTGCGAACCCGCAGGTAAAGGTGAGGCGTGGCGTAGACGGCCTTCTCAGGAACAATCAGTTGCACTGCCTCCGGTATCACTTGGCGAACTGCTGGCGTTGGCTCCGCGACCCGACGAGGCGCGCCGCGGCCTCGTAGGTAATGTCGGCCACGCCACGCCGCCAAGATAGCCCAGTGCCAGCTCCGGCGCGGCCTTGTACGAACCACTTGGCCGCGCCTGGAGGTGTGCTAACAGGCATTCATCGTTAGATGATAGCCCACACCGCTTGCGCTGCCCTGATCGCGCGCCAAATCCTCTACTGAACTACACAACCCATCCAGATCCAGCGAGAGCGCAATGTCTCCGTTCTTCGCTGATGAGAACACCTGTCCACCAAACGCCTGATCACCCATGCACTCGATGTCGCGTCGATCACGAGCCGACAAGTACAAGTCGTAGTACCTTCGTAGATCCCCAAGTATGCGCGAGCTGGTAGTGTGCCAAGTAGTTCTGTAGCGACATCCGTTGCCGGGTGGATGCGAATTCCACGAGCTCTTGCCTCGCACCGACCAAGCGATCGTAGAACGCTGTCGGGAAGTTCTCGTCAGGCCTGCTGTACTCGACCTCATCAACGAAAAATCTCCCAGACACGGTGCTCTCGCTCACGGCGAGTCAACTCCTCGCGAAACAAGACGACCAGCCACCCAGGATTGGAGTTCTGCATGTCAGCACCAGGTGTAAGTTGTGACTCCGCAACCACTTAGTCTTTGACTCTTTAGCGCCTCTGTCGACGATACGGAGACGTGCTATCTGAGACTGCTCTCGAGCCGCGTTGAGTCGTTTTCCGTTAGCGGGATTGAGCGCTCGCACTGCGACAGTCCGATAGCGTGTAAGTGCGTCCCGGAGTCAACCCTTCGAACTTGCAACTCAGCGAGGTTATTCGCTCTAGCGACAGCGCCATTCGGTCCTTGTCCGAACAACTGACCCTCGCTATTCACCCCAAATCAGGTCGGGGTAGCATAGAACGAAAGCAACCCATGGCGCATCCTCTTGGGCTGCAGAAGATGGGAGTTGCGAAGCAACCATCCGTCCACGAGCCTTCGAATCCACGACATGGGTGAGCTACGATAAGGTACACTCTTTTCACCGGGAATAAAGCTGGTCGATCCGCGTCGAGGCGCGGCCCGGAGAAGGTGAGGCGGTGATGCGTGGCGCTGCTCATGCGCGAGCTGATGGAGCGGCTGGGGTATGGCGCGCTCTTCGAGAAGCACTTGACGGACCCTCGCAACGCGGACCGGGTGACGCACCCGCAGGCGGAGCTGCGGACCGCGCTCCTGCTGCTGGTCCAGGGATGGGCGACCAAGTCGGACGTGGGGCTGCTGCGGAACGACCCCGCGCTACGGCTGGCGGTGTCCAGCCGACGGGGCGAGGCCCGCTGCGTCAAGCGGCCGGGCGCGAACCGGAGGGCTGTGCTCGCAGGCCACGCTCAGCCGCGTGCACCGGAACCTGGGGCTGTCGCGCGGAATCGGGCCAGGTTGCGGGCGGTGTTTCTGGACCGCGCTGAGCGGCAGACTGTCTGCGGCCGGGAGAGCGGCGCCGGGAACCACGCTGGACCTGGACTCGCTGCCCTACGAGGTCTTCGGCCACCAGCCAGGGAGCGTGGAACGGCCACTACCGGATGCGCTACCATCCGCTGGTGGTGCGCTCTCGGAGCGGGGAGACTTTCTGGGCGCCAAGCTGCGGCCGGGCAACGCGCACACCGCCGATGGGGGGCTCGCGTTCGTGCTCCCGGTGCTGCGCCGGGCCAGGGGATGGGGAGCGCGTGTGGCTGCGGATCGACGCGGATTTCGGAGCCGGATCTGCTGGACACGCTCGAGGAGGAAGGATTCCTCTACGTGGCGCGGCTGAAGACCAACGCCATGTTGGGAGTGCTTGGCGGCTCCCCATCTCACCCCCTCAGCGCGCGCGCGCCGGAACGGGAGGGGTGCGCGCGCGGGAGCTCCTGTACCAGGCCGGCAGCTGGACGCATGCGCGGCGCGTGGTGCTCGTGATGGTCGAGCGTGCCGACGCACAGGGGGAGCTCTTCACGACCACTTCTTCCTGCTCAGCAACGCGTCCCGCGGCGACGGCCGGCGAGGCCCTGCTGGAGCGGTACCGCCAGCGGGGAATCGCCGAGAAGGACTTCGGGGAGTGGAAGAGGCGCTGGACGTCGCGCTCTCGTCGGCGCCGCGGCCCAAGACCCACTATCGCGGCCGGGTGGTCGATGCGCCGTATACCGAGCCGGACAGCTTTGCCACCAACGAGGCGCGCCTGCTGCTGCCTCATCGCGGCAACCTGCTCCATGCCGGAGCCTGCCTGCTGGGGAGGGGTGCCGCCCGCATGAGCCGCGAGCGCTTCCCGCCAGCTCCTCCTCAAGACTGCAGGCCGTGTGACGGCGGCTCGCGCCGGGTCACCTTCGTGATCGAAGCCGCTCGTGCCGCTGGGGAGCCGGTTCGTCGCCGGTCTGAACCATCTGTACCCGGCGCGCGGCAGCCCGCACCCAGGCCCTGCCCACGCCAGCGTAAATACCCCGGGCGGGGAGATCAGAGCGGGACTGAGAGCCCACGCGAGAGCCTGGGGGAAGGGCCTGTGCGGCAAACGCACTCCCCATCATCGATCGCCGCCTCGAACACCCCTGCCAAAGCTGCTCATCGCAATGCTGGATGCGACGTGAATAACCGAGGCTGACGGAGCAACGCAGCTCTCATTCGTAACCGAGATCGGTGCGTTAGCTGCGGCGCGCGTCGCTATCGCGTTTCCGGCGGCGCGACTCGTCACCGCCCTTCCAAGCAGCCTGTCACCCCACGCCATCAAGCCGCCAGTCACGGTACCGAATATGATGTCCACCCCATTTCGGTTTACGAAGTCACGCACCTGTGTACGCGTGGGGTAGACGTTCTGGTCGGCAGTGTGACCGGTTTCCTGACTGTACGAACAGCATTCTTCCGCGCTCAAACCGTAGGGATCAGAATACCCGACACCCCTCTAACCGGCATCCTCCTCAAGCGGGCGTTTAGGATCCTCCTTCCTTGTCGTGCTCCGAGTTGCCCTGGTTTCTGTTCAGCCTCTTCCGTAGCACAGATCTTCGCTTGGACCGCCCCCTGCGCTCACGCCCCTCGCTGTACCGCTGCACGCTCCTCTGCCGAGCATTGCTACGCTCCATCCGCTCGGCCAGTTGCTCGTCGGTAGGATCGGGTCGCTCCGGGAGCAGGAATGAGATCGCGGTGCAGATGGCGAGGACATATTGATTGAAGTCGTCCGGGGAGAGCTCGCGTGGCGGGTAGGAATCGTCGAAACCGAGCATCTCTAGTGGGCCTGAGATTACGGCACCAAGCGGCGCGCCAGCTCCAAGTCGAATCCGTGTCGATTCTGGTCCTCGTCCCACGGGACTACGCTGTAGCGGTATTCCTGGGTGTACTGACCACACCGCTTGAACAGGTCCAGGACAATGGACCTAGTGGAGTCGTGTAGCGACCGAAAGCTGAAGAACAGATCTGCGATTCGATACTCTACGTTTCGGTCATCCTCCGCCCAGCCGCTCGCAAGGTCTTCTAGTGCGTCGCCAAACGCCCTCAGCCGGTGAACTTCTGGATCTTCGCGCACAGGCACGCCATCGGGTGAGCCGTGACCACACACCAGCCACGGTTCGGACACACCGAGAACCCGCGTAGCCGCCTGAAGGAACTCCAGTGGAGGCGTAATCTCGCCGCGCATGTAGCGGCTCACGCTCCCTATGCTACTGCCGGTCACCTTCTGTTCGGCGAGCCGCTGCTGAAGCCAGTACGTGCTCCGGTTCTGTCTGCGAAGCGCCTCCCGCAGGCGTTCCACAATTGGAGAAGCCTCTGCCATTTGCACGTGAAGTATGGGGTAAACCGGCGTGCTGCTTCCAGAAAATAAAGCACTTTCCAAATCCGGAAGGTGACGCTATCGTGCACCTTGCGTACGCACCTACTTCTCTGGGCACCGGCCGACGCGCGGCTGGGGTCCCCGACCTCGACTATGCTTAGCGAGGAGGTACGCATGGAGCAACCGTCTCGGCGCAAGAAGCAGCGCATCCGTGAGGCTCAGCAGCGGCTGGTAGCACAAACAGCCGCCGCAGTGGTCGGGGTGGATGCTGGCAAGTTCCGGCATTCCCTCGTTGTGCGTCCACGTGGCGGTGTGGACTCCCGACCCTTCACGTTCTCCACCACCCGCGAGGGCTACGACGACGCGCTCGCCTTCATCCTGCACCACGCGGGAGGCGCTCCCGCGAGGGAGGTACTCGTCGGGATCGAGTTCGCCGGCGTCTATGGCTACACACTGGCCCACTATCTCCACAGGCACGGTTTTCCTGTCGTGAGCGTGCTGCCAGCCGACAGCAAGGCTTGGAAGACCGTGAAGCACAGGCAGCGCCTGAAGACGGACGAAAAGGACGCCGCTACGATCACCGCGTTGGCCGCACAGGGCGATTACGTCAGCTTCCCGTTCCTGCAGCCTATCTACGCAGAGCTGCGCCATCTGGTCAGTGCTCGCGAACGCCTGTCCGTGATGCGCAACGCATCGCTTTCGCGAACCAAGGCGACTCTGCAGATCCTCTTCCCCGAGTTCGAGCGCATCTTCAAGGACTTCCAGAAGCCCACTGCCCGCGCGCTGATGAAAGCGTTCCCGGGACCGGAAGAGGTTCTGAGCGCGCCCAAGTCGAAGGTGATAAACCTTATACGTAAGATGAGTCGCGGGCAGATGGGCGAGCAGACTTACGAGCAGTTACACGCAGCCGCAGCTGCAAGCCTCGCTCTGCCAGGCGAGATGATCAGTTTGAAAGCGGAGCTCCACCTGCTTCTGGAGCAAGTTGCCTTCTACACGCAGCAGATCAAGATTGTTGAAGCGCGGATGGAGAACACGTTGCGAGATCTGCCCGAAGCTCAGTGCCTGCTCACGATTCCGGGAGTCGCCCCCGTCACCGCGGCGGTGTTCCTGGGCTGTCTGGGTGACCCGAGGGCGTATAGTTCCAGCCGCCAGGTCCTGCGGCTCGCGGGCATGTCCCTGGTTGAGGACTCCAGCGGCGCTCGGCGCGGCGTCGTCCACCTCTCGAAACACGGACGGCCGCTGCTTCGGCGCTTTGCGTTCATGCTGGGTCTCAGGGCCGTGCGCGCCAAGGACGGCATCTATCATGGTGCGTTCAACCGCATGCTCAAGCGGAATGGAGCCAAGAAGCTTCCCGCGATCATCGCAGTGGGCCGTGACATGCTCTGCCTGATGTTCGCAGTCGCCCGTGATCGGCGCACATTCACAGTAGCACCGCCGAGTCGAGAGCGCGGGTTGGCATAGGCTGGAAACTTCGGGTCGGGAGCAGCATCGCGACATAGAGCACCACCGGCGGGCCGGGATGAGAGCTTACAACGGATCGAAGTGGCATGTCAGCCAGCTTCCGAGCGTAACATCTGCTCCCCCGGTTGCCGCGGGTTCGCTGAAGTCTCTGAGAAAGGGGTTTTGAGGGCTGCGCCGAACTGGCCCAGCGCCTCCGACACGATACCTTCGAGCAACGCGAATCCATGCCGGGCTGGACACCAGGTGCGTACTTGATAAATCAGGTTTGGGTGGCTTATCCCGCTGGATTGCAGCGGTGGAATCCCCTGTGCGGATCTTCTTCCGGGGTCAGAGCGTCATACGGGCGGCTCTTCAGCGAACACGTGATCGCATCAGGGCTCGACTACACTGTCCCATGTGAATCCCGGGACCGGACCAAAGCGCCACGAGGCTCCCAAGGAAATTCGAGATTGCGAGGGGCAAATTGTTCCGGTACGGATCTGAGCGCGGTTTGAGGCATCCGCACGTGATGGCCTCTGCTAGGGGGAACTGGTCGTACCGGACCAAAATGGAAGCGGGCAGCGCTGTGCTGCCCCGCTCCGTGTTGTTAGTACTTGTCCACGCCTGGTACGGATCTGGCGACCCGATTGAGGGGTGCATGCACCGCCTCCGATGTGACACTTGATCGTACCGTCGGGTACCCAAGACCTCGATCAACTCAGAAGTATTTCATGCCCTCCACCCCGCCGACTTCTCCACCAAAATCTGCACGGTCGGGGTGATGACGCACCTGGCGAGTAGGATCATGCATCGGGTTGTGCACCATCCGACCTGAAGTACCCTTCTGGGTCACGGACGAACTTGCCTGCGGCAGAGTCTTCCACCGCTGCCCTCAACTCGCCCGCCAATGCCGGGATAACGTGGAGATCCGCCGCCACGATCACGCAATCCCAACGGTTCGCCAGAGCAGCAACGTGCTGCACGAAATCCGAACTGACGTCACGAGCATCGATTCGTACCGACACCTCCTCGACGTTACCATTTTCTCGGTAGATGTCGATTCGGTGCCCGTCCTCCTCGCCCCAAGACTTGAGGCTGGAACTCCAAGTCGGGCGAGGAGGAGCAAAGGAGGCGATTAGGCGCTCATCCTGCTCCGAAAGCGAGTACTGCTCCCACCAATCACCTTGGTCCAAGGCTTGGTGTGATACGCGATCCGGCAGCTCCCCGAGTAACTCCTGCAGCCTCTTCCGGGGTACCAGCAGCGCATCGAATTGCCAGAGCGCCATCATCATCTACGGGTCGAAGTGAATCAGGTCTTGGAATGTCTTGTACCCGCGGAACGGCAGTGTGACTTGTTCAGCGGGAACTTCGCGCAGCTCGAGCCGGATCGCGGCCCTGAGCCGATGGTGACCATCCACAACGTAGTTTCTTCCGTTGTACACCACATATTTGATCGGCTCTTTTATCCCGTTCTGCGCAATATCTTCGGTGAGCCGATTGAACTGCTTACGCGAAAGAGTGGGACCGTGAGTCGCAACCAACTCGCCTGCCTCCATAACACCTTCACGCCCGAAGAAGCGCGCTGCCCCAGCAGTGCCGAGCGCTCGCATGGCGTTCCAGCCGCCCTTGAGTGACCACCCACCAATTAGCCATTCAATCGGGCCGATGCCTTCATCCTGCACTCCGCCAATCATGGACAGCTCTTCAGGCGTGCAGTCTGCCAGGCTCGGGGAGTGTCGGCCCGAAGCCGCAGGAGCAGCTGGACAAGCCGCGAGCCCGTACGGATCAGAATACGATAGACTCCTATGATGGGAAACCGCCAGGGTGACCCTCTGGCGGTGCCCCTCCAGCGTCTCTTCTCGGGGAGCGATGTTCCGCTACCATGGCGGATGCCGATGCATCACTCCCGTACTTCAGCCGAGAGGAGGAGACCCGATGCGTTCATCCAAACAGGCCCAGCAGCGGAGCCGTGCCCAACTCGCCGCCGCGGTTGTCGGAGTCGATGCGGGGAAGTTCAAGCACTGTCTGGTCGTCCGCCCCCGCGGCGGCGCGGATTCCAAGCCCTTCACCTTCCACACCACGCGCGACGGGTTTGACCTCGCGGCCGAAAAGATTCTCGCCCTCTCGGGAGGAGCCCCGCCTCCGCAGATCCTGGTGGGGATTGAGTTCGCCGGCGTATACGGCTTCACCTTCGCCTACTACCTCCAGCAGAAGGGCTTCCAGGTGGTGAGCGTGCTCGCCTCGCACTCGAAGCGCTGGAAGGAGGTGATGCACAGCCAGGCGATCAAGACGGATGAGAAGGATGCCGGTACGATCACGGACCTCGTGGCGATTGGGCAGTTCGTCAGCTTTCCGTTCCTGAAGAAGGAATACGCGGAGCTGCGCTACCTGGTGAGCGCACGCGACAACGTCTCGATCCAGAGGACGGCGGCGCTGACCCGGCTGAAGTCCGTCCTGCAGGTCGTCTGGCCCGAGTTCGAGCAGGTCTTCCCCAAGTTCCACTACATCACGCCCCTGAAGCTTCTCGCCCGCTATCCTGGACCGGCGGATCTGCTGAAGGCGCCCAGGCGCCAGGTGCTCAAGCTGCTGAAGGAGATCTCGCGCAACCACCTGGGCGAGAAGACCTATCAGCAGCTCGTCGGCGCGGCCGAACGTACCGTGGGGCTCCCGATCGCGCAGGGGGCGCTCAAGGGCGAGATCCCGCTGCTGATCGAGCAGATCGACGTCTTCGCCCGGCAGATGGAGCTGACCGAGACCCGCATGGAGGAAGTGCTCGGGAATCTTCCTGAAGCGGAGTTCCTGCTCTCGATCCCTGGGGTGGCGCCGGTCTCGGCAGCGGTCTTCCTGGGATTGATCGGCGACCCACAGGCGTACGAATCTTCCAAGCAGATTCTCAAACTGGCCGGTCTCTCACTGGTGGAGCGGTCCAGCGGCACGACCAAGGGACAGCCGCATATCTCCAAGCGCGGCAAGCCTCTGCTGCGCAAGCAGCTCTTCATGCTGGCGTTGCGTGCAGTGCGCAGCGACGGAATGTTCCGCGACCGCTTCTTGCGGCACGTAGCACGCACGGGCGGCAAGAAGCTGCCGGTGGTCGTGGCGGTCGCGCGCGAGATGCTCTGCCTGATGTTCAACATCGCGCGGGAGCGGCGGTGCTTCACCGTCGAGCCGCCCAAGCGCCAGAACCGCCGCACGGAAGTTGCGGCCTGAGACAAGCCAGACGAAGACCGCTTCAGCACCCCCGGCGGGACCCGGGACGGAGCCCAGAGAAGATCGAGGTGGCATTAGCCAGCCCCTGTATAGAACTGCTCCCCGGGTCTTCGCAGGTTCGCTCAAGTCTCCGATGAAGGAGTTTCGAGGGACAGAAAGGCGTGTCGCCTCCCAGGATTTGAGCTTCGAGTTACGCGAACCTCCAGTCGGGCAGTCACTTGGGTGCGAATTGACAACGCGGGTTCGGGCATGTACTCGTAGCCGGAGAGCTCCATTGGGAGCCCCGGCGTGGATCCGTAGGCCGACTTTGAGGCGCCTGGCGGCCTCCAAATAAAGAGCCGATCGCCCGGGGCCTCTTCTTCCAAGCTGGCCCGCCCGTGGATCTGGCGACCCGGTTGAGGCGTCTCCGACGGCCTTCGATGTTAGACTCGATCGCGAGCGGGTTTCTGAGAGGTAGCAGGCACTCTGGAGTGCCTGCCACCTCTCGTTCAAGTACTGCAGCCCGGTGACGGTACGCAGCCACCCTGCCGTCATCACCCTACGAGTTTCTCGCTGACCTCGGCACCACCGTGGATGTGAGACGTGACCGCACCGCTGCTAGTGTTGAAGAACTCGACTGTCCTTCGCCGTCACCAGCAGCACGCCTCTTATCAGGAATCCTGCGCTGACTGCGATAAGAGGAACGGGTGAACCCTCGTAACCGTAGAACATTCTCACATCCCACCCGTCCCGCAGGATGTAGATGGCGTTAGCCACAATGAATAACGCCAACTCCATCAGGAGGGGTACGAGGATGTTTGCTCCACGGCGAAGCCGCTCAAAGGTTACCACCAGCAGGATCATCGACGCGGCAGCGAGCCGGACTGCCAATAGAATCGGGCGAACGCCTCCTCATCGCCGCCAACCTTCCCGACCGTATACGGATCGAGAAAGAACAGGAGGGCGAGGATAACCAAACCGATTCTCAGAAGAAGGCTTGATTGCATTGTTAGTTGCAAGGTGGTCCCGCGTTGCCATGCTCGTGTGATGTCCGAGCAGAGCAACTCTGGGTTGTCCGGTAGCTGTTTTCGGTCGCGACAGCTTGATCTTCGCTCTCTTGGCCCCGAGGCAGTCCATCCACCATTCGTGCGTGTGCGTGGCCGAGCTCGTGAGCGCCGCGAGTCAACGCTCCGACGCTAGCGAAGCCAGAGTAGTTCGGATCGAGGCGGATCGCATAGGAGGCACCGGCGGGACAGAGCCGATCTACCTTGCCGCAGGGACCAGTCGCGTTCGCCGGGTTGAAAATCCCCACGAAGTATGCTCCCAACGGTTGAAGAAGTTGGTGTTCTCCACCGTAATGGCTAGAGTCTTCTCTCTCGTCGGCCTGCAGCCTATGCATCACGCCGAAGAGCTGTCTGCCGGCGGCGGCGATGTCGCGGTCCCGAAGAGGCGGGACGCCATCCTCGCCGTGTTGAGTAGATTCGACCACAACTGGCAAGCTGCACGGTTCATGCAGATGACCTTCAAGCCGTAGGGATCACTATAGGAGACCGGGTCGCCATTGGCAAAGCCGTACACGTTGAGCCCGCCGGCCAGGCCAATGGGATCCTCCTGAGTGAACCTTCCGCTCTGGGGATCGTAGAAGCGGTTCCTGCGGTAGAGCTGCCCCGACGCATCGCGCCCACCCACGATCAGGCTGCCCATCCAGGAGACTGGGCCCAGCATGTTGCGCCGCCGCGACAGCTGCGAGCTCCACAGATGGGGCGCCGGCCAGTCTACCTCGATGCAGTAGTCCACGAATGCGGAATCCGGATTGAGCTCGTCCTTGCTGACCTGTTCCCACACCCCCTCGCAGCGACTCCCCGCGCCGAAGCTGCCGAAGGTGCCCGTGTCGTAGGTGCCCCGCCATGTCGCGCGCGGGACCACCAGCTCCGGGCCCGGAATAAGGTCGGAGTACTCCATGCGGATCAGTGCGAGCGGCTGGTCGATGCCTGACCCGTGCGTGTAGGCGATCCGCCCATAGAGGAAGCTCTCGCTCTTGTAGGGCACGACATGCCCCACATCCCGCTCCATCTCGGCCTCAGTGGCCGACGTGGCCCCGGGCGCACTGATCTCATACAGGATCTGGTCTCCGTCCCAAACGATCCGCCGCAGGCTGTTGTCACAGTGGGACCCGCACGCCCACTCCTGCCGCGTTCTCACCAGCACGCGCCGCCCCAGCGCGTCGTAGCGGTGCTCCTCGAACGCCGGGCGCGACCCGTAGAGCGGCGGCCGGGATCTGTCGCACCCCCCCTCCGGGTAAAAGTAGCAGGTACGGCGATCCATCACGCGTAGACGCTCGTCGGCCCCGTAGTAGGAAGCCGACCACTCGCGTAGTGTCGCGTCGGAGGGGTTCACACAGGTCGTGCCCGAGCAGTCCTTGTACGGCGTCCAGGCAAGCTCCGCGTTGGCGTAGCGAAATCGGTTGCCGGCCGCGTCGTACTCCGTCGTATCGGTCTGCGTCAGGGGGTTCGTCGAAACATGCGGCGCCGTCCACCTCTTGAGGAGCCGCCCCGTGCCTGGCTCGTAGCGAAGTTCGCTCGCGTACCACCCATCGTCGATGTCCCGTACCGGGTCGGTGGAGCGGCGCGTCACAGTATGCGCGTTGCCCAGTGCGTCTGTGACGTAGGCCTCCTCAGGGTCCACTTTGTCCCGGACGCTGACGTACGGGTGGGTGTACGACCAGGCGAGGGAGCCGAGCCCAGTGTAGGCGTAAGCGATGGTATCGGTATTGGTCCGGGCCCGCAGAGTCTTGCCCCGTGCATCGTGGAACAATGTGTCCTCGTGCAGCAGGTAGGTGCCGGCCCGGTCTACCCGCCGCATCATCTGCCCGTCGGCATCATAGCTGTAATGTATCTCCGTTCCTGCCCCGGAGAGCCGTTCCAGCTCGCCGTCCGCCGTGTACGCGTACTGAAAGGAGTTGTCCAGCACGTCCGTGACCGTCTTCAGCGCCCCCGTAGTGTCGTTGTAGGCGTAGCGCTGCACGTCGCGAATCACCCCATCCACCACCGGGGCGAGGCCCTTCGGGTGCACCAGGGTCTTGCGCCGGCCGTTCAGATCGTAACCGTAGCCGAGCCCGTACACATGGCGGGTCGTGTCCCCACCGGCGCTGAGCTCGGCGTAGGTGCGGACCTTGAGCGTGTCCGTGGCCAGCGATCCGTTCGGGTAGTAGCTGCGCTTGACCGTGGCGTCGCGGTTGGTCGCACTCAGCAGATTCCCCACGGCGTCGTACGTGAAGCTCGCCACGTCGCCGGGAATGGTGAGCCCTGAGAATCCGCCGTTGGTCTGGTTCAGCCCGCCCGTGCCGTCGTCCACATAGTACGGAAACATCCACTGGGGCTTCCACACGTCGTAGCTGGCCCCGGGCACCACGCGCGTCTTCAGCCGGCTCAGGGCATCATACTCCATGCTGATGGTGTGGCCACGCCGGGTCCGCCAACTCTTCACGTTACCGGCGAGGTCGTACGTGTACTCATCCTCCTGCCTGTCGGGTGCGACCTCACGGATCTTGCGCCCGGCAGCATCGTAGCGCCAGCGGGTGGTAATCGTGCCGATCCGGCTGGTGTCCGGACGGCTCCAGCGTGCCACGCTGTCCAGCGCACCCTCCGCGTTGTAGAAGTTGCGCACGAACAGGCGCTCCTCCGCCGGTGTGCGTTTCGGTGATGCCGTTCGGATAGGCGCGTGTATAGCTGAGTGCGGGCCCGAACGATTCGACCGACCGGACGCGGTCCATCGCGTCGTACGCGAAGGTCTGCGTCTGGAAGGATTGCCCCAGCGTGTCGATCGGGGAGGTGACGACCGAGTCCCGGCCCAGCACGTCCTTCTGGGTCGTGGTCCAGTGCCCTTTGGGCGTCCGGGTCCGGTACAGGTTGCCCCAGGCGTCGTACTCCACGGAGTCTCGTGCCCCCCACTCGCCCGCTGTGAGGGCATGCGCATGGAGGAGTAGAGTCCCAGACCGTTATAGAAGAACTCCACCCGCCGCGCCTGGTCCGCACCCGGCTGGTGCCAGGCGCGGTTGCCGTTGGCGTGGTAGTCCATCACCGTGCTGTCTTTCTCCGGGGGCACGATGCGGGTCACGAAGTCCGGCCAGGCGGCGTTCGTGTACTCGTAGCGCGTCGTGGCATCACCGGTGCCGTAGGGGTTGACCTCGGTCTGGGTCCTGATGTTGCCGCGCGCGTCGTACGTGGCCGTAACCACACGCTGGCCTCCGTCGGCCAGGCGGGGTAGTCGACGCGCGTGACCAGGGCGGGGAAGCGCGCGTCGCCCCGCGTGAGCAGCGTCTCGTGCCCCAGCGCGTTGACGATCCGCCGCGGGGCACCCCAGCGGTTCAGCCACAGGCGCGTGCTGTCGCCCACGTCGGTGCGCGGACCGTCGATCAGTGCGTAGGCCCGCGCCGTGTCCACCCCGCCCCGCTGCCATCGCTCGCGGCGAGCCCCACGCTCTCCAGCGCGCGCAGGCGGTCACGATGCTGTCCCGTTCTCCAGGTCCAGCCGCGAGGCCGCGATCTTGCCCCCGGCGTCGTAACGGAAGAGGGTGGTGTGCCCCCTCCGGTCACGGCGGGCGACGATGCGCCGCCCCGTCCCGTCCGCGTGCGTGAAGACCACCTGATGGTTGTCGGGGTCGGTGATGCTCGTTGCGAGCCGCTCCGCGCGAGGAGCACGCTGCGGGGAGGCCCGCCCGGACCCTGCACGCCGGGTGCGTCGACGCGTGCCAGGCGGCCGTCCGCACCGTAGACAAAGGTGTAGGACAGGCCCGAGCCCGCGGGCGGGACGCTCACGCTGCCCAGCCGCCCCTCGGCAGTGTAGCCGAAGCTCGTCTCCTGCCCCGGGCGGTTGCGCGTGGCCACGTGCCGCCCGCGGGCGTCGAAGCGCACGCGCGCCGCCGGGGAGCAGGCGCGCGAAGCCGGTGCCGTCGCGCACCAGCGTGTCGGGCCGGTCGATGCTGGCCGCGGCCCAGCGGTCCGTCGTCCCCGGGACCGCGGCGTAGCGGCGCATGCTCCCGTCGCCGCCCACCCGGAGCGCCGGGTTGCCGCGCGGGTCCAGGAGGAGCTGCTCCAGCCCGGCGAGCCACCACCCGGGGCCGAAGGGCTGTTCCTGCGGTTCAGGATGGCGAGCGCCCCCACCGCGCGCGTGGTCTCGGCGACCTCCCCGCTGGGGCTTGCGTAGACGGCGCTCACCTCCAGGACAAGCGCTTGAGCGCGGTCGCCTCGCCCTGGGCGTCGTAGCCGAGCGCGATCCGAGCCGGACCGCTGCCGGGCCACCCGCCGCCGCTCCAGGTGCTGCGCGCCCGCGGCCGGTCATCGACCCACAGCGTGGCGCTCACGCGCTGCAGCCCACTGGTCCCCTGCGGGAGCGTGACGTTGGCGGCCACGAGGGCCTGGGGCCGGGCGTGCTGGCTGTTGTAGAGGAGCACGGGCGTGCGGGCCCGGCTCAGCGTGCGCAGTGGGAAGGACGTGCACCAGGCGCAGGTCCCCGCACTCCGCGGCCGCCCCCGCCCCCACCACCACCGTCAGGCACAGGTCGCGCTCCACCCCGGCACCGGGGTTGACGTCGTGCACGCGACCTGGGCGCCGCGCCCACCGATGCGCCCGCATGCATGCTCCGGCGCGCGGGTTCCGCCGCGGGCGCAGGGACGCAGGCGCTCCCGGAGCTCCGTGCCAGGGGGCCGTGCGAGAATGGATGCGCCGGAGAGGAGCGGCCTCCCCAGCAGAATCAGCGAAACGTCGTTCTCATATCATCTCCAAAAAGGAAAACGGTGTACTTGCCATTGCCTGCGCGGGGTGCGGAGTGCCGCCGCGGGGCAGCTCCTGTTCGGGAAGAGCGCGGGGGCTACCCCCGGTTCACGTGAGCCACGTGCTCCAGCCTGCGCGCGGCCTCGGCGGTAAAGGCGCCGGTGGGATTCCAGCGCTTCTGCAGCCAGGGATGGAGCACCGCGTAGCCCAGGAAGAGCACCAGCTCGAAGGTGTGCTCCACCCACGCCTCGATGCGGGTCGCCCCCTCCGGCATGAGGTCGTCACGGTACCTTGGGGGCGAGCAGGGCGGCGAACGAGGCTGGCGAAAGAGGGGCGGCCAGCCGCGCCCGGATTGCGTTCATGATCTCCTCCGTGTGGGGCTGGAGCGGGCTCGTCAGCCCGGTCCCGCCGTTTTCCGATCTGCTCTCTTTCGGCTGGCGTGGACTGCGCTTCGCTGGCGGACTCGAGCTTGTCGGTGATGCGATCGGGGCGGATCACCTGCTCCGCGATCCGCTCCCTCTGGTGGCGCTGCTCCGCTTCCGTGGCGGCCTCGCTCGCGCGCTTCGTCGACGATCAGCGTACTCCCAGCGGGTGCGTTCGCCGATCGCCCACGCCGTTCAGCTCCTGCCGGGTGGCGAGACCCGCCGCCTCCAGCTCGCCCCGCGGGGATGGGCTCCATCTCCACCCCCACCAGCGTGGAGACGACGTCCACCTTCCCTCCGACAGGCTGCTCACCACGTCCCTCCTCTCTTCGAATGTAGGCCAAAGCACCAGCCTCGGACGCTGTGCCGAGCGGGGGCCTGTGCCCCGTTCTCAGGTCGGGCCGCGAAGTTTGCGCCGACCCGTCGCCGCGGCGTACCAGACGGCGACGATCGCCCGCCGGAGACGCGCAGATCCTCCGCCTCCCTGGCGTGGGCTCCCCTCCACCTCCACCCGGCAGAGCGCCAGCTCACCTGGCGGAGCGCGGCCTCGGGGTCGGTGAGCGGACGGGGAGCTTTTCCCCGTCCAGGATCGACCCGTCCTTTACGGCGTAGCGGAGATCTCCCTCCCCAGCTCCTCCGCGTCCCTGGCGTGCGGCTGCAGCACGGCGCACCACCTCGCGGAGCCGGAGGGCGAGCGCGACGGGGAGCTTTTCCTGGATCCCTCCGCGCCCCGCAGCATCGCGGAAGGCTCCACTCGTGCGTGAGGGCGAGCTTCATACGATGTCCGCCTGGGTGTAGGTGACCTGGATCCGCGCCCCGAGCGCCGGGACCCCGGCCTCCTCCCCTCGATGTACTGCTGCGCGCCGGCGCGGGCGCGGGGAGCGCGGACGGGTCCTCGCTCTGGACGGGGCGGAGCCCCACCTGGATGGTGCCGGTGGCGGTCTTGCGCAGTTCCGCACCGCTTCCGCAGCTGTGCTGTGCGATGTGCATGTTCGTTTTCCTCGTGCGGACGTTAATTCCTCTCGCGCAGGACCCCCCGCGCGTCCGTGCAGGCCACTCGGGCCCTCTCGCTCGGTTGCTCCACCCGATGGCCCAAGCTGCTGCACGGCCCGATAGAGGACCCCGATCGTGTTCGGAAGGTTGAACCGGTCCCGCTCCCTGCCGGAGAACAACTCGTCCGTATCATCCGCGATGAAACCGATGTGCCGGTCCTTGCCCAGGTCGGCGATGTAGTTGAAGCTTGCCCACGCGGATCCCTCGACCAGCCGGAGCGCATCGTCCGTGAACAGGGCGATGTTCTCCTTGAGCACGCGCGGACGGCGCCGCGATGTTGGAGGCGGTGACCGTGCCCGTCCGTGGCGTTCCCGTCCTTGTCGCAGAGGGTGGCCAGGGCCTTGTATGCACCGGGCGTCCTGCGCTCCACCCGAATCCCAGGGTCCGCCGGGTTGGCGTCCCCCGATCGTGAACCAGACCTCCCCAGCCCGGAAGGTGTTGCTGTCCCCGTAGAAGCCGATGCGGGCCCGTCTCGAAAGTGGGGCCGTTGCCCACCCGCAGGGCCGTGCGGCGGTTGGTGTTGAAGAAGATGTCCTGTCGCGTGGCCGAGGTCCGTGCGGATCTGCCCCGCCGAGGTGTTCACGTACAGCGCGTTCGCATGCACCTGGCCATTGCTGGCCGGCGTGACGACCAGGCTCCCCTGCCGGTTTCCGGAGAAGATCCGCACCCCGTTGCTGAAGCGCATGGCGCAGTAGCCGTCGTTGAGATCCACGATGTCCCCGTCGTCGGCCAGCACGATCCACCTCCGACCGCGTTGCTGCGGCTCGTGCAGACCGCCTGACCCGCGATAGGCGGTCACCGACGT
>JAUJOM010000048.1:20741-24245 GCA_030447645.1 Longimicrobiaceae bacterium | reverse complement strand
CGACGCACTCCCGATCTCGGCAGTTCCAAAGCGAGATGAACGGCACCAGTTTCCAGAAATGGATGTACAACCTGCTGCGCGCCAGGGATCGCCCATCGGACTTGGGTTATTACATCGGCTACAAGATCAGCGAGTCCTACTACAACCACGCCAGGGACAAGCGTCAAGCGATCCGCGACATATTGGAAGTCAAGGACTTTTCGGCCTTTCTTGAAAAAAGCCGCTACCGGGAAAAGTTCGCCGGGTAGCGGCTTCACTGCGGAAGCTAATGGGAGCAGTGGTGACGGCGGTCAGCTGCAGCGCAGGGCACACCTTCAGCAAGCTGCGGCAGTCCAGCATCCGGCTGCTGGCGGGGCTGGGTGTCGAGGGTGATGCCCACATGGGCGGCACGGTCAAGCATCGCTCGCGGGTGGCGCAGGACCCGACCCAGCCCAACCTGCGCCAGCTGCACTTCATGCAGTCCGAACTCCACGACGAGCTGCGGGCCGCCGGCTTCGCCGTGTCGGCCGGGCAGATGGGAGAAAACGTCACCACGCGCGGCGTCGACCTGCTCCGCCTCCCGGTGGGCACGCGGCTCCACCTAGGTGCTACCGCCGTGGCGGAGGTCACCGGCCTTCGCAACCCATGCGTGCAGCTGGATCGCTTTCAGCCGGGCCTGATGTCGGCCGTGCTTGACAGGGACGAGCATGGCAATCTGATCCGCAAGGCAGGTGTGATGGCGATCGTGCTGACAGGCGGCGAGGTCCGGCCCGGTGACAGCATCCGAATTGTGCTACCGACCGAGCCACACCGACCTCTGGATCGCGTGTAGCTGGTGCTCTCCCCCGCTCGCCCATAGCTTTCCCACGGTCCATCACGCACGCCCTCCTTGCCGATCAGCCTGATGCATCACACCGTCCCGCTATTGCTGGGCGAACTGCGCGGAGAGGGCACGAACTTCGACCGCTTGTGTGGAAACCCTGATGTATAGGCCGTCCTTTTCACTCTCCAGGCCGCCAATGTCAACCGCCTCTCCGGTCTTGCAAGAGCGAGAACGGGGACGCACCGTGTACGCCGCGCTCTGGAGGCAGAGCCCGCGCTCCAGTAAAGCATGAAAGGGCCCAACTTCCTGGTTAGTGAACTCCTTCCCCTGCTACGGCATTGGTGCATCGGCCCATACGGAATCGCACTTGGAGGCTCTTACGCGAAGGGGCGCAGCGATGCTTTCTCGGACGTGGATATGTACCTGTTCGCTCACCGAGTCATTCCGGCATTGCAGCGAGCCGACGATGTGCTACAAACGCTCGGCGCAACATCAGAGCCTGCGTCGTGGGGGCACGATGACCCCTTCTTTCAGGGTGGGACGGATTTCTCGTACCAGGGCGGCCGGGTGGAGTGCTGGCTTCGGAATACAGAGCAGGTTGAATCGACCATCGCCGCGTGTGCAGGGGGCGACATTCGACGCGAGTATGTACCGTGGGCAGTCATGGGGTTCTTCAACCACGTGACGCTTGCCGATGTGCACACGATGCGGATCGTAGAAGATCCACACGGGATGCTGCAGCGATGGAAAGAGCGGGTCAGCATCTACCCTGAGGCCTTGAGGGAGGCAATTCTCCGGAGGTTCATGCCGGCGGCTGCATTCTGGCCTGATAACTTTCACTACCGCAGTGCCATCGAGCGGGTGGACGTCATCTACACCAGCGCGATCGTGCAGCAAGTGCTTCATGCCCTTGTCCAGGTGATCTTTGCTCTGAACCGTGAGTACTTCCCAGGTGAAAAGAAACTGGCTCACGCGCTGAACAAGCTGCCAATGCAGCCAGAGGCGTTCACCGCCCGTCTAGAAAGCCTCCTGTGTCCGGGAAGCAATCCGGGTGTGGCGCAATTGCGAGAACAACAGCGAGAGCTTGCCGCTCTCGTGACCGACGTGGAACAGCTAGCCAATGAGCCCATCTGAACTCTCCGTAACCCTCGAGTTCCTCCGCCATGCGGAGCAGCTCAAGAACGTGACCCGCAGCTCCTGGACAGCGGATCTCTGATTTTGCTGATCAAGGAGTAGAGGCATGTCACGCGCCTTTGTTCGGGAAGACGCCGGCGAGCAGATTCCTCCTGGCCGTTTTGGCCTACCCCCTCGTGATCATCCGTCCTTTGACTTCGCAGCGGCCCTNCAGTCGCGGTTTCGAACGGATTCATGCAGGTGATCACAACCTGCGCCGTGGCAGTTTTGTGGACACCAGAGCCCTTGAGCGTGGCCGTGTTGAGCACTTTGGCCGTGAAGGAGCCGGTGGTGTAGCGGCTGGGAATGGCCGAGCAGTTGAACTTCTGTTCGAACTTCACGGCATGGGTGTCGGAGATCGACTGCGACCAGCCCCCCATCTCCAGATCCCCCTGGGTCGGATCGGCCAGAGTCACGGTCCCCGCGCCGCTGGTATTCGCCTTCCACGTGATTGTGCCCATCGCAGTATTACCCGCTACGCCCTCGGTGGTGGAGGTCACGACAACGGCGTACGATGTCGCGGTCGCGCTTGTGGGTGACGCGGTGTAGGTACAGGTGACCCTGTCATTGGCCGCCACGGAGTAGCTCGGGCAGCTCACGTTGGCCTTCGTGCCGTCACTCAGCACGTCGCTGACGCTGAACCCCACGGAGATGCTATTGGGATTGGACACCACGAAATTGCCGGTGACCGAGTAGTCGCTCAACTCCTCGCCCTTGGTCGCCGTCACGGTCCAGGTGGAGCTGCCCGCCGCCCCGCCCGCAAAGCCGCTGTGCTCGGGGGAGTCCACGGTCTTGGTGAGACCCCAAGAGATCTTGCGGTCATAGCTGCCCGTCGCCTCGTTAGTGGCGCTCAGAGGGAGCTTGGCAACAGGGGGGGAGGGGGGCGTTGACGTGGGCACAAGCCGCCACCGCGTGTGCGAGATATCCTGGGCAATCGTGATCGTCTGCGCTGTCGGCCGGCCGTCGACGATCTCCGGTGTGACGTTGTAAATCTCCGCCCAGCCGTCATTTACGTTAGTGCCGGACTTGACGCAGACCTCGAGCTGGTAGCCGGTATTGAGGTAAGTAGTAACCGTCTTGCCCTTGGGATAGGAGAGTGAGCCCCAGTCGCCACTCGCGCTACCCGCCTCATTGTCAATCTTCGTCCAACCCTCGGTCCCAGTGTTCGGGCACGTCTTTGTCTCGACGTCCACCGGTGCACTGACAGCGCCGTTCGGCCCGCCTGGCGCAACTGCGGTTGGGCCGGTTGTGGTATCGCTACACGCGGCGAAGACCGCCAGTGCTGCAAGGGTGGGAAGTGCGTACCATCTCTTCAACGTGGTCCCGCTGGGCCAGTACTAAGGCAGGAGGTGTGCCGAGTATGTGGAACGTGTGCCAAACTGCGTAAGTTGCGTTCTCTACGCTACTTAGCCTTTTAGCCGAACCGTACATGGTCCAAACCGGCATTCCGATTTGGGAACACACGTTACCTTTTGGTAACGTGGCAAGTAACCCAGCAGCAGCTACTTAGCTGCACAATCCAGGCGCCA